>JBGAVC010000041.1:0-32099 GCA_044228265.1 Pyrinomonadaceae bacterium
AGCGCGAAGACGAAATGAATATAAGGCTCGGTTGCTGGGTCATCGACGTACTGCCACTCCAACTCATACTTCATACTCAGATTGTAACCGTGTGATTTGAGCGGAAAGGAGAAGAGGAATAAGCCTTCTGTCGTGACGGGGGAAGAGGGTCAGGCCTGTCGTTTTGATCATACTCGATTCGCATTTCGCTGATAAGCTTCGATCGCTCTGGTTATTGTATCGCCGCGACGTGCAGGATTTGAGAGCGAAGCCGGCATGGTCTTGTTTGCCTCCTCAAACCGTGGTCGGATCGATGATGGTAATATTCGGAAATCGCTTAAAATCGTCGCCATTGAATGTCAGAAGATTCGTGATCTGATGTACGTTCATCGACGCAACAAGCCGCGTGTCGTGAACCTGTTTGCCCAATACCGAATGTGCTACGACCAGTCGCCGCCACTCCGCATAGATCGCGGGGCTATCCGGCAAAATCGTAAAGTTAGACTCTAAACTCCGTAAGTCCTTTTCGGTTTGCGCGGTCGTCCAACCCAGACCGTTCCTATCGGCGGGACGGGTCGCGACGTTCCAAAATTCGATCAGGTTTTGCGGTATCAGACAAAGGTTATGTCCGTCGGAAAGGAGTTTCGTGACGGCGGTCAGGGCAACCGCGTGCATCGGATGGGCGGGCTGGGCAAGGCGAAGAATAATGTTCGTGTCCGTAAGACAATCCATCTACCAGCCCGTTCAATCCTCATAGATCATCTCGCGCCGGTCGTCCACGATCACCGGAGTTTCGATGCTGTGGCTCTTGGCCCACAGTTCGATAGAATCCGCCCTTTCCTGCGGCGTTCTTTTTTTCGATCCGTTTTCGCCTATCCCGTTCTTGTGCAGCAAAAAATCGACAAAATCGATCACCTCGTCGATATCGCCCGGCGGCAAATTATTGATCTTAGCAATGAGCTTTTCTTCCGCGATCATGTCTGCAAATTACCAAACTACAACTGAAATAGCAATATTTTCGCTCCGAACATTCACGTCATTCGCCGTCTTGCACGCCTGCAACATATTCGCACAGTTGACATACATGATACACTAGAATTGGTGCGTCATTCGGGGATCGTTGATGGTTGCGCGGAGGCGGGGATCTTTGACAAAAATGATCTGGAGTCGTGAAAGCTTAGTTCCAGGCAGCAAGAAGAAGAGCTTTCGGATCTCTAATACCAGATCCCGGTAGGTTGAGGGCCAGCTCTGGAGAGGTTGTTTCCAGATGAGACACTTTTTCGGGCTAACTGCTGCAAATACGTTACTTAGCCTGTCTCATTTTGTAAACAGTGTGAGACAGTGGATATCGAAGGGTGGCCATTTCGTTCAGAGTGCGGTCCAAAACACAAATGGCCACTTTTGAGGGCTAAGTCGGGTGTTGTCAATGACTTGAGGGTGGCCATTTGGGCGAAATTCGTGGCCACCCCTTCGGAGTCGGTCTGGAGTTGGGATTCTTAAGCCGTTCAAGGGTCCCGGCACTCGACCAAAACGTGTCTACGGGCAGCTAATTTGCTCTCGAATGCCTTTTTCGTCATACTTTTTGTTTCGCGTTTAGTTCTCACGATTTTATTTTATGAGCCAGACATCGACGCCGAACGCCAGTTACAGCCTTACGTTGAGGGTTCGGATACACAATAAACCCGGGAAATTGGGCGAGGTCACGACCGCCATCGGAGCGGCGGGAGGCGATATCGAGGGTATCGACATTGTCAGCGTCGGCAAGGACTTCCTGATCCGCGACATCACGGTCAACGCGGCGAGCGAGTCGCACGACCAGGAGATCGTCGCCTCGGTCCACAACATTGACGGCGTCGAGGTTATTAACGTCTCGGACCGGACGTTCCTGATGCATCTGGGCGGCAAGATCGAGATCGCTTCCAAGATGCAGTTAAAGACGCGGTCGGACCTGTCGATGGCCTATACGCCCGGCGTGGCCCGCGTGTGCCAGGCGATCGCCAAGGACCCGGAAAAGGTGTTCAACCTGACGATCAAAAAAAACACGGTCGCGGTCGTCTCCGACGGTACGGCAGTACTGGGCTTAGGTGACATCGGCCCGGCCGCGGCGATGCCGGTGATGGAAGGCAAATGCCAGTTGTTCAAGGAGTTTGGCGGCGTCGACGCTTTTCCGATCTGCCTCAATACCAAGGATTCGCACGAGATCGTCCAGACGATCAAGAACATCGCGGTGGCCTTCGGCGGGATCAATCTCGAAGACATTTCGGCCCCGCGCTGCTTTGAGATCGAGCAGCGTCTAAAAGAGGAACTCGACATTCCGGTCTTTCATGACGATCAACACGGCACCGCGGTCGTAGTGCTCGCTGCCCTGATCAACGCGTTGAAGATCGTCGGCAAGAAAATGGAGGACGTCAAGGTTGTCGTCAACGGCATCGGCGCGGCCGGCGTCGCATGTTCAAAGATCGTCATGGCCGCGGGCGTCACAAACATCATCGGCTGCGATACGACCGGAGCCATCTACGAGGGCCGAAAGGAGAACATGAACTGGGTCAAGGACTGGTACGCCCGAAATACTAATCCCGGTAAGGAAAAAGGCACCATTCACGACGTTATCAAAGGCGCGGACGTTTTCTTCGGCTTGTCCGCTCCCGGCGTCATCGACGAGACCGATCTGGCGCAAATGGCCAAGGAGCCGATCGTGTTCGCAATGGCGAACCCGACGCCCGAGATCATGCCCGAGGTCGCCGCCGGCCACGTCGCCGTCATGGCGACCGGACGTTCCGACTATCCCAACCAGATAAACAACGTGCTGTGTTTTCCCGGCATCTTTCGGGGAGCGTTGAATTGCAGGGCCTCGCGCATTAACGAGGCGATGAAACTCGCCGCGGCCAATGCCATTGCGGACATCATCGGCCCGGACGAGCTGCATCCGGACTACATCATCCCGTCGGTCTTTGACCGCCGAGTCGGCGAGGCCGTCGCAGAACGCGTCGAAGAAGCCGCGTATTCGTCAGGGGTCGCACGACGTCATCGAGCGACCGCCGAATCCGAGTTTTGAACGTCGCTGGCGAAGATACAATGAGGCCGCCTTTTTTAGACAGCCTCGGTAAATGCAGGCAATACTTGAGTTCTGAATCAGTAACGGACCCTGTACAGCCGTCCGCGGCGGACATAATAGTGATAGCGCGTACGTCGTACACGATATCTCCTGTAACGGTATCTCGGCCTGTAGATACGGTAGTAACGAACACGGCGATAACGTCTCCTGTAACGGCGCTGAAGTGTATTTCCCGCCGCATTCGCCAGGGCTGAAACCGTCGACCGATTACCCTCGTCGGCGGCATAGCCCTCGGACGGCAGGAAGATCATGCCGGACGTCAATAACAAGAAAAACACGACGATCTTTTTCTTCATTTTTATCTCCTGTGTTTTCAAGGTTGGTGGTCGCTTCTGTAACGGGAGTACGGGTAGATTATCACGACTTCAAAAAATGGCGAAAGCGCGGCCGTTTCGGCGGAAAGATGTCGGTCGGCGCCCGTGAAAATGTCCGAATACTCGGTCTTTGCACGTTTATAGGCTACGGGATGTAATACTTTTGTATTCTAATCAGAGTTCCGAGCGCCGGTCCCGTTAAATTCTGTTATTGTAGAATTGATGGCCAGTTCCGGCGGCAGCAAACCGGATAACTGCTTCGGATCCTGTCAGGTAAAGCAATATCTGTGTTGAGAGCAAGACTACATCATTTGACGGTCGAGGAATTTGCAAACACGCTGACTCACGGCGTGGGATTGCTGCTCAGCGTCGCTGGATTTCTGGTGCTTGTCGTTCTCGCCGCGATGAAAGGAAACATGGTCCTCTTCGCCGGGTGCGCGGTGTACGGGCTTTCGCTCGTGATACTGTACACGGCTTCGACCGTTTACCATAGTGCCAGGTCATCGAAACTCAAGAAAAACCTTCAGATCGTCGATCATTGCTGTATCTACTTGCTGATAGCCGGAACTTACACGCCGTTTGGCCTGGTCATCGCCGGAGAATCATTCGGCCGCGGCCTGCTCGCCGGCATCTGGGGATTTGCTCTTGTCGGGATCGTCGTAAAACTGATCGTCGGCGCCCGGTTTCCGGCTCTCAACGTGATCTCTTATCTGCTAATGGGTTGGATGGGCGTCTTTGCGATACAGCCGATCTTTAATGTCCTCGGCACGGTTCCCGTAGCTCTCGCTTTCGCGGGCGGAATGGCGTACACGCTTGGCGTCGTGTTCTTTCCGTGGAAGAGCATCAGGCATCACCATGCGATCTTTCACGTGTTTGTCCTCGCCGGGAGCATTATCCACTACACGGCCATCGTACTATACGTAGTGCCTCACGCCGTGAACTTATAGCCAAATCCGTGGACCGTTTGTATGTATTGCGGATGGCGCGGGTTCTCCTCCAGTTTCTGCCGCAGCCACGCCACGTGAACATCGACGGTTCGGGTGGTCGGCATTGCGTCATAACCCCAAACAGCATCGAGCAGCTGATCGCGTGAATGCACGTCACCGCGGTTCTCGATCAGGTACTGGAGCAGCTTGAACTCCATCGCCGAGAGATCGACCGCCTGGTTGTCTTTGACGACCTCAGCACGCTTAAAATCGATAGACACATTTCCGAATCTGAACGCGTCCGTGACAGACCCGTTCATATTGGTGGGCGACCGTCGGAGCAAAGCTTCGACTCTCGCCAGCAACTCGATGACCTCGAATGGCTTTGTCAGGTAGTCGTCGGCGCCGAGCTTGAGCCCGAGGACCTTGTCTATCGTCTCGCCTTTGGCCGTGAGCATGAGGATCGGCGTGTTCACACCTTTTTGACGGAGATCGCGGGCGATGTCGTAGCCGTTCTTTTTGGGGAGCATGACATCCAGAATGATGAGATCAAAGTGTTCAGAAGAAGCAAGTTCAAAGCCGCTCTTCCCATCGCCGGCGCTTGTGACTTCAAAGCCTTCGCTCACCAAGCGGTCGGTCAGTGTGAGCACGAGGCCTTTTTCATCTTCGACAAGTAAAATGCGCATCGGGGGCGATAATGTTCTGTCGTTCTGTAGACGCTAATTTCCCGCGACAGGTAACGCGATAGTGAATTTGCTGCCCTTTCCCGGTTCACTCTGGACGAATACGCGGCCGCCGTGAGCCTCGGCGATACGTTTTACGAGGCTCAGTCCGAGTCCGTTCCCGTGTATCTGGGCGTCAACGACGTCTTTTGCCCGGTAGAACGGTTCAAAGATCTGCCGGAGGTCGCTCTTGGATATGCCGATACCTCTATCTTCGACGACGATCTTCACTTTGCCATCGCCGTTCTCCGCCGAAAGTCGAAGCCATGAGCTTCCATTGCCATATTTTACAGAATTTACGATCAAGTTCTGGATGGCCTGGCTCAGGGCGGTCATGTCGGCATTGATCGACGGAAGCGTGTCGGCCACATCCCGCTCGACCTCGACGTTCTTGTCGGCGATCAGCGACCTGCATTCGGCCAACGCGTCGTCGATCACGTCGCCGACCGCGACATTGGTGAAACTATATTTCTTACGGCCCGAATTTGCCCCCGCAAAGTCGAGGATCTGCTCGACCATTCGCGAAAGTTTCCGGCCCTCGCCCTTTATCAGATCGCCGTATTGTACGACCTGGCTCTCTTCTTTTAGCACGCCGTCCGCGAGATTTTCGCCCGCCGAATATATGACGGCGACCGGCGTTCTGAATTCATGTGACACGGACGAAACAAAATCGATCTGACGCTGGGCCAGAGCTTTTGCCCGCGCCGCTGAAACGATTATCGCCGTGACGGCAGCGGCGAGTAGAAACAGCAAGCCAAACCCGATGGCAAGGCTCTGCCGGAGCGTCGCCGCCATAAAGCCGTCGAGCGATCCGTAAACGTGCTGGACCTGAAGTGTCCATGCACCGGCCGGCCTTTCGCCGTTAGTGGTTGTGGCCGTGAATACTGACGAACGCGGCATCGAATCACGTTTGACCTCGATCTTTAGCGAACCGTCCCGGCTCTCCGTCGTCTCGGACTGCCCCATCGTGCGGTTCTCGACCTTTGATGTGAGCACGACACTCGAATGCCGCTCTTTGCTGACCGAATTGATCAAGTCTTTGTTGGCAAAGTAGATAAAATTGTCGGGGGAAAGGTCAAAGAGCGGCGCGGTCGCATCGCTGGATGATCCGCGGATCGCGTTATAAACGCTCTGTCCGGCCTTGTCCGTGACGGCGGTCTGAAAGTCTCCGTCACCGAAGTACTTTGCTGCCAGATCGGGCAGCAGCTTGCCTTTGATCGTTTCTGGATCAAGCTTTATCGCCAGGAATCCAAATTTCTTACGATCGTTGAGCGGAGGCGGCAGATCTGGCGTGCGAATTCTCATTATCTCGCGGCCGATCTCGGGTTGGACGGCATAGATCGGCAGGACCAGCGTATAGGCATTTTCATAAACCGGCTTGAACGACTTATCATCCGAAAACTGCAAACGCAGGTCGGCAAGCTCGGGTGAAACGTCCGTGGCAACAAACGAGCGCGCCTTTGGGTCGTAGTGAAGAGCCGGTGTGTCACCTTTCGCCGGGAAAAAGTAAAAACCCGAGATCAGTTCGGGATAGGCCGTTTTCTCCCGCCAGTAATCGTATCGCTCGTTGAACGCGTTCCAATCCTGTTTCTGCCACTTATCCGGCTCGGTCTGAAAATTGAAATAAGCGTTTTGGATCTCCCGATTAAAGTCCATTGCGAACCGGTCCGCCAGTTCCTGAAGCCGTTTGTGGGCCTTCTCGCTTTCGGACGCGTTGATCTGGCTTAGCCAGCGGTACTGGAGCCCGCCAAGCAAGGCGAGCAGTCCGACAAGAGCGGCCACGGTCAAAATTGTCGTCCACGAACGATTCACAATTGCATTATGCAGCTAAGTTCGAGTTGCAAACAATGCGTTTTTGCCACATTTTACATTCTTAACAAATTCTTTGCGTCGTCTTAATCACCTGCCGCCGTCGCACTGCCACAATGCAGAATGTCTGATAGAGCTCAATTTTGATCTGATTATGAAACGAACGATCTTCTTAACCGCATTCTTTACTTTCTTCGCAGCCGTCACCGGAGCACAGGATCTGGGCGCACTTGACCGGACCGAGACCGGCAAGCGGGCCCTTGGCTATTTTGCCGCATTCAATTCGGGTGACGATTCTAAGCTCGCCACGTACTTCGGCGAGAACATTGACCCGGAATTTCTAAAGAAACGACCCGTCGAGCCGCGTGTTCAATTTCACAAGCAGGTACGGAGCGACCTCAAGAAACTGGAGGCCAAACGGATCGCGTCAATAACGCAGTCCGAGATCAAGGTTCTGGCTCAGGCGGCTTCGGGTGAATGGGCGCAGGTCACCTTCGAGATCGAGCCTTCGGGCAAATTCGCGGTGGTTAGCGTCGAGAGGATCGATCCTCCCGCAGAACCTCGGCCCGTACCGCAGGCTCCCGCGTCGATGGCCGAGTTCATTCCGGCTGTGCGAACGCTGTTTGATGGGCTGGCAAAAGACGATCTGTTCTCCGGTGTTGTCCTGATCGCAAAGGACGATACTGTGTTGTTTGAAAAGGCTTACGGATATGCCGAAAGGGACAAAAGATCCGCGAACAACATCGACACGAGGTTCAATCTCGGTTCCATTAACAAGATCTTCACGACCGTTGCGATCGGGCAACTGGTCGCCCAGGGCAAACTCGCCTACGACGACAAGCTGATCAAGGTCCTTCCCGATTACCCAAATCGAGCGGTCGCCGAAAAGATCACCATCGGCCAGTTGATCTCGATGAGGTCCGGCATGGGCGACTTCTTTGGCGAAAAGTTCATGGCAGCTGATAAATCCAAGATCCGCTCGTTAAAAGACTATCTGCCGTTCTTCGTCAACGACGCTCTGCTGTTCGAGCCTGGAACCAACAGACGATATTCGAACGCGGGCTATATGGTCCTGGGCCTCGTCATCGAGAAGCTGACCGGCAAAACCTATTACGATTACGTTCGCGAGAACGTCTTCAAGCCCGCTGGGATGACCAGCACGGACTCGTATGCAATGGACGAGCTGCCCTCAAACACGGCGATCGGCTACATGGACGCCAAAAGAGTACCGAACACGAATGAACAGCCCGCCCGCGGCAGCTCGGCCGGAGGCGGATACTCGAATGTTCACGATATGCTTCGATTCGTCACAGCACTGCGAAGCCAGAAGCTCAACATCCCGGACGAAAAGGGCAACGTACCGGCCGCTTTTGCCGGGGCCCAGTTCGCGGGTGGCTCACCCGGCGTGAACGCCATCTTCTTTGCCCGAGCGACGAACACGTACACGATCATTGTCCTTTCAAACTACGATCCGCCCACAGCGGAAAAACCCGCCACGCTTGTGCGGGACTGGTTGAACCAATTGACGCAATAATGCAAAACTTACGGAGGTAAAAATTATGAAACGGTTTATTAGCACGGTTTTCGGCGTCGCAATTTTCTTCGTCGGCGTCGGTGCACTGGTCGAGAAGACGGGTGCCAAATTCAAGTCGGATGACCGAGCTCTCGAGCTCATTCAAAAGGCCCGTCAGGCCATCGGCGGTGACAGCGCGATCAGGGGTATTAAAAGTCTGCGTATCGTCGGCCAGACGACGCGAAACTTCCGCGTCAAGGGCCTAGAGCGGTCCGAGAGTGGCCAGACGGAGATCGCACTTCAGTTTCCCGACAAGATGATGCGATCGACGAACATCGGATCGGGCGAGCAGAATGGGCTCCGGTCAAAGAGTGTAGAGCACTCGATGGATGTTGTCGTCACGAACAACGAACCTGGCGAGATGAAGGTCCGTATCGGAGAAGGGACGGGTGAAGGCCGCGGGGTCGGCATGGGTAATCGCGTCGTTATCCGAAAGGACGACGGTACGGTCCAGGAAATGACGGGCGCCGACGCAGAAAAGTGGATCGCTGAGCACCGTGCCGAGGGAGACGGAAACGGCGTCAAGATCGTCGTCAAAAAGGCGGACGGTTCGACCGAAACGATCAGCGGGGACGGCAAGCTCGGCGAGCAGGCACATAACGGCATGATTATCCGGAAAATGAAGGATGGCGAACTGCCCGCCGAAACGCACTCGTTTAAGGTTGACGGGGACAACGTTTTGATCAGCCGCGGCGGCCCACATGCGGTCGGGATCCCCCGGAGCAACGACATGCTTAGGTTGACCCTCAGCCTGCTTCTCACTTCACCTGAGGGAATGGACGTCGAATACACCTATGGCGGCGAGGGTGACATCGACGGCACAAGCTGCAACATCGTCAATGCGTCGTTTGGCGGACAGACCTTTCGACTCTATCTCGACCGGTCGTCCAATCTGCCCGTAGCCACTAAGTTCAAAGGCGGCGGCCCCCAAGTTTTTGCTTTCAGGCGAAAAGCGGACGGAGCGGGTGACAACGGGCGAACCAGCGACCTACCGGGTGACCAGGCCGACGGAGAAAAGACCGTTACTTTTACCGCAAAGGTACCTGACGGCGCCGACGGGGAGAAGGGCAACATAATGTACAAACGGATCGACGGCGGCCCCATGGACGCGGCCGAGTACACGGTCAAATTCTCGGATTATCGGACCGTCAACGGCGTCCAACTGCCTTTTAACTGGACACAGACCGGCGGCGAAGCCGACGAGATATTTGTTGTCTCAAACTACGACGTCAATCCTTCAAATATCGCTGATAGTTTCGGGGACCAACGGGTCAAGATCCGCACGGCGAACAAATAAGCGCCGATAAACGGAATTGGCGAAGGGCGGGAGAACGATCTTCCGCCCAATATTTTTTTGATCATGATTAACATCGGAAGATCCTGTTTGCTATTCCCGTTGGTCTTGACGCTTGCGGCCCAGGTCTCTTCGCAAATAACGACTGGTGCTACCGCTGCAGAGCTTTTCGCCAAAGGGCAATTCGAAGAAGCTCAGAAAGCTCTCCCCAAAGGTCCCGAGGAGTTCAACGACCTGATGCTCGCCGGGCGTCTGGCACTGTTGTCGAACAAACTAAAGGATGCTCAGAGGTTACTGAGCCAGGCACTCCGGCTCACACCCGGAGACAAGATGGCCGAGGGCCTGCTGGGTGAAACATTTTACCGGCAGGACAAGATGGCCGATGCGGCTATACATTTCCGCGCAGCGGGCAAAGGATCCGTAGCCGACAAACTCGCAAGCTTTGGCAATGATGCTGTCTACAAGATCATTGGTTCCGCTGATTCGACGTCGCTTAAGTTCGTCAAAACCGACCCGCTACCTGTAGTCTCGGCAACAATTGGCGGCAAGAATTACAATTTCCTGATCGACACCGGTGGGGGCGAACTGATCATCGACACCGAGGTAGCGAAGGCACTGTCACTGAGACAGTTTGGCGAGGAAAGCGGAACATTTGGCGGCGGACGCAAGGCTTCGGTGATACAGGGCCGGCTTGACGAAATAACACTTGGCGCATTCACCGTTCGAAACCTTCCGATCGCGATCCTGCCTACGCAGCGATTTGCCGCCCAACTAGGGATCGATCACATCGATGGGATCCTCGGGACGGTACTCCTGTCCCGCTTCATACCGACATTGGACTACCAGTCAGGTGAACTGGTCCTTCGAAAAAAAGATGCCGGAAGCCTCGCCAAGATCAAATACGACGTCGAAATTCCGATCCACATGTCCGGCGACCACTACTTAGTGGCATGGGGACGGGTCAATAACTCGCCGCAACTATTATTCATTGATACCGGACTGGCCGGCATGGGTTTCGCCCCGACGGATTCGACCATTAAAGACGCCGGCATCTTGGTTAACGGAAAACCGTTCGATGGCGGGGGCGGAGGAGGGGCCGTACGGGCAACGCCTTTTACGGTAGATGAAATCGCCCTCGGGAACGAATTGCGAAAGAGCATCGTCGGAGTTGCCGGGGTGTTCCCGCCCGGCCTTGAGATGGGCCAGGGATTCAGGATCGGAGGCCTGGTGTCACACACGTTTTTCAGGCCGTATAAACTTACGATCGATCTTCTGAAGATGCGGCTGCTTTTGAAGCGTTAGCGGCAGCGATCGCCGCAACCGCTACGCGCGCGGCGTCGATCGCACCTTTTATATGTCGCTGGTTCGTGAAATGGCCGGCCACAAAGACACCAGGCACATTTGTCTCGAACGTGACCGGATCGTAAACGGGGACCTCGCCGTACTTGGCCAGCTCGGTCTCGACTCCCAATGATCTGAGCATCGACAGATCGGCATCCGCGCCGATGAGAACAAAAACAACGTCGTTCGGCAAGAGGACCTTCTCGCCGTTCTCGCTCTCCAATTCGACCTCGTTTTCGCGTATTTCGATGACCTTGCCGAGAAAGAATAGGTTTAGGCAGTGTTCTTTCAGCTCTTCCTCGAGCGGCTGCTTTACCCAGTACTTAATGCAGCCCTGCTTCGGATCGGTGTTCTCCCAATCGTCGCGAAAGATCGCCAATGTCGTCTCGGCACCTTCCTGGGCCAGAAACAGCGCAGCCTCGCCCGCCGAATTACCGCCGCCGACGATCAGGGCACGTTTCTTGACCCACGGATATGTCTCGCGAAAATGGTCGAACACCTTTGGCAGATCCTCGCCGGGAACATTCAGCTTTCGCGGATAGTCCATCGCTCCGATCGCGAAAAGGACGTTCTTGGTTTTGTATTCGCTCTTGTTGGTTTTGACGGTAAAACACCCGGTCGCTACCGCTTCCGGTTCTGACACCTGTTGGACCGTCTCTTCTGTGTGAATGTTTAGTTCGTTATCAAGGACGAATCGAACATAGTATGACAGGAGCTCCTCTCGCGTAGGTTTTTCACGTGCGGGCTTCAGATCGCCGTCATTGAGCTCAAGCTCATTAGTTGTCGAAAAGACCGTCAGACCGACGGGATAACCGTAGATCGTATTGCCGATCAGGCCCTTTTCGATGACAAGGTAGCTAAGATCCGCCTTCTTGGCTTCATACGCCGCCGAAATGCCCGCGGGGCCGGCACCGATTATGACCAGGTCGAACATATTTTGTCTAGGCTGACATCTATGATCCAGCTTCTTTCTCGTCCAGTTCCTTTATCGCGGCGGTTAGGATCTCAATTTGCTCTCGTGTTCGTTCCAACTCACGCTTTGAAGCGAGATATTTTTCCCATTCAGCCGTGTTTGTCATCGCCTTAAGCACGTCCTCATCGACCGCGTGAGACATCAGCACCAAGAGGTCGCTCAATGCTTCGTGACCATCGAGCAGCGATTGAATTATCGTATACGCGAGCTTGGCGTTTGGCAGGTCGATGTCGGAATTTGCCATCTTTTCGGCAATCTTATCACAGCGGTCGCGGGTTTTTCATTTCGCTCGGAGATAGCGGTTAGGCACGTTGTGCAGGGTCGGGAATAGGCCGCCTGACGCAGACTGCAAATATTCAATGTTTGCGAAGATGTCGCGTTCGTCTCTATGCACTTGTGGCATCAATCCCATCTGAGCGAACGATATCGGCGAAACGTCGAAGAACAACGTTTCCCACTCGTAACCCTTGCCCCACCACAGGCCGTTCAGTCGGACACGGACGTCCGCCCCAGCCTCGACAAGCAGCCGCATGATCGGGGCTGAGCGATTCGCGTTTGAATTGACCGTGTGAAACAGCGGAGTGTGCCCGTTCATTCCGCAATCATCGACTCCGGCCGCGGCGTTCGCATCGGCACCGGCTTCGATAAGCGCTCGAGCCGCGTTCAGATTCCCATACTCAGCGGCCACATGCAGAAGTGTCACATCCTCTAATGCAGTAAACGCAGAAACAAGCGAGGTGCGGTGTTTGACGATCTTCGGATCGTTTCCTGCCATATCCCTTACCGCTCCACCGTCGTCCAGAAGCACCGGGATCAAATAAGGATCATCCAACGTGGCTCCATGTTCGATAAGCATCTGCAAGCACTGCGGCAGTCGATCAGACCGCCAGTATTGCGTCAAAAGGTGTTCTACTGGCGTCTTTCCCTCGACGGGCGAGCACGCGTCCGCACCGGCGTCGAGCGCAGCCCGAACCGCTTCGACGTCGTGGCCGTCGAATGCATTCAGAAGATCCTGAGTGGCGTCGTGCATCGGATCTTAGACGAACGGAAGATCGGTGACAGTTACCTTTATGTTGTTCGCGGTAAGCTCGGTTCCCGCTGCGAGATGTTCATACCGAACGAAAGCGAGAGCCACTGTCGTTTCTAGTTTCGGAGAATATGTGACCGAGGTGATGCGGCCTGCCGGTTTGCCATCTTCCGAAGTAAGTTCAGCACCAACCAACTGGCCGCCCGCTGACGCAGGCGGTTCTGACAGGATCAGGCCCGTCATTTGTTTTGCCACATGACCGCGAAAATGGATGCGGGCGATGATCTCCTGTCCGATGTAGCATCCCTTGTTATACGAGATCATGCCCTCGCTGCCGAGCTCCGGGACGATAGTCGTTTCGTCCATATCCACTCCGAATTTTGGGACGCCGCTTTCGATACGAAACGTTTCGTAAAGTTCGGGAGCTATCGTCAGGCACTTGTTCTCTCCTGTCAAAAACGTGCGAAATGCTGCGGCTTTATCGTCCGGAATAAAATATCCGGCGCCGTGCGGCAATTCGAACGCAAACGCGCCATCGACGCGCTCGCCGACATTCGGATGACATACGTCCTGTTTCGGACCAAAGATCTCAAAGTAGGTGTAGCTCTCCGAAAGGTCCTCGACAAAAAAATCGCCGGCGAATGTAAAACGATGAAGATTCGTGAACAGCGTCTCGCGGGTCGCGCTCTCGGTCTCGAAAAGGAAGCGTTCGCCCCGCCTTAGGACGCGTACGACGGCCAGCAGCCTGCCTTGAGCATTCGGGAATGCCGCCAGCATCTGACCACCCTCGTCGATCGTCTTTACATCATTGGTGATGAGGCCATCAAGAAACTGAACGGCTTCTTTGCCATGCACGGCGATGAACCCCCGTCGCTGCTCGTAGAAGCCGGCCCGGCCCGATCGAATTTCGTTGTAGATCTCCAAAAGTTCAGGATCCATGGGTTCTGCTCACATCCTCGCCGCCCGCGACTCTTGTCCCTTCGCCTGATCTGAGATCGCTCTACCGAGAACAGCAAAATGCCGCATTTGAAGTTCCAATCCTCGCTGGGCGGCGATCACTTGCGGGCTCGGATGATACAAAGGCACCAGAGAAACACCGTTCCATTCGACTAGTCGACCCGCTTCGGCTTTCAGAGTTAGATCGTGCGGCTCGATCAATTTTATCGCCTCTAGAGCCACGCTTCCCATCGTGGCGACCATCTGCGGCTTGATCAGTTCCAGTTGGCGGCGGAGAAACGAAGAGCAATTCGCGATCTCGCTTCGTTTCGGCCTGCGATTAGCGTCCGTCGTGTTCCGCGGGCTGCACATTACCGAATTAGTGATAAATATCGAATCGCGTTCGAGCCCGATCGAGTCGAGCAGGAGCTGGAAATTCTCGCCGGACTTGTCGCCGCAGAAAGGACGTCGCGTTCGATCGGCGCCTCGTCGTCCTGGGGCCTCGGCGATGAAAAAGACCTTCGGTTCGAGACATCCGTTCAGCGGGCCCAGGACAGCGAGCTTGTCTGCAAGTTCGGGGCACAGCCGGCAAGAGCGTGCCTCGCCGCAAAGTCGTTCGAAATCCGTAAACAGGGAAGGCATTCTCAGGACGCTGTTCGAATGGCCTCGGTCATTTCCCTGACCGCCTGCCCGAGTCCGACAAAAACCGCTCGCGAAATGATGTTGTGGCCGATATTGAACTCGCTGATCTCCGGGATCGCGGCAAGTGAGCCAACATTGCGGTAGGTCAATCCGTGTCCAGCCGCGACGATCAGACCGAGGTCTCTTGCGTGCCGAGCTTCCCTTCGGATACGTTCGATCTCGGCATTCGCCCGTTCCTCGCCCTCGCCGTGGGCGGCTCTTGATCCCAACGTCAATTCGGCATACTCGGCGGTACAAAGCTCGACCTGCTGTGCACCAGCACGTGCCGCCGCCTCGATCTGCCCGGCCACGGGATCAATAAAAATACTGACGAATATGCCCGCCTGCTTCAGCCCCCCGATCGCGTATTGGATCGTCTCGAAGTGAGTAACGACGTCGAGTCCGCCTTCGGTCGTCACCTCGTTCGGGTTCTCCGGAACCAGCGAGACAGCATCCGGCTTCGTCTTCAGCGCGATTCCGACCATTTCGTCCGACGCGGTCATTTCGACGTTTAGGTACGTTGTGACGACGTCCCGGAGCAGTTCGATATCGCGATCCTGGATATGACGGCGGTCACCGCGCAAATGGACGGTAATACCATTGGCCCCCGCTTGTTCGCACATCACCGCAGCCGTAATGATACTTGGCTCGATCGTCTTGCGGGCCTCGCGGATCGTGGCTACGTGGTCGATATTTACGTTAAGCCTGGCACTCATTTGAGATCGTAGGCTCCGTTTTTCGCGTTCCTGCGTATCAGGATGAGTTCGCTGATCATTCGACGAGTATCGCGGACCGCGCTTACTTTTGATCCGGCAACGTCGTTCCACCGTACGGGAATTTCCTTGAGCCTAAGTCCATGATATTTCGCGACGAACAAAAACTCCACATCAAAACCGAAGCGATCGACCGTCATATGATCGAGCAGCGGCCGAAATTTCTTCATATTGAACGCTTTGAAGCCGCACTGCGTGTCCCAAAAATCCAGACCCGACATCTTTTTTATGATCAGGTTGATAACGCGTCCGCCCTGCTCGCGGCGCCACGGTTGATGCGTCCCAATCAGGCTGCGATCGATGGCGCGAGACCCAAAGGTCACATCAAATTCGCCGCTCTCGATCGGGTCAATAAGTTTGGTCATCTCGTCGATAGGCGTTGACAGATCGGCGTCGCTGAACAACGCAATATCTGCCCTTGCCGCAAGCAGCCCTGTTTTGACAGCGAAGCCCTTGCCGCGGTTCTGTTCGTACCGTATGACCTTGGTCTCGATCTCGGGGTAACCCGCCGCGGCTTCGCGCGCGACATCGGCCGTTTCGTCGGCCGACCCGTCGTCCACGAGGATCAATTCAATCGTCTCGGGCGAATTATCGGCGTAATCAAGTATCTTTACGATCGAGCCGCCGAGACGGTCCTTTTCGTCAAATGCGGGGACAACGATCGATATCTTTGGGTTCATCGCAAATAGCTAATAGTAGAGTCTCGCGTATTAAATGTAAATCGCGAGGCGAGTTCCACAAGGACATACGAATTATTCGCGAAAACGTTATGTTATAATTGTGGTTTGCGTGATGTTTACGACATGAACAAGAGATTTTTGCTTATTGCCGGTATTTTGATCGCGGTCGGAGCCGTGGTCGGCGGGCTATTTGGCCGAATGCCTGTACGCACATCGGCCGAGTCCGGGGTCACCAAGGAACGGATCGTCGCTGATTATAAGGAAGCTCTCGACGCTGTCGGAAGCAATTATGTCGGCAAGGCGGACCCCGAAAAGATCTCGGACAGTGCGATGCAGCGGATGCTGTGGACGCTCGATCCGCACTCGTCGTTCTTCGATCGTGAAGATCTCAAGAAGCTTGACGAAGAGCAGGCATCGCAATTCTATGGGATAGGCGTTTCGATCTTTCAACATCGTGACGGCGTTTACATCCAATCGGTCGTTCCGAACACGCCGGCCGACAGGGCGGGCTTAAGATACGGTGACAAGTTTGTCAGTGTGGACGGCAAGGACGCCAAAGATTGGACAAGCTCCGAGGTTTCAAAAAACGTTCGCGGCGAACAAGGAACGACCGTAAAGATCAAACTCGCTCGGCCAGCCGTACCTGAACCGCTCGAATTCGAAATCGTGCGTGGCGGTGTTCCGCTTCCGTCGGTCCGCAATTATTTCATGCTGCCGGGCGGCGTCGGTTATGTCGGGCTCACCGGCGGATTTCAGCAGACCACTGCCGACGAGCTAAAACAATCGATCACAGAGCTTAAGAAACAGGGGATGAAAAGTCTCGTCCTCGACCTCCGGGGCAATCCGGGCGGCTTGCTCGATCAGGCGATCCAGGTCGTCAGCCAATTCGTGCCTGCCGGGCAAACGGTCGTTTCGGTCAAAGCGTCCCGTTTCGACAGTGCTCGCGAACTGAGGGCCGTTGGGGGCAATGTCGAGACCTTCCCGCTTGTTGTGATGATAAATGGCGGCTCGGCCTCAGCGTCCGAGATCGTCGCGGGAGCCTTGCAGGACTACGGCCGAGGGCTGATCGTCGGGAGCGAGAGTTTTGGCAAAGGGTTGGTCCAGCGGATATTTAGGTTGCCCTACGGTACGGGCATCACCTTGACTACGGCCCGTTATTACACGCCCTACGGCAGATCGCTGCAGCGGGATTATTCGAGCGGCTCTATCTACGATTATTACACCCACCAAACCGATTCACCCGACGGTCCCGTAGCCGATGCGGCGCCAAAACCCGCGGGAAGCCCGGTCACGACGCCCGATGGGCGAACGCTTTACGGTGGACGCGGAATCGAACCCGACGTTCGCGTTCCGACGCCGGAAGCTAATCCGCTAAAGTCGCGCATAGGCGAAGCGGCATTCTTCTTTGTTAGGCAATTGGTTTCAGGGCGTGTCAGCGGACTCGAGTCGTACAAGACGGAGAAGCAAAGTTTCAAACAGGTCGTCGGATCGGGCGATCTGGTTGTCGGCGAGAAACTTTTTGAGGCATTCCGCAATTTTGCCGCCGCGGACAAGGCCAACGGCCTGACCGCGGAAAACGTCAACAGCCAGGCTGAATACGCAAAAGCGCGCATTCGGCAGGAACTGGCGACCTCGAACTATTCGAACGAGGCCGGCATACAAGTGTTTCTCGAGACGGACCCGCAAGTGCTAAAGGCGATCGAATCGATGCCGCAGGCGGGGAAAATAACCGAGACGGCATTTAATGGTGCGTTCTCGCGGACGTCGGGCAACTGATATTTGAATGCTGGCGGTGCCTTGGGCTCTCGGCTCCGCCAGATCTTTGATCATGAGTTCTTGAAGTAAGATCGACGTTTTGCTTTACGGACTCTTTTTTTATGTACAAGCAAATTGGGATCTTGACCGGCGGCGGAGACGCTCCGGGATTGAACGCCGTTATTCGGGCCGTCGTGCGAACAGCGGTCGGCGAATTCGGCATGAAGGTCATAGGTATCGAAGACAGTTTCGAGGGAATTCTCGGCGAACCCAAGACTGTCAACCTCACAAGAAAAAGCGTTAGCGGCATACTTCCGCGCGGAGGCACCATACTCGGCACGCGAAATCGCGGCAGTTTTGTGAAGATGATCGACGGCAAGCCGTATTTTCCGGAAATGCCGATCGGCGAGGCCCTTGCAAATCTCGACATACTCGAGATCGAGGCCCTGATCGTCCTCGGCGGCGAAGGCACCTTAGCGATCGCCGAGCAGTTCCAAAAACGAGGATTCCCGGTCATCGGCGTTCCAAAGACGATCGACAACGACCTTGCGGCGACCGAGCTCACATTCGGATTCATGACCGCGATCGACATTGCCACCGAGGCACTCGACCGGCTGCACACTACTGCAGCGTCGCACGACCGTGTAATGGTCCTCGAGGTAATGGGCCGCAACACGGGGTGGATCGCCCTGCATGCGGGTCTTGCCGGCAGCGCCGATATCATTTTGATCCCGGAGATCCCGTTCTCGTTCGATTCGCTGATCAAGAAGGTGTATGAACGCGAGAAAAGCGGATCGCGATTTACCAACATCGTTGTTGCCGAAGGTGCCAAAGAGGTGGGAAAATCCGAGATGTACTCCGACACGCAGGAGCTTCGCCTCGGCGGTATCGGCGAATACGTTCGACGCCGGATCGAAGAGCTGACAGGCAAGGAATCGAGATGCGTCGTACTCGGTCACCTGCAGCGAGGCGGAAGCCCGAACGCTTTCGACCGAATGCTCGGCACTAATTTTGGCGCCTGCGCGGTCCGGGCACTGGCTAGCGGCGAAAGCGGTAAGATGGTTGCTTTGCAGGCCGGCACGGTCGTGACGGTGCCGATCTCGGACGCCTGTACGGCCATCAAGACCGTGCCGATCGATGGACAAATGGTCCGATCGGCCCGCGACATCGGCATCTCGTTCGCCTCGCCTCGCGAAAGCGATAGTTGATGTTCGTTGACCGACGGTAAGATCTATGAAAGATATAAAACAAAAGCTTCAAACCGAACTCAACGGCCTGGAGGACGAGCTGCACTTCCAACTGCCCAAAGAGATCCAGAAGGCGCGTGAATTCGGCGACCTACGTGAAAATGCCGAGTACAAAGCAGCTCTCGAACGCCAGTCGATCGTCAAAGCGCGGATCATGCAGATCCGCACGCGGATCGGTGAGATCGAGTCTATCGATCTTTCCAAGCTGCCGACGGACCGAATAGCATACGGTTCAACGGTCGCACTCTACGACCTCGACAAGGACGAAAAGGTGACCTATAAACTCGTCACCTCCGAAGAGAGCGACCCGGACAAAGGGATGATCTCCACGGTCTCACCGATCGGGCAGGCACTGATGGGCAAAGAGGAAGGCGATGAGGTCAAGGTAAAGACGCCGAATGGCTGGCGCAATTTCGAGATCAGCCGATTGACCACGATCCACGACCAGGTGGACTGAGTAAAAGCAAAACAAGTAACAGCTCAAGATCCGTGTCTTGTTGTCTGCTTTTGACTTTTTACTTTTGATTTTTTAATTGCTTAGCAAATGTTAGGTGCCGAAATAGGACGCGGAGCGATGCGGATCATCAACTCGATGGTGCGCGCCTTGGCGTCCGCCGGCATCTCGCCGAACATCCTGACGACGCTTGGCGTTACGATAAATATCGGCTGCGCGGTCTTGTTCGGTGTTGGCGAGTTCTTCTGGGCGGGAATCGTTCTGATCGTGGCCAATTTATTCGACATGCTTGACGGCAATGTCGCTCGGTTGTCGGGACGTGTCACGAAATTCGGTAGTTTTCTCGATTCGTCACTCGACAGGATCTCGGATATGGGTTGTTTTCTTGGCGTCATGATGTTTTACGCCAGCAACTCACCGCAGCATTCGATCGTTAACGTATTTCTCGGCGGTGTCGGAATGATCGCCTCCGTAATGGTCAGTTATACGACTGCCCGCTCCGAAGGCCTCGGCGTTAAGGCGAATGTCGGTTTTCTGCAACGGCCTGAACGTGTGGTGCTGTTCATAATAGGGGCCCTGTCAACGTGGAACTGGTCCTCGACTAGCCCGTTCGCGAACCGAATGCCACAAGTGCTTTGGGTACTGGCGGTCGGTTCGGTCTGGACGCTGATCCACCGGATGTGGTTCATCTGGAAGGAATTTCAAAAACTGGAGACCTCGTCTCCCACTGAGTAATGAATTGGATCGCGGAGCTGTCAGCGTCAATAAGCTGGAACAACATACTCATTGGGTTTTTGCTGTTCATAATATCGTTGAGCGTCAGCTTATTGGCGATCGGGATCGTGATGGTCAGGATCCCCGAGAACTATTTCAGCAGCCATTACGAGCGCGATTTTCTGCCCGACAGCCCGTGGCTGGTCCGTTGGGGAGCCGTCATCGCCAAAAACGTTTTCGGCGTATTTTTGATCGTGCTAGGAATTATTTTGTCGCTGCCCGGCGTTCCCGGTCAGGGAATATTGACGATACTTTTGGGCCTGATCATGCTCGATATACCTGGTAAAAGGCCGCTTGAAACGACGATAATAAAACGCAAAGCGGTTCTTGCGTCAATAAATAAGCTGCGGGCACGATATCGCCGGCCGCCGCTCGTGGTGGATTAGAAAGAATGGGTTTGCTCGACAGGATCAGAGGAAAAAAGGCCGTCGATCCCGACGAACGGCGTCGGCGACTGCTCGCCAATGGCCGCATAACCGACGGCGTTATAATCGACACGCACGTCGATGCCAACGGTGACGAGATCGCTCACTTTATGTACACGCTGAACGGCGTCGATTTCGAGTCTTCAGAGATTCTCACAATGGAACAACGCCTCGACCGCATCCGCTACGCGCCCGGAGCCAAAGTCGGCGTTCGTTACGACCCGAGAAATCAAGGTAATTCGACGCTTGAATGACACTGATCACGTGCCCGTGATACCGCGAATGTCCTAGCTGTGTCAAAATGGCATTTTGAGGCTGTGGCCACGATGCAGCCAAACAGAAAATGTTCAAAAAGATACTGATCGCCAATCGCGGAGAGATCGCCTGCCGGGTCATCCGCACATGCCGCGAAATGAATATCGCGACGGTCGCCGTATATTCGGACATCGACCGCGACGCGCTTCACGTTCGAATGGCCGACGAGGCTTATAACATCGGTCCCGCGGCGTCGAAGGACAGCTATCTTCGCGGCGACAAGATCATAGACGTTGCCAAACGCTCCGGAGCGGAAGCGATCCATCCGGGTTACGGATTTCTCTCGGAAAATGCAGGTTTTGTCCGCGACGTTACGGCAGCCGGTCTCGTCTTCATCGGTCCGCCGCCCGAAGCTATGGAAGGCCTCGGCGGCAAAATGTCGGCCCGCAAGATCGCGATCGATGCCGACGTGCCGATCGTGCCCGGGACAACGGAGCCGCTGCGTTCTTTCGACGATGCCAAGGCGACCGCGTCCGAGATCGGCTATCCCGTCATGCTGAAGGCGTCCGCCGGCGGCGGCGGCAAGGGCATGCGGCTCGTCCATGAAGAATCGGAGTTAAAGTCCGCTCTCGAGACCGCGCAGGCTGAGGCTTTGGCGGGATTTGGCGACGACGCCGTCTACGTCGAAAAGGCTGTTGTTCGCCCACGTCATATCGAGATACAGGTTTTCTCCGACACCCACGGAAACCACGTCTATCTCGCCGAACGCGAATGCTCGATCCAGCGCCGCCACCAAAAGGTCGTCGAAGAAGCGCCTTCGCCGATCGACTCGGCCGAGCTTCGACAGCGAATGGGCGAATGCGCGGTTAAAGTCGCCCGCGCTGTCAACTATGTCGGGGCGGGCACAGTCGAGTTTCTGGTCTCGGATATTGATCGGTCGTTCTATTTCCTCGAGATGAACACGCGTCTGCAGGTCGAGCATCCGGTCACCGAGCTGATCACCGGTTACGACCTCGTGCGCGAGCAGATCCGCGTCGCCTGGGGCGAGCCGCTTTCGTTCACGCAGGACGATATCCGCATCTCGGGCCACGCTATCGAGTGCCGCGTCTATGCAGAAGACGCCGAGGCCAATTTTATGCCGTCGCCGGGCAGGATCACGCGTCTAAGGCTGCCGCACGGACCCGGCGTCCGCGACGACGGCGGTGTTTACGAGGGAGGCGAGGTATCGATCTACTATGACCCGATGATCTCCAAGCTGGCAGTGCACGGCCGCGACCGTGCCGAAGCGGTCGACCGCATGCGGCGGGCTCTGATGGAGTACGATGTCGCCGGCATTCGAACCACGCTTCCCTTTTTCCGTGAGTTGATGGATGATCCCGAGTTCATCGCCGGCAATCTCGATACTGGATTTATTCCTCGTTTTAATGAACGTCGCGCGGCAAAGACCTCCATTTCGCTGCAATCGTCGGACATCGCGATAATTGCCGCCGCTCTCGGTTATGCCGGTTCACTCAAGTCTCGGCCGGCCGCCGTCGAGCAGCCCGAGCCCAGCCGCTGGGGACAAAACGCACGTGCTGCGGCACTGCGGCGATGACCCGAACGCGGGGACCAAAGGATTATGGAAGAGCTGCTTAAAAGTCTGCTGGGAAAAAAGATCGACGTAACGTGTGGCACGGGAGTCTCGTTTCGCGGAGATGTGATGGACGTCAAACTCGGGGTGCTTTACCTTCGCGACGAGGAAGAAGAGGTCGCATACGTCTCGATCGACAAGATCGCTGTCGTTTACGAGTGCAAGGACAATCTGTCGCGTCCGGGATTCATAAGTAAAACGCGAAAAGGCCCGGCGTAAACCATCGCCGGGCCTTGATCGCACTTATTTGCCGACCGCTATTTTTTCGGCTTCGTCGCCGAAACTTCCGGCTGCTTCCACCGACGGAAACCCACGATACGGTTCGACCAGTACCCTTTGAATGGCGAGTACATAATGCCTTTGCTTGACGAAGCGTGATAGAAACCGTTCTCGTCAGCCACGATGCCGACGTGGCCCAGGCCGTTTAGAAACACGAGCGTGCCGAACTTGAAACGATCGTCGCCCGTTACGGGTTCCGAAGTGGCCCACAGGCTTCGGACGCTGTCTCGCGTCATTGGCACGCCGGCCTCGTTAAAAACGCTAAAGACGAACCCCGAGCAGTCGAACGAGTTAGGACCGGTAGCACCGTGACGATATGGCTTGCCGAACCGTGCCTGGATCCCGGCCATCATCTTCGCACTCGCACCTGCCCCATACGCTGTGCGACCGGAAGCGATCGCGGACGAAACGTAAACGGCTTTGACCGAAGCTGTCTTTGTGACAAGCGGGCTGTCTGATGCGGGCTGAGGAGTTACGTTGATCGGGGTCGTCAACACGGGACGAGAAAAAGATGTCGTTTTGACTTTCGGGTCAGCGGCCGGGGGCTCTGCCGGAGGAAGATTGGTCGGGCGGCTGGACGTGGGTTTAACGACCCTATCGCGTTGCTGTGCCACTGCCGAACTTCCAAAAAACACGATAGACACTGCCGCGAGCGTCAAAACAAAGAACACCTTTTTAAGATCCATCTACAAAAAACTCCAAAATTTGATTTACTGTCTGAGGGTCGGGAAACGGGCCACGGGATCGGCCGCTCCCCAATTGTAGCACATGACCTATCGTCAGAAGCCAGGCAAATTCCGAAACGAGTAAACCTCGTCCGCGCCGTTCGACGATCTCAATTGTGCCGTATGTTGAAAGTATTGCAGATAGAGGCGTCGAACGCAAACCCGGAAACAAGAGCGGCCCACTTCATGTGAGACGCGAGACTCGAAAGCGTTCTTTGCGACCTTTGCCTCTTTGCGCGGCAAGAGTCTGGTTTCAACCAAAGAACGCAAAGGTCGCTAAAGAAGACGCGGGTGCACAAAGAGTAAGGGGCATCAGGTTTTAACCATGATGCCCCGTCTCTCTTTTCCACTAGTTTCCTCAGTTGTCAAATGGATACCTGAGAACACACCCAATCGAATTTCGCTTCCATTAAAATATAAAGAAGGCCGAAAAATATTTTCGGCCTTTCGCTTGACATGAATTTGGAAAAACTTCGACTACGCGGAAAAGCTCGTCCCGCAGCCACAGCCGCCCGTCGCGTTCGGGTTCTCGAACGTAAAGCCGGACCCCATCATATTCGAAGTATGATCGATGACCACACCGTTGAGATACTGCGCCGAAAACATATCGACGAACAGCTTGATACCGTCCTTGTCGAGAATAAAATCTCCCTGACGCGACTCTTCCTCGATATTCAGGCTGTACTGAAATCCCGAACATCCGCCCGGAACAACACGCACTCGAAGCCCTGACGTTTCTGGCAGATCGTCTTCACTCGCGAGAAACTTCTTGATCTCCTCTATGGCGCTAGGCGTGACATTAAGCTCAACGTTCGGTGCTGCAACTGCTGACATAATCTCTAATGACTCCGTTATATTAAAATAGGACCGCCGCAGCGAATCCTTACCTAAAAGTAGATATTAGCTTAACAGACTGATTTTCACAAGCAATCAATATTTAAGGCTGACGATATTTACGATGATTCGATCTTTGTGACCTTCGCGTCTTAGCTTTGCGAACTTTGCGTTTAAGCCTCTTTCTTAACGCAAAGGACGCAGCGAACCATGACAAAGATCGCAAAGAGCTGATCCAAACTAACCGGCCCGACTGAGGATCGTCAATTCCGGCTTCATCGCCTCGATCGACACCTGGCGTGCTACTTCTTCGGCAACGCCGCGAAATGCCGCGGACTGTGGCGAGTCTGGGTTCGACACTACAACAGGAACGCCTTTGTCGCCGCCCTCGCGGACCTCGATCCCCATCGGCACCTCGCCAAGGAAATTGAGGTCGTATTCATCACACAGTTTCCGTCCGCCGCCCTTGCCGAAGATCTCGTATCGATTGCCCGTGTCCGGCGCGATAAAGTACGACATATTCTCGATGACGCCGAGCACCGGCACATTGACCGTCTCGAACATCTTTACCGCGCGTCGGACGTCAGAAAGAGAAACTTCCTGCGGCGTCGTAACGAGCACGGCACCCTGGACCGGCACGAGCTGAGCGAGCGAGAGCTGCACGTCACCGGTTCCCGGCGGCATGTCTACGATCAGGTAGTCAAGCTCACCCCAGTTGACGTCCGATAGGAACTGCCTGACGACGCCGTGTAACATCGGGCCGCGAAGGATCATCGGTTTGTCGGGCGGCACAAGCACAGCCATCGAGATCATCTTGATCCCGTGAGCCTCGATCGGACGCAGTTTTCCGTTCTCGACCGCGGGTTGGCCGTAACCGGTCCCGAGCATCATAGGGACGTTCGGGCCGTAGACGTCAGCGTCCATGATGCCCACGCTGGCGCCGTCCGCGGCAAGAGCGACGGCCAGATTTACCGCAACGGTCGATTTGCCGACGCCGCCTTTACCGCTCGAGACCGCAATGATGTTCTTGACGCCGGGTATCGCGATGTTGTTCGCAATACCGCGGCCCTGCGGCACCTCAGCGTCCATCGTTACCTTGACGCTGGTCACGCCGGCGATGCTGCTTACGAGCGATGTCGCCTGCGACTCCATTTCCTCTTTGACCGGGCAAGCCGGCGTCGTCAAGACGATGCGGAACGAAACGCCGCCGCCGTCGATCGCGAGGTCCTTGATAAATCCTAGCGTTACGATGTCTTTGCGGAGATCGGGATCTATGATCTGCCGCAGCGCATCTAATACAATTTGTTCTGTTACCTGGCTCATTTACAAATAATCACTTCGTCGGCCCGCCATTCACGCGGCACCGCACGCTTCAAGAAAATAGAATGTTAAGAATGTGGATCAATGCCCTATTATAGCAAACCGGCGCGACGTATGCCCTCGCTTGAACAGATCGAACGTGTCTCACTGGATATGAAACATATAGTATTATCGAACAAAACGTCATATTCCTCGGCCACAAGCCACGTGGAAAGCGTCAAAGGAAAGATATGTATCGAGCGATATTCTTAGCTATTGTCTTCGTCATTATTCCCACGTCGGTGTTCGCCCAGGCGGTAAAACCAACCGCTGAACAGAAGAACGCCGAAAAGCAGGAACGTCAGGCTGCAATAGTCTCGCAATTAACGTCTGACGCCGACGGCCTTGGCCTCGCCGAAAATCGTTCCTTCGTTTACGCCCGACTTGGTGCAATGCTCTGGAAACGTGACCAGAAACAGGCTTCCGCGTTCTTTCAAAAGTCCATTGACGACCTCGTCACGGCTCAGTCGCAGGCCGAGTCCGAAGCCCGAAATCGACCGAACCGCAGCGGATACGAATACCGCATCAATCAGGCCATCCGCCCGACCATCTTGATGACGATAGCGACGAGCGATGCCAAATTCGCGCTTGAGAGCCTTTACCGCACCCGGACAGGGGCCATCCAACGGGCCCTCACCCAGGCTGCCGACCCAACGCCTAAAATTGCGGATGTCGGCGGGATCGGCATCGCACAGGTCAGGAACGAACTAAACCTCGAACAGCGGATCACGCGGCTCGCCGCCGAACAGGACCCGGCGACGGCCGTCAAATTGCTCGTGGATTCGTTAAAACGCGGCATCTCGTCCGAAACCCTCTCCCTGCTCAAGAAGCTCTTCGAGAAAGACGCCGAAGCCGCTAACGGCCTCGCCTCCGAGGTGCTCGACAAATTGATGTCTTCCGATTTTTCGAACAATCCCGGCGACATGGACACGGTCAACCTTGCGACGACCATTCTCAACGATTACATTCGCGACAAGAAACCCGACGTCAAGGAAATAAAATTCAACGACATGCAGATCCGTTCTCTTGCTGGCAAGCTGATCAGCTTTACACTGTCGCAGGACTCGAGATACGGAACACAGCGTTTCGCCGCCGTCGTCAACATTGCCCAGAAACTCCAGCCCGGCTCGGTCGCCGCGCTCAAAAAACTGCAAAAGAGCAGCCTATTTCCCGGCATGATGGCTGTCGACCCCGACGTGCGAAAGATCATCGACAGCAGGGCTTCTCCTGCTCAAATGGTCACCGAAGCCAGATCGCTGGCCCCTGATGAGCGTGCTCCCGTCTATCAGGCTGCTGCGACGCGTATGGCACAGACAGGTGATATCAACGGTGCGACCGGATTGCTGAATCAGTATTTCACCGGCGCCGCTCTCGACAATGCTCTCAATGCGATGAATATCGCGTATGCCAATTACCTGATAGGACAGACCAAGTACACGGAGGCCGAACATTTCATCGATGACCTTGCGTATGAACCGCGACGAATGATGCTGCTTGGCCTGGCGACCGCGGCGTTCAAGAAGAACCCCACGGACAACAAGTCGTTCTCGGTCGGCGTGCTGCGAAAGGTCAGGACCATGATGCCCGACAGGCCGTCCGACAACTCGGAGCTTGTCCAGTTCATGCAACTTGCTGGTGCCTACGCCCCGATCGACGCGGACGAATCGTTCAACTGCCTCGAACCGCTCGCACCGCAATTGAATGAACTCGCCGACGCCTCTGCCATGGTGCAGGGCTTTCAGAACAATGGCTCAGTGCGCCTCGGCGAGTTCGTTATCGGAATGGGCTGGCAATTCGGGTTCCAGATAGATACCGGTACGCTTCGGACGCTTGCAAAAACCGACCTCGAGAGGGCCCAAAAGCTCATCGACCTTTTTACCCGCCGCGAGATCCGCGCCGCGTTCAGGCTGCAGCTTGCAGAGACGGGCCTCAATTGATCTCACTACAATTCTGATTCGCCTCGTGACGAGGTTTTTTTGTCCGCCGTGCAAAAGACAACCTTTTGCCTCGTTCTAGTGTCTGTAAGGTTGTAATCAATTCGCAATACGAGGTCTGAGAAAATGAGATACTTGTTTTTATCGCTGCTTTTTCTGATGTCTTTGGCGGTCGCGCACATCTCCGCTCAGACCGAAGCCGATGACGCCGTGAAGGCAAACCAGAAACGGATCGCCGCACTGGTCGAGCAGACGTTGACCGATGCCGACAACCTCAAGCTGCCCGAGAACCGCGCGGTCATTTACAGCAAGGTCGGCAATCTCATTTGGACCCAGGACGCGGACCGAGCCCGGGCGTTGTTTAGAAGGTCCGCGGACGAGCTTATCAGTGCCCAAAATGCTGCTGAATCAAAACGGGCCTCGAACCCATACAATGAACTTTTGAACGGCGGCTCGACAAGGCAGCAGATATTGAACACGATCGCCGCTCGCGACGCCGAGCTTGCTCTCGAGCTTCTTGTATCGACGAGGCCCGCGACGGTTCAGCGAGCTATTTCCGCCGAAAGAGCCGAATCTTCGAAGATCGGCAACTTTGCACGCGGGGGCAACTATATCGTGCAAAACGAGGATTACATGGAGCAGAGCTTTTACCGGATGGCGGCCGAACAAAGCCCCGACCGGGCGGTCAAACTGCTCAAGGAAGCCTTAGCCAAAGGCTTGACCAGCGATACGTTCAACCAATTGACGCGCCTCGCACAAAAAGATACGGACGCCGCCTCTGAAATGGCATCCGCCGTCGTCGACAAACTGCTCCATGATAGTTTTTTCAACGACGGCCAGCCCCAATACGTGGATCTTCAACTGTCGCAGGCGATAGTGAACCACTTCATTTCGGGGCAAAACGCTGCGGATGTGAAATTGAAGTTCGACGCGGCCCAGGCCCGTTCGCTGGCTATGAAATTGATCGACGTGGTCTTGAATGACCAGCGCGCGATCGGGTACGTGGGGCAGCCAGTGGTGACGTTCGCCGAAAAATTTGCGCCCTCATCGCTCGAACAGGTCAGAAAGATCGTTAGCCGCACTTATTCGCCAGGTGTGCCCTCCGCGCTCGACACCCAGTATCAGAAACTGATGGAAAATGACACGCCGCCCGAACAGATGATGGCAGCAGCCAATAAATTCGGGACCGATATTCGCCGGCAGATTTACCAATCGGCATCGAATAAGTTCATGAACCGCGGCGATGTGGCGACCGCAAGAGCCGTCATCGCAGACAATTTTGCGGACGAGGCCCGCGACCAAATGCTCGTCAATTTCGACGTCCAAAACGCGTATAACCTGATAACGAAGAACAAGTTCACCGAGGCCGAGCAGATCGCCGACGGGCTGCCCGACCAGAACCGCGTCCAGATACTCGTCTACATGGCGAGCACCGTTTACAACCGCGACAAGAAAGAGAATCGCTCATATGCCCTCTCTTTGCTCGCAAGCGCCGCACGTTCGACGAGCGAACGCCCCGAAACAGCGTCCGCGATGCAGATGCTCGGACAGGTCATGAACGGCTACTCCGCGATCGATCCCGGCGAAGCTCTGCGTATGTTCGAGGGCCTCGTTCCAAAAATGAACGAGCTCACCGCCGCCTCAGCCGTCCTCAACGGCTTTCAGGGCAATGGCAACTACCGCGATGGGGAATTCATCATGTCAACCGGCGACCCGATCGGTAATTTCGGCGTAGGCTCTACCATCCTGGGCACGCTGGCAAAGTTCGACCTCGATCGCACGCTCTCCGCCATCAACGGCTTCGAACGCCCCGAAGTCCGCATCTTCCTCCGCCTCCAGGTTGCCGCCGCAGGCGAAGGCATCACCAACCTCCCGATCCGCGTCCGAAACGGCGGGTTTAGTGTCGGGTCATTCATAATGGAAGGGAAATAGAAATAAAAGACAAGCGGAACGCGGACGCCCCCGTCCGCCGCCGGGTCGCGGGCGCCTCGTCCGCCAGTGTTGACGACAGAATTACACGCGGACGAAGGCGTCCGCGTTTCCGCTACGCCGAAAAGCCTTGATTTCCTCAAGTTTGCATGATACAATGTTGCATTGATGCTACACTCGTCATTGCTCGAATTTTCTCATTGTGGCACACGTGTGTTGCTGTTTTTTGTAATTTCTTCGGAACGGACCGAACTCGGAGGCTTAAATGGTGTGTGTACAATGAGTTACAGCGTGTTTGGAATTTTGGAACGCTGGTGGAACGCTTGGAACGTTTCGCGAGGCTGATCGGACGTAAATGCTGGGACCAATAGCTTTATCGGGAACCGCAAGGGGAACGGCGTTCGACCAATGTTTCGTGAACTAAGGTCGATACTCGTTCGAAAGCATGTGTGCGATGACTAAATCGCACCTACGGATCTTTGACAACTTAAGTCAGAAAATTTCACAGGACGGACTTTAACGCTTGACCGGTATAAGACTTACGGATACGGGCGACTTCTTCAGGAGTGCCGGTCGCGACGACTTTGCCGCCGCCGGAGCCGCCTTCGGGGCCCAGGTCGATGATGTAGTCGGCGGATTTGATGACGTCGAGGTTGTGTTCGATGACGATAACGGTGTTGCCGGTGTCGACCAGCTTTTGCAGAACGTCGAGGAGTTTGTGAACGTCGGCAAAATGAAGTCCGGTCGTCGGTTCGTCGAGAATGTAGATCGTCTTGCCCGTGGCTCGCTTGGAAAGCTCCTTGGCAAGCTTGATCCGCTGGGCCTCGCCGCCTGAGAGCGTCGTCGAGGACTGTCCGATCTTTATGTAGCCAAGGCCGACGTCAAGCAGAGTTTCGAGTTTCTGCTTGATGGCGGGAATGTTCTCGAGCAGCGGCAGAGCGTCTTCGATGGTCGTGTCGAGCAGGTCGGCGATCGACAAGCCCTTGTATTTAACTGCCAGCGTCTCGCGGTTGTATCGATGCCCGCGGCAGACGTCGCACGTGACGTAAACATCGGGCAGAAAGTTCATCTCGATCCGCTTCATCCCGTCGCCCTCGCAGGCTTCGCAGCGGCCGCCTTTAACGTTGAACGAGAACCGGCCCGCCTTATAGCCGCGGGTCCTCGACTCGGGCAGCATGGCGTAAAGTTCTCGGATCGGCGTAAAGAGGCCCGTAAATGTCGCGGGATTTGACCTCGGCGTGCGGCCGATCGGTTTCTGGTCGATCTCGATGATCTTGTCAACGAGTTCGAGGCCCTCGATCAAATCGTGCTCGAGCGGCTCGGTCATCGAGCGGTAAACGTGGCGATAAAGGGCGGGGTAAAGGATCTCTTCGACCAGAGTCGATTTGCCGGAACCGGAAACTCCCGTGACGACCGTGAACAATCCGAGCGGAAACGTGACGTCGATATTCTTGAGATTGTAGCCGCGAGCACCTTTTACGGTGATCCGTTTCCCGTTCGGCAGCCGTCGCAGGTCGGGAACGTCGATCTTCAATTCCCCGCTCAAGTATCGTCCTGTCAGCGACGTCTTCTGTTCGCGTATCTCAGCGGGCGTGCCGGTGGCGATCACTTCGCCGCCATGCGTGCCGGCAAGCGGCCCGAGATCGATGACGTGATCGGCATGTTCGATGGTTTCCTCGTCGTGCTCGACCACAAGAACTGTGTTGCCGAGGTCGCGCAAGTTATGGAGCGTATCGATCAGACGTCGATTGTCTCGTGGGTGAAGGCCGATGCTCGGTTCGTCCAAAACGTAAAGGACGCCTCGCAATTGCGAACCGATCTGCGTCGCCAGCCTGATACGCTGGCCTTCGCCGCCGGACAAAGTCGCCGAAGCCCTCGATAAGGTCAAATAACCGAGGCCGACGGCGTCGAGAAAGTTCGTACGATTGCGGATCTCTTTGAGCACCATTCCGGCGATCTTCTCGTCGCGAGGGCTGAGCTTGATCTGTGCGAAACGCTTTGCAGACTCCGAGATGGGCATGTCCGCGTATTCGCCGATCCCGAGGCCGCCGACCTTGACCGCCAGACTCTCGGGCTGAAGCCGACGGCCTTCACACACGGGACACGTGACGGGCGAGATCAGGTCCTCGAGCGCGGCCTTGATCTTTTCGGATGGAGGGCTTTCGATCCGTTCGCGCATGACGCGCATCGCTCCCCGCCAGTCCCGTTCGGCCTTGTAAGTGCCGTGACGAAATGTCAATCGTTTTTTGGTGCCGTTAAAGAATGCATCGAGTATCTCTTTCGGCAGGTCGTTGAATTTGGTCTCGAGCAGCGGATTCGGGCCCCCTTCGGATGAGAGCCCTAGGACTTTTTTGAT
>JBGAVC010000042.1:0-31922 GCA_044228265.1 Pyrinomonadaceae bacterium
TCCCTGCCAGATGTCAACGGAGTTTTTATGAACCCCGGCTGAATGATCGTAACATCGACACCCTGATGTTTGACGTCGAGACGCACGCTTTCGAAAAAAGCTGTCATTCCCGCCTTACTGGCCGAGTAAGCGGCTGACTTTGGAAGGCCGCGAAACCCCGCAAGGCTCGAGATCGCGACCAAATGGCCCGATCCGCGCTTGAGCATTCGCGGCAGGACGGCATGTACCGCATTGACCGCTCCAAGCAGATTGATATCAATTACCTTTTTCACGGCCAACGGCTGTAGAGAGCGAGTCTCAGCGTTGTTCCCGCCTATTCCGGCGTTGGCGATCAAAATATCTATATGCTCGAATTCATGGACGAATTCCTCGGCGGCCGCAAGAACGGCATCCTCATTCGTCACGTCGCAGGCAAGGACACGAGCTGTTCCACCGGCCTTTTCGCAGTCTTTCCTGAGCTTATCGAGCAGTTCCTTTCGACGGGCGACAAGCCCGAGGACGGCTCCTTTCTTCGCCAGAGCTTTGGCCAGTGCCTCGCCGATACCGCTTGAAGCTCCGGTTAGAAATACTTTTTTGTTTTTCCAATCCATGGTCATTTGCCAAAATCTCTCGCGACCGCGGCCTCGTTGCCGAATATGTGATAAATGAGGCCTTACCTACACCCGGGCTAGTGACACCGCGTTCGCAAGTACCTCCAGCAAAGTATCGACCGTGCTCAAGTGCGTCCTAAACGCGAGACACGCAAATCTCAGAGTGAATTCCCCGTTCAACATGGTCGACGATATGAAAACGCGACCGTCGGTGACAACGGCGTCAAGAAGTTTTTTGTTGAACTCGTTGGCATCACCATTTTCGGGCACCCAGCGATAGGTGACGACCGACAGCTCGGGCTCGATCTTACTTTCGAAGCCAAGTTTTTGCACTTCGGCGTGGAAGTATTTGGCAAGGAGCAGCTTTTCTTCGAGGCACGCCCGGAATGGAGCGATCCCGTGCAGCTTGAGCGGAAGCCAGAGCCTCAGTCCTCGGAAATGCTTCGTCAACTCCGGCGAGAGCTCTGCCGGAGAAAGCTCGTCGGGACCGGCAAAGGCGTCCTGCATGTAATGCGCGTCGAAACGGTACGAACGTTTCAGGTCGTCGACATCCCGCACAAGGACCACACCGAGACCGTACGGCAAAAAGAGTCCTTTGTGCGGATCGATGATCAGCGAATCCGACAATTCCAACCCCGGCATTTTCGACTTTCCCTCTTCGGTCAATATGAAAAACCCGCCGTAGGCGGCATCGATGTGATACCAAAGTTGGTGTTCGCGAGCTATCGTTCCGATCTCGACGAGCGGATCGATCGCCCCGACATCGGTCGTGCCTGCCGAAGCGACGACCATAAACGGGTTTAGGCCATCGTTTTTGTCGGCTATGATCTGTTTTTCGAGCTCGTCGGGCCGGATCTTATACCGTTCGTCGAGGGGCAGATATCTGATGATACATTCGCCGAGGCCGGCGACGCGGATCGCTTTGTCGACGGAGTGATGAGTTTGCTTAGATAGATAAATGACCGACCGTTCGACGTCGCGCGCCCTGATATTTTTCGCGTCCCGAGCGGTAACAACCGCGATCATGTTCGCCAGGCTTCCGCTCGTGGTGAGATTCCCGCCGGCGTTTTCGCCGTATCCGACCAGATCGCACATCCACCGAATGAGCATGTTCTCCATCCGGACGGCACCCGGCGAAGCGTAAAAAACGCCGGCATAACGGTTGAAAACATCGGCCAGATAGTCGCCGAGGGCCGAGTAGTAAATACCACCGCCCGGAATGTATCCCAGGTGCCCGCCGGAAGCCGGGTTGAGGCCCGGTGAATCCACATTTTCGGCTATCAGGTCCAACGCCGTGCCGATCCCGATGCCCCGTTCGGTGAACGGCGATCGAAGCAGGCCGACGCCGCGGTCTTCGGAGACTGTGTAGGCGTTGAGCTCATCGACATTGTCCAGGAACTCTTCGGAATACTCGATGACCGCCTCGCGCACGGCCGCTCTCCGTCGTGCGTCCGGTTCAAGAAGTCGTGACGTTTGTTCAAGCTGAAGTAAAGTCTCTCTCATCGGCGTAACGCTATTGGATGCCTCAATTCAGATGATACACCACGACGCCGATCCATCGCGCTGACGAGAAGAGTGATTTGTTCCTAAGAGTTAACAAGCAGCATTGGGCATTCCGCCTTCTGGATCAGGACGGCAATGCGGCGCCCAAAGTAAGCGCTTTCGCCGCTTCGCATTTTCACCCCGAGCACCATCAAGTTGTGCTTACCCGCTGCGGCTCGCCGTACTATTGCCGATTCGGGCGATTTTAGCCGCTTTAACAGAGTGGTAACCTTCACTTCCTCGCGTTTGCCCATCTTCTTGACCTCGTTCCCAATGTTTCGGCCAAGTCGGACGACCTCTTCGGGCCGGCGAAGTACATCGATCTCAGTCTCCGGCGGGATCACATGCAGCGTGGTCACGTGCCCACCGCTCGCTTTGGCCAGCGCGATCGCTACCTCGGCCGCAAGCCGTGAATAATCGGTCCCCGTAACCGGCAACAGAATATTCAGCTTGGTGTCCGGATTCCTCGGCGCCCGTCGGCCCTTGGTGACCGCAAGCGCAGTGACGCCTTTGAAGCCTTTCAAGATCGTTACGATCGCATCGGTTTCAGTGTCCGCTTCTTCGGTCGACCCGGTCACGGCGCCGTCAATGCCGAGAAACGCGATATCGTAGCCTTTCGCTGACTCCTTGAGAACCGCGTCGGCGAATTCTTTTTCGTTCTCATCCGTTACGAGGATGGAGGGCTGTTCATCGGGAGTTGACTCCGATTCCATATTCTCCCGATTTGTCTTAGCACCAATTTCCACCGATGATTTAGCGATCTCGGAAGGACTGTCCTTCTTCGTGTGGTTAGAAGAAGCCGCCTTCTCCGAAGGCTTAAAGTCCATGATCGTCGCTGTAACCTTTTGCGTTCCGGCGAACAACCCCGCGAGCATCGAAGCAAATTTGCCGTTCTCGCTTTGATCCGCGGCTACCAGGATCCGCTCGATATGCGGCACGAATTGGTCTTCGTGGGCCTCTTCTCGTTCCAGCCGCTCTTTTTCCTCGCCAGTCGGAGGGATCCGGCGAAGGGCCCATCTAAGCAACGGCGGTGTAACGAGAGTTGTCACGATCGCCATAACAACGATCAAGGTGAACAGGTCTCGATTTAGGACGCCGAGCGAGAGACCGATGGTGGCAACTATCACTTCCGTCGAGCCGCGCGCGTTCATTCCTATCGCTAAGGCAGTCGAACCGCGATGGCCCAGTCTGCCGAGGCGGCCGCCCACGTAAGCGCCGCTCATTTTCCCGATACTCGCGATCAATATGAACCCTCCGGCAACGGCCAGTTGCTCGCCACTATTGAGTACGGTTATGTCGATCTCGCGGCCCGCAAGGGCAAAAAATATCGGGGCAAAGAAGGCGACGATCAGGCCTCTAAGCTGTTCCTCGATGTGTTTGGTGAGGATCGGCGATTGACCGACGAGAATTCCTACGACGAAGGCTCCGAGGACAGTGTGCACGCCGATAAGGTCGGTTAGAAGAGCGCTGAGTAGCGTTATCACCAGGATCATCGAGATCACCGGCATCTCCATGATCATGTGGTCATTGGTCCATCGGATCAGGAACGAGACGATTCGACGGCCCAGCGTGAAGCTAAACCCCAGAAACGCGACGGTTCCCAAAAATGCCAGTCCAGCCGTAGAAAAATTGACCGAGCCGCCGGACGCTAAACCTCCGATTATGGCGATGATGATCCACCCGATCGTGTCGTCGAGGATCGCGGATGAAAGAATGATCTGTCCGATGTTCCGGCGCAAGAACCCCACCTCCATGATCACCATGGCGACTATCTTTACCGACGATATCGAAAGCGCGGTAGCGAGAAACAGCGACGTCACCAGCCGTCTCGAAGGATCGGGTAACATCTCGCTGGGAAGAAACTCGCCCAGAACATATCCGCAAATGAAAGGCACCGTTATACCGCCAAGCGACGTCAGCAAAGCCGTGCTGCGCATCTTGTTGACTAGCTTGAGGTCCGTCTCGATCCCGGTCAGCAACAGAAGCATGAGGATGCCGATCTGCGAGATCGCATCTATCATCTTTTTCTGGGCAACGGTGTCCGGAAAGACGGATTGGTAGAGATGCGGAAAGAAATGTCCGAAGAGCGAAGGTCCAAGCACGATACCCGCGATCAACTGACCCATCACCGCCGGCTGCCCGAACCGCTGCATCAGCTCCCCGAGCAGACGGCCGAAAAGCAACAGCAGCACGACCTCGACAAGAAAGATCGTGACCATGTGCTCAGAAGATCCGGACCCGGGATCTGCAGAGGCAAATAGGACAAAGAACGTGGACATACTCATTGGGTATCAATGAGAGCTAATTGGGCCCCTTATTGTATGTCAGGTTTATTACTGTACGAAATAGTATTGGTTGCGGCGCTCCGTAAAGGCTGCCGACGGTCATACCTCGATCACAGTTGTCATTATGACGGGCTTTGAACTCAATTCGGCCTGTACGAACCGTTTGAGATGTATTCGAAGATTTTCCTTGAAAACTGTGCGATCGGCGATCTGTTCCGTTTTCATGTCGCCGACGGCCTGCGAAACCGCGTCGCGCGCCTCGGCAGCGAAGCCGTTCAGGGCGTCAATGCCGGCCACGCCCTGAAAGCTGATCTGCGGATCGCCGACAAGTTTGTGGGTCTTGTGGTCAACCGTTACGACGAGTGAGATAGTGCCGCCGTAGGCTAGTTTCTTACGCTCGCGGACAATGTCGTATTCGATCTCCTCCATCGACTCCTCGTCGATAAAGGTCTTGAACATCTCGTGCTTGCCGACGATCTTGGCGGCAAACTCGTCGATCTCGAGCACTTCGCCATTCTCGATCAGGATAATATCCTCATCATCGTAGCTGCCGACGTGGTTCTTGATGAATTCCTTCTGGCGAAAGAGCATTCGATACTCGCCGTGTATCGGCACGACGTATTTAGGCCTCGCAGTTTCGACCATGATCTTGATGTCTTCCTGCGAAGCGTGGCCTGAAACGTGAACGAGCCGGCGTTTTTCCTCGATTATGTTGGCACCCCGCTTGTAAAGATGACCGATCAAGCGGCTGATGTTCTTTTCGTTGCCGGGTATTATGCGGGCCGATAGAACGACTGTGTCTCCCGGCTCGATCTCCATACCTTTGAATGTGGACGTCGCCATGTTCCAGAGTGCGGCGCGCATCTCGCCCTGCGAACCGGTGACAAGATAGCAGATCTCATCGTCGTCGAGGGCTCTTGAGGCTCCGAGGTCGATCATCGTGCCGAACGGTATCTTCAGTAGCCCCTGATCTTCGGCGATCTCCACATTTTTCTGCATCGAACGCCCAATGACGCAGACTTTGCGTCCATACTGATGAGCGATGTCGAAAACTATCTGAAGCCGATGGAGCGAGGACGAGAAAGTTGCAATGACGAGTCGTCCTTCGGCCTGTTCGAAGATCTCCTCGAACGCGGGTATCACCGCCATTTCCGAAGGCGTCCGTCCAGGTACTGTCGAGTTCGTCGAATCGCAGAGCAACGCGAGTACGCCGTTGTCGCCGATCCGTCGAAGCGACTGCAGATCGTAAGGCTTGCCGATGACCGGCGTATCGTCGATCTTATAGTCGCCGGTATGGATTATCGTTCCGACCGGCGTGTGTATCGCAAGCGAAAAGCACTCTACCAGCGAGTGTGATGCATGTATGAATTCAATTTTGAATTGCCCAAGTTCGATCGTGTCTCCCGCCTCGACGCGGTGCATCAGGACGTCGTCGAGCATGTTGAACTCGCTCAGGCGTTTCTCTGCGAGCGCAAGGGTAAATCGCGACGAATATACGGGTAGATTGAATTTTCTGAGTATATAGGCCAGCGCACCGATGTGATCTTCGTGCCCATGAGTCAGGATGATCCCCGTCAGGTCGCCGCGGTATTCTTCGAGAAAATCAAAATTGGGTATGCAGATATCGACGCCGAAAGGCGTTTCTTCGGGAAAGCCCATCCCGGCGTCAACGATGATCATCTCATCGGCGTATCGAATGCCCATGCAGTTCATCCCGAATTCGCCGATGCCGCCGAGCGGTATTATTTCTACTTTATTCACGTGGGTCCTATGTTTCGATGATAGCACACCGCCGTTACGGTGCGTTGAAGGCCGCTGTGTTTACGGGTATTTCGCGTCGACAGAATTTTTTGAAACCGCCCGCGACGCTCGCGCGTCAACCATACAACGCCCCTTTAAGGGAGAATGGTTATGAGAAGTGAAAATACGGACGAGCGATTTGAAGCGATCATGAAACGGCTGCTGGCGCAGTCCTCGATGGACGAGTCAACCGTCGACGAGATCGCCGATTCCCCGGCCATTTGGTGGAGCGTTCAGCGAAATATTGCCGAACAGAGATCGGCAGCGTCCGAGGCATGGCCGCCGGTGGGCAAACTCAGGCGTCTGCTCGCGTTTGCGATACCCGCTGCGGCTGCGATCGCTGTATTTGCCGGAATATACGTATACCGGCCGGCAGATGACCGACTTGGATCCGCCGCTCTCGTCGCGCCAACGGTAAACGTCGTTTCGATCGCAAAGGTGAACGGAACTTCGGAAACGAAGACGACGGCTATTCCCGTCGTGTCGAGGGATAACAAAACGTTGCAGGTTAGAAAGCAGGCCAAGTCCGAATCGTTGGTAGCAAAAAGGGCGACTAATGAGCGGGCCCCCAAGCGAGCGGAAAAGAACGAGATCAAAACCGACTTCATCGCGCTTTCGTATGCGCGTGACGCCGAGAGCGGCCAGATCGTTCGTGTAAAGGTGCCGAGTTCGATGATGGTCACGCTCGGCTTGGTTTCAACGGTCGAAAAGCCCGCGGCTCTCGTGGATGCCGAAGTGATCGTCGGTGACGACGGACTGACGAGGGCGATCAGATTCATCCGCTGAGCGGATCGAGATCTTATGGAGACGATAAAAATGAAAACGAATTACGCTTTATTAACAATATTCATACTTATGATCGCGGCAGTGTCCTTCGGTCAGCGTCCCGGCGGTGGAGGGCCTCCGGGAGGCGGACGGCCGATGCCGGGAGGGCCGCCACGCGGCGAAATGGGTCCTGAGGCCCCGCGTCCGCCTCATGCGGATTGGGTCAAGGCCATTGACACGGACAAGAACGGCACCATCGACGCAAATGAATTTCAAGCAGCGATGGATGCGACGTTCGCCGAATATGATCGCAATAAAGATGGCGTCTTGACGCCCGATGAACTTAGGAAGCCGAAACCCCCAATGGGACCTCCGCCAGCACCGAGGGGTGTAGACCAAATGGAAGGCCGCCCTCAGGGACCGCCGCCGGGAGCTCCGCATCCGGGGCCGGGTAACAACAAGGTGCTGCCTCCGTTCTTCTTCATCGATAAGGTCCAGGAAGGTCAGTCGCTGACGCGGGCACAATTCGATCAGATGGTCCGCGGCGTGTTTGCCGAGATGGACAAGAACTCGGATGGAGCTCTATCGCGGGAGGAATCAAAGCCGCCGCCGCGTCCAAATGGCCCCGGCAGGCCTGAAGGGCAGCCCGACGGTCCGCCTCCGCCTCCACCGAATGCCCAGTTCATCGGCGCGGAACTCAGATTTGGCGACAGATTGATAAAGTCGAAGCCGTTTTCAGCGGACATGGTGATGGAAGACAATCGCCGGTTATTCGACGGGTCGACAGTCACCAAACAAAGCAAAGGCGCTGTTTATCGCGATTCGGAGGGCCGCACTCGGCGTGAACAGCCGCTCGAGAACTTTGGTGGCGTTAACATCGTCGGGAGTGATTCACGGCCTCAGACGCTCGTGTTTATCAGCGATCTGACCTCCGGAACTCAGATCTTTTTGGACCAGGCGAACAAGATCGCACGTAAAGACCAGATGGGACAGCCGCATGCACCGAGGCCTGAAAGAGAGGGCCCGCCCGATGCCAAGACCGAATCGCTCGGGACCAAGACGATCGAGGGCGTTTCCGCCGAGGGAACACGCACCACGTTCGAGATTCCTGCGGGGCAGATCGGCAATGCCAAGCCCATTCAGGTCGTCGACGAACGATGGTTCTCGACCGAGCTGCAGGTGGTCGTTATGAGCCGGCATCTCGATCCTGTCGCGGGTGAGCATGTTTTCAGGCTGGTAAATATCAGACAGTCCGAGCCTGCGGCGGACCTGTTCACGGTGCCGGCCGGGTTCAAGGTCGAGAACAGGCCCGGTCGGAGGCCCGAGGAGTAAGGCGGAGCCCTGAGGTTTGTTTGACAAACGCTAATAAACGAAAATGCCCGAAGAGGTTCTAAATATCAGCTTGCAGACCACGACTAAGATCACACCGATCGAGTTTGGCGACAGCTCCGAGATGACCGACGAGCGGCTTGTGCAGGCTGTGTTAGAAGGCGACGAAAGGGCTTTTGCCGAGATCTTTGACAGATATAAACGCCAAATAACTCGCGTGGTCGGGCGATTTTTTAGAGATCGCGCAGAGATCGAGGAGTTCGTTCAGCAAAGCTTTACGAAAGCGTATTTCTCGCTGAAGAACTTTCGCGGAGGAGGCGAGTATTCGCTCGCCTCTTGGATGACCAGGATCACGGTCAACGTCTGCTACGACGAGTTCCGGCGAAGACAGCGACGCGGGGAGAGTCTGTTCACCGACATAACAGACGAAGAGAACAGCTTTCTCGAATCGCTGGCAGATGATAGTAAAGGGTCGACTGAGGACGCGGTGGTCGCGTTCCAGTTGGTTGAGAAACTCCTGTCCGGCCTTGACCCAAAGGACAGGATAGCGTTGACAATGGTCTACTCCGAGGATTACTCGCTCGCGGAAGCCGCTAATGCCATCGGCATCACAAGCAGCAATCTCAAATCGAGATTGTTCCGCTGCCGAAGCCAGTTAAAGGCCAAATTTGGCCATTTGTTCCGGTAAGTACAAGAGGGATTTCCAGAACGTTGAGGGTTGCGTTATGAAAAGTCTTAAAATATCAGTGTGCCTAATTTTCGTCCTTGCCGTAGCGGGATATCAGCTTTATCAAACCGCGACGGCGTCGGGACAGTCGTTCACAGCCGCCTTGACCGCCCCGACCGGCGTGTCTGCGACCGACATTCTTTATAACAATAAGGTCGGTGTCTACTGGGAGCCGGTCTTTGGTGCGACAAACTACCGTATATTCCGAAATACGACCAATAATTCAGCGACCGCTGTCGATGTAGGCACAACTGAGGCGAACTCATTTTTTGACGCGTCTGCCCCGCCAAATCAAACTTTCTTTTACTGGGTGCGGTCTGAAAGCGCTTCGGGCGTGAGCGGAATGAGTAGTTCCGACACCGGCGCTCGGACGAGCACGCTGCAGCAAGGACCGGTCGCTCCGCTTGATCCGCCGCCGGTACCGCCTGGCAATCCCATCACGGCCGCCAAGACCTATCTGGGCAAGGCCCTATTCTGGGACGAGCAGTTATCTTCATCGAGGACCGTTTCGTGCGGGTCGTGTCATTTCGCCGGAAATGGCGGAACAGATAAACGATCAGTCGCGGCGTCAATTTCGTCGTTGAGCCCCGGTACCGACGGTTTATTGAGCACTGCGGATGACGTCCGCGGCTCCATGGGTGTGCCTTTTACGAACCCTGACGGGACATATGTTTTCACCTCACCATATGGTCTGAATGATCAGGTAACGCCGCGAAAGACGGTGTCGTTTGTCGACGCCGGCTACTCGCCGTCGCTTTTCTGGGACGGGCGCGCGACGGGCACGTTTCGCGACCCTCTCACAAACGCCGTGATCATCAATAACGGTGCGGCGCTCGAGAGCCAGGTGCTTGGCCCGCCGACATCTACGACCGAGATGGGCCACAGCGGGCGAACCTGGACCGACGTCGCCAATCGTGTGGCGGCATCAAAGCCGCTCGCTCTCTCGCCGTCGATCCCTACAGGCCTCGCTGCGTGGGTTGGCGGCCGGACCTATCAGGACCTGTTCCAGGCAGCGTTCGGTTCGACGGATATCACGCCCGGAAAGATCGCAATGGCGATAGCGACGTACGAAAGGACCTTGTACAGCGACCAGACGCCGCTCGACCAGGTGAATGCTGGTATCGGCACGCTCACACCAGCCGAAAACCGCGGCCGAGGCGTATTCGGTGCACCCGGAAACGGCTGCGTTCTTTGCCACGGTGGGACACTAGCCACGGACAACATATTTCATTACGACGGAATTAGGCCGCAGAATGAGGACACCGGCCGGTTCCAGGTCACCGGAAACGTAAATGATCTAGGCGAGTTTCGAACGCCTAGCCTACGAAATGTCGAGTTAAGAGGTTCGTTTTTTCATAACGGCCAATTCACGACGCTTGAGGAAGTCGTCGCCTTTTACAATCGCGGCGGCGATTTTAACGGACCCAATAAGCCGGCGGCGATCCATCCGCTGAATCTGACTGCCGCCCAGCAGTCCGACCTCGTGGCATTTCTTAAGCGGCCGTTCACGGATCCTCGTGTAGCCGCAGAACTTCCGCCGTTCGACCGGCCGGTGCTCTACACCGAGTCGAATCGCGTGCCGCAGCTCACTGGTTCCGGGCGCTCGGGTTCAGGTGGTTTAACACCGCAGATCAAGGCCATATCGCCTCCGTTGGTCGGAAATCCAAATTTCACCGTTTCGGTTTCCGGGGCCATCGGCAATGCGTCTGCCGTCCTCGTGATCGACACCAGCGACCCGGGAACGGGCACGAGCATACCGTCGTCGGGTTCGTTCGCGAGGGTGACATCTTCGACACAAAACACAGGAGCCGGAAACGGGTGGACATCTGTGAGCATAGCGATACCGGACAGCCCGTCCGTCGTCGGTAAAACCTACTTCGCGAGATGGTATGTCACCGATCCTTCGGCAGCAAACGGTTTTTCGGTAACTCAGGCGGCAAAATTCACGGTATTTGGGCAATCATCCGTCGCTTCCGCGGCCAAGTTCGACGACTTCGACGGTGACGGCAAAACCGATATCTCAGTGTTTCGTCCTGCGGAAGGCAACTGGTACATACTCCGCAGCGGCGACAATACCATGTCCGCGCAGAGCTTCGGCTTATCGACCGATACGCTCGTTCCGGCCGATTATGACGGAGACGGCAAGACGGACGTCGCAGTATTTCGCAACGGCATCTGGTATCTGGATCGGAGCCGTGACGGGTTTACGGCATTCCTGTTCGGACAGGCCGGCGATATTGCACAGCCGGGCGACTACGACGGCGACGGCATCGCCGATATTGCGGTCTACCGTCCGTCCGGTGGCATATGGTATATGCAAAAGAGCCGTGACGGATTCTCTGCGGTCCAGTTCGGGATCGCCACGGACAAGCCGGTCGGAGCGGATTTTGACGGCGACGGCAAGGCAGATCCAGCTGTCTATCGCGACGGTACCTGGTACATGTTGCGAAGCTCCTCGGGATTTACGGGCGTTCAATTCGGACTTCCTACCGACAAGCCTGTGATAGGCGACTACGACGGCGACGGCAAGACAGATGTCGCGGTTTGGCGGCCTTCAGACGGTACGTGGTACACGCTAAGGAGCAGCGACGGCACCTTCCGCGGCTCGGCCTTTGGACTGTCGTCGGATATCCCGACCCCGGGCGATTTTGACGGCGACGGTTCAAATGACTACGCGGTTTACAGGCCTTCTGTCGGCACGTGGTTCGTGACTAACCCGACCACAGGCAGTTTCCGTGCTCAGCAGTTCGGCATATCCTCTGATAAGCCGATACCTTCGTCGATCGTGCCGTAATTTGACAACTGATCGTTCTCACTCCAACGGGCACTGTTCATTCAGTGCCCGCTTCTTTATTGAAAGTATCCTCGAGGCGTCGCCATTCCACGAGCGAGAGTGTTTCGGCACGACGCCGTGGGTCGATACCGGCGGTTTCGAGCAGGACCGCTGCATCCTGAATGTGAGATCTCAGGTTGTTCAGTATCGTCTTTCGCTTTTGAGCGAATGCAACGCTGGCCAGTTTCGCAAGACGGTCGTCATAGCCGGCTTCGAGTGGTTTTGGTGTGAGACGTACGACAGAACTCCAAACTTTCGGCTGCGGGGCAAAGGATGTCGGCGAAACATCAAAGAGGCGTTCGACGTCGAAGGCCGCCTCGGTCAATACGGTCAGGTATCCGCGTTCCGAGCTTCCCGGCAAAGCGGTGATGCGGTCGACCACCTCGCGTTGCAGCATGAGGACGCAGAACGAGAATAAATGCCGTTCGGCCGCGAGTTTTTGCAATATCGACGTCGAAATGTAGTACGGAAGATTCCCGACGACTTTTGTTTCACCGTCCAGCCCGGCTATCAAACCTTTCATGTCGGTCTGGAGGATATCCGCCTCGACCAGGCGGAATCGCTCATCGTGACGAAAGCGTTCCCCGAGCAACGGGATCAGCCCACGGTCGATCTCGACGGCGACGACGCTTGTGCCTGTTGTAAGTAATTCCGCGGTCAAAGCGCCGCGGCCGGGGCCGATCTCGACGACGTTGTCCGTTGAAGACAGGTCAAGAGAGGCGGCGATCCGCCGGATAACGTCGCCGTCGCGTAGGAAGTTCTGACCAAGCGACTTTTTTGCGCGCATAGCGTCATTCGCCGAAGCTGGGATAGCCGGTGACCTCGATATCGTCGCCGAGTTGTGTAACGCTGGTTTCGTGCAGGCGAGGCGCATTTTTGAGAGAGTCGGCACCCTTTCCGCCCACGGCGACGGGAGCGGTTCGGCCGCCTATGATCATCGGTGCCGCGATGAACGTCACTTTATCCACAAGCTCGGCGTCGCAAAACGCTCCCGCGATATCGCTGCCGCCTTCGACAAGCACACTTTGTATCTCAAGTTTCCTAAGTTCCGAAAGCACCAAACCAAGGTCACGCCCGCCCATTGGAAGCTCGATGACATCAACTCCGCGGTCGCGAAGGGCGGATTTTGCCACTATGTCGCGGCTGTTGGTAAACACCAGCAGAGGCGTCTCGATGGCGGTGCGCACAAGTCTGGACTCGAGCGGTATCTGCAGACGGTTGTCCAAAACCACACGAACAAGCGGCCGCCGGCGAGCGAGGCCGCTCCGATCGGTAAGCTCCGGGTCGTCCACAGCCGCGGTATTGCCGCCGACAAGGATCGCGTCGTGTTCGTGTCTGATCTCTTGTACGCGCGAGCGGGCAGCGTCGCCCGTCAGCGCGGTCGAAACGCTTCCGGACAGCGAGATCCGGCCGTCGAGCGACATCGCGAGCTTGAGATGAACGAAGGGACGATGTTTTTTGTGCCAGCAGATGAATTTCTCGTTAAGCCGATTGGCCTCTTCGGCGAGGATCCCGCTAACGACCTCGACACCGGCGCTTTTCAAATGGATAAAACCGCGTCCGGAAACGAGAGGATTTGGGTCTTCGATCGGGCACACGACTCGCTTGATACCCGCTTCGATCAGTGCATCCGTGCACGGAGGAGTCCTGTTCTTATGATCATGGGGTTCGATCGAAACGTAAGCCGTGCCTCCGCGAGCCTTTTTGCCGGCCTGTTCGAGGGCGATCGCCTCCGCATGCTTGAGACCGTCATATGTGTAGCTGCCTTCGCCCACGACCTCTCCTTTTTCGGAGACGATAACGCAGCCGACGAGGGGATTAGGGCTCACAAGGCCGGTCCCTTTGTGAGCGAGATCTAAAGCTCGTTGAGTAAACTGGATGATCTCAGCCGATGAAGACATTTAATTGAACAAGCCGTTCACATAGCTTTCGGCGTCAAAAACCATCAGATCGTCGACCTGCTCGCCGATGCCGACGTATCGTATCGGCAGATTCAGGTCCTTTGCGATCGCAACGGCGATGCCGCCCTTTGCTGTGCCGTCAAGCTTTGTCAGAACGATGCCGGTGACATCCGCCGTTTTCATGAACTGTCGTGCCTGTTCGAGACCATTCTGCCCCGTGACAGCGTCGATCACAAGTAGTGTTTCGTGCGGAGCTCCTGAGACCTCTCGTGATGAGATGCGTTTCATCTTTTCGAGTTCGGCCATCAGATGTGCTTTGTTGTGCAGCCGCCCCGCGGTGTCAACGATCAGTACGTCGGAGCCGCGCGCCTTTGCCGCCGCCAAAGCGTCAAACAATACGGCTGCCGGGTCAGTTCCTTGTTTTTGCTGAACGAGCTGCACACCTGCGCGGCCTGCCCAGATCTCGAGCTGGTCGTTAGCGGCCGCACGAAACGTGTCCGCAGCGCAGATCAGGACGTCGTTGCCTTCATTGCGGATCCGCTGCGCCAGCTTTCCGATGGTCGTGGTTTTACCGACGCCGTTTACCCCCACCACCATCAAAACATATGGCTTGATCGACTCGTCGACGCTTCGTTCATCGGCGACGCCTCGCTCCGTTGAATGTTGGAGTATATCGAGCAGCTCGCGTTTCATCGCGTTCTTCAACGCCCCGAGATCGTTGATCTCCTGACGCGTCACTCCGCGGCGAACGCTGTCGAGGACCTGCATCGTGGTGGCTACGCCGATGTCGGTCGAAATGAGCATTTCTTCGAGTTCGTCGAGAAATGCTTCGTCGATCTGTTTTCGCCCCTCGAAGATCGTATCGAGACGGTCGTTGATCGAATGCCGAGTCTTTTCGATCGCACGAGAAAATCGGACGCCGAGCTCTCGTTCGACGGCTTCTTCGCGCGCTTTCAGCTCTTCGACCGACTTGTCGAGGCCGAGAACCGAGCTTGAATACGTGTCTTCCTTTTTCCTACGCCAAAAGAACGCCATATAGTGGTGTCTCGAACCGTCGCTGCAAACTTAAGAGTATAAAGAAATATCGCACGCCTAAGCAACGTGCGATATTTCTACGTGTATCTTGGAGGCGATGAGATTACGTTCCCGGAAGCCTGAGCCGATCGCCTGCTTTGTATAACGCAAAGCCGACTATGCAGGCGAAAACGACGGAGAAATAAAAACCAAAAAGGCTGCCGATCGCTTTTGCCGGGATGTTGCCGACTGCCGGCATGTCAAAGGGTGACAGAAGCAAACCGATCACGCCGAATATAAATCCGGAGGCTATACCCATCAGAAGCAGCATCAAGAGTATCTTGACGTAGTCGACGCCGAGACGGCGGATCGTGTCGAGACCGACCGTCGGGTTGACCGTCGCGGCAAAAGACTGTGTATATCCTGCGACTGCGCAAGCTGCCGGATAATAGAACACTCCCCACAAGCCACAGATCCCGAGCACGACTAGAAACACTAGCCCATAACCGATGATCTTCTTGAACAGATCGACACGCTCCTTCGCCACCGTGTCCGGGGTCTTGCCGACCGCAGACTCAAGCTGAGCTTTTCGCTGGTCCTGGATCATCTTGTTGATCCGCTCGAAATTGACCTCGTCGGGGTCCTTAGCGGCGGCCGGATCGGCCGAAACATCCGGTTGGATCTCGCGGTCTTCGAGTGCCTGAACACGACGTCTTTGTTCATCCGCCTGCTTGCGGATCAAGTCCCTTACCTGTTCGCTCTGCCTGGCGGCATTCGCGGCGTACGGGAGCTCAGGGTTTAGACTCCGGGCGGCATCTGACTCGAGGCCGTTCATTTCCTTTGTCACCGAGCTGGTTATGAAAAAGAATGCTGCGATCAGGACTACCACAGCCGGGCCAAATGAGGAAATATAAACGCCTATCATCAGGAAGAACGGATGGACGACGTCATCCCAAAGAGAAAACTCTTCGAACGAAGGCATAAAATTAGTCCCGATCTTGCCCTGTGCGAAGTTTTCGACCGTATTCGAAAGAACCCCGAAAGTCAGCGTATTTGCCAACATAAAGCAAACGATCGCGCTGGCGAGCATGAAGATTCCGCCGAACCCGACAGCCGACTGTCCCAGAGAAAAGAACATGTACATCAGGGCGCCCAAGATCAGGCTTGTTTTGAACCGGAACGGATACGCCAGGGCTTCGCCGAAGTCACCAAACCCGAAGCCGCCGGCGGCAGCACGCAAACGATCTTTCGATTCGGTCTCTTTCTTTCTGATCTGGTCCAACGAACTGCACATCGCCCCGCAATAAGGACAGATCTTGACCGTCCCGCCGTATGAGTTCGGGCACTCTTTGCAGAAATTGCTGCAACAGGTACCGCAAACGAACGAAGCCGGCCTGTCCGCATGAACACAGCAAGAAGGATCGCCGGCCGAAGCGATCGCTGCGGGTGCGATCTCGGCGGAGGGAGGAGCAAAATTTACGGTGTCCTGCGTCGGGGTGCCCGGAATCGTCGTCGGATCGAGCTTTGTCGTCGTGATAACTGGCCGAACTATCGGCTCGCCGGCGTCTTTGGCGTTAAAGACCGCGACAAGCGAAGGCACCTTTCCGGCCTCGATCCATCTGAGATTTCCCTTTCGGACCTTGTCCTGCCTGAGCAGTGAACCTTCGTCGATCCAGGCGGTCATCTCACCAAAGGTCGTGTCGTAGATCTTCCCGGCAGCCTCGACCTGCCAGACCTCCTGGTTTTGTTCTGCATTCATACGTTATCGCTTAGAAAGGTGTGCTAGGCCACGAGCTTTGTCTGAGCGCCTCCATCGCTGTTCGCGGCCGCGCGGATCGCGGCCAACTGCCGTACGATACCGTTGGCGACCTCGCCCGCCTGGCATGCGTCGACCAGCGCTTCGACCACGATGCCGTCGTAGCGAGTGCCTACGAAGCTCCTAAGCCGCTCGAGCGCTGCGGGCAGTTCCATTCCCTTTTGATAAGGACGGTCGATGGTCATGGCGTCAAATGTATCGGCGACCGAGATGATCTTGGCCTGCATTGGTATTTCGTCGCCTTTCAGGCCCTGCGGGTAGCCCATGCCGTTGACCATTTCGTGATGCATGTACATTCCCGGCAAAAAGTCCTTCATGGCAGGTATCTGCGACATGATCTTGTATCCGCGCTGCGGATGAGTCTTCATGATCTCGAACTCGGCCTCGCTGAGTGTGCTTGGTTTCTTCAGAATGGCGTCATCGATCGCGATCTTGCCCACATCGTGCAGCAGAGCGCTCATACGTAGGGTGTCGAGTTCCTCTTCACCCATTCCCAGACGCTTGCCGATCGCCACTGATATCCGCGAAACGCGTTCGGAATGGCCGCGTGTGTATTTGTCTTTGCCGTCGATAGCGGCTGCCAGGGCTTTGACAGTACCCACGAAAAGCTCGCGGTTCTCGGCCGCGGCTTTGGCAAGATTGGCGATCTGTTCCTCGATCTTCTCCGTCATGACGTTGAACGTCTCGCCAAGCGTCCCGATCTCGGTTATGTTGCGGGTGTCTATCCGCGATGAAAAATCGCCCGACGCAATGCGTTTGGCGGCCGAAACAAGGTCGAGCAGCGGCTTTGTCATTAGCCGCGACGTAAAGAGGCCTGTTGCCAGCGCAAACACGGCGAATGCCATGCTTATCAGCCACGTTTGCGAACGCATCTCGCCGACAGACGCCAGCGCTGTGCGCTCGTCCTGCATCGTAAATACGCCGAGATTTTTGCCCGAGCCTATTCGAGCGGTCGAATACGCTCCGATCATTGCGTGGGACGTGCCGGCATAGTCGGCAGAGAAAGGTACCAATGCCGATTGGACCTGCGAGCCGGACTCCTGCCATTCCTGAACGATCTTCAGATCGGTCATGGTTCTTCCGGACGCAGCGAGGAACGCATCCGGGTGAAACACGGCGTGGCCGTCCGCGTCGACAACGAAAATGATCGGCAATCCGGCGCGCCAGAGTTCATCCTCACGAACGGAAGTGAAGCCGACGATGCTTCGCGAGATGTCCTTCATCGACGTGATCGCAAGTACGCGTGCGGCTTCGGACCCTTTAATAACGACATCTGTCGAAAACGTGATCACGCTTTCGCCAGACGACTTGATATGCTGCATCTCGCCAACATCGACCTTGCCGGCGCGGTTTGCCGCGGGGACGTCCGCAGCGATCGATTCGACATCTTCGCGACTGATCGTTTCCGAACGAAAGACCGAGAGCGAGTCCGAATTAGCGGGTTTGACGTAAAGGGCGAGTAGGTCCGGATTCTCTCGAAGAAGGGTCCCCAGCTTTTTTTCAGTCTGAGGTGCTTTAACGATCGACGGATCGTCGGCGAGTTCGAGCGCCGACGCGATACCCGAAACGACGCCGTCATATCGCTTGCCGAACATCTCGATCTGGCGTGCCTTTTCCTGGACGAGTTGTATCTGGTATCGGTTCTCGGCAGACCTGAGCTCGCGGCCGCTCTTGTCCGAAAGCAGCCAGCCGGTCAGCACGAGCGGCACCAAACCGACAACTAGAAGCGTCGCGATGATAAATACAATGAGACTGACCTTTTTGGTTTCGGAAGGCATGTGAGGGCGGGCGGAGGGATTACGCCTACCCAATTTTATGCAATTTGAACGGCGGTGGTCAACAAGTTTTAACGCACGAGCTTGTCCTGGTTCAGGTGCGTTTTACGATCACGAGAGTGATGTCGTCGTTGGCTGGAGCGGTCCCGGTGAACTGCGAGAGAGCGCTTTCGACCTTGTCGCGAATACCGGACGCCGACGCTCCGATATTCGCTTTGATAACGGCAGTCAGCCGATCGAGTCCAAATTCTTCTTCAGCCAGGTTGTTGGCCTCCGAGACACCGTCCGAGTAGATGACCAGAACATCCCCCGAACCAAGGTTTGCGGTTCCCACGTCGTAGGTAGCCATCGGCATGATGCCCAAGGGAAGCCCGCCGGAAGCAAGCTGTTCGATCGTACCGTCCGCCCGGCCGAGAACCGGCGGGTTATGGCCGGCATTGATGAACCTCAGCTCGCCCGTCGCAGGATCGAGTTCGGCCACGAACAACGTGATAAAACGGTTTGCCGGTGTGTTTTCGGATAGGTATCGGTTGACCGAGACAACGGTCTCCTCAAGCGATGTCTTGGCCGCTACCTGCGCATGGATCGCGGCGTGGAGGCTGGACATGAGGAGGGCCGCGGCCGTTCCTTTTCCCGAAACGTCACCCAGTGCGACCAGCATCTTGCCGTCATGACGTTCAATGAAGTCGTAATAATCGCCCCCGATCTCGTAACACGAGAACGATATGCCCTGGAATTCGTAGCCCTCGATCAGCGGCGGCCCCGAAGGCTGGAAACGCTGTTGGATCTCGGTTGCAAGGGCGAGTTCACGCTCCATTCTCTCGCGATTGATGCGCTCGTCGAGGAGGCTGACATTTTCGACCCGTATCGACGCCACCGAGGCGAGAGTGGTCAATATGTCGAGGTGTTCTTCCTTAAAGGTCGTCTCATAGGTCGGCGAATCGGCGTAAATGATCCCGAATACATGCCGTTCGTCGACACACAACGGAACTGCCAGAACGGACCTGATACCCTGCAGGACGATCGTCTGGCTCGCAAATTTGGGGTCGTGCTGGGCGTCGGACGTGAGTACGGAGCGCCCGTTATCGACGACCTCCTTCATCACGTTCCGACTTATCCGCACTTCGGTAAGCGGCTCGGCTTTATCACGTTCGCGGGCAACTCGAATGCCCATTTCGCCTGATTGTTCGTCACGAAGCATGATCACGACCCGCTGTGCCGGGACCGCGTCAAATACAAGCGAAGCGACCTGGTCAAGCGTGTCATCGAGACCGCTCGACGATAGCAGGGCCACCCCCACCTTGCTTATCAGTCCAAGCAGATCTGTTCGGGTGGAAAATTGGGAATCTAGCAGCTCCGTGGTCGGATAACGGCCTTTTGAGAGAGCGATCGTCGTGCCGGCGTCTAGTGCATCCGTCCCGCCATCAGCGATGAACGTAGCACTTATGCTCGGCGCCGGGGCACGGCCGTCGTCGAATACGATCGTCGTTTCGCCGATCTGTATGACGCCGTTCGTCGTAAGGGGTATAGGCTGCGTCACCGCGTTGCCGTTATATCGAGTACCGTTCGCCGACCCGAGGTCGTGCAGCCAGTACATGTCGCCCTCCTGGCGAACCTCGGCGTGGAGCCTCGATGCAAATGCGTCCGGTATGCACAGGTCGCTGCGAGCCGATCGCCCGATCGTAGTGCGCAGACGTACTAGCGGATATTGTTCGTCCGGAACGCCGGAATGTCTTACCGTAAGAACTGCCATTTCTAATTCAAGCGACGCCGGCCCCACACCACCATGGTGCCGGTCAGCAGGTCATGAAGCGACCGCCCGTTACTGCTCACAACACAAATAAGAAATCCGAGCCCGAACGTCAAGGCGGTGGCGATATACCCTATCGTCTGCCTAAGTAGGATACGACTGACGCTCGGTTCGGTTCCGTCAAAGCGCACGATCCTGAGGCCGGTGATCAGTTTTCCCAGCGAACGGCCGGCCCCAAGCGGCAACAGGATGATATTTCCGAGAAACAAAAATATCGAGAGCAACCATAACGTGCGGTCGGTCATTATCCCGGGAGATTCGCCAAAGATCCGCGCATAAAAAAGAGCTGCCGCCGGCATGGCGACGAGAACGAGATAATCGATCAACATCGAACCAAGCCGCAGCAGGAACGGCGCCTGCAGTTGTTCGGGCGAAAAATCAACGATCACCTCTCGCTGGACCTTCACCGGAGCGGAGGACATCGCCGCTGTATCATTGCTCATATAAGTGAATGACTAACTTACAATAAACTGCAACGTCGTGTCACCGATCCGGAGCCTGTCTCCGTTCGACAGCGAATGGGGCTGATGCGGCAATAACCTGAGCGCTTCGCTGGCCCGTGTTAACAAAAGCGTGCCGTTGGAAGAACCGAGGTCCTCGACCATAAAATCTCTTCCATCCCGCCAGATCCGGGCATGACGACGCGATATTTTGGTCTGCGGATCGTACTTTGACAGGTCGACCTCAGGAAATATATTCGACATCGGATCGCGCCGGCCTACCAGATTTTCACTTTTTTCGAGCGAATAGGCCGGTGTGTCCAACTCACTAGTTCCATCGATCACCAGTTTTGCCGTCACGGCCGTTCGCGAATATATTTCCGAATGCACGCCGTGCTGTGCGATCGGCTGCTTCGACCCGCAAAACGCACAGAACAGGTCGGTCGCCACGATCCGCTGGCCGCAAAATCCGCAAAAAACCGTCTGAAACGCAAGGCTGACTGCCGCCGGCGATTCAGAAACGCCATATGTGAGGTTCCCCGTTCTCAGCCGTTCGAGATGGCCCTGCAGTGCGATCTTCATCTCGGCGGCACTCGAGAATCTGGCGTCGGCATTATACTCGACGGATTTCATCAGGATCTTTTCGATCTGGTCCGAAAGCCTCGGGTTTATTTGTCGCGGACGTGGGTTCTTCTGAAAATCGAATATAAGGAGCGGATTGTTCTGCGGGTCAGCTCCGGTCAGCAGGTGAAACATGGTCGACCCAAGGCTGTAAATATCGGAACGCGGTTCGACCTGGCCGCTGAAAAGCTCCGGCGGAGCGTAGCCCATCGTCCCGACGGCCGTCACTCCTTTCTCCTGGGTCTGATTTATCGAGCGGGCGATCCCAAAATCAATGAGCATGATCCGGCCCGTGTTGCCGTCGATCATTACATTTGACGGCTTGAGATCGCGATAGACTATCGTCGTCGGCAGTGTATGCAGGTAATCCAGCACGTCGATGATCTGCAGAGCCCACTCGGTGACCGTCTTCTCGTCGATCCGGCCCTCCGGGGCCGACCTCAGCCGCGAAGCAAGGTCGCCGCCCGAGATGTACTTCATCACGAGATAGAAGCGGCATTCGGCCTCATCGTAAAAATAATCGTATATCGTCGGGATCGACGGATGGTCCAGCGACGTGAGGATCATCGACTCGCGTTTGAAATCCTCGATCGCCTTGGCTTGCTGCTCTTCTTCAATGTGGGACTGGACCATCTCTTTGACGGCCCGCTGCGTGCTGCCCAGATTCATGTCGGTCGCCAGATAGACCGCGCCCATTCCGCCGCCGCCGATCTTTTTCGAGATCTTGTAGCGACCGGCCAGGAGAGTACCCTCGGAAAGTGGTTTCAGCCCCGAACGGCGGCCGTCGGTCCCGTCGCCTCCGATGTTGGGGGTCGTGTAAGACTGCCCGGCATCACGCTCAATATCGCCGCTGGCGGTACTTTTCTTCGCCTCCGGGACCTCGTCGGCGAGAACCGTAGCAAGGCCGTTCGGCTCCTGGCCGGGAACAAGTGGTTCTTCCGGCGGAGCGATCGCGGGCTCTGGCTCTGTTTCCTGGGCAGAACTGATCGGCTCGGCGCTTTCCACGGGCCCTTCCGGCACGAGTTCTAATGAACCAGCGAGGTCGACCTCTTCGATCACGACCTCGTCAGCGGATGCACCACTTTCGGCGGTCTCAGGCGGTTCGGCGGCTTTTTCTTCCGCCGTTTCGTCGTGGATCGCAGATGCGAGCATGGAGGGTGCGGGTATGGCAGCCACATGATGTATTTCCGCAACCGGCTCGGCAGAGGGTTCAACATCTTCACGCGTCAAGCCAACCTTTTCGGCTTCGACAGGCAAATCCTCGCTGGATACGATTTCACCGACCTTTTCATTGGTATCCGGGGCGATAGGATACTCTTCAGTGTCTTGCTCGTCCGAAGCTACGGCTGCGCTTGGGACTCCCGGATCTGGGGACGACGCTGCGTCCAAGGTTTCAGGCTCGTTTATTTCAGTTTCCGTCTTGGGGTCTGTTGAAGCGGCAGGTTTGACAGCGAGTTCGGGCATAGCGATCGTGCTCGCGAACTCATCCAGAGCGGACGCACCGGGATCGGCGATCGGCTTCAGCGAGATACCGCAAAAAGGACAGTATATATCGTTTTCGGCGACTTCCGAGCCGCATTCCTGACAGTACGTCATCTATAATTAGAAGCAGTAAAGATCACGCGATGACATGGAACCGCATAAATGTCTTTCCGACTATGACTTCGTCGCCGTCGTTCAGAATATGAGGGTTTCCAGGCAAGAGCCTCCGGCCGCGGTTTACATACGTCCCGTTCGTTGAGCCGAGGTCCTCTATCATGTACCTGCCGTCCATCAGCCGGATCCTCGCGTGCCGCCGCGAGACCTTTGCCTCCTGGTCGTGAGCGTCGAGGTCGACGTCCGGGAAGATCCCGTTGTCAGCATCCCAGCGGCCGATGGTGCACTCCGAGCCAGTGACTCGAAATTCGATGCCCGGCGTGTCTCCCCTTTCGACAATGAGCTTGGCCCGCATCGTCCCAACAGCCGGGGCTTCCGGCGGCATCGAGGAATGGACGCCCGGCATATCGCCATTTACCGGCGGTATGCCGACCGACGTCACGCTCGCCGGCCGCGGCGGTTCGGGCGAAGGCGGTACATACAGCGGTGGTGCCGCACCGATCGGTTCGACGGCCCTCACGAGCCGAGTCCCGCATTCGTCGCAAAAACGCGATGAATCCAGGTTATCCGTTCCACATGTTTGACAGTTGATCATGGTTCGTTTCGACACGCCGAAACTGCCGGAAGTCTTCTCGAATTCGACTACTGACATCTTAGCGTGTAATTTATTGTTCGTAAATCGTAAATCTGTGAGATTACTACGAGCGATCTTAAATTAATGTTCGCTCGCAGCCGCCGACAAATCGCGTTTGCTCCCATATTCTTGAAACTTGGATCAATTGTCCATCGTAATAACCGGTTGCTGAGGATAAACATTCCGTTTGGCCTTTTTCCGGATCGAATACGCATTTTGCGCACAGAGGGCAGATAAGATATGGCATTGAGCCGAAGAACTAAGATATTTGGACTTATAGGAATTGGAATACTGGTCACTTTGATCATCGTCGTCAGCGTGATCGCGAGCCGCACGGACACACCCGAGGTGACCGTCGTCAAGCTTGAGACGCGTAAGGAACTGCGCTCAACAGTTACGTCCTCCGGCGAGGTGCGCCCCATTCAGTTCATGAACCTGACAAGCGAAGTTCAGGGCCGGATCGAGGAGATCTACGTAAAAGAAGGCGACCACGTCACCAAGGGGCAGCCGCTTGTTCGGCTTGACCCTAATCAGCTCCAGTCCAATACCGACGCCCAGATCGCGGCACTTCAGACGGCCCAGGATGATATCCGGGTCTCTCAGACACAGGTTTCTGCTGCACAGAACCAGTATTCGCAGGCGCAGCAAGGCCTGACGGCCTCTGACGCGGCGGTAAGCTCGGCCCGCCAGAATGTGGTGACCGCGCAGACCGAGGTTGACCGTGCCCAAGTCGATTTCAACACCGCGCAGCGTGAGGTCAGCCGCAACGCGCAATTGCTGGAATCGGGTGTCATCTCAAAACTCGAGTACGACAACAAAAAGGATGCTCTCGAGTCCGCCAAAGTGGGTCTCAACAACGCGCGGGCAAGGCTGGAATCCGCAAAACTCGCGGTAAACGAATCCATCGCAAGGCGAAATCAGCAGGCCGTCGCAGTAAAGGACGCGAAACGTGCCGTCGACACCGCCTCACTCAACGTAAATGTCAGCCAGTCGCGGGCCAATCAGCAGGCGGCGACATTGCGCGGTTCGAAAAACCAGCGGGACAAGACGATGCAGGTCGCACCCATTAGTGGAGTGATCGCGGAGATACCTTCAAAGGTTGGTACGTTCGCAGTTGCCGGGCTTTCGACGACAGCTCTGCTCACGATAGCGGACATGTCCACGATCAATGTCGAGGTTAAGGTCGACGAGACCGAGATCGACAAGGTCGAGGTCGGGCAGAAAGCAAAGATCAAGGTTGACGCGTTCGGTGACAAGGAAATTGCGGGCGAGGTCACGCAGAAAACGCCGCTTGCGGTCGGAAAGTCCCAGACCAGCGGCGGCCTCTCAACTAACATCAACGTGCAGGAAGCAAAAGAATTCCGCGTCGTCATCAGGCTCAACGACCTGCCTCAGGAGATCCGCGACGGCCTTCGTCCGGGGATGAGCGCGACAGCGACAATAACCACGAAGACAGTGAACAACGTCGTCGCAGTCCCGCTGCAGGCCGTGATCGAGAAGAAACCCGACGCGTCGCCTTCACCGGGAGCCCCCAAGACGGACGCTCCGGCACCCGCCGACAAGCCGAAGCCCATAACAGGCGTTTACATCCTTGACGGTAACAAGGCGAAGTTCGTCGAGGTGACCACCGGGATCATCGGCGAATCGGACCGCGAGATCACGAGCGGCCTTTCCGAAGGCCAGGAGGTCATCACCGGCCCGAGCCGCGTCCTGAACACGCTCAAAGATGGAGCAGTGGTCAAAAAACAGACCAAGAAAGAAGGCGAAAACGCGAACAAACCGTAAACAATGTACAAGTTTATCGACGAAGAAAACGGCGACGTTTCCGCCCCGACCGGCCCGGCCCCGGCAGACTCGATCATTTCGATGCGTCATATCTGGAAAACGTACCAGATGGGCACCGAGGAACTTCACGCGTTAAGGGACGTTTCGTTCGACGTCAAGCGAAACGAATATTTGGCCATAATCGGCCCTTCGGGCTCCGGCAAATCGACCCTCATGAACCTGATCGGGTGCCTCGACTCACCGAGCTCCGGCGACTACTGGATCAACGGCAACCTGGTCTCGGATATGTCGGACGACGAACTCGCGCGGATCAGGAACAAAGAGATCGGTTTTGTCTTCCAGACTTTCAATTTGCTGGCTAGAGCGAGCGCCCTTCATAACGTGGAACTGCCGCTGATCTATGCGGGCATGCGGGCCGGCGAGCGGCACGAGAAAGCCCAGGCGGCGCTTGCGTCCGTCGAACTCGGCGACCGTGTGACCCATCGTCCCAACGAATTGTCGGGCGGCCAGCGGCAGCGCGTCGCCATCGCCCGGGCGCTCGTCAATCATCCGTCGATACTTCTCGCCGACGAGCCCACCGGAGCTCTCGACACAAAAACAAGCTATGAAATAATGGAGCTCTTCGAGCGGCTTCACGAAGAAGGCAATACGATCATCCTCGTGACCCATGAACATGATATTGCCGCTCGGGCGCACCGGATCTTAACTATTCGCGACGGGCGCATTGAGAAAGACGAGAGGGTCAAATAATGGGCGATGTCCCGTCTTATGTATCGATAACTTTCATCTTAACGACTTTCGCGACTATTGGTTTTCTCCTTAGAGCGATGCGGCGGGCCGGACTGGGAACTTTCCCAACCGGCCTTTTGTTGTTTTTGCTGCCGCTGTGGATCTTCCTCCAAGCGATCGTTGCCCTAGGTGGTGTTTATGTCGATTCGACGTCGTTTCCTCCTCGCCTCGTTCTCATGGCGATATTGCCCGCGATCCTCTGCATCGGCGCTTACTTTTTATTCTTTCGATCGTTCATCGAACGCCTGCCGCTGCAGACCTTGACGCTGCTTCACACGGTGCGAATACCGGTCGAGATAGTTTTGCTATGGCTCTCCTTTGCCGGAGCGGTGCCCAAGATGATGACATTCGAAGGGCGAAACTTTGACATTTTGTCGGGGTTGCTCGCCCCTGTCGTTTATTGGATCGTCTTTCGCGGGGATCGTGTCAGGCGTGGGCTCCTGGCTGCTTACAACGTGTTGGGACTGCTGCTCCTGGCCAACATTGTCTCGATCGCCGCGCTTTCGCTCCCGTCGCCGATGCAGCAGTTGAACCTTGATCAGCCAAATATCGCGGTCCAGTATTTTCCATACGTTTGGCTGCCGTCGATCGTTGTTCCGATAGTCCTGTTTTCCCATCTGGCGAGCCTTTGGAAATTGTTCCGTGAACGCTCGTAAATCGATGTAAATCCAGCACTTTTGCCGTATAATACGGTCAGAATGGGCTTACTCGGCACCTTTCTCTTACTCTCCGAATCTTTCAAGCTTGCGGTCCTGAGCCTGAGGGCCAACAAACTGCGCACGTTCCTGACCCTGCTCGGCGTGATCGTCGGCGTAACGTCGGTCATCGCCGTGATAACGATCATTAGCGGGCTGGACACGACGGTTTCAAATGCGTTCTCGTCGCAAGGCTCCACGGTATTCAGCGTAGCCAAGCGGCCTCTCGTCATTACCTCGCGAGAGGACATGATCAAATACAATCGCCGAAAGGACGTCACCCGTGACGACGCCGAGGTCATCACGCGGCTTTGCCATAGTTGCGACCGGATCGGTATGGCGGTAAACGGCGGCGGCATGGTCAAATTTGAAGACAATAAGTCCGAAGGCGTCGCTGTTCGCGGTCTGACGCCGTCGATGTTCGATATCGAAAACGTGACGATCCAGGCCGGACGGCGTTGGACCGATCAGGAAGGCGTTGCCGGCCGCGATGTCTGCGTTATCGGCTCGGACCTTCTGGATAATGTTTTTAACGGCCGATCGGCAGACGCCGCTGTTGGCGAGGTCATACGCGTCGATGGGGTGCCATACACGGTGCTCGGCGTCGCCACCCCGTTCGGCAAGGTACTGGGATTTTCGAGAGACAATTTTGTTTACATGCCGTTTCAGGCAGGACAACGAAAGTTCGGCTCTCGCAACTCGATCACGATACACATCCAGGTGGCCGATTCGTCAAATTTTGAGTCCGCAAAAGACGAGGTCCGCGCGATCATGCGAAACCGCCGAGGAAAGACGTCGGAGAGCGACGATGACGGTTTTTCGATCGACTCGCAAGATGCGATCCTCGGGATTTACAAGAGTGCGACCGGCGGCATCTACGCGGCGACGATCGCGGTCGCGGCGGTGTCACTGGTCGTCGGCGGTATAGTCGTCATGAACATAATGCTCGTCTCGGTCACGGAGCGGACAAAGGAGATCGGTATTCGCAAGGCACTCGGCGCCCGCCAGCGCGACATCCTGCAGCAGTTTCTGATCGAGGCCGTCACGGTCACCGCGGTCGGCGGCGGGATCGGAGTGATCGTCGGTTACGGGCTCGCTTACCTGTTGTCTTTCGCTATGGGTTTTCCGGTTTCAATAAAGATACAGTCCGCCGTTATGGGTGTCGGCGTGTCTCTTGTCGTCGGCATCGCGAGCGGCCTTTACCCTGCGCTCCGTGCGGCAAAGCTCGACCCGATCGAGGCCATGCGGAACGAATGAAATAAACGCAATGACCTTTGACGCAATATTCGAAGCTGCTCGAATGGCGATCGACACGGTTCGCGAGAACAAGCTGCGCTCGATATTGACGATCCTCGGCGTGACCGTCGGCGTTGTGACCATCCTGGCGATGGTCTCGATCATTCAGGGACTCAACAAATCGTTCTCGGAACAGATCGAGTCCTTGGGTTCCAACACGATCTTTGTGGCAAAATTCGACGCGAGTTTCGGCAAACCGCCCGGCCAGGAGGAACGACAGCGAAAGGAACTCACGATCGAAGACGCAAACGAGATCCGCAGCGGCGTCCCGACCGCGGTCGGAGTGTCCCCGATCCAGCGTGAGCTTGCAGTCACCGTCCGTTACAAGGATAAGCAGTCCAACACTCCGATCCTGATCGGCGCCACGACATATTACGAATTCACACACTCGCAATTCGTCGATCGAGGACGATTTGTCATCGATTCCGATCTCGAAGAGCGTTCCAATGTCGCCATTCTCGGCCAGGACCTCGTCAAAGCCCTCTTTCCTAACGACGAAGACCCGATCGGAGCCGAGATCAAGATCGACGGCAACCCGTTCAAGGTTGTTGGGGTGATGAGCCTTCTGGGATCGTTCTTTGGCCAGTCGCGCGACAATATCTGTTTTATTCCGCTCACGACCGCGCAGAAGTATTATCCGCATCTCGAGCAGCCGCAAAGCGTCTTCGTGATCATCATCCGCCCGCGGACGCGGGCCGAAGTTCAGAGGACGATCGACGACACCCGCGCCATTCTTCGCATCAGACGCGGCGTCAAATTTGGCGAAAAAGACAATTTCGGCATCTCGTCGCAGGACGCGCTGCTCGATATATACAACCAGTTGACCGGAGCGACCTACCTGGTGCTGACCGCGGTATCCGCCGTCGCACTCATGATCGGCGGCATCGGAGTTATGAACATAATGCTCGTCTCGGTCACCGAACGCACAAAAGAGATCGGCATCCGCAAGGCCGTAGGGGCCAGCCGCTCGAGCATCATGGCCCAATTCCTGATCGAGGCTGTCGTGCTCACCGCGATCGGCGGCACCATCGGCGTCATTGTCGGCGAGCTCCTCAGCTTTGTCATAAACGCCTACTCGCCCCTGCCGGCCTATATCCCGATCTGGGCCATTCTCCTGGGCCTGATCGCCTCCGCCGGCGTCGGCGTCGTATTCGGCGTCTTTCCCGCCTGGAAGGCCGCCAATCTCAACCCGATCGAGGCTTTACGGTTTGAGTAAAGTCGGAATTCGAAAATCCCGCGGTTCGACCCGTGTCAGTAGCCCGCGCCTGACACGCGTTCGTACCTGACCTCAGGAATCGAAACCTTTGATTCCGGCCTCTCGTATCATAGACTTGTGTTGACCGGTTTTACGCGGCATGAATTTTTCTGAAACTCTCAAGCTCGCCTTTGATGCCATCTGGGCCCATAAACTCCGCTCTTTTCTGACATTGCTGGGAATGATCATCGGCGTTACGGCCTTTATGGTTGTGTTGTCGATACTGCAGGGATTTAACGTCTATGTGGATGAGAAGATCGCGGGTATCGGGTCCAACTCGTTCACCGTTCGGAGGTTCAGCTTTGACGATTTCAAGGACACGGACACGATCAACGCCGCGCAGCGGCGTAATAAGGAGCTGACCTTTGACGAGCTCGAATATATTAAAAGCCGTGCTCAACTGATCGACAAGATCGGTGCCATTTCCGGCGGTGGAACGGTCGAGATCAAGCATGGACAGGATTCTTTGCAAGATATCCAGGTTTCCGGTGTCCAGCCTGTAATTGCGCAGATCGAAAAGACCGACATTGCATACGGACGTTTCTTTACGGACGCCGAAAATGATAATTCGGCCCGCGTGGCGTTCGTCGGAATGGATGTCGTAAATAAACTGTTCCCACGCAGCGATGCCATCGGCAGCGAAATAACCATCCGGGGCATTCCATACAGGATCATCGGTGTCCAGACCGCCAAAGGCACGGTTTTCGGCCAGCCGCAGGACAGCTTTGTGCAGTTGCCGATCAAGACTTACGGGCTCGCATTTGGCGGCCTAACGCGACAGCGGGCGCCTTATTTCGAGGTTTCGGCACGTTCGGACAAGGTCTTCAAGGACGCGGTCGAAGAGGTTCGCATGCTGATGCGTATCAAACGCAAGCTCAAGTTTGGCGAAAAGGACAATTTCGGCATACTGACGCCCGACGCGATCTCGGGGCTCAAGGACAGCATTTTCGGAACGACATTTATTGTGATCCTGGCCGTGCCGACGATCGCTCTCGTTGTCGGGGCCATTGTGATCATGAACATCATGCTTGTGGCGGTCACGGAGAGGACGCGCGAGATCGGCATCCGCAAGAGCCTCGGCGCGCGAGAGGTCGACATTCTCAAGCAGTTCCTGTGCGAATCGGCCACGCTGTCGGCGATCGGCGGGACGATCGGGTTGATCCTGGCGGAGTTGATCGGCTTTATAGTCACCAGACTGCTGCTGCCCACCGTGATCCCGTGGTATGCGGCGGTCATCTCGATCGGTGTCTCTGCGATCGTGGGGATCCTTGCCGGGCTGTTCCCGGCGTGGAAGGCGGCACGGCTTGACCCGATAGAGGCGTTGCGAGCGGATTAACGATATGAGGATACTGACCGGCCCATTTTACGAGAATTTCAAGATGGCGTGGGACACGCTGCGCAGTAACAAACTGCGTTCGTTCCTAACCATCATCGGCGTCGTCGTCGGTGTTATCACCGTCATGCTGATCTCGTCGGTCATCAGCGGGATCAAGGTCGCCGTCGAAAAGCAGGTCGAGTCGTTCGGCACGACCTCGATATTCTTGTATAAATTCGATATCGGTTTTCACGTCGGCCGCCGCTCGCAGGAAGAGCGAATGCGAAAGCCGTTGACAGTGGGGGACGCGATGGCGATCCGTAACCTGCCGACGATATTGACGTCCGTTCCGTTTCTAGACGTTTCGAACAATTTCTTCGGTCAGAAGATCCTCGTTACAGGCAAGAACGGTAAGACCTCGTCATCAGTCAGGCTACAGGGCACATTCCCCGAGATCGAAAAGACGACCAGCGAAACCCTGATCGAGGGCCGCTGGTTCGCGCAGTCTGAAAGCGATGAAAAAGCGAATGTCTGCGTGATCGGAGCCTCGGTCAAAGATGCTTATTTTCCGTACGAAAGCGCGGTTGGCCAAACTCTGGATATTTCGGGCGAACAGTTCCGTATCGTCGGCATGGTGCAAAAGCGTGAACAGCTATTCGGCGGCGGCGGCGGCAACAACGATCAGTCGAACGTGATCTATATGCCGCTCGGGACCGCCCTGAAATTGAAGCCGAGCGCCGAAGACCTCTTCATCCTTGCAGTAGCTAAAGATGGCCAGCTCGAAAAGGCAAAGGACGATGTCCAGGACCTCCTGCGCGTGCGCCGCGAGGTTCCCTATGGCAAGCCGGACAACTTTTCGATGGCGACGGCCGCGAGTCTGATCGATCAATTCAACTCTATAACCAGCATGATCGCGCTGGCGATGATCGTTATCTCATCCGTCGGATTGATGATCGGCGGTATCGGCGTGATGAATATAATGCTCGTGTCGGTGACCGAACGCACACGCGAGATCGGCATCCGAAAGGCGATCGGCGCCAAACAGTCCGATATCCTGCTTCAGTTCCTGATCGAGGCGGCGACACTTACGGGTTTTGGCGGGATCGTCGGTCTGCTTATCGGCTGGGGGCTCACGTTCATCGTCAAGATGTTCATGCCGTCATACGTCCCGCTCTGGGCCCCGATCGCCGGCTTCGTAGCCAGCGTCGGCATCGGCCTGATCTTCGGGCTGTTCCCCGCCTGGAAAGCAGCCCGTCTCGATCCGATCGAATCGTTGAGGTACGAATAGACCCTTCAAAATCAGTTTCTC
>JBGAVC010000043.1:0-31697 GCA_044228265.1 Pyrinomonadaceae bacterium
ATCGCACGGTCCACGTCGTCCTCGGTGACCTCTTTTTCCGGTCCGGCAACAGCTACCACGCCATTCTTGTTTTCGCCGCGAAAATGTTCTCCCGACAGATTGACCGTCGCGGAATGAATGTCGACACCAGCCACCCGTTCGGCCTCGTTGACCGCCTTTCTTATCGACTCTGAAACGGCCTCGGAGGACGTGACGATGCCGCGGCGCATTCCTTTCGACTCGGCTTCGCCGATGCCGATTATGTTCATCTTGCCGTCCGCAGCCGGCTCCCCGACGACGCACCGCACCCTGCTCGTTCCAACATCCAAACCGACCGATCGGACCTCATTAGACATCGTTCTAGTTCCCCAAAAATTCCAGTACCGGCGAGATGCCGGAGGCATTCACCGATTTCACGCGCTCTCCCTTGCCTGCGACTGCCTCGATCGCCGTCTTAAGGCTTTTACCGAGGTTGTCACGTCCAAGTATTACTGTTATTGGCTTTCCACTGTCCACGACGACCGCCATCGGCTCGCGCAGATCCGCAAGATTCACCTCGCGAACTCGATCGGACACACCCAGCTCTTTAGCCTCATCGACGATCTTTCGGTAGATCTTCAGCCTCTGCTGATTGTCGGCAGGGGCCTTTTCGGTCTTCGACTCATCCCATCCTTTTAGGACGAAAGGAATGGAAGCTTCATTTTTGCCGGCGGCAGCGATAAGGTAGCCTTCGCTGTCGGCCAATACGTCACCTGAAGGCAGACGCACGATGGCCGAAGGCACGCGCTCGACGACGTTGACGCGAACGCCCGAGGGTAGTTCCATCGACACAGACGCCGTTTTGACAAACGGAAGCTTCTCGATCTTTTCACGGATCGCTGAAAGGTCGGCTTGCCACACACCTGACTTTTCGGTGTTCGCAAGGACGATCCTGCGAATGTCTTCACCCGAAGCCCGCTCGACGCCACGGACGTCGACACGTCGCACCGAAAAGAATTCCGACGCAGTTGCTGTTCGGTAGCCCATTAGACCAAAGAAACCGATACCGGCTAACAGAACAATGCAGATGAAGACCGGAACAACGAATCGCCCGAGTTTTCGTGTTCTTGCATTCTTACGCATGCCGCGAACCGACTGCGACCTTGACCGCTCGGGCTTCGTCCGCCTTCTTTTAGCTGTCGTCTTCTTGATTTTGGACATCTGCAAAACCTACAGGATCAAATGGAAATTATTAGCCAATTGCGGCCAGGATCTCTTCCGAAAGTCGCGTTACGTTGCCGGCTCCGAGCGTTATCACCAGATCGCCAGGTGCCAATTGTTTGACAACGCGTTCAGTTGCAGTCTCTATCCCGCCGATGTAATTGGCGTTCTTGTGGCCGTGTTTCCTTATGTTCTCGGTCAGGACCTCGGCGGTGACACCCTCGATAGGCTGCTCACTGGCGGCATAGATATCGAGTACGAAGAGCACGTCGGCATTGTTGAAGGCGATAACGAATTCCTCCATTAGCTCGTTCGTGCGCGAATAACGATGCGGCTGGAATACAACGACGGTGCGACGACCGCCCGAGCTGTTCTTTGCAGCCGAAAGCGTGGCCAATATCTCGGTCGGATGATGGCCATAATCATCGACGACCGTGATCCCGTTCTTTTCGCCCTTGAACTGGAAACGTCTGTCGGCGTTCTTGAACCTGTCGAAAGCCTCGGCGATCAATCCGAACTCGATGTCCATCTCCAGGGCTACCGCCGTCGCCGCTAAGGCGTTATAGACATTGTGCTTACCAGGTACGGGAAGATGGATCTCGCCGAGCACCTGATCACCTTTCCAGACCGAAAAGGTGGAACCGTAGTTTTCGTCAAACCTAATGTCGTGAGCCGAGATATCGGCCTGGGCCGTCAATCCGTATGTCACGCGCCGTCGCTTGATATTCGGGATCAGCAACTGGACATTCGGATCGTCAAGGCATATGATCGCGGCCCCAAAGAACGGCACTTTGTTCACAAAATCCGTGAAACACTGGACCACGTCCTCCATGCCTTTGTATGACTCCATGTGCTCTTTGTCGATATTGGTAACAACGGCGATCGTCGGGTACAGCATGAGAAACGAACGGTCGCTCTCGTCGGCCTCAGTCACGAACCATTCCGAGTGACCGAGTCGGGCATTGGAACCGAGTGTGTCCACCACGCCTCCTACAACGGTCGTCGGGTCAATGCCGGCGTGACCGAGAATTGTCGCCACCATCGAAGTGGTCGTCGTTTTTCCGTGCGTGCCAGATACTGCTACACGATACGGCTTGAGCGTCATCAACTCAGCCAGCATTTCGGCTCGCGGAATCACGGGTATTCCCTTTTCTTTCGCGCAAACGACTTCTGGGTTATCCGGTTTGACCGCGGACGAATAGACGACGACTTCGGCGTTTCCTACATTCCTGGCGTCGTGCCCCTCGGCGATGCCGACGTTGAATAACTGCTCGAGCCTGTCAGTGTTCTTCGACTTCCTGGCGTCAGAACCGGTCACGAGGAAACCGAGGTTGCACAGTACCTCGGCGATCCCGCTCATACCGATGCCGCCGATGCCGATGAAATGGATGTTTTTGACGTGTCGAAAAAGTGTCATTTACGGGTTCTCCGCAGGTTTTCGATAATGTCGACCGCCGCCTCAGCGGCGTCGCGTCGCGCCAATTTACGGGCCGCTGCCCCCATTTTGGCGATCGATCCGGGATCGGCGAATAGCTCTTGCAATGTGTTTGCGAGCCTATCAGGCGTGAGATCCGATTGAAGGATCATCTTCACTGCCCCATGTCTCTCCAAAGCTTCGGCGTTCTTCCGCTGATGATCGTCGGCGGCGCCGGGCAGCGGTATCATCACCGCGGGTTTGCCTGCGGCCGCCAGCTCAGCACACGTAGTTGCGCCGGCTCTGGATACTATCAGGTCAGCCCGTTCGAATTCCTCGACAATGTTCGAAATAAACGGCTTGACGTCGCTATCGACGCCAGCCTGGTCGTATGCCGACCGCACCTGATCAAGATCGGCCTCACCAGTTTGATGAGTGACGGTGAAACTCAGCCCCGATGCTTTGACGATCGGGAGAGCCTCGGACGCGGCTACATTGATCGCGTGGGCGCCTTGCGAGCCCCCGGTGATCAGCAGAGAAAACGGTGGACGCGGCTCTCTGACAGGTACATCGAAAAACTCCTTGCGGACTGGATTTCCCGTTACGACCCCCTTCGTTCCGAAATACGGAGTGGCCTCGTCAAACGTCAGAGCCGCCCGGTCGACGAATCGCGCGAGCCTGCGGTTTGTGAAACCCGGGATCGCGTTCGAATCCATAACCATCGTAGGGAATCTCATAAAATGAGCGGTCAAGACGACGGGGCCCGAAACATACCCCCCTGCTCCGACCACAACGTCAGGACGAAAATCGTGCAGTACACGCCACGCTTCGAAAAAGCTTCGAGGTAAGACCGTCAACCCTTTTAGCTTTCCGGCAAGCCCCACATTCTTAAGCCCGGCGCTGCTTATCAGCGACAGTTGGAAGCCGTTATCGGGGACAATTCTGTTTTCAAGCCCGCGGGACGTACCGACGAACAGTACTTCCGAGTCCGGTTCACGCCGCATGATCTCGTTGGCGACAGCGACTCCCGGAAATATATGTCCGCCGGTCCCGCCGGCTGCGATAAGTACCTTCATTCTAAGACGACCTATCAACCGAGGGGGCACATTTCAGCAGCCGCGGAAGCTCGACCCTCGTATTAGTCATACTGTTTAGGCTGCCCGGCAAACCTAGAAATACTCAACAATAAGCCGACCGCTGTCAGCGTCACCACGACCGAAGAACCGCCATAAGATATCAACGGCAGCGGAATGCCCTTTGCCGGCAGGATGGAGATCACGACGCTTATGTTGAACAGTGCCTGAGCGATAAGGCCGGTGATCAACCCGATACCGAGCAGCATCCCGAAGCGGTCCGGGGCATTGATCGCCGCACGAGTTCCCCGCCACAGAAGCAGCCCGAAGGCGGTGACAACGGCAAGTGTACCGATCAACCCGAGTTCTTCTCCAACGACAGAAAAAATGAAATCGGAATACGGATATGGCAGGTAAAACAGCTTCTGTTGGCCTTTCGAAAACCCTTCGCCAAGTATTCCGCCGGACCCGATCGCGTAAAGCGACTGAACGACCTGATAACTCTCGTCATCGGCATATTTGTACGGATCGAGGAACGCGAGAACACGCTGTACGCGCCAGGGCGCCATAACGATGGCCACAATTCCGATCATGACCATCGACGCCGCCACGGCCACAATGTGCATAAGACGGGCCCCGGCCGCAAAATAGACCGCCGAAAATACCGCGCATAACACGATCGTCGTCCCGAGGTCCTTCTCCGCCATCACAAGTCCCGCCAGGAGCCCAAGACAGAGGAGACACGGGAAAACGGTTGATTTGAGGTCCGTAACCGTTTTCTCATTTCGCGTAAGGAACCATGCGAGGAACATCGGCAACGCGATCTTGGCTAGCTCCGATGGTTGGAACGAATATCCGCCGAACCGGATCCACCTGCGTGCTCCGTTTATCGGCGGAAAACCAAATACGGCGATAAGGGCGACTGACGTAACTGCCAGGACAGCTATGACGACCCATTTATTCTGGAAGAAATGGTAGTCGATCCGGCTGATAAGCACCATCGCGAAGATACCGACGAGAACAAACACGAGCTGTTTGAAAAAATAGGTGAACTGACTGTTCTCATTCGACTCTTTCATTGCCATCATCGCGGAGGCGCTGTAGACCATCATGGCGCCAAAAAGCGCGAGTCCTGCCGCGATGCTGAACATGAACCAGTCTGTTCCTTTCCTTGTTGCCATACTAACTAACCTGCAGCGACACTTCCTTCCAGACGCCGCACGTGTTTCTTGAATTCGGTTCCGCGTTCCTCAAAACTGCCAAACATGTCAAAGCTGGCACAGGCCGGTGCGAGCAAGACCGAATCTCCAGGGTTGGCGGCCGCGAACGACCTCCGAACAGCATCTTCGAGCGTCCCGGCGCGGATGATCTCTACATGTCCTTTTAATTGCGATTCGATATTGTCCGCATCCTCGCCTATCAGGACGAGAGCCCTGACCGAATTCTCGATCAGCCGCACCAGCGGCTCATAAGGGGCGTTCTTGCCCCGTCCGCCGAGTATAAGTACGATCTTTCCCTCGCCCTCGGACAAAGCGTCCAGGGCCTTCGCAGTGGCATCGACCGACGTGGCTTTCGAGTCATTAAAAAAACTGACTCGATCTATCGTCGCAACAAACTCGATCCGATGTTCCACACCTTGGAATTCTGCGAGCGTGGATCTCATCGATTCGGGCGACGCACCACACGCAAGACCGGCTGCAAGGCCAGCCAGAACATTCTCAACATTGTGAAGGCCGCGGAGAAAAATACCGTCGCGTGAAGCGAGAATGCTCTCTCGCCCATCCGATCGCCAGATCAGCTCGCGGCCGCGAAGGAAAACTCCCTCCGGGAGCTCATTCCTTACACTAAAAAGCACCGTTCTTCCTCTCAGGCCATGCGCCCATTGCCGCGTGATCTCGTCGTCTGCGTTGAGAATGGCGACATCCTCGGCCGTCTGGTTCATGAAAATTCGGTGCTTCGCAGCAGCGTAGTCCATAAACGAGTCGTATCTGTCCAAGTGGTTCGGAGTGACATTTAGGCACAGCGCAACGTTTGCGCGAAAGTCCCTGATCGTTTCGAGCTGAAAACTCGACAGCTCGACCACCGTCCATGTGTCTTCGGTCGTTGACTCCGCAAGACTGATAAGTGCGCGGCCGATATTGCCGCCGACGAGCGTTCTTATCCCCGAGTTCCTAAGAAGTTCCCCTATGAGCGTGGTCGTGGTCGTCTTACCGTTGGAACCGGTAACTCCGACGATACGGCCCTTCATAAAACGAAACGCCAGCTCGACCTCGCCGATAACCTCACCATCCTTGCGGTCCACATATCTGGCCGGGATCGTTGTCGAGGGAACACCCGGACTCAAAACGATCAGATCGACTTGATCGAGCAGCCACGAAGGCAGATCGCCCGATACGAGCCCTACGCCATGACTGTCCTTGAGAGCGCGTGCTTCGTCTGTCCACGAGTCCACGGGCTTTTTGTCATGCAGCGCGACGGTCGCACCGCGCTCGGCGAGAAATCGGGCCGATCCTATTCCTGATCTACCGGCCCCGAGCACAAGTGCTTTTCTTCCCTTAATGTTCATACCAACCGGTAACTTTCCGTCGATCACCTGAGTTTCAAGGTCGAAAGACTCAACAAAGCGAACAGTACTCCGATGATGATGAACCGGAAGACGATCTTCGGCTCCTTCCACCCGACATACTGGAAATGGTGGTGAAGCGGCGCTTGCCGGAAAATGCGGCGCCCGACCCCGGTACTTCGCTTCGTGAATTTGAAATAGGACACCTGGAGCATCACCGAGATCGCCTCGAGTATGAACACGCCGCCGACAAATGGAAGCAGGAACTCCTGCTTTGTAAGTATCGCGACCGTGCCCAGGGCACCGCCGATCGCAAGCGAGCCCACATCTCCCATGAAAACCTCGGCCGGCGGGGCGTTGTACCAGAGAAATCCCAAACTTGCACCGACCATCGCGCCGCAGAACACCGTCAACTCGCTTGTCAGCGGGTTGTGGGTCAGGTCGAGATAGTCGGCCCACCGGCGGTCGCTGCTTACGTAAGTCAACGCAGTAAGGGCGGACATCGATATGAACGTCATGCTCGTGGCAAGCCCGTCCAGTCCATCGGTCAGGTTTACCGCATTGGACGCTCCAAGCAGCACAAATATTATGAATCCAAGGTAAATGAACGGCCCGACGACCGTAATGTCGGTTTGAGCAGTAGCCTTGAGGAACGGAATACTAAAGTTCCATTCATAATTCGTGAAAAAGTAAATTACCGCCCAAACGCCTAGAGCGATCGCCAATTGGCCGATCAGCTTCTGTCGCTCGGTCAAGCCAAGGCTGCGCTTCTTGACTATCTTTATATAGTCGTCGGCAAAGCCAACGGCCCCAAAAAGTGCGGTGGTTACCAATGCGATCCACAGATAAAGGTTGTCGAGCTTTCCCCACAAAAGCGTTGAGATGATCACGGCGCCGATGATCAATACGCCGCCCATCGTCGGAGTTCCCCGCTTGGCATGATGCTCGATCGATAGCTCTTCTCGGATCTCCTGGCCAACCTTGAGTTCTTCGAGTTTGCGTATGACCCGTTTTCCGAAAAACAAAGTGATCAGCAGCGCGGTCACGGTCGAAAGTCCCGTTCGAAACGTTACATACTGGAATACATTCAGGCCCTTGTAAAAGATCGAGCCGCTGCTTTCTCCGTACGTTTTGAAGATCAACTGGTAAAGAAAGTAGTAGAGCATTGATTTGCGACGAAGTTTTCCAGGCTATTCCTCCGCTTCGCCATTGCCCTCCAATTCAAATTTTTCCAGCAGTTTCGTAATGACGCGCTCGACGCGGACGCCTCGGGACCCTTTGATCAATACCACGTCCTCGCTTCTTACCATTGAAGCCACCAGGGTTCCTGCCGTTTCCGATGACTCGGCGTGATACACGTTTTCGAGACCGGCTTGCTGTGCTCCGGCGGCCAGCTCTTTACCCAGCGTCCCGACCGCGATCAGCAGATCGATACCGGAAATGGCGATCGACTCGCCGGTGCGGCGGTGGATCTCGGCGGCATCTTCGCCAAGTTCCAGCATTTCTCCTGCGACGACGATCTTTCGGACATGACTTTGCGACGCGTTAAGAACGGTCTCAACCATCGAAAGCAAAGCATCCGGATTCGAATTATATGAATCATCAACCACCGTAAAACCTGCGGCGAAGCGAAGCAGTTCACCCCGTTGAGCAAGGCCTTTAACTGTACAAAGCCGGTCGGCGACCTGGCCCGCAGTCATTCCGGAAGCATATCCGACGGCCGCAGCTGATAACGCATTGAGCACATTGTGCTTTCCGTTTAATGGGAACCGAACTTCGGCAGAGCCTTCCGGCGTCGTCAGCACGAATCTAGTACTTCCAAAACCGGAAGAATGGACATCGGCGGCCGTGACATCGGCCTCGTTCTCGATGCCAAAGGTGATCACTTTTCCTCGAGCAAGAGAACGCATGCCGGCAACCCGTTCGTCATCGGCGTTAAGAATTGCCGTTCCGCCCTCCCTCATTCCTTCGACCAGTTCGGCCTTTGCCTTGGCGATATTCTCGATCGAGCCAAGGTGTTCGAGATGGACGGGCAGTACGTTAAGCTCGACGGCGAAATCGGGCGGAGTGATCTTGCAAAGTCGTGCGATCTCGTTCATCGGGGTGGACATGCCCATCTCAAGCACCGCCATGTCGAACGACATGTCCGCGGCCAGCCGTAGGACCGTCAACGGGTGCCCAAGGCCGTTATTGTAATTCTTGGCATTACGAAGTATCTTCCGTCCGCCAAACTCCAGCACGTGGGCCGCCAGTTCCTTTGCCGTCGTCTTGCCTGCACTGCCCGTTATCGCAACAACGGGACGATTCCACTCCAGGAAGACGCCGTGCGCCAGGTTCTGAAGTGCGACGATGACATCATCGGCAAATATCAGCCTGTCTTCGAACCTTTCGAGTGCCTCACGATGGTGTTCGTACCTATCCTCACGGACAACGGCGGCCGTGGCACCGAGCTCGAGAGCTCTGGCGGCATAGATCGTAGAATCTCCAAAGTCGCCGTTGAAGCCGTTATTTCGATACTCGGGCTGTGAAAGCGCAAAAAACACGTCTCCCGCCGTCACTTGACGCGAGTCGATCACAAATGACGTGACCTCGCGATCCGATAGGGCGGGATCAAAGTGCGGAAGCTCCGCATGCATGTATTTGATCGCTTTTCCGAGTTTCAAGTCTTTTCCGACGGCAAGCGCATCGACATTCTGCACCGTGCGTTTCTTTCGGCAACCGCAATGACCTTTGACGGTTTCGGAGCCGGTGCCTTTTTTCTGACCTCTTCCTTTGTAGTACTCAACGGCTTAACCGATGGCCGTGCAGGTCCTGACGTCCGGTCGTTGGCAGCCTGCTGGCCTGGCCCGTCCTGCTTTCCGGGAGTCAATGATCGTGTCGTTTCGGGAATTTCCTGAGCGACCATCTCGTTCACCGCGGAACCGTCCCGTTTTATATTCATTTCAGGAAGAACGGATTCGGCGATAGCTTTAAAGACCGGCGCCGCTACCATGCCGCCGTCGCGTGCTCCCGCTTTCGGCTCGTCGATCACCACCGCTATCACGATCTCCGGATCATCCGCCGGAGCCATTCCGATGAATGATGAAACGTACTTGCTGGAGTCTATTCGCTTCGTTCTCGGGTCGAATTTCCAAGCCGTTCCAGTCTTTCCTGCACAGGTGTATCCATCCAACTGGGCGCGGCGTCCCGTTCCCGTCAACACGACCTGCCTAAGCATTTTTCGCAGATTTCGGGCCGTTTCGATCGAAACAACTCTTGTGTTTTCAGTCCGGTCCGACGGAGCTGGAGCTTGATCGGGCCGGCGAATTTCCTTGATAATATGCGGCTGAATTCTGACCCCGTCATTCGCTATCGTCGCAAAAGCCGATGCCATTTGCAATGCAGTCACCCCAATTTCATAGCCGATCGACATCGAAGCCAGAGAGTCTCCGTTCCAGCGGTCAGGCGAACGTACGATACCACTCGTTTCGGCTGGAAGTTCGACCCCTGTTCGGCCCCCGAATCCCAGTTTTTGGAGCGTGGCCCAAAAGTCGTCCTTACCCGCCCTTAGTCCTGTTTTGATCGCGCAGACATTGCTCGAGTGTGCCAGTGCCTGTGCGTAGCTGACCGAACCCACATGGTGAGAATCCGAAAATTTGTGGTTAGCGACCGTGATCGTTCCGTTGCCGGCGTCGATCATATCGTCCGGCTGGAACAGCTTCTTTTCCAGCGCCGACGCGTAGGTAACGAGTTTGAAGGTGGAACCCGGTGAATAGGAACTCTGGATCGCACGATTCGTGATATTTTCCTGCGATGCATTCTTCAAAACATTCGGATCGAACGTTGGATAATTCGCCATGGCGAGTATCTCGCCCGTTTTCACAGCGATCGCGACCGCCATTCCGGATCTGGCATTTGCGGCCTTGACGCCGTTTTCTAGGGCCTGCTCTGTCTTGTATTGAAATGACGTCCCGATGGTCAATGCCACGTCGCCAGGCTGTTCGCGTTCGTCCGTGGTTTCTCCGTAAACCCGCCCAAGCCGGTCCCTTTCCTGCAATTTCCTGATGACGGCCCCGTGCAGTATTTCGTCCTGTGATTGCTCGATCCCGGCCATTCCTGAGTCGTCCAGGTTGCTGAACCCGATCACCTGAGCGGCCAGCGATCCGTTGGGGTAGCTACGGACCTGGTCTTCCGACCAGTGAAGCCCGGCAAATTGCGGCTGGTCCGACTTCCTTATATCGGGCGTATCGAGCGCCCGGTTCAATTTCTGTACTGTCTCCTCGTCCACCTTCTTGAGGATCGAGACGTAATGTTTGCCCGACGCCCGTGCGTCATCTATTTGCCTCGCGAGCTGCGTCCCGTCCAATTTCAGCGTTCGCGCGAGAGCCTTCGCTGCACCCGTCACGTCCGTGATCTCGAACGGATCGGCGTAAAGTGATTTGACACGCACGCTCATCGCAAGGGCACGATTATCGCGGTCATAGATCGTTCCGCGAAGCAGCTTGGTCTTTTTCACATCTTGTCGCTGGCCGATCGCCTGCTCCTTTAGCCACGAGTGCTGTGTCACCTGTAAGTGAACAAGCCGCACGGCTATACCCAGCATCCAGACGGAAAAGAACGCGACGATCAGCATAAATCTGGAAAATGCCATTTGACGCGTGGTCGTCCTTTTTTTTCGAGATGATCGTTTGGTCATTTGCCACCGTCCACAAAAAAGTCGTTTGAGGTCCCCTGGATCAATCGGCGTTGCGTTTTGTATTTGTCGAAGCCGATCGCAATCCGACTACACGGCTGCGTTCGGCGATGGTCGGATTGGAGGGTGCGTTCGGTTTTGGCGATTTGTTTTCCGGCGTCTTGACGGTTGCCGTTGCCGGGGCCCTCACGGGGGCGGACGAAACTGTGGCCTTTACAAGTCGCTCCGTGTTCGTGACCGCAGGCTTTACTTCCTTCGGCGTCGACGATGCAGGCACCATCGACGCGAATTCAGCTTCTACCGCCGAAAATATAAATTTTTTGGCAGCCTTTCGTATCTCTGCGGGAGAAAGCGATACCTCGCGGGCCACCATTAGCCGCCTCTTTTCGGCTTCAAGCTCATCCAGCTGACGCCGGAGCCGAGAGTTCCTGATGCTGTAGTCGATGGATGCAAAATGCTGCCGCGCCGCCAAAAAAAAGCCGGAGATCAGTATCAAAAGGCACGTCACCATCAGAGCGTATACCTTGATCCGGCTTTTGGGTTTCTCGATCGGTCTTCGGCTCGCTGCTCTCCGACGGATACTTGTATTGGCGCTCATTGCTAGTCCTCCAGGATGGTTATTGCATCAGATCAGTTTCCGAGCTTTCTGCAAGCTCGCAGTTTTGCACTTCGAGACCTCGGATTAGCATTCCTTTCGTCTTCGCCGGGCAATATCGGCTTTCGCGTCAAGATCTCAACTTTCTTTTCGGCCCCGCAGACGCATCGCGGTATTCGCGGGGGACATACGCATTTTCCCGACAGTCGTTTGAAAGCGTGCTTTACGATCGCGTCCTCCAAACTGTGAAACGTGATGACCGCCAGGACACCATCAATTTTCAAACATTCGACCGCGTCGTTTATGAAAGTCGTAAGGGAGTCGAGTTCCTTGTTGACGGCAATTCTCAGGGCCTGAAAGGTCCTCGTCGCCGGATGTATCTTGTCCCGCGGCCCGCGTCTGACCGCACGCTGGACCAACTCAGCAAGCTCGCGTGTTGTCCTGATCGGCTCGCCCCGCTGGTTCCGTTCATGGATCCATCTCGCGATCCGTCGTGAAGCTCGTTCTTCTCCATACTGATAGATAATGTCTGCGAGTTCGTGCTCGTCCGTGTTCAGCAGCAGATCTGCCGCCGTTTGCCCGTCGGAGCTGGTATCCATCCGCATATCAAGAGGAGCGTCGAACCGAAAGCTGAATCCGCGGTCGACGTCATCGAGCTGCAGCGATGAAACCCCGAGGTCTGCAATGATCGCGTCAGGGAAGCCCATTCTTTGGGCTTCGACGATTTCACGGATGGCCGAAAAGTTCGAGTGAACGGCCCGAAACCTCTCTTTGAAACGCCTAAGCCGTCTGTTCGCGATCTGCAAAGCGGCCGGGTCCTGATCGACACCCACCACCTTCACACTTGCAGAGGCTTCGAGGATCGCTTCTGAATGCCCCCCGAGGCCCAAGGTAGCGTCTATCACAAACGAAGCGTCCGCCGCGCATACCAGTCGGACCGTCTCTTCGCGGAGCACAGAACTGTGTGAATATTCCGCTTCGTCATGCTGCATATTCAAAGAGCACAGTGATCGACCGAGACCAATTCCCTAGGACCCGCAGCCCACAACTTAGAAATACCCAAATTGAACAGATTAGGAATTTGGACCCGCTAGTAACGCCGCCGGTTCTAAACCGTTGCCAAAGTCGGATCCAATACGAAAAGCAAGTTGGTCACTACAGAGGTTTGCGCTTAAATTCTTAAACACTTCCTTTATATTCTCGAATCCGGATATCGTATTCAAAACTGTGCGACTCAAATGCTAAAAAGGATATTACTTGGTCGCTCCAAATACTGTCAAGCAGAATTTACATCCTTTCGTTAATCATACGCTTAAGCGGGATCCGCTTCGGTCTCGATCGCATCGACGTCGTGTTTTTGGTTTACTTAGCCCTTGATATACGATTATTCGCTTAGGCCACGGTTCTGATGGATACCCTGCTATATCAACTTGTTATTTTCGGTCTGTTAGCCGCTGCAGCCAATATCGTTGGCGGCCTGGTGTTGTTTCCAACCTCTCGTCATCCGAATTACAGGCAGTTGCTGAAATACCTGCTTGCGTTAGGCGCTGGGTTCATGCTGGCGGTCACGATATTCGAGATCTTGCCGAAGACGATCCTTCTCTGGCAGGCCCGGTTTCCCGAGCCGAACGGCGACCTCTATCTGCCCATGCTGCTGTTGATGGCAGGCTACCTATTGACGCAATTCCTCGAACATACGATAGCCCCTCATTTCCATTTGGGCGAACAGGTGCCGTCTGGCGAGATGATCTCACCGTCCTCGGCCTACAGCGCGGTTGGTGGCCTGCTGATCCACACTTTTTTTGACGGCGTATCTATTGCGGCTGCGGCGCAGCTCGACATTAAGCTGGGTTTATTGGTCTTTATTGCGATCTTTCTCCACAAGTTTCCCGAAGGTTTCACCATCGGTTCGATGATCCTCGCCGCCGGCAAGACGTTTCGCGAAGTTATGATCGCTACTGCTACCCTTGGGGCCGCAACTCTCTTAGGCGTAATGGCCTTCTATTTGATCGGGACCAATTTTGGGGGCGTAGCCTATGCGCTCCCGCTGGCCGGTGGTGTTACGCTGTACGTCGCGGCCAGCGATCTCATTCCCGAGGTCAACCATCACGGCGGCAATCGGCCGCTCGTATCGCTGTCCATTTTTGCCGGTGTTGCTCTGTTCTTTGGGGCCCATTTCCTGCTTCACAACGCCCTCGAACGGTGACAGTTCTTGCCGGTCGATCGAACTTTTGGGAACAAACCTCCCGCAAGATCGTTTAATGTATCGGAGGCACGGCAGCTATTATGCGGGAACCAATGTTGGCGGGCATATTGAGCCTTTTGATACCTGGGATCGGGCAGATCTACAATGGTCGTATCATAATTGGCATAATTTGGCTTGTTCTTACCGGCTTTTCCTGGATAGGCTCCGCAGGAACTCTGGGATGGGTGGTACACCTGATCTCAGCTTGGTGTGCATACAGCTATGCAAAGGACAATCCCGTTAGATAACTGACGTACCTTCAATTATCCTCCTCCTGGCCCGGCACCGAAGATGCCGGGCTTTTTCTTTCGTTTCAAATATCGGGAGCAGTTGTGTAGTATTGTGCATTGTCAATTATGGTCAAGGAAGGTTTGCCGTTCGTATTGGTCCCGTGTTTGCTGGTCGCGATCTTCGCCGTCCTACACTGGTGGATCGTGGCGGCCGCGTTCCTGTTTGTCGGGTCCTTTATGGTATTTTTCTTCCGCGATCCCGAACGAGTGATCCCGAGCGAGCCTGGGTTGATAGTGTCGGCCGCCGACGGCCGTGTGACCAGAGTCGAAGATACGCATGAGGGTAAGCTTGTCAGCGTATTTCTTTCACCCCTGGACGTTCATATAAACCGCTCTCCTGTGAGCGGACGCGTAGAAGAGATCGAATATACGAAAGGAAGAAAAATTCCTGCGACCAGTAATCAGGCGAGCTACGTGAACGAACGCAACACGTTGGAACTGAATGCGGAGGGCCTTTCCGTTAAGTGTACGCAGATCGCCGGTATTTTGGCACGGCGAATTGTTTGTTGGGCAGCTAAAGGCGATAATCTGGAGCGCGGTCAACGGTTCGGAATGATCAAGTTCAGCTCAAGGACAGACCTGCTCATGCCTCACGGTGTCAAGTTAGAGGTGAAACTGGGTGACCGCGTGCGGGGCGGAGAGACGATCATCGCCCGCATTACCGATTGATGGAATACGAGAACGATCCACACCCGGCTCACCGGGGCCTTCGTAAGGGCCTCTATGTGATACCCACCCTGTTCACGTCCGCAAACGTCGGAATGGGTTTTCTTGCGGTCCTCTGGTCCGTTCGAGGGTTTCAAGCGGCGTCCGTTGACATCGCTGCGGCGACGGCGTATTTCGATCAGGCTGCTATCGCCATGGGACTTGCGATCCTTTTCGATACGTTGGACGGCCGCGTCGCGAGGGCGACTCATACTGCGACAGAAATAGGTGTCCAGCTCGACTCTCTTGCCGATGTATTAACGTTCGGCATTGCCCCGACTACCTTGGTTTACTGCTGGTCTGTTGCGGTCACGTTCTCAGAAGGAACATTGCCGTACAATGTCGGCGTAATCCTTCTCTTTGTGTACCTAATGTGCGGCGCATTTCGCCTTGCCCGCTTTAATTTGCAGGCCACGCGTCCACGTGTTCTTGAAGAGGGTACCGGCAAACTCGACAAGAAGAACTTTGTGGGGCTGCCGATCCCACCCGCTGCCGGCCTTCTCGCTTCGATCGTCCATTTCTCGCCGTCACCTCTCAGTAACTTTGGCACGTCCTATTCGCATTTCTACACGATCCTGATCTACGTCCTGCTGGCCGTACTGAGCGTGTTGATGGTGAGCAAGGTCCGCTACTCGAGTTTCAAGTCAGCGGGAGCAGTTCGTCTGGGTTTCGTCGTTGTCGTACTTATCGCCGCCGTCGGCATGCTTATCTGGTTTTATTCGCGATATGCGTTGCTGGCTCTGTCGACGGTTTATGTTGCACACGGCGTCTTGGGCTGGTTGTATCGCTCGACCATAGGAAGGCGTAACAGCGTTCCGGAACCCGCTGACAATTGATCAGTTTGACCCCTGAGGTAAATACAGGGCCCGTGATGGACAGATATCGGCGAGCACACATTCGCCGCACTTGGGGGATCGCGCTTTGCAGACGCGTCTGCCGTGCGTTATGAGCCAATGAGGAAACATTATCCAGTGTTTCTTCGGCACGAGTTCGATCAAGTCCTGCTCGATCTTTTCCGCGTTTTCCTCACTGGTCAAGCCCAGGCGTTGTGACAGCCGGGCAACATGCGTATCAACGACAACGCCGGACGCGATCCCGAACGCGTTGCCAAGTACCACATTTGCCGTTTTGCGGGCGACGCCTCCAAGCGTCAGTAATTCATCCATGGTTTCAGGAACCTGCCCGCCAAATTCTTCTATGATCCTTTTGCAAGCAGCCTGAATGTTCTTCGTCTTGTTTCGGAAAAATCCGGTCGAGTGGATATCGCGCTCGAGCTCTGCGGGCGGAACCTCGATATAGTCCGCCGGACCTCGGTACTTTCGAAACAGCTCGGCCGTCACGAGGTTGACGCGTTCGTCGGTGCACTGCGCCGACAAAATGGTCGCAATAAGTAACTGGAAAGGCGTAGTGTGCTCCAGGGCACAATGTGCGTCCGGATACTGCCTCTGTAGTCTTTTGATCACTTCGGCGGTCCGGGAAACCCGTTCGTTCGTCATCGGGCTAAGGCTAAAAAAACGAGTGGTAAAATGCAAATTGACGGACGTTTCGGTAAGATTGAACCGCTGAGACCGATCTCTCGTGTGAATTCAACGTACGACGTTGAACAATACGCCGATCTGCTCTCCGAGCCATATTAAGTTTTTCATGCAAGTTCCTTTACTTGACCTGACAGAGCAAAACTCGGCACTCCGGCCGGAGATCGAGGCCGCCCTCGGCCGCGTTCTCGATACCAACGGGTTCATACTGGGTGGAGAGGTCGCGGAATTGGAAAAAGAGCTGGCTTCTTATTGCGGGACAAAATACGCGATCGGATGTGCTTCCGGCAGCGATGCAATTCTGTTGGCCTTCATGGCGCTCGACGTGGGTCCGGGCGACGAGGTCATAACCACGCCATACAGCTTTTTCGCGACCGTCAGCTCGATAACGAGGCTCGGCGCCATACCCGTCTTCGTAGATATTGATCCGGAGACCTACAACCTTGACGTCAAGCAAGTGGAGGCAAAGATCACACCGCGGACAAAGGCCATCGAACCCGTGCACTTATATGGACAATGTGCGGAGATGGCAGAGCTTAGGAAACTGGCCGAGAAGCACGATATTCCTATCGTGGAGGACGCTGCCCAGGCAATAGGTGCGGCTGAAAACGGTGAAAAAGCAGGTTCTATGGGTAGTCTCGGGTGTTTTAGTTTCTATCCGTCCAAGAATCTCGGCGGTATGGGCGACGGCGGATTTATAACGACCAATGACGACGAACTGGCCAGGAAGCTACTAGCGTTACGAGTGCATGGTTCCGAGGAAAAATACTATCACAAGTACATTGGGCTGAATTCGCGACTCGATGGGTTTCAAGGTGCTGTTTTACGCGTCAAGCTTCCGCATCTGGATAAATGGACCGAGGCGCGCCGGCTGAATGCCTGGCGCTACAACGAGATTTTCCTTGACGCAGGGATAACCGAGCAGGTCTCGACACCTACGGAGCGGGCGAATACCAGGCATATTTACAATCAGTACGTGGTGCGGGTTCCCGGCAAACGGGACGAATTACGGGCATTTCTCGCCGACCGAGGCATAGGCACCGACATCTATTATCCTGTGCCGCTTCACTTGCAGGAGTGTTTTGCATATCTCGGCTACTCGCCGGGCGATCTGCCCCACGCTGAGACTGCCGCGATGGAAACCCTGGCATTACCGGTCTATCCGGAATTGCGTCTTGAGCAGCAGGATTTCGTAGTGGAGTCGATAGGTGAGTTCTTTCGACTGAATTAGCCTGTCTATGCCAAACATTGATCTTTACACGGTCGCCTCGAATACACCGCGTTCGCGTGTCGTCCTCGTTACGGCCGTCTTATCCGCCGTGATATTCGGCCTGATAGCGGTTAGGTTGCAATTCGGTGATCTGATCGCTGAGTTGACCGTGCCAAGCGATCCTCAGGCACCGGCGATGGCCGAGATGGCCCGAACGCTCGCGCCCTCGGATCCGCTGGCGGTCTGGCTCGATGCGACTCTCGAAAAGAACACACTCGCACCAGACCGGACGGACTCAGCTGTTAAGAAATTCGAGGAAACGGTGAGGCTGTCTCCAAGAGACTTTCGGTGGTGGATCGAACTTGGCCGGGCGTACGAGCAAGCTGACAGGCCTGAAGATGCCGAAGCCGCGCATCTTCAGGCGATAAAGCTTGCTCCGTCGTACACATTTCCCCGCTGGCAGATAGGTAATTTCTATCTTAGACAGGGACGCGATGCCGAGGCATTTTCAGAGTTGAAAAAGGCTACGGTGAACAATCAGACCTACCGTGAACAGGTCTTTTCGCTCGCCTGGGAGTATTTTGGCAAAGACCCGCAAAAATTGGAGGAGGTCGCTGCCGACCTGCCCGACGTTCACGCCGGGCTCGCAATTTTCTATGCTCAGCGCGGTCAGGCAGCCGATTCGCTCCGCGTGTGGAACCTTTTGACGGACGAGCAGAAACGCGATTACATACCTATCTTAAGGGTACTGGCACAAGGTCTGTTCGATCGACGGTTTTATCCACAGGCCCTTGAATTTAGCCGCCAACTCGGCTCCGACGTCGATGCGGCACCGGAAACTGTGACGAACGCGGGGTTTGAGAAGCCAGTCGGTGGAACGGACGAGAACAAATTCGAATGGAGCATCTTACGAAATGATCCACGGATCGAGATCGCGGTCGACCAGGTGATCCATCACGATGGTTTGAAAAGTCTTCGCGTAGGGTTTAAGAACTACAGCAGGCCGGACCTCGCGAATATTTACCAGATCATAGTCGTCCAGCCTTCACGAACCTACAAGATCAGTTTTTGGGTGAGGACCGAGTCGCTCAAAAGCAGCGGCCTGCCGGTACTGCAGGTCGTCAATACTGTCGACGACAAATTGATCACGTTGACCGCGCCTTTTCCGAGCGGCACCGTCGACTGGCAGCACGTGAGCGTGGAATTCGCGACCCCGCCTAACTGCAATGCCATATATATTCGCACGGGCCGCGCATTCTGCGGCGATATTTGCCCCATTTCAGGCACATTTTGGTACGACGATTTTGATCTTAAAAGACTGAATTGAAGATCTCATACTTCGCTAACAAGGCCGTTTTCATTTTGATCTGCGCTTGCGTGGTCGGCTCGACTCTGGCCTATGGCACAGTGCATCAACCCACTCTGGCATTGTTTTACTCGGTGGTAGCGGCCATGGTCGTCTTGTGGGCGATCGACGGCTTTAGAACCGGATCGTACCGCTATAGCCGACACCCGTTGCAACTGCCGATCTATGCAGCGGCGGCCTATGCGTTCATTCAAATAATTCCCTTTGGGACGGTCGCCGCCACCGCTGGGGTTAACGCCATTCCCCGAACTATCTCGGCAGCTCCGTTTGCGACCGAAACAACCGGCATTCATTTTCTCTCTATCGGCATTTTCTTTTCGCTTGCGCTCGTCTACCTCGACACTGCGGGCAGGCTGCGGCGGATGGTCACGCTGATATGCATCTTTGGATTCATTTTCTCGTTTTACGCGATACTTCAGTCGATGCTTTCGCCTACTCGGATATACGGCATTTTCGAGCGACCGACGCCCTTCGGTTCATTCGTTAATCGCCACAATTACGCTGCGTTCATCGAAATGGCGCTTGCCGTGCCTCTGGGCCTGATGTTCGTCGGAGCCGTACCGCGGGACAAAAAGCTCCTCTACATTACCGCGATCGTCCTTATGGGATCTTCACTGTTGTTGAGCGGGTCCCGCGGCGGTTTTGTCGCTGTCACCGGAGAACTGATACTGCTCGTGATCCTCACCACGCGCTTTCACGGCGTCAAGGCGATCGCCCTTAAGGTCTCGCTGTCACTCTTGCTAGCGGCTGCGATCGTCGCCGGTGCCGTTTTTGTCGGCGGTGAAACCTCATTCACTCGATTTGCCGAGACCGCTGCGTCGAAGGATTTCACTACTAATCGAACACATATTTGGCAGATCACGCTGCGGGTGATCGGCGATAATCTACCGCTTGGCGCGGGGCTTGGAGCCTTCGGTTACGCTTACACGCCATTTGACGATTTCACGGGCCTCGAACGCGTCGAACAGGCACATAACGACTATTTGCAGGTACTTGCAGACGCCGGTTTGATCGGGGCGGCGATCGGCGTTTATTTCCTTTACGTATTGATTCGTCAATGCCGCCGCAGCGTCAAGGTGGGTAATACGTTTCGCCGCGGACTCGCGATCGGTTCGTCGGCCGGCATCTTTGCGGTGCTGGTCCATAGTCTGTTCGATTTTGTGCTGCATACCACCGCCATCTCGTTGATGTTCTTGACCTTGATGGCGCTGACCGTCGCCGCCGGCCGCAAGTACCCGGACGATGTAGCCGACGTTCAAGACAAACGGCGAAGCCGAAAAACTGCCGGATCCCGGGTCGCTTCGTTCATTCGCAAGCGTTGAGCCCCGCATGGTATTTGGGAACAAGTTGGGTTGGCAACTGTCGTTTAAGTCTCCCGGCGATCGAGTCTAAAATTACCGAAGATGTTTCAGCGAGAAATGCCTGACACCGACCGATTCGAACCCGAGCCCCGATGGCTGGCTTGGATCGTCGTTTTGGCTCTTGCCGGTATCTATACGGCGCTTCCCAAGCACCTTATCGTGGGGCCGAGATGGGCGTTCATGGCCATCGTCTTGGTTCTGCTTATTTCGACGATGTTCACCCATTACCGGCGCTATCGAATGCTGAACCAGATTCTCGGATTCATCGAAATGGGCGTCGTCACAGCCGGCATGATGGCTTCTGTAGCGTTGCTCATCCAGGGCCTGCCCGAGCACCGAGAACAACCCACCGAACTCTTGCTTTCGGCCGCCGCTCTCTGGTTAACGAACGTGCTCGTGTTCGCGCTTTGGTACTGGAAACTCGACGCCGGCGGTCCTCATGGCCGCGAACGTCGAGACTCTCATGACGAGGGAGCCTTCCTATTTCCCCAAATGACGATACCCGCTGAGCGGGCGAAGGCTAGGAAAAACGCGTGGAAGCCTAATTTCGTCGATTATCTTTTCCTCGCCTTCAATACCAGCACCGCGTTTTCTCCTACCGACGTGCCTGTGCTGACGCGATGGGCCAAGGTGCTGATGATGCTGCAGTCTCTGATCTCGTTGACCGTTCTCGCGTTGCTTGCCGCCCGGGCCGTCAATATTCTCTGACAACCCATATTCGGACTCCGTCTTCAAGACCTGAGCCAGGAAAGCGCGTCTTTCTCCGAAGTTGTAACGAAGAACCTTGCGCCTCGGTTTACCGCTGCGATCTCGCCGAGTTTCGTGACAGTCGACATGATCAAGGCGGCTTTCAAACGAGGGCCGAATACCTCGGCTATCTTTTGTCCGCCTTCGAACCGTTCGACCTCGGTCATTTCGCCCGCCAGGCCGCTGCAATCGATAAGCAATTTGTCCCGTTGTGCCCGGAAGGCCTCGGCTGCAACAAACTCGATAAATCCGAAAAGATCGGAAAAAACATATTTTCCCGTCGCGGTTATCCGCAGTAGATCGGGCTCAACCAACGTGTTTGTCTGATAGTTCATTTTGAGTTTAGACGAACGGCACCAAGACCCGTATTTCGCTGAAAGATCAGTTAATTACTCTGCCTGGTGCCGTATGAGGATCATCGTTTCTCTTCTCAAGCCATGACGAGCAGGCGGCCGTGCCGCCGATCGACATTATGGACGCCGCGTCGGAGCCGGCGTTGGTGTCGGAGTGGGTGACGGCGGTGGAGCGGGCATTTCCGAAGCTTTGAACCGGGGCAGCATGTCGTCACGCATAGCGAGGGCGTAAATGGCGGCGGCGAAGATAATGGCCGACGCCTTTACATCGGGCTCGATGATGCGTTCGTAAGTGTCCAGGTTCGTATGCCAAGTGACGTTGAAATACTCGATCGGATCCTGCTGACCTCCGATCCCGGGCAGTCCGGCCGCATTGAATGACGTGCTGTCGGTCCCGCCTAGATTACGGCCGCGAGCGGCTGACACACCAGCGAAACCAAGGTCGCTGAACGGTGCCAGAGCTTCACGTAGGATAGCCGCGGCCTCCGGTGGACCAAACACGCTTAAGGCCCTGGCTCTGCCAGTGCCGCTGTCGATGTTGAAGTAGCCGTTGAACTTAGCAAACTCGGGCGTCGGATTCTCAAAGCTGCCAAAATGCTTCTTGACGTAAGCCTGCGAACCCAGTAAACCCTGCTCTTCGCCGCCCCAACAGGCGACGCGGATCGTCCGCCGCGGTTTGACACCTATCGCCTTCAGGATGCGTGCCGCTTCCATCATCGTGGCACAGCCGATCGCGTTGTCGGTCGCGCCGGTCGCCGAATGCCACGAGTCGAGGTGTCCCCCAAGCATTACCACCTCATCCTTTTTGTCAGTGCCCCAGATCTCGCCGACGACGTTGTAGCTTGTGGTGCCTTCGGGAACGATGTGGCTCCTGAGATTGAATTCAAGCTTTACCGGAGTTCCATGCTGGAGCAGGCGATAGATTCGTCCAAAGTCTTCATTCCGCATAACGACCGTCGGTACAACCTTCGTGATATCGAATGTCCGGTTATTGAACGCCCGCACGGCACCGCGGTCAAGCTGCGACTCGTTGACGCGAACCAACACCTTGTTGTCGAGCAGGAATTTGTCCAACTGATCACCGATCTGTTGGTTATTCAAGGCGTTCGGCCTGGGCGAGACCTGAGGTTGTCCGCCGCCGCCCGGCCCGCCCGGGCCGCGGTTACCCTGCGGGCCGCCTCCGAGTTGGGCGCAGTCGGCAGGTGTCTTCGTCGGGTCCATACGACACTTGATCACGTCGTCAGGGATGTGTTTAGGTGCAGGGTCTCGGGATTGATCAATGAAGGTAGGCTTGCCGACTATTACGATCTTGCCCCGGACCTGCGGCGCCATTTTTGCGAAGTAAGCAGTCAGCTCTTCCTGCGTCGGATTTTGCATTACCCGTTCGTTTTCCTTGGCCGGAAACTGCGGCATCACCATACTTACGACCCCCGCCGTCGCCTTACCCTTGGTCGAAGGCGTCCAGGCCAATACCTCGTACGTTAGAGTGTCGGCCTGGGGCGACAGCATCACGCCCGTGTTGTAATCGTTGACCCAGCCCGGATGGCCAAAGTCCCAAGGTTCGAGCCCCGAATAGTCAAATCCCCACCTCTTCATCTCTTCGGCAGCCCATTTTTCTGCATTCACGTGATTTGGGCTGCCGGTGAGGCGCGGACCATAAAGATCCGTAAGGTAGAACATAGTGTTCATTATCTTGGAGTTTTCCATTTCCTCTTTGCGGATCCTGGCGTAAACGTCAGCCTGAGAATCCTGCGCGAATATGGCCGCCGGTGCGATAAATGCCGATATGAGGATTGCGGCGAAGAACTGGTGTAATGTTTTGATCTCTTTCATATAGTTGAACGGGCCCCGAACGGATCGCTCGGACCTGTCTCGACCTCACAAATTAGTCTGATTTTCGATGGCCGGTCCGGGACCGACCTGATATTACTTTATACCCGAAAAATATGTTTCGGAATAATCAAAAAAAGCTCCGAAATACTGCTTGACGACATTCTAAACAAAGAGTACGATTCACGTAAGTTCGCCTACAGTATAGGTTCGGGTGACGGCCCCAAAACCGTCGTCCGATAACTGGAAAAGGTGGTCATGACGGTGTGGGAGACGTTATGATCGCCTTTTCCGCGCTTCCCGGCAGTGGCCACATCCGCCGATCTTACGACACGCCGCGTGCGACTGCGATATACGCGTTAAACAACAGAAGAAAGGCCGTGCGAACTGATTATCGCGCGGCCTTCTTTCTGGATAGCTAGGGATCCTGAGAAGGTTGTTATTGGGAAGTATAAACGTCCATTCGCGTCTGCGAGGCAAAGCCGATAGTCCTGCCTTCGCTGTTCATGAGGTTCACGTTCAGCCAGCCTTTTTCCTTGCCGGCCTGGTAGAACTTCTGAAGCAATTCCGTGAGTTTTTCCTTCGGCATTCCGTCCAGTGAAGGCTGGCCGACGATGTAGAGCGTTTCGCCGCTCAATTTAGCCACCTTCACATTCTCTCCGAGATCAGTGCCCTGAAAACTCAGAGTTTTGACGCCGGCAGTAGAAACCTGCGGTTCGGCATAATAGGTCGCCCATACATACAACCCCGCCGAAAGAGCGATCAGTACCAAGCCACCGATCAGAAAATATCGATTTATCGAAAATGCGTTCTCTTTTAGGCGCTCGATGAAAGGGACCTTATTCTCCGGCGGTTCGGCCTGCCCGACGGTATCTTTTTTTCCGGCTGCAACAGATTCGGGAACATCGACGCTGGTTGACTCTCCTTCGACATATTCCGGATCCACGACAGGCACTTTCGAAAGCTCGCGCAGGATGTTGACGAGTTCCAAGGTTCGTGCGACGGCGTCTGAAACGACGTGATCATCGATATCGCCAAACCGCTGGTGTATACTGGCCGAATCCATCTTGCGGCGTTCGTTCTCGATCAGCTTTACATAAATATTACCGATGCGGACGTTGGCCTCGACGGCCGCTGCCGTCACCGTCGGAGCGAAAAACAGTTCGGCGATGCTCTCCTTGAACATCCTCAGACGGCCAAAGAAATCGCTCTTGATCAGCCCGTCAAAGGAAGGGGTAGATTCGGCCTCGGCTGCAAGTTCTTCAAAACTGAGAGTGGTCAGGACAGATTGGGATTCGTCCCCGCCTGCGTTGTACAGGGGCACGCTCGACCAGTCGGCGTAAAGCGTCTTAATATGGCCGAGCATCTCATTGCGTGAAAAAAGCAGCTTCCTCGTCTCGTTGCCCATCGGCCGGGAGAACAACCGTGTGACCACGAAATCAAATTTTCCCCGAACATTTTCGGAATACGGAAGATTTCGGTAGAAGCGGGCGATCGCGAGCATTGCCTGAGAACTGAGCGCAGGCTGGCAAGTTTCGCAGAATCGCCGGAGATTGGCGACAGTTATCTTGGCATCACGAGCAGCCAATGCGGAACACCAGAGTTCCGTCTGATGAAGCAGATTGAATTCGGCTTGCTTGCAATCGTCGCTCGATTCCTTTTCGGCGACCTGCAGGTAGAAATGGAGGGCCTTTTTCGCTTCGAAGTCATCGTACGAGTTGGGGACAACCTTGAGGTGCTCTCGTTCGACGGCCGAGATAACCGCCTCCACCATCTTGAGGCTCGACATCTCGCTGACGGCCCGCTTTTTGAAGAATTCCCTGTCGGCAGGGGTCTCGTGCGACACGAAGGTCGCGTCGTTGCCCTCAAACTGGGCTTCGGAGGGCGGTTCCGCAACGCTTTCCTCAGGCGAATCCTGATCGAGGGGCTCTTCGGCAACCACGGTTTCGACGGGCGCCTCCGTGTCCTCGGAACCCTCGGCCGCAACCGCATTCTCCGCCTCATCGACCGAACGATCGAGTTCCTCTGGCGGATCGTGTAAGCTCGCGTCCTCGAAAGCCGAGGGCGGATTGAACGGCAGGTCCTGTTGGTCGGACGCCGCCCTCATGTCCATGACCGTGTTTTCCAGTAAGTTCTCTTCTTTAAGTTCGACGACTAGGTCTTCGAATACATTCATTGCAGGTTCCGTTGGTGACGAAGGAATTTGAGGAGGGGTATTGCCGCACTTGTTAAGGAAGGATCTGCTGGATCTCGCCCGACTGCGTGATCTGATACTTATAGATCACGCCTTCGCCCGAGATATTTCGCGTGGCGGTTATCGTGTAACCGGCGCGCAGTTCTGTGTCTGTCGGCGCTGCCGGGACCATGTCCAGTACGAACTTGCCGCGGCTGAGTGAGTTTCCGGACGCAGTTCCCAAGCTCTGTGACAGGACGTTGTTTATCTCAGACAGACGTCCGAATCTGCTGTTCTGGGAGAAGTAGCCGACCTGCGTCGAGGCTATCGTCCGCATCGTCGCGTATGCATTTCCGTTCTCGGCCGCCCGAATGCCCTTTTGAAGCGCCGGCACGGCAAGCGTAGCCACGACACCTATGATCACAACAACGATCAATAATTCAATTAGCGAAAAACCGGATTGACGTTTATCCATCGAATCTTACCTCAACAAATATCTTCAAAATGACCGATTGTGACAGATTTTGGCACTCATTTTTGACAAGTTACGGCATTTCTTTACCCTCTGGATCCCACGTAACTCCGTAAATCAATGAGAATTCACTTTCATCCGCACATTCAAGACCTCTCCCCAGCGGTTTCGATTGCAAGGGCTATGCCACTCGGGGCGATCGCTCGAAACTCCAAGGCTCGGCTCAAGTGCCCATATTTATTGATGCTTTGATTTTTGCCCGAATTTGATTAAGCTATTGGTTTTTGTCCTTTCGCGCTAGCCCCGGGATATCCGAGGAACAGGAGATGCACTATTGAGCAGAGTCGTCGAACAGACCATCGAAACCTACGGTATAGATAACTGGGGAAAAGACTATTTTGACGTCAACCGAAAGGGACACCTCATCGTCAGGTCGCCTGAGAACGAGAGTCTCACAGCCGATATCAAGGAAATAATCGACGACCTCAGAAAACGCGGTGTCAACACACCGGTGCTCCTCCGATTCCCGCAACTCATCTTCGGCCAGATACGAAAGCTCCAATCAGCGTTCAGAAAATCCATCAAGGAATTCGAGTACGACGGGGGACACCTCTGTGTATATCCGATGAAGGTCAACCAGAACCGGGCTGTCATCGAGGAATACCTGCGTGAGGGGTCACGATACAATTTCGGGCTCGAGGCCGGGTCAAAGGCCGAACTCTATGCCGCACTCGGACTCGAGCTGTCAAAGGACAGCCTGCTCGTTCTGAACGGTTTTAAGGACCGCGATTTCATACGGCTCGCGTTTGCCGGTGCTGCGTCGGGCAAGAATGTCGTCATCGTGATCGAGAAGATGAGCGAGCTCGATCATACGCTCGACCTGGCCGAAGAGATATCGCGGATCAACCCCGAGGTCAAACAGCCGATGATCGGCGTTCGCGTAAAACTCTATTCGAAAGGCAGCGGGAAATGGGAGAAATCCGGCGGCGAGGCGGCAAAATTTGGGCTGACCACGACCGAGATCCTGGAGGTGATACGCCGCCTGCAGGAAGCGGGCCGGATCGACATGCTTCGACTGCTGCATTTTCATATCGGATCGCAGCTCACGGACATCAAGCGTATCAAGAACGCGATGAAAGAGGCGGCACGCACGTACGCCAAGATCAGGAAAATGCAGATCCCGATCGACTATCTCGACGTCGGCGGCGGCATGGCTGTCGACTATGACGGCTCGAAGACGTCGTTCGAGTCCTCGGCAAACTACAACGCCCGCGAATTTGCGAACGACGTCATCTATGTCATCAAAACGGTATGCGACGACGAGAATGTGCCGCATCCGACGATAATCCAGGAATCGGGGCGTTATCTGTCCGCCTATCACGCCATCCTCGTGACGAACGTCCAGGACGAGATCGAAACGGTCGTCCAGGACCTGCACCCGATGAAGCTCGAGGCGGACGATCCGGTCGTGGTCCAGGAGCTTTTCGACCTTCGCGAAACGATCAACTCCAAAAACTACGGCGAGTATTACCATGACGCGATCGAACATCGCGAAGAACTGTTCACGATGTTCAATCTGGGCCTGATCTCGCTGGAATCCAAAGGTAAGGGCGAGGTCCTCTTTTGGGACGTCTGCGAAAAGGCCGACCAGTTCGCTCAGCTCAAAAAATATGTGTCCGAGGAATTTGACGATCTACGTCAGTTGATGTGTGCTAAATACCTCGCCAATTTCTCGGTATTTCGCTCGATGCCGGACAATTGGGCGCTCGAACAGCTCTTCCCGATCGTCCCCATACATAAACTCAACAAAAAGCCCACGGAATATGCTACGCTATGCGATATAACCTGTGATTCCGACGGTATCGTGGACAAGTTCGTGGATCTGCACGATGTTAAATCGGTGCTGGAATTGCACAAACTCGAAAAGAATGAGCCGTATTATTTGGCAATGATGCTCGTCGGTGCGTACCAGGAAGTGATGGGAAACAATCACAACTTGTTCGGCGTACCACACGAAGCGCATATATTCATAGGCGAAGACGGTTACATAATCAAGAAGGTAATTAATGGAGCCACTTTGGGCGACTCGATCGCCATGGTGCGTTTTGACGCCGGCACGCTGCATGACACATTTCGACGTGCCGTTATGCAGCGCATCAAGGAAGGCGGCCTCTCGAACACCGAGGGCAGCCGGCTGATCGACTTTTACGAGAATCAGGTCGACAGCTATACCTACCTGACACCGAACGGCTCGAACGGCAATTAAGAAAAGTTATTTATATCAATCAGTTAACTTAAACGCGGAGTACATATGGTAGCTCAAAAAAAGACAAAGGCCTCAAAATTCCTGACCGTTCCGACACGGCCGGTGCCCATCGACAGGGACCGATCGGTCGCAGGCCTTTTGGAAAAGATGGAAGGCGCCGGATTTGGCGCCAAACAGTTGGCCGAGGCCCATCGTATCTGGCTGGATATGCTGGATGACAATTCGACGATCTATCTCTGCGGATCGGGCAATTTGATCCCTTCCGGGATGCGCCGGCTGATCGCCTATGTCATTAAGAATCGCTTCGTCGATGTGCTTGTAATGACGGGCAGCGTGCTCTATCAGGACATACACGAAATACTTGGTCGCAATCATTTTCAGGCCCATCCGAGCATGGATGACGCCGAGCTTGACGCATCCGACGTTATGCGAATGGGCGACGTGCTCGCCAACCGCGAGGAGTACCAGGAAGCCGACGAGTGGATCGGCAGCGTCATAAACCAGTTGGAACTGAGCCGTTCGTACTCGGTCCGTGAATTCCTTCATCTCATGGGCCGCGAACTGTCGGAGATCGCCCATGAGGACGGATTGCTGACATCCGCATTTAAGGCCCGGATCCCCGTATATTGCCCTGATCTCGGCGGGTCGGAGCTTTCGGTCGGCGTTGCACGTGCAAAATTTGAGAAGAAGATAAGCATTGCATTCGACACGACTCAGGACACGATGGAAATGATGCTGATCGCTCAGCGTACGCGCAACTCGGGGATCATTACACTCGGCAGCACCAACAGCCAAAACATGATCAACGTCGCCGAAGTCTCCTCCTACATAACGCGGACCAATCTCCGCGGCCACAAATATGCGATCTCGATCGCTACCGACTCGGCTCCACTTGAGATCCGCACACCGTCCTTCGGCGGTAACCACACCTCCGTTTTCGGCAAGCTGCAACGCGGTGCTACGACGGCCTATGTTCCGTGCGACCCGTCGATCGCCCTTCCAATGATCATCACGGCGCTGTCGCAGACAGCGGCGAAGTTCATGAAGGGCCGCAAACGCCCGAATTTCAGTTTCGCGGGCAAAGAACTCACGATCGACGTCCCGTAAACCGGCGGTTGTATGAGCCAATCTGCTGAACTCCCCATGAACTTCGGCGGTATCGACGACGAACGTTTCTCTTCGTTCGAAAATGCCTCGATACTCATCCTTCCGGTCGGGTACGAAGGAACGGTCTCCTACGGCACGGGCACCGGCGCGGGCGCAATGGCGATCATCGACGCCTCGCGCAACATGGAACTGTACGAGGAGGAGACCGACGCCGAAGTCTATCGACTCGGGATCCACACGCTGCCGGAGTTTCGGGCGCGGGCGACGCCTGAAGCGATGATGACCGACCTTTACGGCTACGCGCGCGAGATCCTCGGCTCGGGGAAATTCGTCTGTATGCTCGGCGGCGAACACTCGATCTCCGCACCTGTCATCAAGGCCCACAACGAGACGTTCGATAATTTGAGCGTTCTGCAGATCGACGCGCATGCCGATCTGCGAGACGAATATGACGGCACGCCATACTCTCACGCCTCGATCATGGCCCGCGTCGTTAAGGATTTGCGAATACCTTCGGTGCAGGTCGGCATCCGTTCGATCTCGGCAGACGAGGCTCGGTCTCTCCAGTCGGGGCTGCCGACGCAAATATTCTGGGCACGGGACATCGCCGGCCGGACCGACTGGATCGATGACGCGATCGATGCCCTGTCGGACAACGTCTATCTGACCATAGATATCGACGGGCTGGACCCGAGTATCATGCCCACGACAGGCACGCCGGAACCCGGTGGCATGGGTTGGTATGAAACTTTAACTTTGATCCGTAAACTTGCTGAAAAGAAACGGGTTGTGGGTATGGATCTAATGGAGTATTCCTACGTCGAAGAGTTCAGTTCGCCCGCATTTCTATGCGCAAAGCTTGTCTATAAATCGCTCGCATATGTGTTCGACGACCGCACACCAAAGATCTTGTCCGCCGGTTCCACTGTGGAAAGTTAGGACAAATGTCGAACATCGATTCCGATCGTTTCGTATATTATTGAGTTAGACCAGTTGACTGATCCTGCTCTTCGGTTTGGATCGAGTATTTATCGCAATCTTGGAGAAACGTAGATGTTAAGAAGTACTTCCCTGACTGTGGCACTGTTGGCCGCGATCGCGTTGGCCGCATCCTGTAAGACCAACCTCCTGAGCAGCGGCGATGTGCCGCCCGCTCAGCCTCAGGCCCCTGCACAGCCGTTAGTTGTTGACGGTGTCCGAACCTCATATGCCGACGTTGTGGATAAGACCTCACCGGCCGTGGTACGGATCGAGGCCGAACATAAAGAAAAGGCCTCGCCGATACAGCAATCACCGTTCGGCGACGACCTTTTCCGTCAATTTGGCATTCCGGGGCCGAATCAAGGGCCGAACCAGAACCAGCGTCCACAGATCGAGCGCGGGCTTGGTTCCGGTGTCATCGTTTCTGCTGACGGCACCGTAATGACTAACCACCACGTCGTCGACGGTGCCGAGAAAATAACCGTCCTGACCAGCGACAATCGTTCGTTCAGTGCTAAGGTCGTGGGCACTGATAAGCCAAGCGATCTGGCGGTGCTAAAGATCGAAGCCCAGAACCTTCCCTTCCTAACGCTCGGAAATTCGGACAGTGTTCGAGTCGGCGATATCGTTCTTGCGATCGGCAACCCGCTGGGTATCGGACAGACCGTCACGGCCGGCATAATTTCTGCCAAGGGACGCCGGACGGGGTTGAGCGACGGCAGCTACGAGGACTTTCTTCAAACTGACGCCCCGATCAATCGCGGCAATTCGGGCGGCGCACTCGTAAATCTCGCGGGTGAGCTGATCGGCATAAATTCACAGATCCTTTCGCCCGGCGGTGCGAGCGGCGGCAATATCGGCATTGGGTTCTCAATACCCTCGAACATGGCCAGATCCGTGCTCGAGCAGCTTCTCAAAGACGGCAAGGTCCATCGCGGCATGCTTGGCATCAACATCCAGAACGTTACCGAGGACACCGCCAAGGCCTTGGACCTCAAGGACCGTTCCGGCATTCTCGTCAGCAACGTCAAGGCCGGCAGCGCTGGGGACAAGGCTGGACTCAAACGCGGCGACATCATCACTGCGATCAATGGCGAAAAGCTTGAGGACAGCAACGTCCTGCGGAACAAGGTCGCCGGTACCGCTCCGGGAACGACGATCAAGCTGACCGTTCTGAGAGACGGCAAAGAAATGGAGTTTACAGCCACGCTGGACGAATTTAACACCGACGATGCTAAAACAACGACCGGTGGGAAAAATTCACCCAACGATCCGGGGACTGAGAGCGAGGGCGGCAAGCTCGGTCTGAGTCTCCAGCCCGTGACGCCGCAAGTGGCCAAACAGCTCGGCATGGACTCGGCCGAAGGGCTCGTCGTGACCGACATCGACGCAAACGGCCCGGCCGCTGACGCCGGAATGGCTCGTGGAGACGTGATCCTGGAGATAAACAAAAAGGCCGTCTCCTCCGTAGCGGACGTCAAGTCAGCGCTCGAAGCGGCAGGCGATAAGCCCATCCTGCTGCTTGTGGCGAGGCGTGGGGTGACCACCTATCTTACGATC
>JBGAVC010000044.1:0-31985 GCA_044228265.1 Pyrinomonadaceae bacterium
TCTCAAGCAGGATGATCACCATCCCGAAACCGAGCAGTATCTGGAGGACGAGATCGAGCACCGTCGTATAGGAAAGTATTCCGTCCGGAAGATGTACGAACTGATTGACCGCGTACAGGATGAAATACTGAAGATGGTCCGCGACGAGCAGCCCGAGTGCTATCAACATCACCTTCCAGCCAAAGGTGCCGATCCGTGTTCGGTACAGCTCGACGCTTGCCACGACAAAGAACCCTGCCAGTATCAGCGAATGCAGATTCAGGACCAGATTGAAATCTTCTGCCACGAACGGTAGGGCGAACGCGACGATAATGAACGGCAGGATCAATATCTCCTGACGAAATGGGATATCGCCAAGTTTGCCCAGGCTTCGGCAGCCTGCGACGACGAGAAACCCGAAGAAGTACTGGGTAAAGAAATAAAAGCTAAAGAGCTGGATAGAATAGGCCTCGTAACTAAAGGCCAAACGGAGACAGAACAGTGCGAACGAAAGGCAAAGCCAAGCGTTGGTCCAATGCTTTAGCGCGATGACATTGAGTGACCGGCGCAAGAATAACGTCAGGAGAGTTATCAGCGAGACTCCCGACAATTGGATCAATAAACCGATCTTTGAATCCATAAAACCCGCGAACGCAGACGATACGGGAATGAAATAAAGGTATGAAGTGAGGGCGGGCGCAAACCGGGACGTGGGCGTCCATAAACAGAGTTTAATACATACAAAAGATGTTGTCTAGACCTTTCTGAGGAATTGATCGAGTTCCGGCCGGGTCGGCAAGGACGTTCTCGCACCTATCTCGCGGCATTTAAGAGCGGCAACGGCATTTGCGATACGGGCGCTTTCCTCGACACTCTCGCCGGCGATCATCCCATAGAGCAGGCCGGCACGGAACGCGTCGCCGGCTCCGGTCGTGTCTTTGCAGCCGCCGGGAACATCGAAGCCGGTGGAGCGGACATAGGTGCCGTCGCCGGCCAGCAGCAGCGATCCAGTCGAACCGAGCGTGACTCCGGCGATGCCGCATCCGAACCGGGCTCGAAACTCGGCGAGAGCGACATTGACGTCGGCGATCCCGAGAAAGCGTTCGGGAAGGTCGGATGACATGATGAGAATGTCGATGAGCGGCAGGACGTCTTCGATACCGTCAAAAATATTGTCAACGTCGGCGGAAACGACGGCGCCGGCCGCCTTTGCCTCACGGGCCAGGGCAAGACATGCGGCTGCGTCGTGCGGCGTAAAATGCAGGACACGGGTGGAACGCGCAGCGGCGACCGGCGCGTCATCGGACGAGTAGGCAAGCCGGGCGTCGCGCTGCCACATGACGGTCCGCTCGCCGCTTCGGTCGTCGATGACTATGAACGCGATCTGCGTGGCGGCGCCGGGAACAGTTTCGGCCCAGCGTATGTCAACTCCGTCCTCCTCGAGCGAGCCGATGCCGAATACACCGGCCGCATCGCTTCCGAAACGGCCCGCATAAGCTGTCCTGAGGCCGAGCCTCGCGAGGCCGGCCATCGTCGTCGCGACCTCGCCGCCGGCGGCCTGGACATAGCCGCTGATCTCGACCTTGGAGTTGAACTCGGGGTAATGCGGCACACCGATCAGATAGTCCACCGCGTTCGTGCCGAAACCGACGGCGTCAAAGTCGCAGGCATCGATCAGGTTGAAGGGAAATCGCATCGCTTATCCGAGTTGGTAAAAAAACGATATTAAAGATCCGGGTCAATTAAATCTTGCCAAATTATCGCATATCAAGTTAGATTGATTAACATGGTCACTGTCTCCCGCGGCCATCAGCTCTGTCGATACTGTGCCCGGACTTTCGGAGAAAACTAACGATGCCTACAACTACTTGCCCCGAATGTAGCGAAGATGTGTTCGTTGATGCCGAATCGGAACAAGGCGACGTAGTCGCCTGCGACGAGTGCGGTGCCAGTTTGATCGTTGTTGGCCTCGACCCGATCGAACTCGATCTGCGCTCAGAGGAAGATGACGACCCGGTTGACGGCACGGATGACTTCGACGCATATAGCTACCACGAAGGCGAATATTGACCTCGGCCAACTTTTCCGAGGTCGACCCCGCGGCCGATCGAGGCGTCGTGCTGCCGCCATTTCGCCTAACACCTGACAACGGTCTCAAGGGTCAAATTGACCGGATCCTGCTCGATAACAGGTCATTTCGACCAGTGGCCGTTCACACGCAAATAGGGAACACAGTAGCCTGACCCCGATAGTACGACCACTTGAGCGCGCACGCTCCAATGGCACGAGATTTGTTAATTCCACACCGTTGAGGCTCCGGCTCCTCCGAAAAGCCCTAATGATCCAGTAAATTTGTGTCGCCGGCCCGCTAGGCCGGCTAAAGCTAACAAAAATGGCATTCTTTGGGTTACATCAATTCGGATTTTCGGACTATCGCTTGCCCGCAAGGTTCGTGTGGTCGGTGGTCGCAGCCGGAGCGCTCACGGTGATCGCCTTCTCAGTCAATTCGGCTGCGAGGATGCCGCTTTCGATGCTGGCCGTGCTCCTGTCGGCAATGTTCGTGTCGGCTTTGACCGGCCTCTATGAGCTGCGCCTGCCGAAGACGAAGTACGAGATCGTGCCCGGAACTGTCCTTGCGATCTGGGCCGCATTATGGATCGGCGTGAGCGGCGCGTCCCTGGTTGCGGCTGCCGCGGCAGCGACTGCCCTCGCCCGCGAAAAAAATCTAAGGGCTTCTGCAGTTTTCAAATTCTGTTCGAACGTAATTTCGTCGGTCGCGGCGGCTTTTGTTTTCTCCATCGTTTACGAGAGGTATGCCGGCGGGACCTTGGATCCGGCCTCGATCGACAACGCAGCCGCGATAGCTATCTGCTGCGTCGCGATGATCCTGGCAGGCTACATTACAAGCGTCGTGCTAACGACAGCGCTGCATGCCGCCGAGGGAGTTGACGGACTGCTGTATCGCGATGCCTTGGCCGCTCGTTCGGTCGAGGCCGTCCCGGAACTCACCGCGACGGTCGTGCTTTGTCTTCTCTTTGCACGGTTCGGGATGGAGTTTGGATTCGTGGTCGGCCCCGCTGTAGTGTTCGCGGTGATCGCCTATCACATACATCTTGGCCATCTCGCACAAAAGACAGCGGAGATACTCGAAGCCAGCCGCATTCATCTCGCGACGGTCGAAGCTCTCGCGACAGCCATCGATGCCCGCGATCAGATCGGCACCGGCCACGTTCGGCGGACACAGATCTATGCCGTCGGACTGGGCAAGGCTCTCTCGCTTCCAGAAGATGAGATCGATGCTCTCACGACGGGCGCGTTGCTTCACGACATCGGCAAGCTTGCGGTGCCGGACTATATCCTGAGCAAGCCCGGTGCACTGACCCCGGCCGAGCTTGATAAGACCAAGATCCATGCCCAAGTGGGCGCGTCGATACTCGAAAAAGTGGGTTTCAATTGTCCCGTGGTACCGACCGTCAAACATCACCATGAATACTGGAACGGCACCGGTTATCCGGACGGCCTGGTCGGTGAAGAAATACCGTTGACGGCTCGAATACTTTCGATCGCCGAAACCTACGACGCCCTGCGGAGCGCACGTCCCTACAGAGCGCCGATGCCACGGGAAAAAGCTCGCGAACACATGCTGGCGCGGTCGGGCTCGAGGTTCGATCCCAAGCTTTTGAGCCTTTTTATCAAGCGGCTTGCAGGTTTTGAATCGGAGATCGCGGCCGAAGGACTTGGCTATGAATCGGTCGACAGGAATTTCGCATCGGTTCCGGAGGATGGCGAACACAACTACGTCGAGCAGATCAAGCTTGCAAACAAGGAGGTCGTTACGCTCTTCGAGCTAGCCCGAGAGTTCAGTTCGTCCGAATCCCTGAAAGACGTACTTTCTCTGTTCTCGCTCAAGATAAAGGAGCTTGTGCCGTTTGAGACTTGTGCCGTTTACCTGATCGACGAGACGAGGCGTTCGGCAACGGCCGTACATGTCGAAGGCGAACATAAAGAGTTGCTCGAATCGCAGCGTATAACGATAGGCGAGGGCGCCACGGGATTTGTTTTGGACAAGGGACAGGTCGTCAAGAACGTGAACCCCGATCTCGACATGTCGCTGACGGACATGGGTCCGGACGAACATTATTCGACCATGGCCTCGATCCCGCTGCTTATCGACGAAGAGCTTATCGGCGCGGTATCGGTATATTCAGCCGAGCTCGAGAGTTACGGCGAGGAACATATTCGCGTTCTGGAGACCGTGGCCCGGATAGCGGCCGAGGCCATCTCAAAATCGAAACTCCACGCCGAAACCAAGGCACACGCGTTGACCGATCCGATGACAGGGCTGCCAAATGCACGGAGTCTGCAGATGCAATTCGGCAAAGAGGTGCAGCGAGCGGCGAGGTCGGGTATCGCCTTTCAGGTGCTCGTTCTGGACCTGGACGGATTCAAGGCCGTAAACGACACGTTCGGACACAAAGTGGGCGATGAGATGCTTCGCGGTGTCGGCAAGGTTATCAGTGAGCAGCTGCGCGAATATGACTTTCTGGCAAGATATGGCGGCGACGAATTTGTAGCGTTGATCCCAGAGGCCGGACAAGAACATGTTGCCGACCTCTGTGCACGCATTGAAAAAGCTGTCGCATCGTTCAGGCTTAGCATCGACAGCAACCGGTACGCATCGGTCGGCGTCAGCGTGGGGGCCGCCGGCTATCCCGCTAACGGCCAATCTTTTGATCAGATGATGATCGCGGCCGACAAGGCGATGTACAACAGCAAGGTCAGCCGCAAACAGAAGAGGCTGTTGGCCCGCCAGGCACAGACGGCACCGCTCTCGGAGGTCCTTGCCCAGGCAACTGAATTCGTTGCTTCACCCGCGCCTGCCGACGACGAAAAGCCGTCGAATGACGGAATCATCGTCGAGCTTGACGAGACAGCGGTGGTCACATCGACCGCGATCAACTAGCTCGAACCCTCTAAAAGGCCTGCGAGAACCGAAAGTGAAAATGACCCTGCTTTAGCTGATAGATGGCATTCGGCCCGGACGGCTGAGGTATGAGAAAACGGGGCGGGTTCAGCAAATATCCGTAATCGACCGCAAATTCGCCGCCCACAGGTGTTTTTATGCGTAGGCCCAGACCGGCCGTGTGGGTCCAGAGCGCCCTGAGATTTTGGCGAAATACATCTGAGGCCGGTACGTTGGGTGGATTGAGTATTTCGCCAACGCGGCGAAACACGTTGCCGCCGTCATAAAACGGAACGGCCCGGATCGACGCGGTCAGCGGTACGCGTGCCTCGAGATTGACGATCGCGAGAGCATTGCCGCCGAACGGGATCGTAAACGGCGGTATGCTAACGGGCTTGCGGTTGCTGTCGAGGAAAGTGCCCTGAGGCACCACGACGACGCGCGGGCCAGCCTCTTCGATCTCGAAACCGCGCAGTGTCGTCGACCCGCCGGCAAAGAAACGCTCGCTGATCGGAAGCACTCCGTTAAGATCCGGAAATTGGAGATTCTGCACCTTGTTAGCGGGCGAAAAGACAGATGCGAGCCCGAGAACCCCGCGGGCGGCGAGAGTCGTATTCCTTACGCCGGGAAAGGTATAGTACAGATTGTAACTCGCCTGGAATTTATGAAAGCCCGTGTTGGCGCCGAGCTGCGGCACCGAAAGGCTGTACTCGAGCGTCAGGTAGTCGCCCCGTGTCGGGTCGCTCGCGTTGTAACGGCATCCCTGGTCGACCTCACCCGTTGCGATCCTGTCGAGCAGTGAAAATTTTCTCGAACAGTTTTCGCGCGTATCGCGTCCGAAGGTCACGGTAGGTCCGGATATGCGGACATGTGCGTCGGGCTCCAGCAGGTCTTTGATCAAGAGGCTGCTGACGTTGGCGAGACGCACGTCTTCGAACCTATACCTGAAGAACACGATGCTGCGGTACTTGCGGCTCAACGTCCGGCTCATCTCCGCTGACAGAGAAAGCCTATTGATCGTCGGGCTTCCGGCCTGGTTTCCGAACTGATCTATGGGATTTCCGTTCGCATCTACGCGCTGGACTATTCCAAACGTTCCTTTATCGAAAGCCGAGCGGAAAAAACGGGTCACCGTCGAATCGCGTTGATACTGAGCCGAAAGAGTTAACGGTGTAAACTTTTTGTCGCCATCGCGCAGAAACCTCGGAACGATGAGATCGAGCTGAACGAGCTGCTGGCGTTGGCTCCAACGTGCCCGGACGCCGCCCTGCCACAGGTTGCCAAGCAGATTGACATGCCTAAGGTCGAAGAAACCGCTGAGCCCGAGGTCGGTCGAAAACCCGCCGCCATAGGTCAAAAGCCGTGGTTTTTGTTCGTTTACGTTGATTATGACGTCCGAAAGCCTCTCGCCCGCACCAGCGTTGCCGGCAGGTTCGGGCTTGATCTCGACGCGGTCAAATGCATCGGTTCCATACAGGTTCTGTTCGCTTAGATATACGTCACTTGCTCTCAGGTAATCGCCTGTCTTGAACGTCGACGCTTTGAGAATGGCCGATGCATGTGTCCGCTCGTTGCCCGACGCAAGAATGCGGTTAACGATGACACGCTGGCCTTCGTTGTCGACGCGAAACTCGAGCTTGACCGGGACCTTTTCCCCTTTAGGCTGGCCGGCGGGTTCTACGATGGTGAACGTCACCCGCGCATCGTAATACCCGCGATCGGAATAGAATTCGCGCAGTTTCTTGACCGCATTGCGGGCGCGAGCACGCGAGAAGTTCTCGCCGGCTAGCGACGGCAGCTGAGCACGAAGTTCCGCTTCGCTGATCGCTTTGTTTCCGAGTATCTCGACCGAGTCGACAATGGTAGGCGGGCCTTCCTCCACCTCGAAAGTGATGATCAGGTTGTCGCCGTCAGGCGTGACGCCCTGGTTTACGTGAACCTCGGCCGAACGGTATCCAAGCTCGCTCATCAGCGAGCGGATGGTCGATGCGTCCCGATCGAGGATAGCCAGACTGGTGTAGCCGTTGCCGTAGCCGAAGATCGGTATGATACCCAAAATATTAGCCTCTTGCGTCTCGAGGACCGGCCGGATCTCGTCGATCGGCAGGAGATCGGTACCTTTGATCCGAACGCTGACAAGCTTGAGCTTTCGATTTTTGTCGACCTTGTAATCAACCTTGACCTCGCGCCCGTTGAGATCGGCACCGCCAAGGGTCGTGCAGGCGCCCGAAGTTTCGTTAGGAACCGGCGTCGATCCATCTTCGTTCACGGGCGGCGTCACCGAGCAAACCGGGGTTACATCGGCAAAAAAATATCCGCGTTCCTGATAGTAGTTCTCGATCCGCCGTTCGCCTTCGACTATCGCGGAAAAGTCCAGTGTGCCGTCGCGCTTGATCGGAACGAGTCGGGTCAGAACAGAATCGCTTAGCTTTGAGCGGCCGTCTTCGGCCGTCACCCTGACGGTCGGGCCGACCTTGCCGTTGAGAGCTATGGATATGGTGTTTTTGTCAGTGTCATAGTTCACACGCGGCTCGTCGAGCTCGGGTGCCGCAAAATCCTGTTTCTGCAGGATCGCCTTTATTTTCTGCAGGTCCTTTTCCAGCGCGGTGCGTGAGTAATATTCTCCAGGCTTGAGACTCAGCTCGTCGAGCGGTATTGGCGACTTGAGGCCCGCGATATCGATCTCGAACTTATCGACCTTTGCCTGCTCGTTCGGTGAAACGTTGAACACCACGGCCGCCGAATTGTCCTTTGTCGACGGCCGTTCGGTAAATGTCACCTCCGAGCGATAAAAACCGCGGCCGCGCAGGTAATCCAGTATCTGGTCGGCGTTGTCCTGAAGCGCTTGCTCGGTATAAACCGTGCCCGGGTTCAAAAGGTTCAGCTTGAACAGCAGATCCTGCTCTTTTATCTCGTCTCCGACGTCGTTACCGATGTTGATTACGAGCCGCTCGACTTCGGGCTTGCGTTTTATCGAGTAGGTGAGAATAACTCCGTCGCTGTCGTTCAACGACGCCGATACGGAGACGGATGCGACCTTTTTGGTGTCATAAAGTGCTTGTATCGAGTCTCGGATCTTGCCGGCTGAGTATGTCGACCCCACCGATTCCGCCACGGTTTGCTTGAATGTGTCGACCGTCGAGCTCGGCCCACCGCCATCGAGGCTGACGACGATATTGTCGATCCGGTGTTTTTCGTATTTGCCTTGGGCGGCTGTCGCAATGACGAAAAACACGAGGGACGCAGCTACAGCCAGTACGACACGGCTCACTTGCCGTCTTTTGGTCGTCTTACGTTGGCGTTCTGTCGTCATCGATGTCGTCCGGGGTGCGGCTTCGCGGTCCTTTTAGAAACGTTTCCTCAGCCTGATCTCAAAGCTGAAGTTGTCGCGATTTCGTGTTACGTTGCTCAAGGAACGCTGTTCATATTGGGCCACGAAAGAGAGTTTGTTCGAGACCCTGTATTCCAACGCAAGTATCTGGTTCTGGTCCTGCGAGAGATTTGTCGAATAGGTGACCCGCAGGTTGTTGTTGATCTGCCGTCCCACGGTCAGCCTGGCCGATGGGTTGAGCTGCTGGCCCGAGATGATCGGATCGATCTCGAACACGTTGAGGCCGAAAAGCCTGTCCGTCGCTCGTCGGACCGGATTGTTGATTATCGAATCCGTTAAGATCTCGGCCGCCGTGTTTATTCCCGTCTGTGCGAGTGTGGGTATGCCACCAGCGGCGTTCGAGAGCGAACCGGTCGTGATCAGCGACACGACGTCCGCCTGAGGCAAAGCCGGACTCGACCGCACCGTAGCCGAAAGCAGTTCGGAGTCCTTGAGCGGACCGGCGAGGTTGACAAATATCTGGTATCCGGCGATCTCGGTCTCGGCCTGCAGGTTTATCACCGGATCGATCGTGGTGTCGGGCGGAAACTCGAGCACGCCGCGTTGGACCTCATATCTGTCTTTTCGGAAGAATATCGTGCCGCTGTTGGCTGTGATCCTGCCCGTGATACGCGGATCGTTCGAATCCCCGGTGAGCGCCAGCGAAACCGAGGCCGTCAGGTCGGCGGTGTTGTTCTTTACCACAAGAGCGTCACGACCCTCGATGGTCAGGTCGTAACGAAGCGCGTTTAGCGATCCGCCACTGTTGGAGAGCACCGGTTCGCGGCGCCCGCCGACCAGGCTTGCGAGATCGATGTCCTTGGAATACAAACTGCGGCGGGCAGACACGCGCCCCGCGACCGTCATCTGCAGGCTGTCCGCAGCGCCCTCTCGCCGGCCTGTGAATTCGAGCTGAGCATCGCCAGTCGTCATGAAATCCTTCGGCAGCGGCACTGTGATATTGTCGCCGTTGAGCGTAAATCTGAAGGCTCGGACCGACAGCCCGTCGAGCATCGCACCGCCGCTCGCATTAAAGGCCCCGCCGCCGAGATAGCCTCTCGCTTGTTCGATCTCAGCCTCGTTCGACGTAAAGACGACTCGCGTTTTTACCCGGTCAAAGGTCAGCCGGTCCGAACCGACAAAGGTCGAGATCGACGCGTTTTCAGTCGATGCCGAACCCGACAGACGCGAGTCTCTGTTCGGGCCGGTGAGCCGAACGGCGACATCGGCCAGACCCGCGAAAAAGACGTCGGTTTTGGCCAGGTTAAGCAGATTAAGGCTCACCCTGCCGTTGATCTCGAGGTCGTTGACTGCGTCGTCGGCCAGAGCCTTTGTCCCGCTGACGGTCATATTCGATCCGCCCCCGGCGAACCTGGCCTTTTCAAAAACGACCTCGCGAGTGTTGAATTTGATCGACACGGGTTCGGCCGCTGAGAGCGGCGTGTCCTGTATCACCATGGCGAGCTGGGCAAAGACGGCCGTCCCGCTCAAGTTCGACGTATCGTAAACATACACACCGGCATCGTTCTTTGTTCTTAGGTATCCTCCAAATTGGATGATGCCGGTTCCTGTGCCTGTTATAGGCAGTGTCTTGAGTTTTGGCACGAACGCGATGTACGGCGATAACGGGCTCTGGTCGAACGATGTCGTCACGTTGAACGGAATGCGATCGTCTTCAAAATGGAGCGTCGCCTTGATGATCTGGTTTCGTCCCTCGAGGTTCGCGGTGATGTCGGCGTTTAGGACGTTATTTTCGGTCCTGCCGTTTATGGTGACATCACCGAACGGGCTCTCGCCGATGGTGACCTGTCGAGCATTGCCGTCAAATCGAACGTCGTAGGTTGCTGGCCGGTCCGCGATCCCCGTGGCTTTTGCGTTGAGATCCACGAGACCGCCGATCGCCGGAATACTGTCGCTTTTGGGCAGGAATGACAGCACTAGCGGCGCCGGCACCTGTTTTCCATTCACATCGACATCAAAATTGCCCGCCTTCCGGTCATAGGTGCCTTTTGCGGTCACCGATCCGGCCCCCAGGCGTATCTCGCCGGACTGCAGGACGATCTCGGTACCGCGGAAGACCGCATTCGCGGTCAAACCGTCAAATGTCTGTCCCGCGATGGTGCCACCCGTCGCCTTCAGGTCAATGCTGCCTTCAGCGTTATTTGGAAGGCCACGAATGTCGACCTTTCCGGTCGTTTTGCCCGAAAGATCGGACAATCGTTCAGGAAGCTCGACAGGAAGGGCGGCAAGAAGGTTTCCGGCATCGACGCCGTTCAGGCTGGCGGTGACCGAGGTGCTGTTCGGCGTGCCGTAGGGTATGTTGATCGCGAAATCGGCGGTGCCGCCCGTCCGCTCATTCAACATTCCGTTCCTAAGGTCGACTCCAGTAGGATTGACGGCTACATCGGTGGATACCGAACCGAGAACGCGCTGCCGCATCAAGACAGTGTCCACCTTGAGTTTTCCGTCTATGTTCGGATCGTAAATGTTGCCAGTGACCGAGCCGTCGAACGAGAGGTTTCCGGCAAATTCCAATTTGAGCGAGTCTATCTGCTGTTCCATCTCCGGCAAGGCACCGGTGATCTGTATCAGCCGCTTGATCTCGCCGCCGTCAGTCGAGCTGACAGCAAATTTCAGGTCCGACGCGTCGTCCCTGAGGTCGAACCGGCCGCTCGCCGTGAGCTGACTTTTCGCGGAATTGAGACGCGCATCCGCGATCGTGAACAGGCCAGTGTCGGCAGTTACGTCCACGTTCCCGTTGACTGGAATGACTTCGCTGTCGGACGATCCCGCGCTTGCATTGATGCCGAACTTTAGGTTTCCCGAGACGGTCCGAATGTCGGACCCTTTGAGTGTCAGATGGGCGTTGCCGTCGGTCTTGCCGGCGAGAGCTATGACGCGGCCGCTCTGAAGAGCGACCAGCTTTGACAGATCGAGCCCCGTGAATTCGGCATCGATCCTCGAATCGGACCGTGCGTTCGAAGCCATGGCGATGGTGCCGGTGAGCCTGCCGTCCATGACGGAAGCGTCGATATGATCAAGCAGAGTTCGTTCGTTGGTCATCTCGACCTTTGCCGAGGCGGCGCCGAGCGCAATGCTGCCGACAGTTCCGCCGCCAATGCTCATATCGGCGGACGCACGATACCGTCCCGACGGTTCGACGATGAAAACGGGTTTGGCGAACCTGGCAGTATTGATGACGCCTCCGCTCGGGACCTGTTTTGACTTTGCGAGTGTGATGTCGCCGGCGTCGATGTCGTTTGACCTGCCTTCGACGATGCCGTTTCTGATCGTCAATCGCACACCGCCGACATTCAGGCTGCCGAGGACGGCCGAGCCGGCGTCGATCCTGGCGACGCGGGCCTTATCGGCGTAGATCGTCGTTGTTCCGTCGCTATTGGCGAGCGTCACCAACGGGGACTCGATACCGTCGATCCTTGTACCGTCCGATTCGGCCCTGTCGGCTTTTAGGTTGGCGAGCGAGAGATCGGTCCCGCGCCTCGACGCTTTCAGCTTCAGTTCAGATGTCTTTACTCCCGCAACGCGGTTTCCGCCGATGTTGGCGGTTTTCGAGGTTGCGTCCGTGGTGCTGACGGTCGTCTCGCCAGCGCGGCTCGTTATTCGCAGGTTTCGGCCGGCCATTCCGTCGAGCCGGTAGCCCTTTGCGACCAACGAGCCCGCCGTCGCGTCAGGCGAATATATATCCACACCGCCATCAGCCGTCGAAATGGTCGTTTTTCGCGCCGCTACATCATCGAGCTCGAGACCGCCGGTCGTGAGTTTCTGGATCTTTGCTTTTCCGGCTTCGGCGCGGAGCTGGCGGTCCTTGTATTCGGCCAGAGCGTCGGAGAGGAACAACCCGCCGAGCGTCAGCGACGGCGAGCGGGCCGCGATCGCCTGCAGCTCGCCGACCCATCTAAAATCGGTCCCTGTGCCGCGAACGTTTCCCGCCATTTTTGGGAAATCGATCTTGAAGTCCTCAAACGTCAGCATCTCGGCCACGGCCTTGCCGTTGGCGTAATAATTCGCGTTCGTACCCTCGACAGTGGCGGCGACATCGAGTGCCTTGAGATAAATACCGCCCGCACGCAGCGATTCCGTATCGGCCGTGCCTTCGATACGGTAGTTCTCACCCGAACCTGACACGTGCCCCTTAAAATTGCCCACGCCCGCGAGCGTTGTCTTCGAGGCGAGGATCATCGCGATCTGCGTGATGTCGAGCGTCGAGTCGACGTCGAGTTCGTACTTCGGACTATTCCATTCCCGCACCGTGCCACTAAGGGCCGAATCGCCGACCGGCGTGTGAACGGTGAGGCTCTCGATGTCCGCGCCGAGGTCGTCGGCGAGGCCTTTGGCACGAACCGTTATCTTCTCTAAAGTCTTGTCTCCATAAGAAAACGTGGAGTCGTCGGACCGAAGGTCGAACCGATATCGCGATCGGCCGTCCGCTGCAGGAGCGTCAGGCGAGAGCAGAAAACCAACGTTGCGGCCTTCGGCAGCGATGCTGCGAGACACATCTCCGAAATGGATGACACTGTCCTGAACCGAAAAATTGACCGAATCGTATCGAAAATTTACCCTCGACTTTTCCGCGGTCTCGACTAGCCTGAGGTTTGAGAAATTGGAGCGCCCGTTCTCGTCGAATGTTATCCAGACCTCGGCCCCGCTTATGTCCGATGTGTCTATGCTGATGTCACGCGACAAACGCCACGAAAGCAGGTCGAGGACCGTTAATCCGAGACGTGCCTCGCGGACAAAGAACAATTTCTGGCCCGTCAGCTTGTCACGGAACAACGCGTTGTGGAGATCGAGAGTCAACGGCGATGCGGTAACGCGGAACGATTCGGATTCAAAGTCCATCCCGATGTCCGAGAGTTTGGTTACAAGCTGATCCTGGATGTATCGGTCGAATGTGCCAGCGCGATAAAGTACGTAGACGGTAACTGCGAGAAAAACGATCGCGAATCCCACGAATCCGAGCGTACCCAGGACCTTTCGGCGGGTAAAGAACGGCTGTCGCAGAGTCGTTTCGCTGGCCTCCGCTTCCGTTTCGTTGATCTCGGTGTTGTCGGTCTCGTTGTCTGCCATTCGGATCGAAATACTACGGCGATCAAAGGCTGACCGTTTCCACTATCTCCAGGCCAAATCCCTCGATAGCATTTATCCTGGGCGGATGATTGGTCAGCAGCCGGATCCGCGTCACGCCAAGATCTTTCAGGATCTGGGCGCCGATGCCGTAATCGTGCACCTTGCCGTAACCCGTCTCACGCCTCGCGGTCCGAAAATCGAGGGACTTCTCATACATGAGCGCATAGGTTTTGAGCTGGTTCACCAGGTCCAGATTATTCTCTCGCTGCCGAAGATAAAGTATTACTCCTGACCCAGCATCCGAGATTTTTTGGAGAGAGGCTCGCGTTGCGGCGGCCGCTTCGCCGATAGTGGCGCCGAACATTGCGAAGGTTATGTTCTCGGTTTGGACGCGAACGAGTGCGGGCTCGGTTGCACCAGAAACGTCGCCCATCGTCATGGCGACGTGCGTCTCGCCGTTTATGACGTTTTCGAACAAGATAGTTCTAAAAATGCCGTGATCAGTCGGCAGATCGGTCTCAGCGACGCGTCGCACCAACGTCTCCTTTTCGACACGGTATCGAACGAGGTCGGCGACGGAAATGATCTTCAGGCCGTGCTTCTCCGCAAATGACGTCAGCTCAGGCATCCGGGCCATCGTCCCGTCGTCGTTCATGATCTCGCAAATCACGGCTGCCGGAGACAGGCCGGCGATCCGCGCAATATCGACGCTCGCTTCGGTCTGGCCTACACGGACGAGCACGCCTCCGCGTTTTGCCCGCAAAGGAAACACATGGCCCGGCCGCGCAAGATCGGCCGCGGTCGATGCCGGGTCGACGGCCGTCAGGATGGTATGCGCTCGGTCAGCGGCCGAAATGCCGGTCGTGACTCCCTGCCGGGCTTCGATCGAGATGGTGAAGGCCGTGCCCATGCTTGATGTGTTCTCGGATGTTTGCTGAAACAAGTGAAGCTCGTCGCAGCGTTCCTCGGTCAGCGGCAGGCAGATCAGACCGCGTCCGTGCATCGCCATAAAGTTGATGATAGCGGGCGTGACCTTTTCGGCCGCGCAGACGAGATCGCCCTCGTTCTCGCGGTCCTCATCATCGACGATGATGATCATCTTTCCTTCGCGAATATCGTCGGCGGCTGCTTCGATCGAGGCTAGGGGCATGTATTCTGTCCGTTCGTGCCTGGTTGAGAGGTATTAGCACGGAAGCTTAAATTTTAGCGAAATGCCCCCGCTTTTGCGAACCATGGCCGTAACCGATGAGCCGCCGGCAGATCGCGTCAAATTTGTGTTTGCCGTGTTAGTTGCCAAAATAGGTCTTTATGCCTCAGCGAGACGAGAGCGATCGCAGTCTAAAGATCTATTTACACGGCCTTTTTCTTTTTTCCGGAAGCGCGACCGTGCTGATCGGCCAAATACTCCCGATACTGGCCCGCCATTTCGCCCTCAGTGACCTCCAGCTCAGCTTCTTCTTCCCGGCCCAGTTTGCGGGATCGTTGACGGGTACTCTTGTTAACAGTCGTTTTGCCCGGGCCGAACGGAATCTCGCATCGGCCTTACTGGGCTGCGGGCTGATGGCACTCGGCGTTCTGCTACTGAACGCCGAGTCGTTCCCGTTATTACTTGCGGCTTTCTTTGTAAATGGGCTGGGTATCGGGATGACGCTGCCGTCGATCAACGTTACGGTCCTCGAACTGAACCCAAGTAGAGGAGCGTCGGCGCTGAGCGTGCTTAATTTTTGCTGGGGCTTCGGGGCGATCCTGTGCAAACCGTTCGTCGATATCTCGAGCCGCGGCGACAATATCGTTATCACTACGTCGGTGCTTTCGTTCTGCCTCGCGGCGTTCGCGGTTCCGCTGTTCCTCTCGGAATGGCGAAAGAACGCTCACGAAAGACATCTGGAAGAAACAAGAGAAATGTCTGCCGACGACACGCCGATATGGACGCGTCCGCTCGCGTGGGCCATCGCGATGTTCAACTTTATCCACGTCGGTTTCGAAAGTGGAATGGGTGGCTGGCTTACAACCTACAGTGAACGACTCGATCCTCAACACGCGACTGTCTGGCTGTCGCCAACCGTCGGTTATTTCCTGTTCTTTGTTTTAGGGCGAGCGGCCGCTCCGTTGTTATTCCGATTTGTGAGCGAGAACAAAATGCTGATGTTGGGGCTTTTGACGATGCTGGCAGGAATCATCGCTTCGCTCACGACTAGTTCCATCATGGTGCTTTTTGCCGGTGCTGCCATCTCGGGCGCGGGCACTTCATGGATATTCCCCACAAACGTTTCACGATTCTCGCGGGTATTTGGACCGTCAGCCACAAGGCGGGCCACGCCGTTCTTTATCGCAGGAACTCTTGGCGCTGCACTCTCGACCTGGGCGATTGGCTTTGTTTCAAACCTAAGCGGCGACCTTCGAAGCGGAATGTACCTGCTTGCCGCGGCCGTCATATTTCTGGTTGTACTCCAAACCGGAATTTCGCTGCGTACTTTGCGGCAACCGACATCAGCCTAAGCTCCAAACTCGAGCCCCTTAAGATATTCGCGAAATTCGGGAGCCAGATCACCGCGTTTAAGGCCGTATTCGACCGTGGCTATCAGGAAACCCAGCTTGTCACCGGCGTCGTAGCGGACGCCGTCCAGCTTGACGGCGTAAAAGGGTCGGTCCTTGAGAAGTAGCCGCATCGCGTCAGTGATCTGTATCTCGCCGATCGCGCCAGGTTTTGTGCGTTCGATCGCGTCAAAAATATCCGGAGTGAAAATGTACCGGCCGATAATGGCGAGGTCGGAAGGCGCTTCAGCGAAAGGCGGCTTTTCGACCATATCTCGGATCCGGAAAACATTTGGTTCCACCTCTTCGGCGTCGATGACGCCGAACCTCGATATAGCCTCGCCCGCGATCTGCATGGTCGCGATCACCGGCGCGTCATATTTTTCATACACGTCAAGCATTTGCCGCAAGGCCGGTCGATCCGCATCGATCACGTCGTCGGGCAGCAATGCGGCGAACGGTTCACCGGCCGCGAAATCTTTTGCCTGATAGATCGCGTGGCCCAGGCCCAGAGCTTCCTGCTGGCGTGTAAAGCTGAATCTTGCCGCGGAGGAGATCGCCCGCAGCTCATCGGCCGCTTCATTTTTCCCCTTATCGCGAAGCGTCTGCTCGAGCTCGAACGAGATGTCGAAATGGTCCTCGATCGAGCCCTTGTTTCGTCCCGTTATGATCAGTATTGACTCGATGCCGCTCGCCACCGCTTCCTCGACCGAGTATTGGATCAGCGGTTTGTCGACCAGCGGCAGCATTTCCTTTGGCACAGCCTTGGTCGCGGGCAGGAACCGCGTCCCCAGTCCTGCGGCGGGAAAAACGGCTTTTCTAATTTTGTTTGCCATAGCAGGTTTGCTAAATTCGTCTAGTCAAAGGCTCCGGGAGCCAAACTCCAGATTTTATGGCATTGGTAAGCGCTAGACAAACTGCGGACTCGGAACTTTGAGGAGCGGACATCAGACGCGTCAGCACCACAATAAATGCGTACGGCGGGATAGGTGATAACATTGTAGTTACATTGGAACGCGGCGCTGAACATTAACAAGAAGACAGACAGATCGATGCTGGACCTGAATTTTGTAAGAGAAAATCTCGACGATGTACGCAAGGCCATGGAGGCGCGCAATTTCCCGGCCGACGCGCTCGACCGGTTCGTTGAATTCGACACTGAACGTCGTCGCGTTATTCGGGAAAACGACCATATCAATGAATTGCGTAATGCGGCCAGCAAGGAGATCGGTCTGCTCATGCGAGACGGACGTACCGCCGACGCCGAAGGAAAAAAAGCCGAGGTCGGTGGGCTGAAAGAAAAGCAGGCCGAACTCGAGAAACAAAGGGACGCTGCCGAGCAGAACATCCGCGAGATCCTCGTCGGACTGCCTAATATTCCGGCGTCGGACGTGCCCGTCGGCGCGGACGAAACGGCAAACAAAGAGATCCGCCGCAAGGGCGAACCGCGCAAATTCGATTTCGAACCTCGCGACCACGTCGATCTCGGCGAATCGCTCGGGATACTCGATCTTGAGCGGGCGACCAAGATCGCCGGTTCGCGTTTTGCGATCCTCAACGGTGCCGGAGCACGGCTCGAACGTGCTTTGGTCAACTTTATGCTCGATGTCCACACGCTCGAGCATGGTTACACCGAGACGCTGCCGCCGTATCTCGTGAACCGGACCGCGTTGTTCGGGACCAACCAGCTGCCCAAATTCGAGGAAGACCTCTTTCACATAAAAGACGAACGCGGCTTCGCGCTGATCCCGACCGCGGAGGTTCCGGTGACGAACTATTTTGCAGACGAGATCCTCAACTTCGCCGATCTTCCGAAGCATTACACCGCTTACTCGATGTGCTTCAGGAGCGAGGCCGGCAGTTACGGACGCGATACGCGCGGCTTGATCCGTCAGCATCAATTCGAAAAGGTCGAGTTGGTCAAACTGACAGCGCCGGAAAACTCGGAAGAAGAGCATGAGAAGCTCACTGCCGATGCCGAAAGGATCCTGGAACTGCTCGGCCTGCCGTTCCGAACGGTCGTCCTGTCGACGGGCGATATGGGTTTCGGCGCGCGCAAGACGTACGACATCGAGGTCTGGCTGCCAAGCCAACAGACCTATCGTGAGATATCGAGCTGCTCGAATTGCGGCGACTTTCAGGCGCGACGGATGAATTTGCGATTTCGTCGCGCGGGTGGGGCGAAGCCTGAGTTCGTGCACACGCTGAACGGCAGCGGGCTGGCGGTCGGGCGAACGTGGATCGCGGTCATCGAGAACTACCAGCAGGCGGATGGTACGGTCGTGATCCCTGAAGCACTTCGAAAATACATGAACGGCCTTGAAAAGATCGGTTGACCGAACGGGACGGTGTAATTACGATGTAATTATGAAGACACAGATCATCCAGATCGGCAATTCTCAGGGAGTCAGGCTTCCTAAGGTACTGCTTGAAGAAAGCCGCATCCACGGCGAGGTCGATCTCGAACTTCACCCGGACGGAATACTCATCCGAAATGCCCAAAAGCCTCGAGCGCGCTGGGATGAGGGTTTCAAGACCATGGCCGAGAACGAAGACGACGAAGCGGTCGGCGGGTCGCCCGCGACCGCGTTTGAATTGAAGGAATGGCAGTGGTAAGCAGATTTGACGTATATCTCGTCAGCCTGGATGCCGATCCTTCATCGGCAGCCAAGAATACGCGGCCCTGCGTTGTGATCTCGCCGGATGAAATGAACCGCCACGTTTCGAACGTCATTATCGCTCCTCTATCAAACTCCAGCCCGGAATATCCGACGCGGGTCGCGGTCGATTTCCTAAATAACAAGCGGATGATCGTTCTCGACCAGATACGCACGGTCGACAAGGTGCGGCTCGTCAAAAAGATCGGCGAGATCGACTCGCAGACGCAAAAACATGTCCTTGATCGCCTGCAGGAGATGTTTGCCGAGTAGTAGGTTCTCAGTCAGGCGGATCATCTCGGGCGGACAAACGGGCGTCGACCGAGCCGCCCTCGACGCGGCTCTCGAACAAGGTCTCTCGATCGGTGGAGCGATCCCGCTGGACCGCTGGGCGGAGGACGGTCCGATCTCACATCGTTACACAGGGCTCGAAGAATGTAAGTCTCCAATTCCAGCCGTCAGGACCCGGCTCAATGTCGCGAATTCAGAAGCGACATTGATTATCTCGCACGGGAAACTGGCTGGCGGCTCCGCGCTTACTGCCAATTTTGCACGCGAACTCGATAAGCCGCTCCTGCACATCGACCTGGCAAAAATGTCGGCTGACGCGGCGGCAGAGAGGATACGGATCTGGCTGGGCGGCCTGGAGGTTTGCGACCTGAATGTTGCCGGGCCGCGAGCGTCAAAGGACCCCGAGATCTACGCCGATGCATTAGACCTGCTCAATCGGGTATTCAGCGGCTGAATCCTTCCCGGGGCTTACTTGCTTTGAGCCGCACCGGATTTGGCCGCGTTCCACAGTTCGTCCATTTCGGCGAGGGTCGTGTCTTCGAGCGATCTTCCGGTTCGTTTCAATTCGTCCTCGATATGCTTGAACCGGTTGCGAAATTTGCGGTTGGTGCGTTTCAGCGCCGTCTCTGGTTCCACGTCCAAACGACGCGCGAGATTAACGACGGCGAAGAGCAAGTCGCCGACCTCTTCGTCAATATCGGCTTTTTCTCCCGCGTGGATGGCTGAGCGTAATTCCGCGGTTTCCTCATCGATCTTGTCGAAGATCTGATCGGTGTTCTCCCAGTCAAATCCGACCTTGGCGGCCTTCCTGGTCAACTTGAGGCCCTCAAGCAGCGCGGGGAAATGGACGGGGACCTCGGCCAGTATCGAGTCGCGCGGCTTTTCGATCTTTCCAGATGCCTTTCTTTCGTCGGCCTTTAACTTGTCCCAATTGTCGAGCACGTCCTCGGCCCGTGCAAAATTTGCGTCGCCAAAAACATGCGGGTGCCGCAATACGAGCTTCTTAGCCACGCCGTTGACGACGTCGTCAATGTCAAAATCGCCTCGTTCTTTGCCGATCGTGGCGTGGAAAACGACTTGCAGAAGCAGGTCGCCAAGTTCTTCCTTCAACTCAGTGGTGTCGCCTGTCGCGTCGGCGACGTGAATAGCATCGAACGTCTCGTACGCTTCTTCCAGAAGGTACTGAGACAGCGACCTGTATGTCTGTTCGGCGTCCCACGGACATCCGCCCGGCGCACGCAGGCGGTCCATTATCGCCACTAATTCGTCAAATGATGTAGACATGATCTGGGTAAATTTTGAATTCTTTTTCTCCAAAATGCTACTATCCTTAGTGGATTTAAGAATATGATTGGCAAGGATATCGATCAGGAAGAGGTAAGTTTTAAGGTCGCCGACCGGCGTAAATTCAACGCGGACGGGTCGCTGAAAGAGGGCGTGACCCTCGATGCGGAAAAGCGGGCGGATCGGCCTGCGGGCGGGACAACACAAACTGCCACAGCCGTTGCCGAGAGCCTTGCACAGGCCCCGTCGCCTAAAGACCTGCGGCCCGAACCTGCAGACAGTGAAGCAATTGCGGCCGACGAGTTGGATATTCCCGGGGCTGATGACCCGGCAAGTTTCGTAAATTTCTTGTCCACGCTGGCGACCAATGCGGCGGCCGCTCTGGGTGCGGTGCCTCATCCGGCGACAGGCAAAAGAACGCTCGATCTCGACAGCGGCAAGTACTGGCTGGATATCCTGGCGATGCTTCGCGAAAAAACTAAGGGGAATCTCCATTCGCAGGAGAGCCGCCTGCTAGAGGGGATCCTAGGTGACCTCCGAATGCAATACGTTCAACTTGTCAGGGCGACCGAGGAGAAGCTGAAAGCTCAAGCGGCTGCAAAGTTCTCAGGCGACGACATTCTCGGCAAAAAATAAGCCACCTCGATTATGAAGCTGACTTTCCTGGGCACGGGCACTTCGACGGGCGTGCCGTCGATAGCCTGTGACTGCGAAACCTGCCTTTCGGACGACCCGCGGGACAAGCGCCTGCGTGTATCGGTCCTCATCGAGCACCGGGAAACAAAGCTGCTCGTCGACACGTCGATAGATTTTCGCCAGCAGGCGCTGAGGGCCAACATTAGGCATATCGACGCCGTGTTGTTGACGCACTGTCATGTCGACCACGTATTCGGGCTCGACGATATCCGGCCTCTCAATTTCAGATACGGAGCGATGGGCGTCTACGCCAACGAGATCGCGTGGACGGACCTGAGGCGAATTTTCCGTTACGTTTTTGAGCCGACGCATTTCGGCGGCGGACTTCCGCAGCTTATACCGCACACGGTCGAACCGAACGCGCCGTTCTGCATCGGCGAGGACCTCGAGATCACCCCGCTTGTCGTGATCCACGGCAAGCTGCCGGTGATCGCATATCGTTTTAATGATTTTGCCTACGCGACAGACCTCAAGTCGATCCCGCCGGAGTCAATGGAAGGGCTTCGCGATCTGGACGTCCTGGTCCTCGATTGTGTTCGCATAAAGCCTCACTCGACGCACCTTTGCCTTGAGGAAGCCCTCGCAGTTATCGAGGACTTGCGGCCGAGGAGAGCGTTCCTCACACATCTCAACCACGACATCCTGCACGCTCGTGACTCGCGACTATTGCCTGACAACGTATCGTTTGCGTACGACGAGTTGGTCGTCGATTGACGTGCGTTTATTTCATCTTTGCCTGGATCGCTTTGATCGCGTCGAGATGCTTCTTTAATGTCGGAAGCGTCTTGGCTGCGAAAGCCTTAATGTCAGGGTCCGTTGCCGAATTGGCCTGTTTTTGAAATTCCGCGACGTCTTTTTCGTGGTCCGACACCATGTCCTCGACGTACGCTTTGTCAAAATCTGCCCCGTTGAGTGTTTGCAGTTTGTCCGCCGTCGATTTGTTCGAACCGATGCCGGCCGGCAGCGTCACGTTCTTCTTCTTAGCCAATTCCTTTAGTTCATTACCGGCCTTGGTGTGGTCGTCTACCATCATCTGGGCGAACTTACGCACATCGGCGTTCTGTGATTTCTGCAGCGCCAGATTACCAAGCTGGACCTCAGCCTCTCCGCCCTGAGCGGCCTCAGACATGAAATCGGACGGCTTATCGCCGCCGACAGCGTTGCTGACCGTATTCGCGACGCTATTGTAAGCGTTGCCCGCGGAGTTCATCGCCGAATTGACGGTGCTCGTATTCGACGCCCTATTAGTGCTCACATTGACGTTAGTGTCGCTGCCGCATGCATAAAGCAAGAAACAGGACAGCGCCCAAAATATCGAAAATAAGAAAAGCCTCTTCATGATCCCTCCGTGTATGTGTAAGAAGACACTACTCGGGACGATATAAGAGGCGATGAGAAATGTATGTCGGTTGGCTTACAGTGGCAGCCAGATCGGGGATCCGAAGTCGGCGGCTGAGATCTACAATCTACGCATTTTTGAGCCGAGGTACTTTACCCAATCATAAGGCTTCCGGATGACCGGGATGACCGCGGCTATGAATGATCTATCTTCTGGCCGAGCGGCGGCTTTGTTCACATTTGCCCGATCACTGCGTCGTTCCGAGGCGTCGTTAAGAGCCCCGTCTCTTGAGTATTCGATAGTTACGGGCTTAAAGGCGTTGGCGACATCCGCTGAACGTCCGCCGGTATTCCGGGGATGATCGTCATTGTCGGCACGCGTCTTTGAGATCGGCCGGCGGGTTGCCGGATCTAACGGGACGGATCTCGTCGAAGCGAGGTCGAGAGTCGCGGTTTCCTCGTCGAGCGTCAAATTTGGGCTTTGCGTATTCAACAAGGAAGCCGGTTCGATCACCGGAGTTCTGACCTTTGCGATGGGCGAAACGCGCTCGGCCTTGTGCCCTAAGCCGGGATAAATTATGAATGCGAGATCGAGGCAGATAACACTGATTATTCCGAGAATGAGTTTTCGCATAATTACCTGTAATACTATGGGATGTTGAACATACATCAACTATGTTCAACCATTAGTATAACTTTTCCGGCACCGGGTTGTAAAAGAAATTCCGATGCTCCCCATATATTCTGCGTCACAGCGACCCTCGAAGTAATCGCTCGTTTGGCGTACAATTGGACTGCACAAAAGTTTTCAGGGGAGCCCATCCAGGCTGAGAGTCGTTTATCGAACGAGACCCTAAAAACCTGATGCGGATAATACCGACGAAGGGAGAAAAACGATGAAAGAAGAACAGTCAGTGGTCAGTGGTCAGTGGTCAGTGGCCGGTCAGGGATCTGACGCGCCCAACGGTGAACAAAAGAGCGACGACGTCCGGTTGCCCGCCTCACGCAAGGTCTATGTCAGTATCCCGCACGTAAGTAAGGGCTCAACGATGGATGGAGGCACTTCAGGAGACTTCGAACTCCGAGTGCCATTTCGCGAGATAGCCCTGTCGCCGTCGAAGGCGATGGACGGAACGCTCGAAGAGAACGCGCCTGTTCGGGTCTACGACACAAGCGGCCCATGGACCGATCCGGACCATAAACACAATGTCCGCGATGGACTGCCTCCGCTGAGGCGCGACTGGATAGTCGATCGAGGCGACGTCGAGGAATACGAGGGCCGCGAGATATTGCCGCAGGATAACGGCTATCTCACCAAAGGGGCTGAGGAATTCGCGATGCAGAGGCCCTTAGTCAAGCAAGGGCGTAACGCTCATGGTCGACTTGAGGATTTCCCGGGCCTTCGTCGCGCTCCTCTTCGAGCGAAGTCCGGCTCATGCGTCACACAGATGCATTACGCTCGGAAAGGCATCGTCACGCCCGAGATGGAGTACATCGCGATACGCGAGAATCTCGGCCGTGAACGGAACGCGGACGCCCTCGTCCGCTCTTCCGAACGTAGCGACAGAAGTTCTCTCAACCATCAACACCGCGGCGAGTCGTTCGGCGCATCGATCCCGGAATTCGTGACGCCCGAGTTCGTTCGCGACGAGGTCGCCCGCGGGCGTGCGATAATACCGGCGAATATCAACCATCCCGAAAGCGAGCCGATGATCATCGGCCGCAACTTCCTGGTAAAGATCAACGCGAACATCGGCAACTCGGCGATCGCTTCTTCGATCGAGGAAGAGGTCGAGAAGATGCGTTGGTCGACGCTGTGGGGAGCCGATACGGTGATGGACCTGTCGACGGGCAAGAACATTCACGCGACACGCGAATGGATATTGCGAAACTCGCCCGTGCCGATCGGCACCGTCCCCATCTATCAGGCGCTTGAAAAAGTGAACGGCAAGGCCGAGGAACTGACGTGGGAGATCTACCGCGACACGCTGATCGAACAAGCCGAGCAGGGCGTCGATTACTTTACGATCCACGCCGGCGTTCGGCTGCCGTATATTCCGATGACTGCGAAACGTACGACCGGCATCGTCAGCCGCGGCGGCTCGATCATGGCCAAATGGTGCCTCGCTCATCACGAAGAGAGCTTTCTGTACACGAGATTTCGCGAGATCTGCGAGATCATGCGGACTTACGATGTGAGCTTTAGTCTTGGCGATGGTTTGCGTCCGGGCTCGATCGCGGATGCGAATGACGAGGCGCAATTCGCCGAGCTGGACACACTCGGTGAGCTTACCCAGATCGCATGGGAAATGGACTGCCAGACCATGATCGAGGGGCCCGGACACGTGCCGATGCACCTGATCAAAGAGAACATGGACAAGCAGCTTGCCGTATGCGGCGAGGCTCCCTTCTACACGCTCGGGCCGCTGACGACCGACATTGCACCGGGTTACGATCACATAACGAGCGGCATCGGTGCGGCGATGATCGGTTGGTTCGGAACCGCGATGCTCTGCTACGTCACGCCAAAGGAACACCTTGGTCTGCCGAACAAACAGGACGTCAAAGAAGGCGTTATCACATACAAGCTCGCGGCCCACGCCGCCGACCTGGCCAAAGGCCATCCGGGAGCGCAGTACCGCGACAACGCACTGTCGAAAGCACGTTTCGAGTTCCGCTGGGAAGACCAGTTCAACCTCGGGCTCGATCCCGAAAAGGCGAAGGAGTTTCACGACGAGACGCTGCCTGCCGAGGGGGCAAAGCTCGCCCATTTCTGCTCGATGTGCGGCCCGCATTTCTGCTCGATGAAGATCACGCAGGACGTCCGCGACTATGCAAATGCCCAGAATATCGAGGCCGAAAAAGCACTTGCCGTCGGCATGAGCGAAAAAGCAAAGGAATTTGTCGCCGGCGGCTCCGAGATATATCACGGACCTCTTTCGGAAACCGTAAAGCACGAGAACTAAACTCGTTATTGAAATACCTGTTTGAATTCCGCGTTCCGTGTAGTAATGTGATTATTGCTCGGAACGCGGCGGTTTGCGGTCGACCTCACTCTCAGCGACAAAAACCGACTTTCTACGCGTTCGATACATCAAAACGGCGCAGATTTGATAACAACGGCGCAAACAAGCTGCGATGAAATTGCTTTTGTTCTATACCGATCCCGGTTCGGGAATGATGCTCCTGCAGATCATTCTTGCGTCTGTCGCCGGGGTGTTTTATTTCTTTCGAAATTCTCTACTGCGATTGATCGGACGCGGCGATCGAACACAACCCGAGACCGAAAAGGCGGCGGCTGAGGCCGCCGATCTGGATAGACCCTGAGCGAGGTGACGATTGCACCGATATCGATCGTATCGCGATCCGGGCGGCCACGTTGTTTTTGATCTGGCGTCGGTCTGGCGCCGCGTGACTGCGGAGAGCGATCGACAACTACAAGATCTGCTCAGCCTCGATGCTGTCCGGCGATGGCAGGACGAGGGAATTTTAATATCCGCTGAACGCCGTTCCGCCGCGGAGTTCGCGGCGTTCGCCGGCGAAGAAGCGCCGACCGACGATGGCGGAGGCTATTACGAGCACCCGCGGATCGAATTTCCCTCGTATGCGGTCGAATGGCCGGCCGAGATGCTGCACGCTGCGGCCGAGTTGACACTGACCCTCGCCGAAGACCTGTTGCCCTCGGGCTGGTCCCTCAAAGATGCAACGCCCTCTAACATATTGTTCGACGGCCCGCGGCCGGTTTTTATCGATCTACTGTCATTTGAGCAGCGACGTGCTGACGATCCGATCTGGCTGCCGCTGAACCAGTTCGTGACGACGTTTCTACTGCCGCTGCTCGTCAACAAGAAACTCGGCCGCTCCGTGAGGTCGATATTTCACGGCGGACGCGACGGGATCGACATCGTCGAGGCATCGAGGCAGTTTGGACTCGGGTCAAAGCTGACACCGTCCGTCTTTTCGCTCGTGACGCTGCCCGCGATGCTGGCGAAAGCGGCGGAGCGAAAGGGCGACCTTTATGCCGGTAAGCGTGGCGCAACTCACGCACAGGCGGCGTTCGTCCTGCGGCAGACGTTTCGGAGGCTGCGGCGGCAGCTTGCAAGAGTCGCTCCTGTGCCTGATCGCTATTCGGAGTGGACCGATTATACTGACCAAAATAACGAAACGCAGCCGGAGTACATGGAGGCGAAAAAGTCGGCGGTCGAGCAAACGGTCGCGGGTCTCGAAAAAAAACGCGTGTTGGCGGTCGGCTGCAACACCGGTTACTTTAGCTTTGCCGCGGCACGCGCTCGCGCATCGGTCGTCGCGATCGACAGCGACGAAGCGGTCGTCGGAACGGTTTGGCGACGTGCACGGCAAGAACAGCTCGACGTCCTGCCGCTCGTCATCGATCTTGATCGGCCGACGCCTGCTGCCGGTTGGAGATACTCCGAGATGCCGTCGTTCCTCGATCGTGCCCGCGGGCGGTTCGATCTGGTGATGATGCTTGCGGTGATCCACCATTTACTGGTCACCGACCGGATACCGCTTCGCGAGATCCTCAGCCTCGCGGCCGAGATGACGACGGACCGGGCACTGATCGAATTCGTCCCGCCCGAAGACCCGATGTTCGTGACGATAGCCCGCGGCCGAGACCACCTGCACCGAGGATTGACATCGGACGTGTTCGAGTCGACCGCCGCGGAATTCTTCGATACAGTGGAAAAACGACCAATGCCCGGAACCCTTCGCACACTCTACACTCTCAAGAAGAAATGAACCGAAAGGCAATCATCGGCGACGCCCTCGCCGCATTCTCCCTGGCATCGCTGTGGTTCGTGCGGGAGTTTCATCTTGCTCTCTATGTTACCGGCAGGCCGATCGAAAATGTCGGATTGTTCCTGGCCGTTGCTGCCGTTGCGTGCCTTTATTTCCTTCTATTTCGGGCGGTGAACTTGGTGAAAAACGTCTGGCTCGCCCGAGGTCTTCGCTTGATCTTGCTCGGAACAGGTCTTGCCGCTTTCGGGTCTCCGAGCAGCGAAGCGATCACTTATTTTTATCCCGAGGCGATGCTTTATCTGCATTTGCCGCTGCCGATCATTGTTTTGGTCGGGTGTGTCGCGTTTGCATATTCCCGAAAATTCTCGCTGACCGGAATAACGATCAATCTACGGCGGGTGGCCCTCTTTGCCGCGCCGTTCGGAGTGATCCTCTTCGGCGAGAACCTGGTGGCGGCATTGAGTCCGGAACACGCCGCACCCCCAAAGCCGGTAATAGAGCGGCCGGCGGTCAGGAACGCCGACTCGCAGGTCAAGAACCGCGTGATCTGGATCATCTATGACGAAATGGGCCGGGCCCCGCTGATGAACCGCCCCGACACGGTAAAGATGCCGGCATTTGATCGGCTATTTTCGGAGTCATTCTTCGCCGAGAACGCCCATCCGCCGTTTCACTCGACGGGATTTTCGGTGACGTCACTTCTAACCGGCTGGCCGGTGAAGTCGACCGCCGCGGTTTCGGACAACGACATGAAGGNACATAGGCGACGCCCTCGCCGCATTTTCCCTGGCATCGCTGTGGTTCGTGCGGGAGTTTCATCTGGCGTTTTACGCAGTAGATTTTGGTTATTTTGGCAGGATACCTCCGCGGCCGGTCGAAAATGTCGGATTGCTGCTCGCCGTTGTGGTACTGGCGTTAATATATTTCGCGCTTTTTCGCGCCGTGAACGCGATAAGGAATGTCTGGGTCGGTCGGGGACTGATGCTTCTGACGCTTGTCCTTGGCCTCGTGGCGTTGGGCGCTGCGAGCAGCGAGGCGATCACGTATTTCTACCCGGACGCGAGCCTCTATCTTCATATTCCGCTGCCATTGATCGTGCTGGCCGGCTGTACTGCGTTCGCTTATTCCAAGCGGTTCTCGCTAACGGCCATTTTCCTCAATTTTCGCCGAGTTGCGTTCATAGCCGCTCCGTTCGGACTAGTGCTGTGCGCCGAGGACGCGCTGATGGCATTCGGCAGCGAGCCGCCGCAGCCTGAAAGGCCCGTGATCGAGCGTCCCGCGGTGAAGAACGCCGACTCGCGCGTCAAGAACCGCGTCATCTGGATCATCTACGACGAGCTTGGCCAGGCGCCTCTGATGACTCGTCCTGCCGACGTAAAGATGCCTGCCTTCGACCGGCTGATGTCCGAGTCGTTTGTGGCCGAGAACGCCTTTCCGCCCAACTACTACACGCGTCACTCGATCATCGCTTTGCTTACGGGGCTGCCGCTCACGTCGGCCTCGCCGGTCTCGGAGCGTGATCTGAAACTGACGACGACCGCAAACGGACCGACTCGCCTGCTGAGCGAGACTGAGAACGTCTTGAAAGACGCAAAAGCGCTCGGCGGCAATGTCGCGATCGAAGGCTGGTACGAACCGTATACAAGGCTCTTCGAAAAAGAGCTTTCGTACGGACACCCACCGCTTGCGATCTATCCGCCGTGCCCGAGTGTCGCCGAGTGTGCCGTCGATATATTTACACGCTCGTTTGAGAGCGTCCCCTATTTTGGCCGGCTGATGATGGCAAATCCGTCACTTAACATGGGCGGCAATACCACGAGCCAGATCGAACGGAACTCGTATCTGCAGGCCCGTGCACAGGCGGCCGCGCAAGACCCCAATATCGACCTGTGCTACTTTCATTTTTCGATCCCGCACTCGCCGTTCATCACTAAAACGGATGAGCCTGCGAAACGCGGTTATTACGACTCGCTCGAGGCGGTCGACCGAAGCTTTGGCGAGCTGCGGCAGCGGCTCGAGACCGCCGGTCTCTGGGATTCGACCACTATAATTGTCTCGGCGGATCACTGGTGGAGACTAAAAGGACGCGGCGATTTTGCCCAGCTGCCCGAGGCTGAGCGTTCCGCGGCGGTAAATGACACCCGTGTACCGTTCATCGTAAAACTGCCTGGCCAGAAGTCCATGCAGTCTTACGCACCGGCGTTCAATACCGTCCTGACGCGCTACATTATCCGCGCGATCATGAGCGGTGAAGTGAACAATTCAGCGGAACTCAGCGGATGGCTCGACCGGATGGCGATCGAGCAGCCCGATCTCGTTAATTTTAGATATACTAGATAAACGGCTCGCGTCCGATTACGCCGGTCTGCCCGTCAGTCCTCCGCAAATGTTTCGATAATCGCAACCAAAACCTGTTCACCATTGAGCATCTCTAATACTTCGTTAACAAGGTCTCGATTTATCTCGATCGATGCACTTCGCGGCATCGCGGCGTTTCTCGTCGTGCTCTATCACGCGTTTGGCGGCGGGACCGTCTTCCGGATGAATGCCGCGGGCGAGCTGCACGGGACGCAATATCTCGGCCTGATCCCGGGATTTGGCTACACGGGCGTTTATCTTTTTTTTGTCATCTCAGGGTTCTGCATCCATCTTCGCTGGGCCAAAGCACGCTCGCGTGACGCCTCCCAAGATCCAAAGGTGGATTTCTTCGCGTTTTGGCGAAGGCGTTGGATACGGCTTTACCCCGCGTATCTCGCGGCCCTGNAGATTCTGCATCCATCTTCGCTGGGCAAAGGCGCGCTCGCGTGATACTGCCGTCGAACCAAAGGTCGATTTCTTCGCCTTTTGGCGAAGGCGGTGGATCCGGCTTTACCCTGCGTATCTCGCGGCGTTGGCGCTCTACATGCTCTGGGCATATTTCCACGACGAGTTGTTCAAGAGCGGCGTCTTCGCCTGGGATGTGATCTCGCATCTGCTGATGATCCACAACCTCGACGGGCGGACGGTCTATTCGATGAACGGCGTTTTTTGGACGCTCGCGATCGAAGAGCAGCTCTATCTGCTCTATTTCCTACTACTCTGGATCCGCCGCCGGTGGAACTGGGCCGCCGTCATCGCACTTACGTTCGCCTCGCGTTTCCTGTGGCTTGGCGTTTGTACGCTCGTCCTCCGCCTCACCGGGTTCGACCTGCCTTTCAAAGAAGGCTCCCTCGCCAACTGGTGGATCTGGGCCATGGGAGCACTCGCCGTCGAAAGCTATTTCGGCGTGATCGAGCTGCCGCGATGGTGCTCGTCCCGGGTCCTGATGCTCCTGCTTCTCATTGCGGCCGGGGCGGAACACTTCGCGGATTACGGTACGTCGCCGGGAATGGTCTGGCTCTCCGAAGCCATCGAGCCCATCCTATGGGGCGGCGCATTCTTCGTGCTTGTAAACCTCGCGACCGCCCGCGAAAAGACGGTGCCGCACCGCGGCCTGCTCCACTTGGTTCTCGCCGGATGTGCCTTTGTCGGGCTGTTCTCATACTCACTTTACCTGACCCACGACCTCGTACTCGACACCCTTGCCGGCCGCAACGCCTACGCCCTCTGCCTGATCTCGCTCGCCTTCGCATACGTCTTCTTCCTCGTTTTCGAACGTCCGTTCATGCTCTACCTCGCAAGGGGGAAATAAGTCTTAAGTCTTGAGTCTTAATTCTTAAGTCTTTAGGCTTCTGTTCCAAAAAGATCCGCCGACTTAAGGCTCGAGACCCCGGACTTCTCCTGTTTTCTTAGCGACGGAAAAAGTTGTCTTTGCGACGAAGATAGTTGTCTTTGCGACGAAGATAGTTGTCTTTGCGATGGAGATAGTCGTCTTTGCGATGGAGATAGTCGTCTTTGCGATGGAGATAGTTTTCTCAGGGACGGAGAAAGTTTTTCGCGGTAAACGGAATAAGTTTTTTGTGACGGAGATAGTTTTCTTTGTGACCGAGATAGTTTCTTTTTGGGACGGAGATAGTTATCTTCACGGACAAAGATAGTTATCTTCACGACAAAGACGGTAAGAAAGATGTTGGAAAAGGTTAGAAAAGCCGCTCGCCTTAGTTCTTCAAAGTTATTAGTTGATCTATTTAATGGATTTCGCTTACTTATTTTTTACTTGCTTACTTTTACATGACTTCGATAAACTGCTTATGCTGGCCTAAAAGCCCTCGCCTGCCAGCGTCACAAGCAGTATCCGTCCGCTGATCTTGCCCGGTCTTCCCGGCCCGCAAATAAATAGAAAACACTAGGAGGATCATAAATATGATCTTAAGAGTAAGTTTAGGTTTTACTAAACTTTCTGACCCGCATCTGGCGACATTCGGGCAACGGATCGTCGACCAGTTGACCGGAAATCCCACGTATCCGACTCCGCCGGTTGCCCTGGCGGTCCTTACCACTTCCGTCGACGATTTTCTCGCGGCGATCGTGGCGGCGTACACGGGAGGTGTATTGGCGACCGCGACCAAGAACGCTCTCCGCGACACGCTGCTCGACCAGCTCCGAAAGACGGCGGCTTACGTCCAGATCTGTGCCAACAGCGACCTGGAAAAGCTGCTGAGTTCAGGCTTCGAGCCGGTGAGCACTAACCGGACCAGGTATCCGCTCCCGCAGCCGGCCATTGCCCAGGTCAGAAACGGCCCTACGACGCAGCTTGTCGTGACCGTTAATACGATCCCCAACGCAAAGGCGTGGGAGGCCCGGGCAAAGACCAGCGACGGCGACTGGGGCCCAAGCACCTTTTCCACCGACTCGCGGCGGATCACCTTGGGCGGCCTGACACCGGGCGAAGAATACACCATCGAAGTCCGCGCCGTCGGCGGCTCGACCGGCCTTTCCCCCTGGAGCGACCCCACCACACACATGTCGATGTAAACCTGCATCGATACAACTCACCTAACAACCAATCAACCCAAACCGCCGGTCGACCCGTTCTAGAAGAGTCGCCCGGCGTTTTGTCGTCCTCCACTCACTACCACGCAGGCCGCACACAATGCTAGACTTACCA
>JBGAVC010000045.1:0-34854 GCA_044228265.1 Pyrinomonadaceae bacterium
ATCTTGGCGATCGACGACTGCGGGTTGGATGCGGGCAGCACATCGTGGGCCGTGTGGCAGTCCGTGCAGACTGCCGCTCCGATGTTCCCGCGTGCGATCGCTTTGGCGTGGACGCTCTCGCGGTAAGCAAGTATCGGGCGGTCCGTGATGCCGCTGCCTTTGTCTTTCATTACGGTCTTGTCGCCATGACACTTGCCGCAGGTCACTGCTATCGCCGACCGGTTGACCGTAGATTTGGGGTTTGAGGCCGGAAACATGGTCGTCATGTCGCCATTGACCGTATGACAATCCTTACATCCGGCTACCGGGACGCCGTTGGGCCCGGACTTTGAATGGATGCTGTTTCCGATCGAAGTGTGGGCATCCTTATGGAACTGTTCGCCGGCCAGATACGGCAAAGTCTTTCCGGGACCGTGGCAGCCGGTGCATTCCAGGTTGACGCTGGTCGGGAACTGCGAACGCTGCGGGTTCGGCGCGGTATTTGGCGGAATTGGCAGGTTCTGGGCATCGGCATCGGCAAACCTGTATAAACAAAAGGTAGTGAGAAGTAGGACAAAGCCTATGACGAACGCGGTTTTCAGGTGATTTCTCATATGATCACTCCCCCGGTTACGGATCTAATTAGACTGTAGTATTTTTTGGATTTGTCGCCTGTGACAGCAGTCACTTTTGAGGGCTAATGATCGAAAAAGAGCAGGTAAAAACACCAAGATCCGGCAAAATGGCCGACAAGACCGATTCGGGTGGGCAGATCGGGACGGTTCATTCAAAAGATATAGGCCTAGGTCTCGACCGGCTTTGGAGCGCTTTCGATCTGTCGGATCTTTAGGTAGACGAGACCGGCCAGGAACAATATAAAAACCAGCGAAACCGCAAGACCCTTTCGGCGATAGGCCAGCTCGGAGAAAGCGGATTCGCCCGCACTGTAGCTTTTGTCTGCAACGTCCATGGCCGGTTTCAGAGCCTTTTCAAGTTCGTCCGCCGAGGCGGTGTGGATCAGGACGCGGGCCTGCGTCAATCCGTCGGAGGCATCGCGGAGTTCGAATTTTGGCTTGCTGACCTCCATTCCGGCCTTTTCAGCGCGGTCGAGGAGTTCCTTGGAGTCCTCTATCCTGCCGCTTACGCCGGCAAGCTGGCTGCCGATCTGTTTAGCGGCGGCAAATCCCTTGTCGTTGCTGTGGCACGAGGTGCACACAGAACCCGGACCAACGCCAGCCATTTGATCGGTCGGCGGAAGGATGTCGTGGTTGCTATGGCACCGCAGACACTCGCCGCGCTGCATCTTGTCGAAAGGCTCTTTGTGAGGGCTCTTTTGGAAGAGTTCGGCTTGTCTTGCGTGACATTGTCCGCAGACATTGGCAACGGATGTCAATCCGGGAGGCGCGGCTCCGTGGTTGCCGTGGCAATCGTTGCAGGTTGGAGCCGAGAGGTCGTGTTTTTCATACAGTGCCCGCGCGTGGACGCTGGTCTTGTACTTGTCATACTGATCATGCGGGATGCCGTACGGACCCATCCGTTCCGCATCACCATGGCACTTACCGCATGTTTCGGCGACGTTCGCAGCGTAAACGGTTGATTGCGGATCTCCAGGCTCCCGAATGCCGTGGACCCCGTGGCAACTGACACAGGTCGCGACCTTGGCATCGCCGGTCTGCAGTTTCTTACCGTGCACGCTGGTCGCATACTCCTGAACCTGGTCCACCCGGAGTGACGGGTTGAACTTCTTCATCAAGTTCGCGTCGCTGTGGCATTTGCCGCAAAATCCCGGTATTTGCTGTGCCGTCGGCTTTCCGACAAAACCGTAGTTGCGGTCCTTGGCACCCTCTTTATCGGCCCTGTTCGGGTTACCGCCGTGGCAGTCGCTGCAGGAGAGTCCTTTTGTTCGATGGATGTCGTGTTCGAAAGACTTGACAGGATCAGAAAGCCGGGGCTCGAGGCCCGAATGGCAGATGATGCACGAACTTGCTTCCTCCGCCGACGTTCGGGCGGAAAACACCAGAAAGTAAGCAAACGCGAGGAGCATGGCCGCCGCAAGAAGAACGATCGCACGTATATCCAAGCGGCCACCGATCGACCGTGATCCGACCTGTTTCGAAAAGGCCAATCTTCGTCCGTTGAAACTTGTGTCGATCATATGATCCTGCCCGGCAGCGCTAAGCCGCCAAATATCCAACTATGGTCATAACAACAATAAAGAGAACGATGAATACACCGATCAAGGTGAATATCGTCTTTCGCCGTCCGTGGCCGGGTGTCTTGTTGAGAAACGGGACGACTACCCAGAAAAGCCCTCCCAGTGCAAACGCCAGAATGCCCAGCACCTCACCGTCGATGACAAGGATCCTGGCCGGCAGATATTTGAGCGTCTGAAACATGAACAGGAAATACCATTCCGGCTTGATGCCCGCGGGTGCCGGTGCAAAAGCATCCGCTTTTTCGCCCAATTCCCAAGGAAATATCGCCGCGAGAGCCGCGAGGACGCCGATCGCGAGTATCCAGCCGATCACGTCGCGCAGCAGGAAGTTCGGGACAAACTTCATTTTTTTAGGCTCACCGCTCTCCTCGACCTTTGGAGGAACGCTCATGCCGTGCATCTGGACGAGAAGAACATGTAGACCGATGAGAGCGGTGGCGATGGCCGGCAAGACCGCGACATGAAATCCAAAGAAACGCGTCAATGTTGCACCGGTCACTTCGTCGCCGCCTCGAAGAAATCGAAGCGTTGCATGGCCGACTATGGGCACGACGCCGGCGATCTCGGTCCCGACCTTGGTGGCAAAGAACGCGAGCTTGTTCCACGGCAGGAGATAGCCGCTAAACCCAAAGCCAATGGATATGAACAGCAAAAGGGCACCGGTCACCCAGGTCATTTCGCGGGGCGCGCGATAAGCGCTCATAAAGAAAACGCTGAACATATGTATGAACAGCGCCGCGATAAGCAAGTTTGCCGACCAACTGTGAACGGACCTGATGAGCCAGCCGAATTGCACCTCTGTCACGATGAATTGGACGCTCTCGAATGCGCCTTCAGCGCTCGGACGATAGTAGAGCAAGAGGAGGATACCCGTGGCGACCTGAACGGTAAACAGGAACAACGTCATTCCGCCGAAGTAGTACCAGATCGAATGGCGGTGGACCGGGACCTCTTTTTTTGCAGCGATCTTTGCGACCGAGCTGAGCCCGAGCCGCTCGTCTAGCCAAAGGTACATAGCGTCCAGTCTTTGCATTTGTTCAGGCCCTCGTTACGGTAATGTCGTCCCCCTTAACGTTGACGGTAAATTCTTCGAGCGGACGCGGCGGCGGTCCGGACACGTTCTTGCCGGTCAGATCATAGTGTCCGTTATGGCACGCACAAACTATCTGTTTCGACGCTGGATCATATTGGACTATGCAGTCCAGATGCGTGCAGCTCGCTGAGAACGCTTTGAGGTCGCCCGCCTCGGTGCGAATGATGATGCCGGGCTTGCTGCCGAACTTGAATATCTTTCCGGAGTTAGAGGCGATCTCGGCGTTCTTGCCGACCGACACCGAATTGGTCTGGGCCTCGACGACCTGAGGCGGGACCATGAATTTGAGGATGGGATAGACTATGGCGCCCAATGTTGCAACCGCACTTGAGCCAAGTAGGATGTCCAGGAATCTTCGTCGGCTGGGCTGGTTGTCGTCCGTCATATGCTATTAACGGCCCGATGTCTCGCCACCAGGCGGAGCGTTGTTCAACGAGTCGCGTGGACGAAAGCGGGATGGCCCGCCAGCCTTTCGAAGGACAGTCCAGCGGTGGAAGACCTCGAGATCGAGGATGAGGGTCCAAAAACTCCGGCCGCCCTGGAATATCTGAGCGGCCGGATCCAAAACAATTCTATTTAATGCGGTCGGCTGTCGGGCCGCCAAAATAAAATCTCAACGACGTGAAAGGCAGATTCGCCCTGTAGCTCATTGAAGGCGTATTAAAGTCGGTGTACTTGTAGTACTGATAACCGAGATTCCAGTCGATATTTCGGGTAAGGCGAAAAGCGATCCGGAATTCCGGTGTAATGAACGTCATTGGGTATCCGCCGATAACACGCTGATAAACACGTACCCCTGCCGCATTCGCCGTCGATCCGAAAGTATTCGGTATCGTTGCCGACGTCAGGCCGTCCTGGCCCGTGTCCTTGTTGTACCGGTAAGTGGCAAAGAACGTGACCCGGTTGAAAGGATTTGCCGCCAATTCCACATAAGCATAACGGTCATGCATCAGGAACAAGCTGCTAGTGGTGTTCCAGACTGAGGTCCCGCTCGTACAGGCCGGTGTGCTGCATACCTGATACGGGAAGATCACCGGAGAGGAGGATTTCTGATGACGATACGTAAATCCGCCCGAAAGGTTGACCTTCATGTTCGGATCCCAACTCGCGTTGGCCGAGTAAAACTCACTCTTGATGTCCGTGACTGGCGTAAACCCAAATGGCGGAATGACCGTCACACCTGGAGGATACGCAAACTCCGGATTCTTGTTATTCTTTGTAATCACGGCAAGATCGAGCGAGAACTTATCGACCGTGAACTTGGACCGCACACGGAAATTAGTGTACTTGTAGTTCTCCAAACGGCCGAATACATTGTCCGCAGTGCCCCGTTCGACATCCCAAAATAACGTCCAGAATTTGACCGGTTTGATCTTCATTCCGGCGATAAGCGAATTGGTCTTGTTCTCTTCCGTTTCGTCGAACGGGGAACCGGATGAATACGCGGCGGTCACAAGATTAAAATCGTACCCGAAGCTATGGACCTTTCGCTGAGTGAACCGCCAGCCAAGGTGAATGCCTACCTGTTTGCTGAATTGGTAGTCGCCCTCGAGAGTGTTCATAAAGCGGCGATATGCTTCGACCCTGTAGGCCCTTGTACGTGCTACAGTTGGAGATATCGCGGTCCCGGCCGCATTTCGTCTGACCGCATCCTGAGCGTAGATCTGACCACCGTTGACCGCAAATTGGTCAAACGTGAATGTATTCGAGATCCTGAAATTGTCCGTGGCCATGTAGGTGACCCCCAAGTCACCTCGCGTCTGCGGCCTCTTTGAATTGGCCTGAGCAATGTAAACATCGGAGTCGATGAAGTTGGGACCGCCGCTGGATGCGGCTGTTGCGTCAGTTCCTGAAACGACTTCGTTCAAAGACATCATTGTACTCGTGCTCGAATACAAAATTCTGCCTGTAAAATCAAGCCTCTTGGCGATAGTTCGATGTAAATGGAATTGCGAAAAGTACGTCTTGCCGTCAACCGGGAATAAACGCGAGAAACTGTTCACGACGGCTGAAACCGTCGCAGTATTCTGCGGCGTCGCATGCCCCTGATTGGTCGAGTTTATTGCGAATGACGAGCGGTCCTTGTATTTCCTGATGCCCTCTGTAAAGCTCCAATCAAAGCCGATGAGTTTTCCTTCGGCTCCGAAGCGAACGTCCGAGGTCTTGTTCTTGTTATATACATTGACCTTGAACTCATCGCTATTCCAACGCATGTTGGAGGTACCCGGACCGGAATAGTCGCCAACGGATCCACCGAGGTTGATACGAATGAGATCGTTTTGAGGAAGGAACGTAATATCAAAGTCCCCCATCGTATTCTTGGTGTTCTGCGTGTGTTGGTAAGGATCGTCAACTGACACGAACGTCGGGAGGCTGTTGAAGTAGTTGATCCGACGGATGGTCGAATTGAACTTATAGATCCCGATCTTTTCCATGTTGGCCCGAAAATAGCCGTTCGGATCGGAACCCCACCCGGAATTGCTGAGGAGAAGCGAATCGAAATACTTGCCTTTCCCCGAATCGCTGTGCATGAACAGGTTAGAGTCAAAGGTTCGAAAACCCTGCTTGTAATTCAGATCGCTGCGGTACACATTCTCGTTACCGGAAAGCGATCGCCATCTCCAGCCCACCTCGGCGGTGGCGGCGACCGTATAACCGTTGTAGGTCTTCTCTTCCGCCTTGCCGTTTTGGGCGTTACCATTATTGGCGGCATCGGCGGACTGCGCGTTTACGAGTCCCGCCGCCGCCAGCATCAATGACATGACCAGACCGATGAATAAGGTTCGACAGATCATGCGAAAATTCACTTGTATTTTTTGGTGTAGCATTTCTAATCTCCTCTTACTCACTGCCTGAACAAGCGATTGCTTGAATTCGAACCGTGGATGGCTGCATGACAGACGGTGCAATTCTGGTACCGGACATTGGCCTGGTTGTGTAGGCTGGGCGTCGTTGGTGCACCGGTGTCGCTGATCTGGGTATGGCACTCCATGCAAAGCTGGCGAACCGAACTGCGGTTGAGCATTCTCGGATTGCTTGAGCCGTGCGGCTGGTGACACGCTGCACAGCCTTCGGTCTTCAGCGGAGCATGTTCGAATGCGAACGGGCCCTGCTTGTCACCGTGACACTTGATACAGACCGCATCGCCGCCTACCGCAAGTTTCGTCTGTTTGGACTCAAACCCGCCGTGCGGATTGTGGCAATCACTGCACTTCATCGCACCTTCGAGTACCTTGTGATGAAACGGCTTGGTGAATTGCGACTTGGTTTCCGCGTGGCAGCTCATACAAAGCTGTGGTTCGCTCGCCTTTAGCCTGAGAGTCGACGCGCGTGTTGGGTTCTCCCGCGAAACATTGGCTATGAAATTGGCCGAACCTGCCTTCTCGATCGGAAACGGTCCCGAGTGAGGACTGTGGCAGTCGGTACAGCCGACGTCGTTTCGCCAGTGCTCGCCCCGACGGAAATTATTATGACTCTCGCGGCCCGAGTGGCAGGTGAGGCACGTTTCGGAGATCTCTTTCGAGTTCTTGTTCGCGAAAGAGATGATCTTGGTCTTGTCGCCTCCGCCTTCAACGTGTGCCTTGCCGGGGCCATGACACGATTCGCAGCCCTCGGCCTTGTTCTTCCAGTCCGGGACTTCTTTCAGCTTCGCGTGTTTAGTGACCGCGAATTTCTTAAATTGATCTTCGTGGCAAGCCTTGCACGTCTCACTTCCGAGATAGTCGTCGGGTGATCCGGCTGATGGCGGTGGTTCCGCATCAGCAGCTAAGCTGCCGAATAAAACATTTGAATATGTTCCCGAGACCGCCCATGCAAATACAAGTATTGAAAATGCAGCCAGCAGAGCGATCTTCGTCTTCTTATATGAAGCCATTACTTTGCCTCCAGAGTTTAAGGGAATAGACGGGAACCGCCCATTCATACATGCAGAATACCCTCATAAAACGAGCCGGTATGTGAGCAATGTCACAAATTAGGGCTCAATCTTGAAAAAAAATCAAAATCTTTATCAATGTACGCGCCGATCTACTGTTCTCTAATACGCTGCACCATTTTTTGATACATGCGAGATAGCATCTCGGCAAGCCGGAATGAAAGAGCCGGCTCCTCACGGACAAAGAGGAGAAAATCCTCGCGATCGATCACGTCAAAATCGCTGTCAGTGATGGTCCGTATTCCGACGTCGAACGGTGTATCCGAAAGAGCCTCGGTGACGCCGTAGACGCAATTCAGTTCAACCGGGAACGCTTGTTCGCCGGGCACTTCTCGATCGTGGACCACTGCGGCCCGTCCGTTACGTTGAACGTATATGTGCAGCGGTTTGTCGCCGGAAGAGAAAACAACGCTTCCGGCCCCCATTGTGACCCGCTTTTCAATAGACCTAAGGCGTCTGTTTCCTGCCGGCGCGAGACCGGCGAAAAGATCGTCTGCCGATAGTGTCTCACATCTGAGACCTCTCTCAGGAAAGTTGTTGGTTAACATTGGCAAACCTCCCGGCGCTAAGCCAATGTTGAACCGTGCCACAAGGTCACGATAGGACAAGGGTCACATTTGAATGTGACCTGGGTCACATGTATGAACGCAGTGCAGGACGCGTGCCGATCACCGCTTTCAGGCGTTGACGGTCGTGAATAAAGAGGTCTGATCCTTTCAGGGTGACGATCTCGTGTTCGCGAAAATACTTGAGTGCCCTGGTCACGGTTTCGCGCGAGGTGCCGATCATTTCGGCGATCTCTTCGTGTGTGAAAAAGTTCTTCAGATGGACACTGCCGTTACCGCCCGTGCCGTTTCCGCTCCACCCAAGAAATAATTTGGCCAGCTTGTCAGCGACCGAATCCGACAGTCCCAATGCACAGATCTGCCGGTAAGCCGCCTGATAGTTTCGGCCGAGTTGCCGAGCGGCGTTTAGGCAAGCCTCGGGGTTGTTTTGAAGGAATGGCAACAAGTCGGTGGTCTTTAGGTAATTTACCTGGCACAACTCCAGGACCTCGGCCGTTGTCTCGTACTCGACGTCGCTCAAAGCCGCGCTGAGGCCGAGCACATCTCCCGGCTCGGCGATGCCGATAATGATCACCTTTCCATCCCGAGAACAGGTCGAAAGCTTGACCCGGCCCTGGCAGAGCATAAAGACCCCTGTTGCCGGCTCTCCCTCGAAATATAGCATCGTGCCCTTGGGGTAGATCTTGGTCACTTTTATCGATTCGAACACCTGCCGTTCCTGCGCCGGAAGATGGCAAAATGCGCTCTGGCTCCCTAGTTCGCAATCTCTACATCCGTTTTGTACGCGTAAATCGTGAGCAACCTTCATATTATTCGCATACGACCCATCTGGTCGCGCCCGCTGATCTATGAGCCTGATCCGTTAAGGGAAGGCCACGGCCCGTTGAAATGCAATTCACATTCCTCAGGCGGTTTGCGGAATATCGTCATTTTTACGGCGGAAAATACGGCCGCAAGCTCATTGTGTACCGCCGAATCGCGTTCTTTTTCAATATGCCGCGAAAAAATCCGCGCGCCCGTGATCAATCGCGGGATTCGCGCGATTCGAAGCGAAGCACTGTAGTTCGTGCGTCTGCGTCCGTTATGTCAATACCGTCTTCGTCACCCGCGGCGGTGAAACGAATGTTTAAGCTGCGCGGGTCGCTAACGTCGTGAGTCATTTCGCCAACCATTACCTGAATTACGGTGCCTCCTCCGTCTTTGTCTGAAAGGTCGATCCCAACAAGCGGAAGACCACTCTCAAGCCAATAGTCCGTAACGACGTCATTGTTTGATTCAAAGACACCCAAACGTGTAAGGCGCCCTTGATTTTGTTCGCCGTAGAACTTCAGGAAGGCCGTCCATTCGTGTTTCGCTGCTGCTGCATTCATTTGGATCACCTCGGAAATTCTCGGCTCCGATGCAAGTAGAGTTCACAATACCAGTCGAAGCCTCTCCTCAAAAAGCTTGGAAGAAACCGTTAAGAAATCGTAGGCAGTGACAAGTCCTACAAGCCGGCCCTCTTTTACAACGGGAAGGCACCCGATATTTCTTTCGCGCATCAAGTCCAATGCCTCGAGAGTCGGGGTGTCCGGGGCGATCGTTATCAGGTCCGTCTTCATAAGGTCCCGCACGATGATCGGATTTGATTTGCCGCATTTGCCGCTTGCGAGCAATTGGATGAGGTCACGGTGCGAGATTATGCCGATCAGGCAGCCCGTGTCGTCCTCGACCGGAACGTGGCGGACGTGCCGCCAGAACATCAAACTCGCCGCGAGATCGATGATGTCCTCGGCACGAACGGTGAACAGATCGACAGCCATAAACTGCTCAACAGTCTTGTAATTATCGATCCATTCCGACCGCTCCGGTATCGTCGCAAGTTCCCATTCATGCATCGGCACACCCTTTTCCTGGTTTTCTTTCATAGCGGCTGTCAACGTGCGCATCCGAACATTGGGCTTCGCCCGCCGGTCCATCGCGGCATAAGAGTCAAGCATCCAGCGGGCGCCAGAACGTTCCAGCTTCACCCGTTTCTCGATCACGTCGAGAAGCCTCGCTCCGTCGCTCTCATCGACACCGGCACGCTTGAGCCCCTTTTGCGCCCGAGGAAGGAGTTCTTCCAGGATCAACCTCGTGACTCGGCGACTCTTACCGTCCAGGCCCCTGATCTGCCCGTTCAGGCCGTACCGCGCCGCATTGAAGAAGTTGCTTTTGGCTTCGTCAAACGACATGTAGTCGCAAATATCACCGAATTCGGCGGGCAGTTCCATCAACAGGCCGAGGAAGAATGCCGCGTTGGCCATTTCGTCGATCACACTTGGCCCTGAGGGCAGGTATCGCGCTTCGATCCTAAGTCCCGGCTTACCGCCGATAACGCCATAACACGGACGGTTCCACCGCCAGATCGTGCCGTTGTGAAGCCGCCACGCTGATAACTGCGGTATCTTGCCGCGGGAAAGTTCTTCCAACGAGTCTTCCTCGACGGCCTGAGTGAGCAGGATCCTGAATCTAATGACATCCTCGTGAAGCACTTCAATGATGGAATTATCGACCCAGCGATCTCCGAAATTCACCCTCGGGGTTTGATTGCGTTCCTTGTGGGTCAGCGATCGTGTGTCCGTTGCAAGCTGAAACAGGGCGACTCGGGTCTCCTGCCAGAGCCGATGGTTGAGGAGAATGGGCGAATTGACCGCGGAAGCCAACACAGGTCCGGATATGGCTTGAGCCCAATTATAATATTTTACAAATTCGTCAACGCCGACTTGTAGATGTATCTGAAAACTGGTGTTGCAAAACTCGGTGAACGTGTTCTGCAAGGTGAGTTGGATCTCGTCCAAGCCCTTGATCTGTACCACGCGGTTCTCCCCGTGTAGCCGCGTGACAACACGATCGATCTCCTGGTAACGCGGGTTGGGAGTCATGTTGTCGTGTGTCAGGTCCGACCCTTGTATTGTCGGCAAGATCCCCGTCAGAACGATCCCTGCATCGAATTTAGCTGCGTTGAAGCGAACGATCTCAAGCAGCTCGTTCAGTTCGTCCTCCATTTCTTTCAGACAACGACCCTTGAAATTTCGCGGAGTAAGATTGGCTTCCAGGTTAAACCGACCGATCTCGGTCGTTAACCGCCCATCCTGCGCTTCTTCAAGGATCTCCGTGACGAGTGGCGCGGGACGCATGGCGGAATCTACTATAAACAGCTCCTGTTCGGCTCCGATCCTAAGAACGTCGTTTTCGAGCAGTCCGTTGTCAAGCATGAGCTCAAGGGCCTGCAGATCGTTCAGCACCGCGAGCGTAAAAGACCGCATCTGCTCTTCGTCGTATTCGGTTGTGACACGTTTGTCACCCATTTATTGATCTCTCGTTCCTCAAAAACGGACTCACCGTATCGTGGCGTCGGCGGCTGACAACGAGATCGACGCCTTGCCAGCGTCGCTTGCGATACCCGAGCAAGTGGAAGATCTGCAGCGGGAAGAATCTTGCCATTCGCGTATTGACGAGAAGTGTTTCTTGGTCATCTGGATCACGCTTTACACCAGGGAGCAAAGGCATCAACTCCTGTACTTTCAGCTTACGAAGCATCTCCGACAATTTGAGCCAGAAAGGCGCGACCGTTCGCCCGAGAAAGAAACCGTCTTCGCCTAGCTTTTGGTAGAGCGGCATGAGAATGAGTCCCGACTCGGATGCTCTTATGAGACCGGCACAGTTCTTGGCGAGGATCTGGCCTTTGGTGACGGGATCGAAGTTATTGAAACCTCGCAGCATTTCGAATTCATCGCCGTTCTTGATCGCTTCGCGATACCGGACCTCGACGATCCGCGGCGACACGCGGCCGCCAGCGAGGCGGTACCGGTGGCCCTCTAGGTCGGGGACGTCCTGTTCGGCAAGGATCCCGGCGTTAACCATCGCAAGCCATGCTAGCGCCGCGTGGTTTTCGATCGTCTCGTCGGAATCATGACTTCCACCTTCAAAACCGAGCGTCACGGCGCCCGTGTTGTTTAGGTACTCAAGCATCGTCCCCTCTAGCTGCTCTTCGATCCCGAGAAGTATCGTGACTGGAAACTTGCGGGCGAACCTGCGATTACGAAGCGTGTCGCCAACGGTTGCAAACGGGATACCCTTCGCCGAAGTCGAATGCAGGTCGAGGACGTAGACCTCGGACCTGGCGGTAATCAGGATGCTGTCGAGGAGGGAGTTGATCTCGTTCAGTTCCCGGCACTCGGAAACTTCGGGAACACGTTTCATTCCCAGAACCCCAAGGTTATTTCGCGTCCATGAGCGGTTGAGATCGCGGTCGATATAGCGTATGTCCCGGTTGTACGCTCTTGTGTTGCCGGCGATGAGATAAACGCGTCCACGCATCCGATTCTCAAGCGGAGCCAGTTGAGGTGAAATCGTGAGCAAAGCTTCGACTCCCGCCGGTTCGTTGCCGTGAATGCTCCCCACGGCGATCAACGTAGGTCCCGCCGGATCGCCGCCGTACGCAGCGATCAGGTGGCTGCCTTCGGTAACCTGAGGCCGCGAACTGAGTTTCATCTTCGGTTTCATTGCCAACTAATAATTTGCAATATCGGTGCCACGGCTATGCTCCATGTCAAAATTGCTGGGTGGAACCCCAAAACTCGCGTCCCGGGCCGCCCTCGGCTCTCCCTTGTGGAGTGCGCGCAACCCAGATTTTCACGGTGATTCGCGAATTTTTACACACCGAGCCTGGGTCCGTGCGAAGCCGAGCAGTCGTCAAGACACGAATTTGTTTGAAAATGCCCTGCATTGGATTAAACTAATAATTTTATGTGATGGCTAGATAGTACGGCAGTTGATATATGTTTGACGAGAAGTTTGACGTTATTGTGATCGGTGCCGGCCATGCCGGATGCGAGGCCGCATCCGCCGCAGCACGGCTCGGAGCGAGGACCGCGCTTGTAACGATCAATCTCGATCTGATCGGGCAGATGTCGTGCAATCCGGCTGTCGGCGGCATTGCCAAAGGCCACGTGGTTCGCGAGATCGACGCCCTCGGTGGGATAATGGGACGCGTCATCGATCGGACCGGTATCCAATTTCGACTCCTGAACCGTTCTCGCGGACCGGCCGTACAGTCGCCGCGCGCTCAGGCCGATCGTTCACTTTACCGATCCGAGATGCGCCGGGTGCTCGAAGCCGTGCCGGACCTGCATCTTCGTCAAGGCGTCGTGATAGATGTAATTGTTGCAAACAATAGAGTTATCGGTGTGGAGCTGCAGGATACGCGGCGATTTGGCGCCAAAGCGGTAGTCGTCGCGACCGGTACTTTCCTCAATGGAACGATACATACGGGACGCCGCACGTATTCTGCGGGACGTGCCGGTGAACCGGCGTCTATCGAACTCGCCGAGAGCTTCAGACACCGCGGTTTCCCCGTCGGTAGACTGAAGACCGGTACGCCGCCCCGTCTCGATGGCCGAACGATCGACTGGGACGCTTTCGAGCCCCAGCCGCCGGACGACAAGCCTACGCCATTTTCGTTTTCCACCGACAAGATCGACCGGCCGCAGATCCAGTGTTTTATCGGATACACGACTCCGGAACTTCACGAAACCATCCGTGGAAACCTGCACCAATCACCCCTATATTCGGGCAAGATCAAAGGCGTCGGCCCGCGGTACTGTCCGTCTATCGAGGATAAGGTCGTGAAGTTTGCTGACAAGAACCGTCATCAACTGTTTCTGGAACCGGAAGGCCACAATACAAACGAGGTCTATCTGAACGGGTTTTCGACTTCGCTGCCGTCTGAACTGCAGCTCGGTTTGCTGCGGATGATACCTGGATTTGGATCGGTTCAGATCATTCGTCCGGGTTATGCGATCGAATACGATTTCATAGATCCGCGAGAAATGCGTCCGACGATGGCATCGACTCGAATGGACGGACTGTTCTTCGCTGGGCAGATCAACGGGACTACCGGATACGAAGAAGCCGCATGCCAAGGGCTTATTGCGGGCATAAACGCGGCGCTATCGGTCACGGATCGAAAGCCTTTCATTCTGGGCCGCGAAGAAGCATACATCGGGGTGCTGGCGGATGATCTTATTCGACACGGCGTCGACGAGCCTTATCGTTTGTTTACTTCGCGCGCCGAAGCGAGGTTGACACTCCGACACGATAATGCCGACGAGCGGCTTTCGCCAAAAGGCCGAGCGGTGGGTCTCGTGGGCGACTTTGACTGGGATCGATTCAATAAAAAGCGCGACCGGTTGGCGGTCCTGCGAAATGTTCTGGAGCAAACAAGATTCAAGCGGTCCACTGTCGAGTATGCGGGTGTCGCGCAGGTCCTGGGAACGGACCTTGGCGACGCTTTTACGCTGTCGCAACTCGCTATGCGGCAAGGCGTCGATAGATCATTGATACAGAAATTGGTCCCGGCCAATTTAGGGATCGAGATTCGCGAAGACGAACTTGCGACGGCCCTTGCCGATTCGTTATACAGCGGATACATCGAAAAACAGCAAGTGGCAACCGATCGCGTAAATCATCACGACAGCCTGAAGGTGCCTGAGAACCTCGAATTTAAACGCATCAGCGGCTTGTCCAATGAAATGGTCGAACGGCTCGAACGCGCCCGGCCCCGGAATTTCGGACAGGTACGCAACATAAATGGACTAACGCCTGCCGCTGTTTCGACTGTCCTGGTCCATTTAGCTGCACAGAAAGCAGCAGCCACACGCGAGAATTGACTCGCGGTAATTAGAAATGTGGTACGTACCACATTTTCCGCGTTGAATAGTGGTACGTACCACACCGGCCTTAAGTATCCCCGAGTTTTTGTGATACCTTACAGATTCGATCAGTCGAGGCTAGCGACTCTCGATATAGTGTTTCTATGGGTAAGATCATTGCGATCGCCAATCAAAAGGGCGGTGTGGGAAAGACTACCACGGCCGTTAATCTGTCGGCGGCCCTGGCATGTGACGAGAGAAAGGTGCTCCTCGTCGACGCGGATCCGCAGGCCAACGCCACCTCAGGCGCCGGAATTCCCCGAGTTGCCACGCGAAAATCCCTTTACAATGCCCTAGTTTTGGGAGAATCGATCCGAGACGTGGTCATACCGACGGAGATACCATCATTCTGGGTGGTTCCGTCCGACAAGAACCTCGCGGGCGCGGAGATCGAACTCGTCGACGTTACAGACCGCAACTTCGCTCTCAAAAAGCTGTTGACGGATATAAGGGACTATTTTCATTACATAATCATCGACTGCCCCCCTTCGCTCGGCATCTTAACTGTCAACGGGTTGACCGCCGCAGACTCGCTTCTTGTGCCGATCCAATGCGAATACTACGCCTTAGAAGGTGTCACTGAACTTTTCGACACCCTTGCCCGGCTAAGAAGGGAATTGAATCCGGCCCTGGTGATCGAGGGACTGTTGCTGACGATGTTCGACGAAAGAACAAATCTTTCGTCGGCGGTGGCCAAGGACCTGCGAGATTTTTACGGTACTCAGGTCCTGAATACGGTGATTCCGCGAAACGTGCGGTTGGCCGAAGCTCCGAGCTTCGGTAAGCCTATAATTCTCTACGACATAAGATCCAAGGGAGCAGAAAGTTATATGCAGCTTGCAAGGGAGATAATCGGCCATGGCTAGGCAAACTCTTGGCAGGGGGCTCAGCGCCTTGATCGGGGAGGAAAGACCGCAACCCGTCGGAATGGGGACGCAGGAGATCGATATCGATCTGATAGACCCAAACCCGCAGCAGCCGCGGACTAGATTTTCGGACGTTAAACTCGAAGAATTGACCGAGTCAATCCGTCATAACGGCATCGTCCAACCGGTCGTTCTACGTCAGGTAGGAGATCGATTTCAGATCGTGGCGGGTGAGCGACGCTGGCGGGCAGCACAGCGGGCCGGTCTTAGAAAAGTGCCTGCCGTCCTTCGTGATGTTCCTGATGACAAGCTTCTTGAGATCGCACTGGTCGAGAACATTCAGCGACATGAATTGAATCCGATAGAAGAAGCAACCGCCTATCGCAAACTCATTGATAGCATTGGACTTACGCAAGAAATGGTTGCCGAACGTGTCGGGCGTGAGCGATCGCTGGTCGCGACGACAATGCGGCTGCTGAAGCTACCCGAGAACATCCAACATTTTATTGCCGAGGACAAGCTGTCTCTCAGTCACGGACGCGCGCTTTTGATGACCGACGATACGAACCTGCAGCAGTCGGTCGCGACGCTGGTGGTCGAAAACGGCCTGTCGGTGCGCGACACAGAGAAAGCGGTTAAACGGCTCTCCAATAAACCTGCAGCAAAAGACCACTCTGCCGGAGCATCCGCACCAGTCGACCCGAACGTAAAAGCCGCCGAGACAAAACTAATGCGCCGGTTCAGCACTAACGTGAAGATAAAACCTTCGGACAAGGGAAAGAGCGGAAGGATCGAGATCGAGTACTACGGTCCTGACGACCTTGACCGGATCTACCAGCTTCTTCTAGGAAAGTGAACAGGGTAAACCCGTAACATATTGATAAATAAGGAGATATGAGATCGCAAATGAAAAAGCGACTGACCGAAATGGTCTCGTGCGCGGGTTGAGTGGCTAAACTCGCGCCGAGCGACCTTGTTCAAGTTTTGAGCAAGCTGCCAAAACAGAACTCCGAAAATGTGATCGTCGGATTCGAGAATTCAGACGACGCGGGCGTATTTCGCCTTTCGGACGATCTGGCGCTCGTGCAAACGGTCGACTTCTTCACGCCGGTCGCTGACGATCCATACGTTTATGGGCAGGTAGCCGCGGTCAACTCGCTCAATGACATTTACGCCATGGGCGGAACGCCGCTAACGGCCCTTTCGATAGTATGTTACCCACAGCGTGGCGATTGGGACGTCCTGAGCGAGATACTGAAGGGTGGGCAAGTGGCAATGAATACCGACAATGTCGTGGTCATCGGCGGGCATTCGGTTGACGATCAGGAAATGAAGTTCGGATATGCGGTCACCGGCACGATCGATCCCACCAAAGTGATCACGAACGCCGGGGCCAGGGCCGGAGAGGTACTCGTGCTGACAAAGCCGATCGGGACAGGGGCGATCAATACCGCTGTAAAACACGCTCTTGCTAGCGATTCGACGGTAGAAGCAGCAATAATTTCGATGACCACATCTGCCGCTGAAGCATCAAAAGCAATGATCGCTGCAAAGGCGAGCGCATGCACCGACGTCACCGGCTTTGGGTTATTGGGACACGCATACGAGCTTGCCAAAGCGAGCAATGTTACATTGGCGATCGAGTCGGCTGAGGTGCCGATGCTTCCGGACGTTTTAGAACTTATCTCGCAAGGTATGCTTACCCGCGGCGACAAGAACAACCGCACCTATGTCGGCGATACTGTTAGAATTGCGGGTGGAGTTTCGAAGGAGATGCAGAGCGCTCTTTTTGATCCCCAAACGGCAGGCGGCCTGTTGATAAGCCTGCCGAAAGACAGCGTAGCGGATTTTTTGGACCGTCTACCCGACGGAAGGGTCATCGGCAGGGTGCAGGTCAAAGGCGATCGTCTTATCGAGGTGAGCTAGTGTATTTGTTCATATTTGAATCGATCGGGACTTCAGAACTGCTTCTTATCGGGATCGTTGCGCTTATTTTCCTAGGGCCGCGCCGAATGCCGGAGTACGCTCGCAAGATCGGCAAGGTCATGGCGGACCTTCGCAGCACGACGAACGAGTTCAAAGAAACCTGGCAGCGCGAGGTCAATTTTGAGGAGGAAGCCAGGGCTTTCCGTATAAACGACAATGACCATCCGGCTCCAACCGCGATCCAGGCAGGGCCGGTCCTGGAGTCGCCTCGTATTGAGCAAGTCACGGCTCCCTCGATAAAAGAGGTCGAAACGCCGCCGGCCCATTTACCTGAGCCGGCGAAACCTGAATACGCGAACGGTGAGCAGGTCGAGTCCGCGCTGCCGGATTTCGATCCCAACGACAGACGAAATTGGCTCTAACGCTTGATGGAAGAGATCGGACCAGCAACAGAACCCGAGCATACCGGGCAAATGTCGTTCCTCGAGCATCTCGACGAGCTGCGCAAGCGACTCGTTAATTCGCTTTTGATCGTCGTGGCTGCGTTTGTCCTGTGCTGGTTCGTTTCCGACAAGATCTATGACTTCTTATCGGTACCGATCCGGCAAGCGCTCTCAGATGCGGCCCGGCACGACCTGCCTGTCACCGGCATAAGCGGACAGGAGAGGGTCATCCCGTTAACCGACATCAAGGAGAACGACGCAGGACGCTATGTGTTCGATCGATCGACCAAACTGGGCACCACCGTAGTGTCGGCGGGCTCAAGCGTCCTGGCTAAGGTCTCGCGTGATTCCCAGGGTAAGCTTGGCCTGTTCACAACCGAAAGACTCATTACCAACAACGCGATCGTACCCGAAGGCGTGAGGCTCCCGATCGAGTTTGACGAGTCGGCCAAGAGTCAACCAAACGCCGACGAACGAATGACCGTAACAACGGCGGTCGAACCGTTCACACTATACGTCACGGTGTCGCTGTACTCGGCGATAGCGATCTCGGTCCCCTTTTTACTGTGGCAGATCTGGATGTTCATTTCTCCCGCGCTCTACAAACACGAACGCGCATATGTTACGCCCTTTATCGGATTATCCAGCGTATCGTTTGTCCTCGGAGCCGCATTTGCCTACTATGTTCTGTTCCCGCCAGCGGCGCGGTATCTGCTGGGGCTCGGCAGTGAGTTTCAGTTGCTGCTAAAAGCAAGCGATTACCTCGACTTCATAACGATAATAATGCTTGCCATGGGCCTCATATTCCAGATGCCGGCGATCACCTACGTCTTAGCCCGGATCGGGATCGTTTCGGCTGGTTTTCTTGTCAGGTCGTGGAAGATCTCGTTTATCGTCATATTGATAGTCGCGGCCGTTGTTTCGCCAACCGGCGATATACCGAACATGCTGCTCTTTGCAGCGCCGATGATGGCACTGTACGTTGTATCCATCTTTATAGCCTGGATCTTTGGCAAGAAACGGCTGTCAGACCGCGAGGCCGCTGCGCGTGCAACCTGAATACCAGCAAAAAGCATCTTGAACAAGTAGTGATAACTGTCTAAAATCGTCGTTGCGATTATTGAGACCAATAGAGGCGGCTCGGGCCGTCGTACGAATCGGGAGATTTGCAATTATGTCAACGTTTTCAGCCAGAGCGTCGAGCTCAATTAGCGCGGCATTGATGATCGCCACGTTTCTGGTAATCGGGGCCTTTGCCCAAAAGCCGGAGAAGAACCCCCAGCCCACTCAGGACCCAAATGATAAGCCTCGCAACTTCAAGCCGGAATTGAAGGACGCTTACAAAAAGTGGATCAACAACGACGTTTCTTACATTATTACCAAAGAGGAACGTAAGGCTTTTATGGCTTTGGTGACTGACGAGGAAAGAGAGAATTTCATCGAAAATTTCTGGCGGCGGCGCGATCCCAATCCGGACACCGAAGAAAACGAGTATCGGGACGAATATTACGAGAGGATCGCCTATGCGAACGAGCATTTTACATCCGGCATTCCGGGATGGAAGACGGATCGCGGGCGCATTTATATCACATGGGGCAAACCCGACTCAGTGGAAGCTCATCCATCCGGTGGGTCCTATGACCGACCAAGCTATGAGGGCGGGGGATCGACCACAACCTACCCCTTTGAGACCTGGTTCTATCGGCATCTTGACGGCGTGGGGGAAGGCGTGGAGATCGAGTTCGTGGATCCGAGCGGGACTGGCGAATACCGGATCGCACGCGACGCTAACGAAAAGGACGCCTTGCTGATGGTACCCGGCGCGGGACTCACGACCGCGGAACAACTGGGACAAGGCAACAAAGCCGATCGGATTTCCGGTATTTCAGCCGGCAGCGGCTCGAATTATATGCGAGAGCAGGACACTCCGTTCCGGCGTCTCGAGATCCTTAACGGGCTGATGCACCCGCCGGCGGTCAAATTCAGCGATCTGCAGAGCGCACTGACCGATTCACCGGTGATCGACAATAACCCGCTGGCTTTCGATATTCGGGTAGACTTTTTCCGCCAATCCGAAGACCGGGTCATCACCACGTTCACTATTCAGACGAGTAACAAAGAGCTTCAGTTCAAAGACGAAGGCGGGTTGGCCACGGCCCGAATGAATATATTTGGAAGGGTGACGGCGGTCTCCGGAAAAAGGTCTGGGATTTTCGAAGATTCCGTTGTCACTAACGCAACGGCTGAAGAGCTTGCGGACGCGCGCGAGCGAAAGTCCGTTTATCAGAAAGCGATCGCTCTACCTCCTGGAACGTACAAGGTCGATGTTGTCGTTCGTGATGTGGGAACGGGCAATAAAGGGATCGTACCTCTTGGGTTCGTCGTTCCGCGATACGACGACAAGAAACTTTCGACCTCATCGCTCGTTTTGACGTCCAAGCTGCGTGCGACCAACGAGCGGGATATCGGCCAGATGTTCGTTATCGGTAACAACAAAGTGATCCCCAACTTGAGCGGTATCTACAAACAGGGCGAGGATGTGGGGCTTTACCTACAGGTATATAATTCGCAGATCGACCAGACGACTTTACGGCCGGCGGTCGACGTAACTTATGTGCTGTACAAGGGCGGAAAAGAGATACTACGGCAACCCGAGGACTGGAACGGTCTGAGCGACTCGGGCCAGCGCCTGACGCTCGCCCGGCTGCTGCCAACAAACAGGATGCCTCTTGGCGACTATGAATTGAAGGTAGAGATCAAGGATCGGGTCGGAGGTCAAACGATCGAAAATAAGGGCAAGTTCACGATAACAAATTAGATGCCGTAGAGATCGGAATCCTTTGTGGACGCCCCAGCTTGAGGCGTCCATTTTCATTGTCTGAAGACCTTAATTTCTCCGCAGGATCTCGTAAATTGGCGCCCCAACGCCTTCGCTGGTGGAATAAAGAGCCTCGCCGTTCGGTCCGTAGCAAGCCGCTTCACCCTCAGAGCGATCGCCGATATCCACGATCTTCGGGCTCTGGCCCCACATGTCGTCGAAGCGGTCAGAACCATCGGGGAGCACGTATTCGTAACCGGAAACGTAGTCGCAAAGGATCATACGACGTCCGTCCGGCGATATATCGCCGCCGGTGATAAGTCCGCCCATGATCGCGGGCACAGAGATCTCGGCGATCTTCTCGGCCTGGATGGGAGCCGGATCGTTAAATGAGGGCTTTAGCCGAAAGACCGCTGCCGGCCCGCGGCGGTCCTTTGTAAGGACATATATGGCAGCGGATCTGGGTTCTACCATCAAGGTCTCCGCGTTGTGCGGACCGTCCGGATAAGTGAATCGAAGTATATCGGGAACGTCGGTCATTCGGGCATTCTTCTTAGACGGTGACATTTCTTCGGCCATTACGGTAGGTTCCGGTACCCGATAGATCACGTGTTCCTTAATTCGTTCACGGTTGTCGCCGATCTCGCCGATATATATGAAACATTTTCCCGACTTGTCTTTGTATTCTGCAATATCTTCCCAATCTACGTTCGTTGCTCGTGGAATCCTCCATGTTCCGAGCGATGCTCCCGTTTTGGCAACGGCAAAGATAAAGGCATCATCACCCGAATCGTTGTGGGTCCAGAAAACCCCCGGATTGCATCGCGAGGCGATAAGTCCGCTTGCTTCGTCGATCTCGGGATCTGCGAGATTGCCGACCTTTTTAGGCGGATCATAGTGTGAAGTTCCGCTGGAGCGTCGCCGAGAATCGCAGGCCGAAAAAATAGAGATAAATAACACTAAAAATATGACAAAGGTAAAAATATTCGTTATAGTCTTCTTCGTCATATTTCTAATATATTGAACCATTACACGCGGACTTTGTAATCGGTTCGTACTTTTTACAAAGTCGGTCTTTTTCCTACTCTTTTGATCAAACCTGATGATCGTCGGGACTGAATGGCTGGTAGAGGCTTCGGGTTGCAACCCGTCGTTGCTGCGCGACGAGGGGTTGATCCGCGAGATCTTTTTACGCGTGATCGACGAACTTGGGCTACAGGTTATCGACTCGATCTGGCACAAGTTCCCCGGCGAAGGCGGCGTCACAGGCTTGGTCGCGCTGACCGAATCGCATCTTGCATGCCACACCTATCCGGAATGCGGTACCGCGACATTTAATTTGTATTGCTGCCGGAGCAGACCGGAATGGGCATGGGACAACAATCTTCGTGAACTACTGTTTGCTAACCGAGTAACCGTGACCAGGATAGAACGTGGTGAACAGGCTGCGTATGGGGCGACAAATCAATACGAGGCGGCGGGAGGCGAGCGATGAGCGTGCTACAGGCAAATTGTCCGTCGTGCGCCGGGCCGATCGAGTTCAAGGCCGGTTCGACGATAGTGGTCATTTGTCCCTTTTGCCGTTCAGCCATCGCCCGGTCTGATCGAGCCCTGACCGATCTGGGCAAGATCGCCGAAGTCGCCGATTCCGAATCGCCGTTGAAACTCGGGTTAAAGGGCATTTACAAGGACGTCCGCTTCGAGCTTACCGGCAGGGCACAGTTGCGGCATGAGCTAGGCGGCTTCTGGGACGAATGGTACGCGACGTTCTCTAACGGATGGGTCGGCTGGCTGGCTGAGGCGCAGGGACGTTTTTATCTCACCTTCTACCAGCCGACACCCCAGGGAACGGCCTTACCTACGTTCGAAGGTCTTCAGCTCGGGCAGGTCGTGCCTGAAATTCCGGGAGCCGTGCCGCTGATGGTACAGGAGCGCGGACACGGAACTTACAACGCCGCTGAAGGCGAAATACCCTACAAGCTCATACCGGGTGAACAGTTTAGCTTTGCCGACCTTGCCGGAAAGAACAACGCGTTTGCGACGATCGACTACAGCATGGACCCGCCGTGGGTCTTCGTCGGCTCGCAGGTGACATTGGCCGAGATCGGACTTGGCGACGCCAAACCGGTCCAACGCGAGGCAAAACGTGTTTCGACCGTCGGCATGGGTTGTCCGAATTGCGGCGGCCCGCTTACGCTCAACGCGCCGGACAAGGCCGAACGTGTCACTTGTCCGAACTGCAATTCCCTTCTCGACGTAAATCAGGGAAACCTAACCTATCTGAAGGCCCTGAACCCGCCGCCGTCGCAGCCGGATTTTGTAGCACCGATAGGGGCCGAAGGCGTATTCAAAGACGGGAACAGCTACAAGATCATCGGTGCCGTCGTTCGCAGCGTCACAGTTGACGGCATCCACTATTACTGGCACGAGTACCTGCTTTACAACCCGATGATCGGTTTTCGGTGGCTGGTCCATTCGGACAATCATTGGAACTTTGTCGAGCCGGTCAATCCCGCCGAGGTCGAGCAGTACGGCAGTATTGGTTCGGGAGGGACCGTAAAGTACAACGGCACTACTTTCAAAATATTTCAGGACGCTCCGGCGGTCGTCGAATACGTCAAAGGCGAGTTTTACTGGCGAGTGGAGCAGGGCGAGACCGTCCGTGCGGTCGATTACGTCGCCGCTCCGCTGATGCTTTCTCAGGAGATATCGGCCAACGAGGTCAACTGGTCGCTCGGGACGTACATGACGAACGCCGAGATCGAGAAGATCTTCGGAGTGTCCGACCTGCCAAAGCCATGGGACGTCGCACCGAATCAACCTTTCACGGGACGCTTCTATTACACGTGGGGCTTGCTTCCGCTGCTGCTGTTGTTGGTCGTTGCGATCTTTATGGTGCCCATAAGCGGGTTTACGAAGACGGTCATGAGCCAGCAGGTCGTGCTGCCGCCTATGGCAAGTTCGACTTCTGAACAAACGGCCTCAAGCCAGCAGTTTCAGATCAAAGGCCGTCAGAATGTGCGAGTCACGGCCAGCGCGGAGGTCAACAATTCATGGGCAGACCTGGATGTCGACGTATTTAACGAGCAGACCCAGCAGATAGAGGAGTCGGTAAATGTGCCGATCGAATATTACAGCGGCGTCGAGGACGGTGAATCGTGGTCCGAGGGTGGTAAATCGCAGGATGCCACACTCTCTTCACTGCCCGCCGGAAACTACACGCTGCAGGTTCACGGGACCTGGCAGAACTGGCAAGCACAGATGCCAGTGAATGTGAAGGTCGAACAAAATGTGACCCGCGGGGTAAACTTCTGCTGTGCGATCGTGCTGTTACTTATATTTCCGCTACTCAATCTGTTCAGGAAAATGTCCTTCGAGAGCAGCCGATGGAAACAGAGCATGTTCAGTTCGAGCGGTTCAGACTCTGACGAGGGCGACTCGGATTATTCCAGCGACGATTAAGATCTAATATGCTAAAGAAACTTTATCTCGTCTTCGGTTTTGGAGTGCTGCTGATGTACTCGTTCGCGTCGTTTACAGGCGTCGAGTTAGCCAATTCGGGCAGCCGTTCTCGTTTGGGAGTGCCGTTCATCTATACCGGATTTCGTGGAGGAAAATAATGTCGCAACTTTTATCTATTGCCCCGGTCCTGGGGCTGTTCGTTGAGCTCGCCAAGATCTGGGAAACGATCGAGACAACGGTCATATTTGTCGCGATCGGCCTTATCGTATTTGCCGTCGCCTTTTTGATAATCGTGTATGTTGCTCCGTTCTCGGTCAAAAAAGAGATCGAAGACGATCAGAACACCTCGCTTGCCATCATCATCGGGGCCGTGATCATAGGCGTCGCGATGATAATATCGGCAGCCGTACACGGGTAGCTAATCAGTCGCGGATCTTGAGTGAGACGCGGTCGCGTGGTGATGGTTCGCCGCGTCGCCGCGTTTCATCATCTCGACCGACGGTATTTATGAAACGTGCTCCTCTCTTGTTTCTCAACGTGTTTGTCATCGCGACGTGCGGCTTGGTCTACGAGTTGCTGGCGGGCACGCTCTCGAGCTATGTGCTTGGCGACTCGGTCACGCAGTTTTCTATCATTATCGGCATATATCTGTTCGCGATGGGAGTGGGCTCATGGCTCTCTCGTTTTATCGATAAGGACATTGCCGAAAAATTCGTCGAGATCGAGCTTGGCGTCGCGATCGTGGGCGGATCGTCCGCACCGCTCTTGTTTCTAAGTTTTGCGCATCTCTCATATTTCGGAATCGTTCTTTACGGGATCGTCTTTATTATCGGCACGCTCGTCGGACTTGAGATACCGCTGCTGATGAGGATCCTGAAGGATGAACTCGATTTTAAGGACCTGGTCTCGCGGGTGCTCGCGTTCGACTACATTGGAGCACTTGTTGCGTCGCTCCTGTTTCCGATCTTCTTAGTTCCGCGGCTGGGTTTAAATCGCACATCGTTGCTCTTTGGCATTTGCAATGCAGCCGTCGGCGTCTGGGGCACATGGCTTCTTGGGCCGCTGATCAGAAAAAATATCACGTTCATGCGAGTCTGCGGTTTCGGCATCATCGTCCTGCTTGCGATCGGATTTATTAAAGCAGACCGTCTGACTACGCTCGCTGAAGACGCTCTTTTCATGGACAACATCATCTATGCAAAAAGCTCGTCGTATCAGCGGATCGTAGTTACCAAAGGTAAAACAGGATACGCGCTTTTTCTGAACGGCAATCTTCAGTTCAATTCGTTTGACGAATACCGGTATCACGAAGCCCTGGTGCATCCCGCGTTCGCGGCATATAACGGAACGCCAAAACGCGTCCTCGTCCTCGGCGGCGGTGACGGACTAGCTCTGCGCGAGATCGAAAAATACCCATCGGTCGAATTCATACAGATCGTCGACCTCGATCCCGACATGACGCGTATCTCGTACGCAGTGCCCGCACTTGGCGAGCTCAACAAGCACTCGTTCGACGATCCGCGAATCCATCTGACGAACGGGGACGCGTTTGTATGGCTCGACAACACGCAGACCGATCCGTTCGACATAGCGATCGTCGATTTTCCGGACCCCAACAATTTTGCGCTCGGAAAGCTCTACACGACTCGTTTCTACAACTTGCTGAAATCCAAGCTCAAGCCGGACTCATCAGTCGTCATTCAGACTACGTCGCCGCTCGTTGCCCGCAAGTCCTACTGGTGTATCGTCAAGACGCTCGAATCGGTGGGCTTTACGGTCCGGCCTTACCAGACGACCGTTCCGAGTTTCGGCATTTGGGGGTACGCTCTCGCCAAACTCGAGCCGTTTGATGCACCTCAAAAGCCGCCGGCTGGCCTCGAGCTCAGGTTTCTCACAGACAATTCGTTCGCCTCGATGTTCGAGTTTTCGGGCGACACATCGCGGCTGGAGGACGATATCGAGGTTAACCGGCTCGACAATCAATCGCTTGTCAGGTACTACGAGGCGGAATGGCGCAAATTTGAGCAATGATGGTTTGGACTCTCCAGGGCCGAATCCACTAGATATCGTCTTAAGTCTCCGTTCATGGTTTTTTCCGGATGAATCTTTCCAGGCGTGATCTGTTAACTCTGTTTCTTGGGGCGCCATTCGCATTTGCCGCGTGCCGCTCTGATGACTCGGCGTCGTTCCCTGAAGGCGAGATCATCGGACAGTCGGTCGGTATCGGCCACGTCATCAGGGAAAACCGAACATTCGAAGTCGCCGCCGACCGCTGGGAAAACAAAAAGGTCGTTATCGTCGGCGGAGGTATCGCAGGGCTGACGGCGGCGTGGAAAATTAAGGAAGCCGGCTTTCACGATTTTGCGCTCCTCGAATTGGAAACGGACGTCGGCGGAACGGCACGCAGCGGCCGAGGAAGTCCAGTCAATTATCCATGGGGAGCGCACTATTTGCCCGTGCCTTTTCAGGAAAATACCGAGCTGATCTCCCTGCTCGACGAAATGTCGCTTCTCGAAGGTCGGGACGCCCATGGCGAGGTTGTCGTAAAAGAGCAGTTTCTCTGTAGGGAACCCGAGGAAAGGCTCTTTTACAAAGGCCGCTGGTACGAAGGTCTTTATCTGCGGACCGGAGCGAGCGAAGAGGACCTGCGGCAGTTTTCCGCCTTTCAGACACACATCGACAGATGGGTAAACTGGCGCGACGCAAAGGGCCGACGTGCCTTTGTCGTTCCCGTCGAACGATGTTCGACCGATCCTGAGCCCCTCGCTCTCGACAAGATCTCTTTTGCCGAGTGGCTGAGGCAAAACGGGCTGACATCCGAGAGACTGGTTTGGTATTGCGACTACGCTACTCGCGACGATTACGGCCTGAAGGCGGACCAAGCGTCTGCGTGGGTCGGTTTGTTCTATTTCTGTTCGAGGGTCCGGCAGTCTGGGGCCGAATCGCAGTCTTTCATCACTTGCCCCGAGGGCAATGGACAATTTGTCAATCACTACCTCGAAAAGGTCAGAGAGAACGTCCGTCGTTCGCAAACTGTCGTCTCGATCGTTCCGGGCGACAAGGGAGTCGATGTCATCAGTCTCGAAAACGATTCCCTGAGCGGCATCCACTGCGAACGTGTGATCTACGCATCTCCGATGTTCACGGCTCCATTCGTGATCCGTGGTTTTCGCGAGGATCCGCCATTTGCTGCCAGCGAATTTCAGCATAACGCGTGGTTCGTCGCCAACCTCTTTCTCCGGGACCGGCCAAAACCGCGTTTCGCTCGCGATTTTCCGCTCTCGTGGGACAACGTAATTTACGAGAGCCCGGGTCTTGGCTACGTGACAGCGACGCATCAAAAGGGCATCGATTATGGTCCGACGATACTGACCTATTATTACCCGATGTGTGCTGAAGAGAACGGCCGGACCAAGCTGTTCAATTACGAATGGCGGGACCTTGCCGATGTGTGTCTCTCCGACCTCGGACGTGCTCATTCCGACATCCGCGAACTGACATCGCGGATCGACATCATGCGATGGGGCCACGCGATGATTTCGCCAAGGCCAAATTTCATCTGGAGCGGCATCCGCGAAAAGGCGGTCAAACCGTATCGCAACATCCACTTTGCCCACACGGACCTTAGCGGTGTCGCTCTTTTTGAAGAAGCGTTCTATCATGGATTGCGAGCGGCAGGCGAGGTCCTGGGACCCGTTCGCAGCCGCAGCGTTTGATCCTGACAAATGGACGCGACACTCTCAAGACCCAATTACTGGCTCTTTTCCCGCGGGATCGATCTCACGGTCTTTTTGGGAAGCGCCGTCGCGGCATTGCTGCTCCTCGCGGTCGGCTGGCAGAACGGTTACCTCAATGGCGAATCTCCCGAATGGACGTGGGTGGCTGCGGTGTTGTTCATCGATGTCGCCCACGTCTGGTCGACGTCGTTCCGCGTCTATTTTGACAGGGCGGAGTTTCAGCGCCGATTCTGGTTGTATCTGCTCGTTCCAGTTTTCGGCTACGCTCTCGGCGTTGCCCTGTACTCCGAAGGCGAGCTTCTGTTTTGGAAATGCCTCGCGTCGGTTGCCGTCTTTCACTTTGTTCGGCAGCAGTACGGATGGGTCAATCTGTACCGCCGAAAACTGCGCGAAACGGGACGCGTCTCGTGGTGGATCGACACGGTGACCATCTATATCGCCACTGTCTATCCGCTCGCGTTCTGGATGTCGAACCTGCCGCGGAATTTCGAATGGTTCGTCAAGAACGACTTTGTCGCGATACCGTCGATCGTCCAAACGGTCCTGTTCCCGCTGTACGTCCTCGCTCTCGTCGCGTATTTCGGCAAGTCCGTTTATCAATATCTGAGCATCGGCTTTCTGAATATCGGCAAGGACATCGTGGTCGCGACGACGGCCATTTGCTGGTATGTCGGCATCGTGTACTTCAACTCTGACTACGCTTTCACGGTCACCAACGTCATCATTCACGGCGTCCCGTATTTTGCCCTGATCTACATGTATGCGCGGTTTCGCCGCGAGAGCACGGGCCGCGTCTATCGCACATTGTCGTCGAATTGGCTCGTCTTTCTGGCCACGCTTTGGGCACTCGCGTATTTCGAAGAACTCTTCTGGCATCGTGGTGTATGGCACGAGCGGCAATGGCTTTTTGGCGGTGACTGGGACTGGTCGCGTGAAGTGCGAACATTCCTTGCTCCTCTGCTCGCATTGCCTCAACTGACCCATTATGTGCTTGACGGGTTCGTGTGGCGACGGAAGAGCAATCCCGATCTAAAGTTCATATAATGCCAAGTTTCAGGCAAACATTTCTGATTTTCACGGCGTTTCTTGTCATACTGGCGATCGCGCTTGCGTCCGCGTGCCGGCGGTCCGGTGGCGGTATCGACATACTCGGGCCGCCGGACGAGACCGACGAAGCCGTGAAACTTGTTGCCTCAGCTAACGAAGACCTGACCAAGATCAAGGTCCTCTACGATGCGAACGAGGGCAAACGCGAAGAGCTAAAAAAAGCCATGGCTGCTAACGACGCCGCCGCGACCAAGAAGATCGCAGATGACGTCGTCTACCTGATCAACGACGGCGCGGCCGACGGCAACAGCGCGGTCGAAAAGATCCAGAAAGCCCAGGAGCTGCAGATCAACGATGACTATCGCGAATACCTCCGACTCAAAGAGGAGTCGCTAAAGCGCGAGCTCGAGGCTTTCGAGAATTACCGCATGGCGGCTCGCATGCTTCGCGACAGCTTTGACCCCAAGAACACCACTGCCCGCGAAAAGGTCAAAGAGGAATTCAAGACCCGCAGCGACAACTATCGAAAGATCATGGAAGAGGCCCGCGACTACAGCAACCGCGCCAACGAACTGGCAAAAGACTCGCTTCGACGTCAGCAACAAAAGCAGTGAGGCGGGCATCGATGGCCCGCCTCCCCGGTAAAGCTTACGACTCTGTCTCTCACCTACATGATCCTTCCCGGCGCCATTAAAGTCATGGGAAGCGGGGCCGTTGCCGGACGCGGCGTTCGCGGTGCGGCCGGTGTCAGCACATTGCCGTCCTCGTCGTCGCTCCGGAAAAAGAAACCGCCGTCCTTGGTAACTTCGGGCGTTACCGAAACCGACTGACGCTTGCCGTCGCGAACGATCTGGAGAGTGACGTCACCATCCTTCTTTCCGTTGATCGTACGCATCAGGTCAAAGTCGCCTTTGACAGCTTTGCCGTCGGCCTCGACGATAATGTCGCCGGCTTCGAGCCCGGCCTTTGCCGCGGCTGAGCCCTCGCGGACCTTGATCATCAAGCCGCCGTCAACGAAGTGCTGTACGGATTGCTTGGTCAATGGCGTGACGCCGACGCCGATCTGGCGTCCTGACCGCCGCGCCAAATTCTTGCCCTCGCCGCCCCGAGGAAACTCCACACGAACGGCGTGCCGTCCTGCGGTAGGTCGCCCAGGCTGCGGCATATCCTTCATCACCGAGCATCTTTGAAAGCGAGCAGATCTTTCATATCCGGCATGTTCTTAAAGAGCAGCATGTCCCCTTCATATCCCGGCATTGTCCACTGGGCCCCGGCGTCTTGAGCTCGAAGTTGCCGTTCTCGAACGCAACCCCTGTCGTTTGCCGACGTCGCCGTGATCTCCTGTTCGCTGCCGCGAATGACGGTCAGCAACGCGGTGATCGGGAGCGATCTCGCCGATCAGGCGTGTGGCTTTCCAGGTGCTCATGATCTCTTCGCCGTCGGGGACGGGCGATCACATCGCCTGCCCTACCAAACCGGCCGCGGCCGCGCGCGGTCGATCCCTGCCTTTTCGACCGCGCCTCGGATCGCGAAGGCCAGGCATACCAGCAAGTGTCACCGCCACTTCTTGCGTCTGCGCCGAGATAGCCGCCCTCGCCGTCAAATGCGAATGCGAACGAACGCAGGCGATATCCTTCTGTATCAAGGTTCCTGACCGTAGCCAGCCAATGCAAACGATGCGCCAGCAAAATAAATACTAATGATCTGGATCATGCCTCCGTTGGTTTATTAATTTTGAATCTCTACCTTACGTGCTCTTGCTGGGCGGGGTAATAAATTAGTTGCATCCTCCCGCCCAAATGGTTGCCTAACCAGTGACTGGCGCGACTCTGGCGATTCAGCCGGAATTTAGCCTGAATGTACAGATAAACGCCCGGTTAAAGCAGATCGGTCAGCAACACATCGTGTCCATCTGCGTTCATCTGCGGTTAAATTGGCGTGGGCAGCAATTTATCTTGTTAAATCGCGACCCCAATCCGAGATGTCTCACGATCTTTCAAAATGAGACAGGTTAACCCTGCTGTTGCTGCACCTAGCTCTAAAACTGTCTCGCAGAAAAACCTTCCCCTTGAGACAGTTCCGCAAAGAACGTCAACGCCGTTTCAAGCATAAACACGTTCCTGATTCGGCGAATGACGCGGACGCAGTGTGAATGCAGCCTGACCTCCAGTTTCTTGTTGTCAAAGATCATCACCGCCGAAGCCGTCAAAGTGACTCAACGGCAAAGCGGTATACACTATCCATTCTAACAAACATCGAGAACAATACGTATATCATATCTCAAACAGACTTTGGGCCGACGGTCGGGCTTCTGCAGCCCGGGCAGGCGCTTTTCTTCGTTCGCCGACGGGTTAGTGCTACATTGCGAACGCTTCGATGTGTCCGCACAAGTTAACGAAAATGCGGTGGCTGTTGCCTCGTCATGGCTTGTTCTCCCGGCGCGGCGGGCGGACTGGGGCAAGGGGTGTTAGCCGTGTGCCAGGCGGAGAGTCGGATTTACGGCGTGGATTCGTTCGCGGCCCGAACACCGTAAGTCTGCCCGGAGGCTCTCCAGGTCGCCATCGTGACATCTCGCTGATCGCGCGGCCTCGCAAGGGCGTTCACCGGCGCGGATGCCACGTGCTCGCCGTTATGGGGCGACCTCGTCGACAAGCTACGACGCTTGACCCTGATGTCGGTGAATATGCCGGTCATCGAAGAGGCAATGCGGGCCGCGAATGTTGACCGTGATCACCGATGGTCGCCGCACCGCCGGAAACCACCGACAAGATCATGCAGCACTGGTGGATGCCCGGCAAGATGGGGCTTGGGGCGACCGAGCAGCAAGCGGTGGTAGATGCTCTCGGCCAAGGCTCGCTTTCATCACTCCGATGGACCCTCGTCCGCGCCGTCAACGCCCGCGGCAAGGCAAGCCTCCGTCGCCTCGGCCGACTGGAAGCGCTCGAAATTTCAGTTCCCGGTCGGCTGCATCGCAGCCCGCTGGATGCTCGAGGCAGCAGCAGATCAATTTGTCCGAGCAGCCCCCTCGTATCCGCCATGCAAAGTAAGCAATGCCGCAGCTTCAAGTCCGGCACTCTGTCGGTGAAATAGCCCGGTAAAGATAGTAGCTTGCCCGGATATGGCTCAATGTGAAAGACGAACAAAAGTCGTCTCTGGATCGCTGTCGAACATGGCGACGAAGGTGATCGGATAGACGGTCCCCTGGTCGCGATGATGCTGAGTACGCTTCTGCGTCACAGTGCGTTTTGATGTCGAATGGAATACCTTTATTCCCTTGAACCGGGACCAGGCACAGGTTTATTTAGGGGCCGCTGGTCATTAGGTGCGTGTCAACATAAGAATGGAAGGAAACTAATACTTGGTGGCATATCCTGTGGATCAAATCCAAGATAATCATGGTCGTCAATGAACTTTATCCAATGTAAGCATGACAATGCCGCACGGTGGGCTCTGACGACTGCGCCGTTGTTGCGGAAACGGAGAATATTCCAACTTTCCCCAGATGCGGTTTTCATCCCCGCGTATCATGTAGGAGATATGAGCGATAGGAAGAAAACCGGCGCAGGAGTTGATGACGAGAGGAACAGAATCCACGATTTTGGCATCGAGATCGTTCTCAACTACATGACGCGGGAAGGATTTGAAATAGTGGCGGTCAATACTGACCGGAGGATAAACCCGCGAATACTTGCCCGAAAGGATAATGAGCTCGCTCATGTCGTAGTCCACTTGCGGCATATCCAACAAAGGGATCTCTGGAAAGCGATATGAAATGGCGGCGAGTCTCGCTGTATGCCCGAGATAATCACGCCACCAGTTGTTGCCTCTGTCGGGATAGCAAATGCTGGTGCAGGACGACAATCTGCACCCGTAAGGTGCCGGATTCGCGGTCGCGTTTGAAGGGCTAAATACGGCAGATCGAGTTCGTGTTGCAGATGATCATCGCTCTCTTGTGCAAATTTATGCTTCCTCTCGAAAAGCCCGCGGTGGGCGGAGGTTAGAAACATGCGTACGGCGATGCGGCAGATGATTCGACTGCTTAGGGGTGGAATTTCCCCGCGGATCGCAGTCCACTTAATCGATGGACCGTGGCATAAGATCTGGAGTTCACTGGCATAAGGCGATGTATTCCTTCGTTTGCGGCGGTTCCTTGGGTCATTTCTTTTCTAAGTATGCACCGATCCGTCACGCGCCAGTTGGGGTATTTTGGATTTCCCGCTCAGGTAGAGATCTGCCGGGCTACGGGTCGATCGAAATTCGGACCTCGAGAAGAGTACCTCGCCGCTGCCGGAACTTCCCCGACTTTCGGCCCTGGCTCTGGAGGTTGAGCGGGACGAAGTGTTTTGCGTTCTCTGTCCGCGTCGCCGTTTCCCAGGAGAGCATTTGCTGCCAAGCTATCTTTGAACTTGGCCCTGAGTCGCAGGTGGTTATGGAGTGGGTTGATCGTCGCTGTGGCGGCTGAGCCGCCTCCGGGGTGGTTATACGGGCGGCGGTGGGCAGCTGACCTGGTGCGATGGGGCGGGCCCAGATCCGCTGAGCTGCTTCAATTTCTTCGGATCGAACATTCCTCCACCTGAAGGTGGAGCAGTCGCCGGCCGCATCGCAGTGCGCAGCGATGGCTGTGCCTCGCCGTGAAGTCGGCACATCTCAACCGCCGGAGCCCGGCTCCCGAGCTGTTTTTGGCGAGCGGAGCAAGCAGGCGGCAATACTCTCTTGGCGGCTGAGCCGCCTCCAGAAGTGGTAGATCAGCGACGGTCAGGCAAGAGCTGGCCGCAGTGCGATGAGCGTAGCCCTCGAAAGGCGGCATTTTTGTGCATGTTAGAATGGTCCCGCCAGTCAGCCGACGAGGATTTCTCGGGCAGCCACCGATATGTTTGGCGGCGGGGCCGTTGTTGTCGTGTTCGGCACAAAGGCTGAGATGCGTCGACCGTAGTAGATCATTCACGCGAGCGGCTGCCATACGACGGTTTTAGAGGAGCATGCCGTGCAGCCGTGCGTTGCGCCGCCGATGTCGTCAAGATCACGATCGCGGCTGACAAGCCAGGCGACGGCTGGTGATGTCGGGGACGATGTCTTCCAGCCGGACGGCGAAAACACCGGCGAGCAGTGGTGCTCGTTTATCACACCGGCTCGACGGAGCTGTACAACAGGATGACGATCCACCAGCCCGCGGCTTCGCAGATGGATGAGGACCGGTACCGACGGCAAGCCTGGTGGCACGATCAAGCCGCTCACCGCATCGCGATACATGCCACATCCACCATGCCCAGATCTACAGCGACAAGGTGCGAATACGGTGGCATCGACGAATACTGGTTGCGACGGCGACCCTTTGATCAACGACGTTCAGAAGAAAAGCTTCTGACGGGCCGCGGCGGTTTCGCTTCGATAGTGAAGCTCGTGCGCGACAGCAGCGGAGTTCTGCGCGGAGTGCGTGACATCAGGCTCGACTAAGGCCGGCGCGGCGACATTCTCTCAATAGTTACGGATCACCACGTCGAAGGACGCAGGCGGGCAGATGTGCTCGGAGTAATAAGCCTCGACCTCATCCCATATCTCGTGCCAACTTGCGAGGAATTTCGGGTCGTCGCCGCGAGCCGAAAGGCGTGAATGCCGTACGTTTGGCGGCACGTCGACAAGGACCGATAAATCGATCAGATCGCGTAATTGAGGCGACGCGGAATATGCACCCTCGATGAGGACCAACGGTGCGGGCCCGACCTCGGTAACATGATCGCTCAGCCGGTACGTGCCCGTCGGCCCAAGTCCGTTCGAGAAATCGAACGCACGCCAGCGTCCCGGCATCGAGGCTCGAAGCGGTTCGAGAGCGTCGCGTCGGACACGCTCCCAGTCGAAGACCATGTCGAGTTTTTGGACGGCTGTATAGGAACGCAGTTCGGACTCGGGCACGCGAGTTTGATAGAAATCGTCGAGCGTGACGACCGCCATTTCGATCTGCCGCGCTAGGCTTTCGGCGATGGTCGTCTTTCCCGAGCCGCTTCCGCCGTCGAGAGCAACTACCACCGGATCGCCG
>JBGAVC010000046.1:0-31205 GCA_044228265.1 Pyrinomonadaceae bacterium
TCCCGCGGTGATGATCTCGATACTATGCGACGATGAAAAAAGCGCAGTGATGAAGGAAATGCTCTTTCGCGAAACCTCGACGATTGGTTTTCGTGTCCACCGGGTCGCCAGGGAATGTCTGGATCGTGAGATCGTGCCGGTGTTGACCAAATATGGCGAGATCGACGTTAAGGTCGCCCGTTCAAACGGCAAGGTTGTCAATGTGATGCCCGAATACGAGCAAGTGAGGCGAGCCGCGCAGATACACGGGGCTGCATTCCGGACCGTGCAGCAGGAAGTGCTGGCCGTCCTTGCGGCTGACAACATTGAGCGTGCGGAAAAGGCTGCGTAAAGAACAAATATGGCTAAGAAACCGCAAAAGAAAATAGATCGAGAGAAGATCGCGGCCGGTGTTCGGATCATTCTCGAAGGGATCGGCGAAGACCCCGATCGGGACGGGTTAAAGCTGACTCCTGAGCGGGTCGCCGATTTTTATGCGGAATTGACCGAAGGAATGTGGCAAGACCCTGGGCCGCACGTCGTGCCGCTTCCCGGCGATTCACACGACGAAATGGTGATCGTCAAGGACATCTCGATCGCGTCGGTGTGCGAACATCATCTGGCTCCGTTTGTCGGAAAGTGCCACATCGCCTATATTCCCAAGGGCGGCCGTATCGTGGGATTGTCCAAACTTGCTCGTATCGCGGAGATATTCTCGCGGCGGCTGCAGGTCCAGGAGCGGCTTACCCAGCAGATCGCAAACACGCTCTACGATAATCTGCAACCGCTCGGAGTGATGGTCGTTATCGAGGCGGAGCATACCTGCATGACACTCAGAGGTGTCAAAAAGCCCGGCTCCAAAACGATCACGTCGGCAGTTCTGGGCGGGTTCCGGCGTGATCCTCGAACGAGAGCAGAAGCCATGTCGTTGATCAAGGGTTAACCAAAATATGAAAAGAACTATCGCTCTTTTGCTGATCGTTTCAATTTGCGCGACGATCGGCCTGACTCAAGACAGGACAGCTAGCTTTGACGCCGGCAAACTGCGAGAACGCGTTATGCGCCTGTCGGCGGACGATCTTGAGGGCCGCGGACCGGGCACCGATGGTGGAAAACGTGCCGCGCAATACATAGCAGATCAGTTGAAGTCCGGAGGTATAAAACCTGCAAATAAAGATAGTTACTTTCAGAATGTGAAACTTGTTGGCGTCAAAGCGGACCCCAGAGCGACGCTTCGCACGACTCCTACCGACATCGACGGAACTTCGTTCAAATTCGGTGACGATTTTGTAGCTACGACGGGTGCACAGACTGCCGACGTCTCGATCAGATCGAACATTGTGTTTGTCGGCTACGGGATCAATGCACCGGAATACAATTGGAACGACTACAAGGGCGATCCCGCGATCTACAAGGACAAATGGCTGATGATACTCGTCAACGACCCGCCGGCGACTCCTGATGAACCATCATTGTTCGGCGGCCGGGCTCTAACCTATTATGGCCGTTGGACTTATAAGTATGAGGAAGCTGCCCGACATGGAGCGGTAGGTGTAATTCTGGTCCACACAACGGCGTCCGCGGGTTACGGCTGGAATGTTGTCCGCACATCGAACGGCAACTGGCGATACGAGATCGCACGTGACGCCGGGGACACAACTCCCTATTTGAAGGTCAAGGCCTGGGCTACGGAAGAAGCTGCTTCAAAACTCCTGAAATGGGGCATGCAGGACCTCAAACGACTTTCCGAGTCAGCGACAAAGCGCGATTTTGCACCTGTGCAACTCAGCACGACGGTCTCGCTCGATCTCCACAGCGAGGTCAAGACATTCGATTCGCCGAATGTGGTCGGCAAGATCGAAGGAAGCGATCCGCGTCTTAAGCAGGAATACGTCGTATATTCGGCCCATTGGGACCACCTTGGCATCGGTGAGCCGGACGCGCGGGGAGATCGGATCTACAACGGTGCTTATGACAACGCTTCCGGCGTCGCGTCGGTCCTGGCGATAGCGGACGTATTGTCGCACTTGCCGAAAAAAGACAGGCCAAAACGCTCGTTCCTGTTTCTTTTTCCGACTGCGGAAGAACAAGGCCTGCTTGGTGCAGAATATTACTCGCGGCATCCGCTGGTCCCGCTCGATAAAACGGCGGCCGACGTAAATCTGGACGGAGTCAATTTCTTTGGAAAGGTCTCGGACTTTATGGCTCTGGGGGCTGACCGATCGACCATTATCGAACAGATCGGTGCTGCTGCGGCCGAACGAAAACTGACGATCAAGGGTGACAAGAGCCCCGAGCAGGGATTCTTCTATCGCTCGGACCATTTTCCTTTTGCTAAGGTCGGAGTTCCTTCGGTCAATTTCCAACACGGTGATACGTTCATCGAACCTCTGAGCGCTGAGGCCCGCAGTTTTTTCAAGGATTACAACGCCAAGTACTACCATCAGGTCACCGACGAGTATCACGATTGGTGGGACATGGGAGCGATGGTCCAGGAAGCCGAGCTTGCCCTTGCGATCGGCGTCAAACTCGGAAACGTTGCCAATATGCCCAGATATAAAGACTCGGATGAGTTTGCGTCTGCCGACCGATCGCGATTTAAACGTCGATAGATCCAGAAATGTCGAAGACTTTTTACATAACCACGCCGATCTACTATGCGAACAGTTTGCCGCATCTTGGGCACCTGTACACGACCATCGTGGCTGACGTGATGGCGCGGTACAAACGGCAGCGTGGATACGAGACTTATTTCCTGACGGGCACGGACGAGCACGGCATAAACATCCAGCGGGCCGCTGAAAAGAACGGGCGGACGCCGAAAGAACAGGTTGATCTTATTTCCGGCGAACTGAAGCGGATGTTTCACGAATTCGGGCTCGACACATCCGCCGGCGGGTACGACATTTTTATGCGGACCACCGAGCCGTTTCACTATGAAGCCGCTCGTCATTTCTGGACCGAGATCGCGTCGAACAAAACTCCAAAAGGAAATGACGCGATCTACAAAGGGTTTTACGAGGGCTGGTTCTGTGCCCCATGTGCTGAATTCAAGACCGAAGACGAATATGTGATCCCCGAAGGTTCTGAGATCCCTAATTGCCTGATCCACGAGCGTCCGCTCGACAAAGTCGCCGAAGAAAGCTACTTTTTCAGGCTCTCGGATTATGATGAATTCCTGATAAGTCTGATCGAAAACGACCGAGGCCTTGTACGTCCGGACGCGAGGCGCAATGAGGTCCTGTCATTCGTTCGGCGCGGCCTGCAGGACCTGTCGATCAGCCGTCTGAAAACGTCTGTTTCCTGGGGAGTTCCGGTTCCTGGAGATGAAGACCACGTTATGTACGTTTGGTTAGATGCTCTCTCGAACTACATAACGGCGATCGGATATGGAAACTCAGAGAGGTCAGCGGTCGGTTTTGAGAAATATTGGCAAAACGCCGTCCATCTCGTGGGAAAGGACATCTTGAGGTTCCACACCGTCTACTGGTTCTCGTTCCTCCACGCCGCCGGACTGCCGCTGCCGAAGACGGTCTTTGCTCATGGGATGTGGCTCGACGCCGATGGCCGAAAGATGGGAAAGACACTGGGTAACGTCATCGAAGTTGACGTCTTACATGAACATTTTCAAGTCGACACGCTGCGATACTTTTTGCTTCGCGAGATGGTCTTTGGGCAGGACGGTAAATTTGGGTACGAGAACCTGATCGACCGCGTCAATTCGGACCTCGCCAGCGGCCTCGGAAACCTCGCCAGCCGGACTTTCACAATGATCACTAAATACCGCGGGGGAATTATTCCGAACGGTAAGATCGCCGAGGAAAACTACTTATTGGCCCGCCGTTCAGGGATCGACCCGGACGGAAGAGACCTTGTTTCGGTCATCGAGCACGCCCGCGACGAGTATCTGAGGCATTTTGACAACTTTGAGTACAGTTTGGGGCTCGAAACGCTATGGACCGTTATTGCGAGAGTCGATAAGCTCATTTCTGATGCGAAGCCATGGGAATTGGCCAAAGTCGAAGATCAAGCCGAAACTCTGAATGCGGTACTTTATCGAGCCTGCGAAGCTTTACGCTGGCTTTCGGTGCTGCTAGCACCTGTGATGCCGGATGCGTCCTTTAACATCTACCGTCAGGTAGGTCTCGAAGGCGAAAATAGGGCCTGCGACCCCGCAACGTTGACTTGGGGTGAACTCGCAGCAGGCACAACGATAGGCGAGACCACGGGCATATTCCCGAGGATCGACAAAAACAAAACAATGAACGAGATAAAAGAGAATTCGGGTTCTGGCGTCACAAGATCCGAGGAATCAGTTGAATCGCCTGCCCCGAAAGCACCAAATGCGTCCGTTGCCGAAACGGTTCAGCAAGATACGGACAACTTCATTTCTATCGACGATTTCATCAAGGTGGAGTTACGCGTCGGCGAAATAAAGGTGGCCGAGCGTATTCCCAACGCCGATAAACTCCTTCGTTTCGAAATAGATCTGGGCGAGGAGCATCCGCGTCAGATCCTGGCGGGCCTAGCCGAATATTATGATCCGGAAAAGCTTATCGGCCGCAAAGTTGTAGTAGTTGCAAACCTAAAGCCGCGTAAAATGCGCGGACTTGAATCACAGGGTATGATCTGCGCCGCATCACTTGCCGAAGACGACACCCCCGCGATAGCCACGTTTGTTGAGAATGTGAAGGTCGGAGCCAGGTTGAAATAGGTCAAAAGTAGAATTGGCCGCGGTGTTCTGCACCTTGGCTGGCGAGATCCCAGATTCAAACATCGGCCCGGTACTGTTTCCTATACACAAGGAATCATTAGGGCCGGTCACCCCCTTTTTTTGGCGACACAATATAAAAAGGTCCTATCTTCAATAACCACAAGCGGTTGTGGTTCTGTCAGTGTAAACACAACTCAAAGTTGGTTTAAAGCACTATTCCGGGCCATTTTCCGGAAAAAATAACGAAAAAAAGTATTTTAACTTTAGGAAATGGTGTTAGTATTACCGATGCCAGCGCTCACGCGGCGACTCCTTGTACAACAGAGGAAATTCCAAATGCAAATTGAAAAGACCGAGGAACTCGGGTCGGAGTTCGACCTCGATGTTTCCGACTCGCAGCCAATTCGCGTTGATCATGATTACCAACAGGCGGGAGTAACCGTTACTCTCGACTCCGATGTGGCGGATGATTTTCCTAGTGCCGAATCAGTGAACCAAGCCCTTAGAATTCTTTCAAGGATAACCAAACAATACAAAGCTGAACTTACCGCAAAGTGATCCTCGTTGATTCGCACTGCCATATCGATGGCGAGCAATACGATGAAGATCGAGATGACGTCGTCGAGCGCGCACGAGTAGCGGGCGTTCGCGCGATGCTGAACGTCGGAACGGGGGACCCTCATTCCGATGACTTTCGACGCGCGATTGCGGTGGCGAATAGGTATCCGTGCGTGTATGCCGCGGTAGGAGTGCATCCGCACGACGCGAAATTGTACGATGACGCGGCCGAGAAGCACTTGATCGAATTAGCAAAGTCGAACAAAAAGGTCATCGCTTGGGGCGAGATCGGCCTCGATTTTTACTATGACCACAGTCCGCGTGACGTTCAGCTCGATGTATTCCGTCGGCAGATACGAACGGCAAAGGACCTCCGGCTGCCGATCATTGTCCACAGCCGTGACGCAGACGATGAGACTGTCGATATCCTTGCGGACGAGTTTTCGCATGATGTCGATCCACGAACGCACGGGCCGGGGATCATGCACTGCTTTGGCGGCACGGCGGAGATGGCCGAGGCGTTGCTGCCGCTTGGCTTTCTGATATCGTTCGCGGGAAACGTCACCTTTAAGAAGGCGGACAACCTCCGGGAGGCCGCGCGTGCAGTGCCGCTTGAGCGGCTCCTGGTAGAAACCGATTGTCCGTTCCTTGCACCCGTACCGAATCGCGGGCGTCGCAACGAACCCGAGTATGTCGTCCATACCGCAAGATTCCTTGCCGATCTTTACGATATCGATCTCGAATACCTCGCAGAGCAGACGACAAACAACTTTTGTAAGCTTTTTCAGATCGACATAGACACCATCTAGAGCGACTGTTGATCGACGGCTGTGGCAATCGCTGTGTTCTCCGTGATCTCTGTGGTTAAATATTCTCATGGCAAAAGAGAATTCATTCGACATTGTTTCAAAGACGGACTACGCCGAATTGGGAAACGCATTAAACCAGACGCATAAAGAGATCTCGCAAAGATTTGATTTCAAAGGCAGCAAAGCAACGGTTGAGTTGCAGGACAAGGACCTATTGATGACCGCGGAAGACGAGACCAAGCTGCGAAATATGAATGACATCCTGCAGAGCAAGCTCGTTAAGCGCGGCGTTTCACTTAAGGCCCTGGACTATCAGCGCATCGAGCCGGCCGCGGGCGGCGCGGTCCGACAGACTGTGAAGATCCAGCAGGGCATCCCGACAGAAAAGGCGAAAGAAGTCGTCAGGTTTATCAAAGACGGAAAATTCAAAGTGCAGGCGTCGATACAGGGAGAAACCGTACGCGTGTCGGGCAAAGACCGCGACACGCTCCAGGAGGTGATGACTGCCTTAAAGGCCAAAGACTTTGGGATCGATATGAAATTCGACAATTACCGCTCGAATTAACGCCATATGCCGTCGCAGTTTGTCAACAAATTCAAACAGACCGACCCGGACGAATTAAGAGCGTTTCAATCGCGTGTCTTAGCAGTTCTGCGCGACATCTATCCGGACAGACAATTCTCACGAAACGAAGACGCACATTCGATCGATTCCGGTGGTGCCAAGTTGGGGTTAACTAACATCAGGTCTCATTTCTTACTGACCACTCAAACTGAGAGCGATCTTAGAACGATAGTCGCCGAGCATTTTGGCGGTGTTTGGTCGGACCCGGATCTTTCGGATCGCACAGGGCTAAATTGGGAAAGGGTCGAGAGTCTGGTCCTTCCGCAGTTGATGCCGGCAGATTTTCTTCAAAAATTGGAACTTGCTTCATTCGAGTTTGGCGGAGGCGTTGTCACCGGCATGGTGATCGATTCGGAGAAGGCCTACAGTTACGTCACACAAGCTGACCTTGATCGATGGGGAAAAACACTCGATGAAGTCTATGCGATTGCCGTCGACAACCTCGAAAATAGAAGCCGTGATCTCGAAACCGTCGCGATTCCGGGACAATTGATCGTCGTGAATACCATGGATTCCTTCGATGCGGCCAGGATCCTGGTCCCGACGCTGCGAGTCAAGTTTGCCGAATTCCTTGGGTCGCCATTCAATTTCGGGGTTCCTAACCGCGATTTTCTGATCTGCTGGTCTCGGTCCGCGGATAGCGAATTTCAGGCCTCGATGCGTTCGCAGATAGCAACGGATAGCCAAGAGCGGCCTTATCCGCTCAGCGGTAACTCTTTTGAGGTGACGCAAGAAGGTGAGATCCGGATCCTTGATGAACCGACTAGATTAGAAAACGCCCAGAACGCGGAAATGAATTAGATCACGGTTCGAAAAATGCAGATCTTCGCGACACAAAAAAAAGAGCTACTTCCGGCAGGCACGGCTCGGGCGGTGTTTGGCCTGATCAGCGATGAGCTGCAACTCGTTGAAGCGGAATTCGAACGTCAGGCCCAATCTAACATCCAGGTAATCAAATATCTTGGCGATTATTTACGGTTATCGGGCGGCAAACGGGTCCGACCGGCGTTGCTGATCCTCGCAAACCATGCAGTTGGCGGCGCAGGTGATCGAGAAAATGTTATTCGACTCGCAACCGTCATGGAGATGCTTCACACTGCGACTCTCGTTCATGACGACATCATTGACAACGCAGACCTGAGACGAAACCGCGCATCGGTAAACGCACGTTTTGGGAACCAAACCGCCGTGCTGATGGGCGATTGGCTGTACATGTCAGCTTTTGAAACGTCGCTGCGCGAACGTTCGTTAGAGATACTCGACATCCTCACCCGGCTGACGCGGAAGATGACCGAAGGCGAGCTTATCCAACTGACGATGATCGGCCGGCTTGATATAACGGAGGACGACTATTTCGATATCCTCAAGCGAAAGACGGCTTATCTGTTCTCGGCGTGCGGCGAGATCGGTGCGATCCTTGCCGGAGCCGCTTTCAACCAGCAGACCGCGTTGCGTGATTACGGAATGGACCTCGGCATTGCGTTCCAGCTTGCGGACGACATACTCGATCTCACGTCAGACGCCGAACGCCTGGGTAAGGCCGCCGGGTCAGATCTGCTCGAGGGCAAGATAACCCTGCCGCTTATTTACCTGCAGCAAGCCGAGCCCAAGCTGCGGCCACGATTGGAACGTGTGATGCTTACAGGAAATTACGACGATATGCCGCGAGAAGAGATCCGCGAAAAACTCAACGCCGTCGGGACCCTTGACCAGATCCGGGACAAAGCGCTTAAGTTCGCCGCCTCGGCGCGAAAAAGTCTTGATGTTTTAAGCGAATCAGAGTATCGTCATGCATTAGAAGGGATCGCAAATTTCGTTATTGACCGAAAAGCGTAGTAGTCAGACTTCCGTATCCTCCTTATCAGAATCAAACCTCGACGCAGTAAATCGCCTCTTCATAATATGTTAGACGAAAATCTTATAGCAACACTGGAACAGAGCCTGCGACAGACGCGAAATGCTCAAAACCGTCTGATGGGCCGATTGCGTGATGCTGAAAACGAGGTTGAACTCCTGCGCGAAGAGATACGTGCACTGGAGGAAAGTGCCTGCAAGACAGAATCTGCCATCGACAGCCTGCTGGTTACAATGCGGTCGGGGCATCGGGCCCAGACGATCTCTCGCACGCTTAAGATCGATGACGAGTACGAAATAATACCGGGACGCCGTACGCCTTCGAGGACCGGTTCGACTGGTCGAAATTCGACCGGCCCGAGACCCTCAAATCCGGTGACATATCTGAATCAGCATCGCGGGGTGCCTTCGATCACCCATAACGCGGAACCGATCAGCCGACGGTTTAGCGATCGGACGATCACGCAGGCCTGCACGCTGCTGCTTCGCGAGGCTGGTAAACCGCTTCACGTCAATGAACTATACAACCTGCTCATAGCCGGCGGCATGTCGTTCAAAGGCAACAATCCAACTATTTCGATCGCAGTATCGCTCAACCGCAACCGACGATTCCGAAAGGTCGATCCCGGCACTTTCGATCTTGTGATGAGGGAAGCGTCACAGATGGCTTCCTGAAGGATCGATCGTAGGCGAAACTGAAATCTGGCCCGAGCCTTAAGTAAACTGGGCTCGGGCCTTTTCGTGTCTTTGACGAACATCGGGCACGGGCCTTTTGGTACGCCTTCGTCTAGCGGGGGCACCATTATCGCAAGATCAGACCGGCATGTCTCTTGACATTGGTTCTTTTGTTCCTATTATTGCAGTATGAAACTGCAACTTACGGTGAACGACGGTTCACTCGCCGGCCAGACGTTCGATCTGGAAAGTGGCTTTTTAACTGTAGGCCGCGGTGAGACTTGCAGTGTGCGATTTGACCCGCTGACCGAGCGCATCGCTTCGAAACAGCATTGTTTTATCGAAGCGAAGGCCGACGGATTTTATATTACCGACAACCAGAGCACTAACGGAACATTTGTGAACGGTTCTCCGGTAACAAATGCGAAGTTAGATAATGGGGACCAGATCCAGTTCGGTCGCAACGGTGTGACCGCTCGCGTCAGGATAGAATCGGCGGCGACCGATCCGATGATCCCGGCAGAAAGTTACCGGGACCTTCAGGTGCAGACGTTCAACCAGCTTGCCGCTACCGGCCCGGTCAATGTTCAGAACTCGATCTCAAACCTCGGCCTCGGCAGCATGTCGGCCGTCAAGCCTGACGGTGACAAACGACCCACAAATACCTATGCGATCATAGCTGCAGCGGTCCTGATCGTGATCTTTCTGGCGATAGTTGCGTTCTTGCTGATCTCATCCAGCCTTTCGCCATCTCGTGACGGCGGGATGACCCTCAATCTGTCCGGAATGATACTAGCTATCGTGGCGAGTTTTGTGGCATTTATTCCGGCCGTGATCTATATTTTTCCGCTATTTTGGCTGGACCGGTATGATCCCGAGCCGTTCTGGCTGGTGGCGTGCGCTTTTGCATGGGGAGCGCTCGTCGCGGTCATTGTGTCGTTCATCGTCAACACAGGTATCGGATTCGTTGCGTTTCAGATCACCGGCGACGCTCAGATCGCGGACGCGATCGGCGGCGTGATCTCGGCACCCATCTTCGAAGAGGGATCTAAGGGCCTCGGTGTTCTATTGCTTCTTATTTTCTTTCGACGTTATTTCGACGATATTCTCGACGGCATCGTTTTCGCGGGAGTCATAGCGCTTGGCTTCGCGACAGTCGAAAACGTGCTTTACTACGGCCGGGCTATAGGCGGCGGCGGGGCCGCCGGCCTGGCTGTTCTGTTCGTTCTGCGAGGGATCATGTCCCCTTTCGCCCATGTGACCTTCACCTCAATGACGGGGATCGGATGCGGCATCTCTCGGGAATCGCATAACAAGCTGGTCCGGATAATCATGCCCATCGTTGGATATATGTGCGCGGTCGGCCTGCATGCTCTCTGGAACGGAATGGCCTTCCTGGGCGGGCTTCAAGGCTTTGTCGCCGGATATTTCGTGCTCGAGTTGCCGTTCTTCTGTATTTTCGTTGGTTTCTCGTTCTACGTAATGCACCGCCAAGGTAAGATCCTCAGAGAAATGCTTGCTATCGATATCGCTCGCGGGCTGATCTCGCCTGAACTCGGAAAGACCGTAACCTCTGCCTTCAAAAGCTCCGGATGGCTGATCAGCGGTATTTTCTCGGGCAAATATTGGGCCCGCAGCCACTATTTAAGGGCCTGCGGAAAGCTCGGACTTAGCTACTGGCATATCCAGCGTGCGACTGCCGCACATGGTCAAACCGGCAGTTTTCAACAGAATCCGATACTCCGTGATGAGGTGCTCAAATGGCGTGACCAGGTTTAGGTCGTCTCTCAACCCACCCTCTCTAATTACAAGGACACAAACAGCATCGTCGGGGTAAATGTAACCCGCCGATGCTTTTGTTATTGTCTCGAGCAAAGACGTTTGCCCACGTGCAGTCCATTCTCGGCGACCTATTGACCCACCCGATCTCGAGTTTGATTTCCGTCGGAAAACTTTTTCCAAAAATTATTTTGAATTTCTGGAAGGGAATATTCATTCGTCGTTTATGGTATAGCTCAAAGAAATATCTTTACTTATATGAGATTCGACACTGCCGTGTTTTTCACGTGGCATTCGAGGCGTCAGCTTCGCGGGTTTTGGCGGCCCGTGGGCTGGCTGTAACGGCATTGGCTGTCTGATCAGCCTATCGACACACTTTTTCAACAGATCAGAGGAGAAGAAATGAAAAACAAAAGGATGAAAACTGAGGGTACCCCCCGCCTGTTTAGAAATAAATGGCGCTTTACCGGTTACATGGCATTGTTGCCAGTAATAACGATCGCGTTGATCTGGACGTTTGGTTCCACGTCGGCTTTGCCGTCGGTCAGCGCGGCCAATTCGACGGACCCGGAGAACGAGGCAACAGCCGAGATGTTTGCGTTTGCTCTCAATTTCCGGTCCGCAGCGAATTTGGCGGTATTCGGCGGCAATAGCGTTACGGACGACGGTTCGAGCGATTTTCGCGGGGCGGTCGGTTCCCCTGGCGTAATAATAGGCGGCCCGAAGGAGGCGATGTCGAGCCAGGAGTTCGCTCAGGCACGACGTGATCTCCTCGATTCGTTCAGTGCTGTCGATCAGCTCCCATGCACGACCGTCAGCAACCCGGACCTCAGTGGCCAGACTTTCGGACCCGGTGTTTATTGCGTCGGATCGGCCACATTAGCGGGCCGAATGACCGTCGATGCCGGCGGAGCCGCTAACTCCCGATTCGTTTTTCGTGTGAACGGCACTTTCACTGCCGAAGATGCTTCGAGCATCGTCCGAGAGGGCGGAGCAGGAGCATCTAATGTCTATTTCTTCTCGAGCGACGCCGCAGCGATAGGCGCCGACGCCACGATCGGCGGGAACGTGATATCGCGCGACTCCGTACGCGTCGGCCATGGATCGACTGTGTCCGGCAAGGTGTTCGCCATAAACGGTGATGTCGTGACAAACGCCAATATCATCGGCGGAGCATCGGGCTACATTGAGATCTGTAAAGAGATCGCCGGAAATGTCGTGGGCTTGATAAGTCCCGGTACGATCTTTAATTTCACGGTTGACGGCGTCCCGGGTACGATCCTGGTCCCGGCCGGCGGTTGCTCGCCACCGATCAAGGTCGAGGCCGGCAATGTCACTGTGACCGAGACAGCTGTTGCAAACGTTGCCGTTGTGGGCATAACGGCGACTCCACCCGACCGACTGGTCAATCGGAATTTTGGCCTGCAGCAGGCAGTTGTGGCGGTTGTAGAGGGCGATGTTACCCGCCAGACCGTCGTTACATTTACAAATCAATCGACCCGAACGGGCGTGATCGAGATCTGTAAGTTCGCTCAGGACTCCGAGGTCAACGGATTCTTCAACTTCACAGTTCAGGGTGCACCCGGGCAGATCTCGGTCCCTGTCGGATTCTGTTCCGGTCCGATCACGGTTACTACACTTCAGGTCGGAACCAGTACTTTCACAACCAACGTAACTGAGCTCGCGAAGACCAATTACAGACTCGACTTTGTTTCAACGTTCCCGCCGATTGCCCTTAACAACGTCTTTCCCGATGCCGGATTCGACGCGAACGGTGCACTGCTGACGAATAATACCAACGGCGGATACGCAAACGTGACCATCAACGTAGGCTCCGGTCCTGCCAATCAGGTCACGGTCAGATTCTTTAACCGCTCGCTGCCGGGACGCATCAAGGTATGTAAGATCTCCGCTGACCCGGTCAACATCCCGTTTGGCACGACGTTTAGATTTTCGATCGCCGGCGCCGGCTGGAATAGTCCAACGCAGGCCCTGCCGTTCATGGCCCAAGCCTTTTCGTTCGACGTTCTCGCGGGCCCCGCCAGCCAAGGTGGTTTTTGTGCCTTTGCTCCGGGCCTTTGGGCGGTCGGCCAGCCGGTACTGGTCGTAGAGAACGGGATCTCGGCAAATAACACGACGACGCTTCCGCTCGGGCTCGCGGCTACACAGGCAGGCCTTCGGATATCATCGATCACGGCCTCCACGACGTTCTCGCCAGCCCCGGTCAACGGGATCAACTTCACGATCCCGACGAATCCGGAATTCATTAACCCCATCAGTGGCATCGGCTACGCGGCCATCCCGGCACGCAACACGACGGCCGACATAGTATTCACGAACTTTATTTATCGGCCGGCGATCCTGAAGCTTTGCAAGTTTGCCGGAACCGGCGTTGCACCGGGAACACCATTCACGTTCTCGATCGCTCCGGTCGATACGGCGACCACGTGGACGTTTCCGACAGCCCCGATACGGGTCCTGGCCGGGACGTGCGTATACGTAGACGGTCCATTCCCCGGCGATCCAGCGTTCCCGGGCGTCAGGCTGTTCAATTTCGGTACAAGCATTGTCGTGACCGAAGCGGCCGTCGCCGGTACCGCGGTTTCGGCGATCTCGTCGCCGACCCTGATCCCGGTGCCAAATCCAAATCCGCCGAATTTCGTCGGAACATTGACGCCCGATCTGGCAAACAGGCGAGCGACGTTGACGTTGAACCAGATACTTTTTATCGGCAGTCCGCCGACGAATTACTATTTCAACGAATTGCAGTTCACGAACATCGCTGCTGCGGCCCCGCCTCCGGCAAGGTCGACGCGTTATGACTTCAACGGCGATCACTCCTCCGACGTGGCCGTGTTCCGTCCTTCGGACGGCACCTGGTACTATTCGGTATTTTCGGGCGGAGGCATTCGCAACGTGCAATTCGGTCAGGCAGGCGACAAGCCGGCCGCTGCCGATTATGACGGCGATGGCGTGACCGATCCGGCCGTTTATCGCAATGGCATTTGGTATGTTCTCGGAAGCAGGGCCGGATTTTCGGCAATGGCGTTCGGACTTCCGACCGATATCCCGATGCCTGGCGATTACGACGGCGACGGCAAGGCCGATTTTGCCGTCTATCGGCCGTCGAATGGCACCTGGTACTTCTGGGGTACGGCCGACGGGTTCCGGGCCGAGCAGTTCGGGATCGCGACGGACATTCCGCTCAATGGCGATTGGGACTTTGACGGCAAGACCGACATAGCTGTCTTCCGCGATGGCACCTGGTACATCGACATGAGCACGAACGGTATCGTCGGCCGCGTCTTCGGTATGGCCGGCGATATCCCGGTCCCGGCTGACTATGACGGCGACGGCCGCACCGATGAAGCCGTTTATCGCGGCGGTACCTGGTACTTCATGGGCTCGTACGACGGATTCTTTGCCGCTCAGTTCGGGCTTCCTACCGATACGCCGGTGCCTGCCGATTACGACGGTGACGGCAAGACCGATATCGCGGTCTATCGCACGTCGTCGACGATGTGGTACGTGTCGCCGTCGGGACAATCAAGCAACGCGGTCGCGGGATTCAGTGCCCGCCAGTTTGGTGCGGCCGGCGACCTGCTGATGCGTTACTAACAACCCGGACCATTAGGTCCGCATGATCAAAAGCCGCCCGTGCAAAACCGCCGGGCGGCTTTTTTGATCTCATTCGGCTTAGGTCGCGACGCAAAATACGCAAATAACGCAGAGGAAAAAAAGACGATCACTCGGTGTAAGATAGGTACTATGATCCTGCGATTGTTTGGTGTGATGATACTTGCGTCCATGACCGCATTTTCACAAGGCCCGCCGATCGAGGCTGGCGTTTCCAAAGCGCTCGCCGAGTGGCGCGCGGCTCATTATTCGGACGTTCGCTACAAGCTCAACCTGACGCTCGAAAAAATGTCACCGGTGCTCAAAGGGACGATCGAGATACGGGTGGCCTTGTCCGAACCGCCTGCGTCAGCGGGCGGCCAGTCTGCTGGCGGCGAATCTCCCGCAGATCATCCTCGACTGGCGAAAGATCGCGGGGCATGAAAAGGACTCGACGATCTCGAACGTCACCGTCAACGGCAAGGCGATGGAGGTCCGCGGCGGCGGGGCGTTTCCGGTCGATCTGACGACAAAGCCGTACATCATCGAGGACCGCGAGCACCTGATCATCGGCGACGGCGTCAAGACGGGCGAGAATGTCATCAAGCTCGATTTCACTTCGCCGATATTGACGAGCGGTTCGGCGATCACGCGGTATGTCGATAAAGAGGACGGTGCGGAATACATCTATTCGCTCTTTGTCCCGTCCGACGCCAGCACGGCGTTCCCGGTCTTTGACCAGCCGGATCTGAAGGCGAGGTTTAGAGCTCGAAATAACGACTCCAAAAGACGTGGGAATACGTCTCATCCACCGGTCCGCTTTCGTATTTGTTAATAAAAGACCGTGTTACTTCTGAGTTTTACGAAACGAAGCCATATGCAGCTGTATCGATATGTGCCGAAGCGTTTTGCACGGTGGTAGATTTAAGGTCGTCACTACGGCAGTTTCTCTGGACAATGGAATTGGTGGCGGCGCGGGTACTGGATCAAAGAATACGGGAGGATGATTTCAAAGGTTGCGAGAGGTCGTGTTTCCTGACGGCTGAGAGTCTATCTTCGTCGTTCTCAATATGAAAAGTTTAAGCCGCATGTTCAAGAAGTTTCGCCTCGAACGCGAAGCCATCAAATACCTCGAAACCTATTTCGACTACAAATTCCCGTTCCCGAAGTACGATCTCGTCCTGATCCCCGAATTCCCGTTTGGCGGGATGGAGCATGCGGGGGCGACTTTTTTGAGGGAGTCGGCGGTCATTTTCCCGAGCGAGCCGACCAAGAGCGACTACATTTCGCGGGCGACGCTGATCTTTCACGAGACGGCGCATCAGTGGTTTGGGGACACGGTGACGATGAAATGGTTTGACGATCTGTGGCTAAAGGAGGGCTTTGCCAACTTTATGGCGTACAAGGCGTTGAGAAGATCATGCCCGAGGCCAACGCGTGGAAGGTCTTTTACGAACGCATCAAACAGCCCGCCTACGCGACCGATTCGACCCGCGGCACGACCGCCATCTACCAGCCGATCGCCAACCTCTCCGCCGCAAAATCGGCCTACGGCAACATCGTCTACAACAAAGCCCCCGCGTTCCTCCGCCAGGCCGAGTTCTACCTCGGCGAAGACAAATTCCAAACCGCCGTTCGAGCGTTTTTGAAGAAGCATGAGTATGCGAATGCGGGTTGGGAGGATCTGGTCTGGGAATTTGAGACGGAGAACCATGACAGGATCTGAAAGCTTGGGCGGGCCGTGGATTGAACAGTCTGGCCTGCCGCGGATTTTTCGTATCCGACGTGACAACCGGACCGGAATCCAAGTATCGATTTGCCGGATCCTGATCATGGCTATACTCTTGGGTAGGAAAAAGCGATTGGCAACAGAAATCGTTCTCTCAATCATGTTCGTTTTTCGCGACGGAGAATGACGCCGTTGTAAAACGCCGTCTTCCTCCAACTTTCGCATATCAAGCGGGAAAAGGGATCGATTTCGATGAACCAGGAGCCGATCAGGTCAAACGGGAACCCCTGTCGTTCTTCCCAAATTACGGCGACTACGGCTACGGCATCTTCCTGCTCGACGACAAAAGCCGCGATTACGTCCTGAAAAATATCCAGAACGAAAAAGACCCGTTCCTGCGTTCGATGATGTGGGGCAGCCTCTGGGACAGCGTCCGCGAGGGCGAGCTTGATCCGCGGGTGTATGTTGAGCTGGTGATAAAGCAGCTCGGCGGCAGCTCCGGTGTCAGTAGCCCGACCGTTAGGAAGAAATCCGACGGGCCGTCTACCCCGTCAGCTTAAAAAAACGGCTGCCACCGGACATTCAAGGAGGAGGACCGTGGCACCCTCGAAACCGACGAGACGATCATCCAATCTCTCTTGGGGCGAGTATCGACGGCGTTGAATTACTACATGTCGGAACCGCCTGCGTCAGCGGGCGGCCAGAAGGTGAAAGCAAGGGTCGACGACTGGCCCTGACGCTGACGCAGGCGGTTCTGACCTACGGACACGGCTCGAGGATGTCATCTTGGACCGGATGCAGAACGCTGCGACGGCTGGAGAACGGATCACGTTCTTTGGGCGTTCGTGGCGAATGCGGTGAGCGAGAAGGGCAGGACGGTGTTGAAGGAGTTGCTTACAAAAGGCGGAAACGCGAGCAGTAGCGAGCGTGTCCAACGCGGCACCGCCTCCAACTCGGACACACTCCCTACAGGTCGTGTTTCCGCCTCTGGTGCCAATATACCTCTGAGGACCAAGGATAAGTTCGACATCGTTACCCGGCTGGCGGTTTTGGGTGATGCGGACGCACCGAAGCTGCTTGCCGATCTCGAAAAGACGGAGACCGGCGACGATGCGAAGCGTTATGCGTATGCCGCACATGCCGCCTTTGCGACGAAGGAGAACCGAGAGAAGTTCTGGAACGACTTCGTCAATAACAAAGACATCTCCGAAAGCTGGATCGAGGCCGCGATGGGGCCGTTCAACTCCATTCGCCACGACGATCTCTCGCTGCCGTATCTCGAACGTGCATTAAAAGAGCTGCCGAACCTCAAACGCAACCGAAAGATATTCTTCGTCAACGGCTGGCTGGGAGCCTTTATCGGCGGCCAGCGTTCGCAGGCGGCGCTCGACATCGTCAACAAATTCCTCGCCGACAACCCGAACCTGGACAACGACCTGCGGCTGAAGATATTGGAAAACGTCGACCTGATCGAGCGGGCAGTGAAGATCAGAAGCAAGTGGGAAAAAATACGATGAAACCACAGATGAACACAGATGAACACAGATAGAGGAATTTCGTTTGAATATCTGGGTTCTTATCCGTGATTATCTGTGTCCATCTGTGGTTACAGACTTCTGACGCAAAGCGGCCCCGTTCGAATGCGAACGGGGCCTTTTGTTTTGATCTGGTAGGCCGTGCAGGGATCGAACCTGCGACCCGCGGATTAAGAGTCCGCTGCTCTACCAACTGAGCTAACGACCCAGAAGCAAACCGAGATTATAGCAAAAAGAAAATGATCGTTCAAAATTCGCAAAAACGGGTGGAAATGCACGTTCTATACTTGGATAATTAGCGCCTTGTAATTCAAGATATCTGTTGGCTGATGAAAGAGTGTCCCAAATGTGAGATTTGTTTCCCGGACGAGACCGCCGAGTGTCCCAATGACCACACGGCGACCCGGCAGACTCTGCCCGGGCCGCAGTTGCTGGCGGAGCGATACCTGCTGATGAGCCGGCTCGGACGCGGTGCGATGGGACAGGTGTATCTGGCCAAGGACAAGAAGTTTGACACTCGAAGCGTCGCCGTCAAGACAGTTCGCCAGGACATATTGAACAGCGACGACCTGGAAGAAGGCGAGGCCATCACGCGGTTCGAGCGCGAAGCCCAGGCGGCGGCTTCGATCCAGCATCCCAACACGGTCAGCGTTACTGACTTCGGCGAGACAAACGAAGGCATCTTTTACCTCGTGATGGAGTACGTCGAGGGCGAGACGCTGCATAAACTGCTTCGACGAGAGGGAACATTGCCAGTAGGACGCGCCGTGCGTCTGCTTCGCCAGATCGCGGACGGCGTCGACGCGGCACACGACCTCGGCATACTCCACCGCGATCTCAAGCCCGCCAACATCTTCATAATGCAGAAAGGGAAGGGCGGCGACGGTTTCGTAAAGGTCGGCGACTTTGGCCTCGCAAAGATCGTCAATCAGACGGTCACCGACGCGACGTCAAAGGCGACGCCTTCGTCACGAGGCATAATCGGGACGCCCGAATTCATGTCGCCCGAGCAAATGCAGCCCGAGATCGGCGTGGACAAGCGTGCGGACCTTTACGCGCTGGGCACGATCGCATATCTGATGCTCGGCGGCAAGACGCCTTTTACGGGCGATCTGATGCAGCTCGTGATGCAGAAGATCATGCATAAACCGCCGCCGTTGTCGTCGATCAGATCCGACATTCCGGCTGACGTTGAGCGCGTGATCATGCAGGCCCTGGAGATCGAGCCCGCCAAACGGCCGGCATCGGTTTCCGAATGGATCAGCGAACTGGAGGCCGCTGCCGAGGACGTTCATGAAAGCCGGCGGTCCGGAACTTCGCGGCTCGTCGTGCTTGCTCCCGTAAGTGCCGAGGTTTATGTTGACGACGAGCGTAAAGCAAGCGTCGGCAGCTCGGGCCGCGTGGTCTTGTCGGACATTCCGGCGGGTCAGCATATCCTGCGTGTGTCGAAGGCGGGTGAACGCGACGACGAACGCGTCATCGAGATCCGAGCGGGATCGAATGAACAGGTCATCCAGGCCCAATTGCGACCGACGCACGGAACGGCGAGCCAGCCTTCGCCGTCCGAAGGCTCGAGTACCGGCGGTTCACCTGTATCAAGCCTGATGCCGGGCATCGTGGCGTGTGCTAACTGCAAGTCGCGCTTTGCCGAAGGCGTAAAATTCTGCGGCCGCTGCGGCGGCGGAACCTTTGTCCAGATCAGCGTCGGCGATCAGCCGTCGACCTACCCATGTCCGAGATGCTCGTCTCCACTGCCGCAAAATTCAAAATTTTGCGGCCGCTGCGGCCTAAACATCACGCCGCCTTCGTTGTCGACATCGCGGCAGTCGGTCGGATTTGTCTCGGGTTATCAGCAGTCGATGCAGATGCCTGCCGAACGGATCTGCCGACGGTGCGGCGGACGATATCCCAACCACATAAAATTCTGCGGCCGGTGCGGCCAAACGCTCCTATAATCGATCGGTTATTTCGTGAATATTTGACGGCCGGAACTTTCGCGTTTCGGTTGACGTTTGCCGTATAATGACTGCAACTTAAGCCCAGAGGAAATCAAAATGAAGATCTGCCCGCGATGTCAGAAGACATACACCGACGAGAATCTCAATTTTTGCCTGGAAGACGGCAGCGTGCTCGAGCAGGCCGGCGGCGGTCCTTTGCCGGAAACGGTCATGATGAACCAACCGCGGATCACGGTGCCCGTGCAGCCCACGCAGAGCCAGCAGGTCCCGGGCCAATACGCACCGCAGCAAGGATGGAACACGGGCCCGCAGCAATACGGCGTGCAGCCGCGAAAGTCGTCAAAAACATGGATCTGGGCCCTTCTGATCCTGGGCGGCCTCGCCGTCCTCTGTGGCGGCGGCCTGGTCGGATTGATACTTTACGGAGCCTCGCAGGCGGACAAAGCGGATAACAAGAATACTAATAATATCAAGCCTTCACCCGCGCCGAACACGAACTCGAAGAACGGCAATACGGGTACAAACTCCTCTACGTCGCCGGACAGAAAGGAGGTTACAAAACTTGACCTGCAGAAATGGGTGCAGACGGACCAGAGCTACGGCGTTACCGAATTTTCCGGTGACGAGTTGACGATGTCGTCGAGAAAATCGGGCTTTTATTACGTGCTGGCCGGGACCAAGGACCAGGTCTCGGTAGGAGCGAATGTCGTCATTACCGCGAGGAATATCAACAGTGAAGACACCAAATTGGGCTATGGCCTCGTTTTTCACAGCAATCCAAAGCCGCTGCAGCAGGGTTACGCATTCCTGATCAGCTCGAACAATCAGAAATATCGTGTCGTGCATCATTCTCCGGGAAAAGAGGATGATGTCGTGAGCTGGACGCGTTCGGACGCGATCAAAACCGGCAGCGAGCCGAACACGCTTGAGGTTCGAGATCTTTCCGATAAGATCGAGTTGTACATCAACGGCAAACTAGTAAATTCGATCCGAAATGTTTACGGTTATTCGAACGGTGTGCTCGGATTATACGCCGGTGACGGGATAAAGATCGGGTTCAAGGACCTCGAAATACATAAATAGGGCCGATAATCAATGAAACGCTGTCCAAAGTGCAACCAGACGTATTCGGACGATGAACTGAACTTCTGCCTGAACGACGGTGAGATGCTCATGCAGGAATCGTCATCGGCTTCTTCGCGGCCGTACGACGACCCGCCGCCGACCGTGATGATGAATGAACCGCGCGTCACGAATCCGTCAAATTGGCCGCAGAGCTCACCACCTGCGACCTGGCAGTCGCCGCAGCCTGCTTATCAACAGCCGGCCGGTTTCGGGAATTATCCGATGACCGTTGCTCCAAGTCAGACACTTGCCGCAGTCTCGCTCGGGTTAGGTATCGGCGGTATGACGATCGGGTGGTGCTGCTCGCTGGCCCTGGTGCTCTCGCCCGCGGCGCTCATCACCGGCCTTATCGCCCTTTCCCAGAATAAGAAGAATCCTCAGACGTACGGCGGCCGCGGGCTCGCGATCGGCGGCGTAGTGCTCGGATCGATCTCGCTTGCAGCGTATCTTTTGTTCATTTTGATCTACGGGGCCGCGGTGATCTTCGGCGGGCTGAGCGGGCATTGATAGAGCCGGTGGTGGGCAATGTCGAGCGGCGTATAGTAAAATAACCCCAGCAGATGCGTGTAAGCTTAAACGTCGTCGCGGGCCCGCAAACCGGACGCTCCTTTACATTCGACCAGCACGACACATTCATGATCGGCAGAAGCGAGGACTCGCAATTCTGCCTGCCGCAGGACCGTTTTTTCTCCCGTCACCATTGCCTCATCGAGATCGCGCCGCCGCAGGCATTCCTGCGTGACCTTGCCTCGACGAACGGCACGTTCGTCAACGGATTGCGGGTTGACACGGCCCATTTGAAGAGCGGCGACCGAATTCAGGGCGGCGAGACCGTTCTCGAGGTAGAGGTTTCCGTAGATCCGGCAGAAACTGGAGCGCCGACGGCGGTTTACGGCGGCACCCATCCATCACTCGTCTCGGTCTTGTGCCTCAACTGCGGAGCGCCGACCAGTGTGGAAGCGTCCGACCCTGCGGCACGGATGACTTATGTCTGTGACAACTGCCGCGAGAAACTGCGTGCAAACCCGCAGCCCATCCCGAATTACCAGATGATCCGCGTCATCGGACAAGGCGGGATGGGAAGCGTTATGCTCGCACGAAGCGAACGCGACGGCCGGGCAGTGGCCATAAAAACGCTCTTGCCCGAAGTAGCGGTCAGCGAACAGTCTTTGAAACGCTTTCTTCGCGAGATCGAAGTTGCTTCGGCACTACGCCATCCCAACATTGTCAGCTATATCGAACATGGCACGCACAACGGCATCGTTTATCTCGTGACCGAGTTCGTAAACGGCATGGACGCCGGACGCCTGGCCAAACATCGCGGCGGAAAGCTCGACTATCGCGAGGCGGTCCAGATAACCGAGGAAACGCTTGCTGCCCTCGACTTTGCGCACTCTCTGGGATTCGTTCACCGCGACATCAAGGAGCAGAACATTCTGATCGAAGGCGATTATCCAAGGGCGGTGGCAAAGTTGACAGATTTTGGGCTCTCCAAGAGCTACAAACAAACCGGCATGAGCGGGGTGACAATGGTCGGCGACGTCGCCGGGACGATCGCGTACATGCCGCCCGAACAGGTCCGCGACTTTAAGGAGGTCCGGCCGCCATCGGATATCTATGCGATGGGAATGACAGCCTACAGCCTGCTTACCGGCGCTCACGCGCTGGACATCGGTCCAAAAGCAGGGATCTCCGAGACGGTCAAAGCGATATTCGAAAAACCCATAATTCCCATTCTCCAGCGCGTTCCGACGGTCCCGCTAAAGGTAGCGGCGGTGATCGAGACGGCTCTCGCCAAGCAGCCGGAGCTAAGGTGGCGTACAGCCGGTGCGATGCGCGAGGCTCTGTTGCGAGCGGCCTCGGAACTCTAATGGTTACGCCCGAAGTATGGACATCGTCTGATTCAGATCGTTTTTGTGACCTTTGAAAGGGAACGAGGAGCGTCGGGATCGAGGCCCTTTGCGACGGAGAGGTATGCCGCGAACAACTGGGCGGGAACGATAAACGGTATCGGTGAAAGAAACTCGTCTATTTCGTGGGAAAGCACCAGGCTCTTTTGCGATGCTTTCGCGATCTGCTTGTCATTGGTGATCGACAGGCAATCGGCGTGCAGGTCGCGCAGTTCGGCGATCAGATCGAGGCTGCCTGTTCTCGTCACGCCCCGCGGTGCGAACATTATGACGGGAAAACGCCTCTCCACGAGGGCGAGCGGGCCGTGAAAAAAGTCCGCAGACGAGAACCGTTCGGCAACGACGTAGCAGGTTTCCATCAACTTCAAGGCCAGTTCGTAAGCGTTGCCGTAGTTCATTCCGCGGCCCACGACCACGCAGTTCTCCATAAAAACATACCGTTCGACGAGCGAATTGATCTGCGGTGCGAGTGACAACGACCAGTCGGTAAACTCGGGAATTCGCTCGTATTCGAGGCGTTTTCCGCCGAGGATCGATGCCAGCAGGTAGAAATGCAGCATCTGTCCTGTAAAAGTTTTGGTCGCGGCGACCGATCTTTCCCGGCCGGCGTGGATCAGGAGCGTCTCGTCGGTGATCTTTGCCATCGCCGAGCCGGCCTCGTTCGTGATCCCGAGGGTAAATGCTCCCGCCCTTTTTGCCGACGTCAGCACCTGGTTTATATCATCGCCTTCGCCCGACTGAGAAACACCTATTACGAGGGCCCTTTTAAGGTCAAGTTTTGCGTTGTATAGAGTAAAGACCGACGGAGCCGAGAGGCTCACGGGAATTCCCGTGGCCACTTCCAGCAGGTATCGTCCAAAAAGTGATGCGTTGTCCGAACTGCCGCGCGCGACGAGTACGATCAGATCGATCTCGCGTTTGCCCAGATGGACGCCAAGTGCTCCAAGCTTCCTTCTCTCGTTATTGAGCGTGCGCTCGAGAGCACGAGGCTGCTCTCGGATCTCTTTTAACATTAACGACATAGTTATTTACTAGTAAGCACGTCCTTCGCGCGAGAGGGGATCGAAACTCATGGCAAGATCATTACGATCGCCTCGCCCGTGACAAGGGTTTCGCCATTCTGGTTGCTGCAGACGGTCTCGAGCGTAACTATCCCGCGTTCGGGACGGATCTTTGTGACGGTGCCAGTCGCGGTAACGGTATCTCCGATGAAAGCGGGGGCCGTAAATCGCATCGTCTGAGAAAGATAAACGATCTTACGCTCCCGAAACTCATTACCAAGCACAGCCGAGATAAGTGCGCCACTAAGCATACCGTGTGCGATCCTACGCCCGAAGCGGGTGTTTTTAGCGAATTCTTCGTCAAGATGGATCGGATTGAAGTCGCCCGAAACTTCGGCGAATTTGCGCACGAGCTCGTCAGTTATCTCACGCGAAGTCGAGAATGTATCACCGATCTTAAGATCCAACCGTTTTCGCCTCCCTCAACTCGTACGCGATCGAGTTTATCGCCCCACCCACCATGATCACGAATGCGGTCAGGTAAAGCCACAAGATCAGGATCATAACCGCACCAAGAGATCCGTACGTTCTATCGTAACTGTTGAAATAACCGAGGTACACTCGGAAGAGAGAAGAAGCGACCAGCCACAACACTATCGCGACAAGCGACCCCGGCGTGATCCATTCCCATTTGGCCTTTGGAAAATTTGGGAGCAAATTATAGATCAGCTCAAAGGCGAACAGCATCAACAAAAGTATCGATGCCCATTGAATGACCACGAGGGCAACAGGCGACGAGATCGAAAGGCCGATCTTGGCCAACGTAGCCTGAACCACTTCCCATCCATACAACACGATCGTCAGCACGGTGCCGACCAGCACTGTAACGATGAGTGTTAGAGCCAGCGACTCCAGCTTTACCCGCCACCACGAGCGCGATTCCGGAAGGTTGTACACCGCGTTGAGTCCGCTCCTGATGCCGTCAACACCGGCCGATGCCGACCATAGGGTCACGATGAGCCCGATCGTCAATTTCCCGGTCGAACTGCTCGCAACGACCTCGTCCACAGTATGGCTCACGAGCTCAAATACCGCGAGAGGCATCACGCGGCCAAGGTACGCAAAAGCCTCGCTTTTGAGACTCTCGGCCGATCCGAGTATCAATCCGAATAAGCTGATCAGGAACAGCAGCAGAGGAAAAAGCGCGAATGAGAAATAGAACGCCGCCTGTGCCGAACGGTTGGGAATGTCGGATTCGAGCGTGCGGAGGTAAAGCCGCTTAAAGAATACCTTCCAATAGTTTAGACCGTATTGCTTCATACTTTACCTGAACTTGTCAGATGTATTCTCGATTTACCCGATCGCTGATACCGCAAGTTATCTCGTATGAGATAGTCCCGGACCTGTGTGCGAGTTCCTCCGCCCTTATCTGTTTTTCGCCTGCGCTGCCGATCAGGACAACTTCCGCTCCCGGTTCGGCACCGGCTATGTCGGTGACGTCGATAAGCGTCCAGTCCATAGATATTCGCCCTACGATCGGCGCGAATCCGTCGCCGACGATGACCCTGCCATTGTTAGAGATCGACCGCACGTAGCCGTCGGCATAACCGATCGGAATCACGGCTATCCGAGATTCTCGTTTTGTTTCAAAAGTACGGCCGTAGCCAATCGCCTCGCCCTTAGGGATAGTCTTGATATGAGCGATTTGCGAGACCAGCGAAAGCACCGGCCTAACGTTCGGAGCCGCAGCTTCGGGCGGCAGAACGTCGCCGGTCAATCCGTACAAGACGCCTCCAAGACGCACCATGCCCAATCTGGATGATGGAAAACCGAAAGTTCCGGGCGAGTTCGCAATATCCAGATAGGTCGGATCAAAGCCGACCCGGCGAAAATCCTCGACGGCTCGTTCAAACCTCTCGATCTGAAGCTCGGTGAACTCGCGATGCTTCACATCGTCAGCCGACGCAAAATGAGACATCAATCCGTCCAAGCGAATGTTGGAATATCGCTTCAGCGTCTCAGCCAGCTTGCCGGCCCGGTCGTGACGTACACCCAGACGGCCCATACCCGTGTCGATCTTTACATGATAATTGACCGTTATGCGTCTGGCCGCCGACGCAGCATCGAGCAATTCGGCGTGTTCTGCATCGAAAACAACGGCGGTAAGGCCATTATCGAGGATCATTTGTTCCTGGCCATGCCAAAAACCGCCCAGAACGAGGACCGGTTCTTCGATACCGGCTCTTCGAAGTTCGACGCCTTCTTCGGGCAATGCGACGCCGAACCATTCGATGCCCTCCCGAGAAAGCCGACGGGCGCATTCGACGGCGCCATGGCCGTAAGCATTGGCTTTAACGACGGCAAGACATTTTGTCTGCGGCCCGAGAAAATCGCGGATAGATCGAAGGTTGGAGGCGAGGGTTTCCAGGTCGGTGACCGCAGTTGTGGGCCTTTTGTCGCAGATCAACATGGTTTCGCAGCACAGCCGAGACGTCTCGGAAACGTGTAACAGGGAATGCGCGCCCTTTTCCGCCGACGTCTGCATCAACCAGCGACCGACCGATCGCCTTTACAGAGGTATATTTCCGTGTTTTTTCGGCGGATTCGTGTCTCGTTTGTTCTTTAACATCGAAAGGGCCCGGATCAGCTTTGGCCGTGTATATTTCGGCTCAATGACCTCATCGACAAAGCCCCGCTCGGCCGCAACGTAGGGGTTGGCAAACTTGTCCTCGAATTCGGCGATCTTGTCCGTCCGGTATTTGTCGTCGTTTTCGGCGATCTCGCGTCTGAAAAGAACGCCGACGGCCCCTTCAGCCCCCATTACCGCGATCTCGGCCGTCGGATACGCAAAATTCACATCCGTTCTAATGTGCTTCGAGGCCATCACGCAGTATGCGCCTCCATAGGCCTTTCGTGTGATGACTGTGATCTTAGGTACCGTCGCTTCTGCAAAAGCGTACAGCAGTTTCGCCCCGTGACGTATGATGCCGAAGTGTTCCTGATTGACTCCGGGTAGAAATCCGGGAACGTCCTCGAAGGTTATCAACGGGATATTGAAGCAGTCGCAGAAACGGACAAAGCGTGCTCCTTTTACCGAGGCGTCAATGTCGAGAACACCTGCAAGAAAGGCAGGCTGGTTTGCCACGATCCCGACCGATGTCCCGCCGAGTCGGGCAAAACCAACGACGATGTTTGGAGCGTAATGTTCCTGGACCTCAAAGAAATATCCGTCGTCCACGACTCGCGTCACTATGTCCCGTATGTCGTACGGCTGGTTCGAAGACTCAGGAACGATCGAATTGAGCTGATCGTCCATTCGGTCCGACGGATCGGCGGTAGCAATAAACGGAGCGTCATCGAGGTTGTTGGACGGTATGAAGGACAAGAGCTCGCGGGTGAGTCGAAGCGCGTGCTCATCGGAGTCCGCTGCGAAATGGGCGACGCCGGACTTGGCGTTGTGGGTCATCGCACCGCCGAGCTCGTCCTTGGTCACGTCTTCGTGAGTGACCGTCTTGATCACGTCAGGGCCGGTTATGAACATGTACGACGTGTTCTTGACCATGATGTTGAAATCCGTGATCGCCGGCGAATACACCGCGCCCCCGGCGCATGGACCGAGAATACAGCTGATCTGCGGCACGACGCCGCTTGCGAGCGTATTTCGCAGGAAAATGTCGGCGTAGCCTCCCAGGCTGACAACGCCCTCCTGGATCCTCGCGCCGCCGGAGTCGTTAAGGCCAACGATCGGTGCTCCGGTTTTCATCGCCAGATCCATGATCTTGCAGATCTTCTGGGCGTGCGTTTCGGAAAGCGATCCCCCAAACACGGTGAAATCCTGGGCGAACACGAATACCTCGCGTCCGTCCACAAGCCCGTGGCCCGTTATCACACCGTCGCCAGGGAAGAGCTGTTCCTCTAATCCGAAATCACGGGACCGGTGAAGCACGAACTTATCAAATTCCTCAAAGCTGCCATCGTCAAGAAAAAACTCGACACGTTCGCGGGCGGTCATTTTGCCCGCTGCCTTTTGCTTTTCCACACGCTTAGGGCCACCGCCTTCCTCGGCCGCCTTGGACCTGTCGCGCAGCAGTTCCAGCTTCGTCCTGATCCTCGATTCGGGCTTCATATGGTTCAAGTTTAACCATATTGCGCTTTATTTCAAATACGCTTTATCAAACGGTGCAGATGAAAGCGGTTGCGTCGTCGGAGGTTTTCAACCGACATGTTTTCTGCTAATAATGAGATGCCGTATGCACCAATTACCCGAGATATCGAGCCGAGACAACCAGCGGCTTGTGCACGCCCGCAAGGTTCGCGACGGACACTCGGCGGGCAGCATATTTATCGAGGGTAAGCGGCTTGCCACCGAGGCCCTGAGATCGGGAGTCGACATATCGGTCGGCTTCGTTTCCGAACGCTTCGTTGTCTCCGACGCGAATGCTGCGTTTCTCGTCGAGCTCGAAAAAGCGTCGCCGTATGTATTTGAGCTGTCAGAAAGGATCTTTCGCACGGTCGCGGCTACCGAAAATTCCCAGGGCGTCATTTTGATCGCCGACCGTCCTTCGGCATCGCCGACGATCATCGAAGAGAGGCTCCGATCTCCGGATAAGCTCAAGATCGTCCCGATGCTTATGAGGATAAACAACCCGTCTAACCTTGGCGCCGTTATCAGAACAGCCGAAGCGGCCGGAGTCGCCGGCGTTCTGGTATCCGCCAATTCGGCGGACGCATTTTCGCCAAAGGCGTTAAGGGCCTCGATGGGTGGTGGATTTCGCCTGCCGGTCTGGAACGGTGTCGCTTTCGAGGAAGCGCTGATCTGGGCAAAAAGCGTCGGACTGCGTCCAACGGCGACCGGTTCGTCATCGGGCCAGGAGTATACACGCTCCGACCTATCGGTCCCACGCCTGCTGTTTTTCGGGTCCGAAGCTCACGGCCTCAGCGAAAACGAGATCGGCAGAATGGACGAAAGTCTTACGATCCCAATGGACAGCCACGTAGAAAGTCTCAACTTGGCTGTGGCCGCCGGCATCATTCTTTTCGAAGCGAAGCGACAACGATACTCCGACTAGCGTATGGGCGATCGGTTGCCATGCGCTGCCGGGGCCGATGCTCCATTGGCGGCCCTTGTCCGTTCGAGTTCTTTCTTCAGATTATTCTGGACCATTGTGTCGTTTGTGACGGTCAGGGCGATCGCGATGTCAGTCTTTAGAGTCTGCCCAGTCTTTGCATCAAGAGTGCCCTGAGCTATCTCGCCGTCAATAAGTTCGCTTGCTTCGTTGAGGGCTTTATGTGCCTCGGGGAATTTCCCGGTCAACAGATATGCACGTCCTACAAGAAACAAATTCGAGGCGTCTTTCGGCTCATTAAGGAATATCTTCAAGCCAGCTTCGGGGTCCTTGTCGACGGCGCGGCGATTATCTTCGAACGCCGTAAGTTGCGGATTCGAGCTCTTCATCTCAGTTATCGGTTCCGTCACCGTCGGAACCGTCCGATTCGCGAGGAAATAGTGGTATCCCGCAAGCCCCATTAACGAACCGATCAACAACAAGGCGACCGAACCAACGATCTTTCCGAAAGCCCCCGAACGCGTCTCGGATGTCGAAACGAAAGCTGGTTCGCTTGGGCCCGCATTTGTCCCGGAGATCTCAGTGCCAACAGGGATCGATGCGGATGTTTCGTAGTCGCCTTCACTTACCGGCAAAGCAGCCGAACTAGGTGGTGCCGATGGCGCTTGTTCCCGGGGCGTCGAAGGAGGCGAAGGATGCTCCGAGGATCTTTTGTCGGGTAGTGTTAGTTCGGCAGTTTCCAATTCAAGCAACTCGTCGCCCTGAGCAGCCGAGCCGGCGGGACCAACCGCCGGCCTACGAGCCGTCGCGACGGTCCTTTCACCGATCTCGCCGTCATCGTCCGTACCGTCGTCCGAAGGAACGGCAACGCCGGCGTCGAGGAGACGCACCAGAACTGCAGTCAAATTATCTTCGGCTCCTCGTTCAAAGCAAATGTTCTTTATCTTCTCGCAGATGTCTCCCAGCCGTTCGCCGCTGCGCAGAAGTTCGGACAGCTCGCCGTCCGAGACGTGCCGGGTAACGCCGTCGGAACAGATCAGAAATGTCGTGTCCGGACCGACCATGATCGTCTTGAGATCGACCTCGACCGTCGGCTCGGCACCCAGCGCACGGCTGATGATATTCTTACCAGGATGATTTTCGGCCTGTTCGGCCGTCATGCGGCCCGCGCGGACCTCTTCGGCGACCATGGAATGGTCTGCGGTTTCCTGATATAGCGCGCCGTCCGCGTCAAGCCGATAAAGACGCGAATCGCCGACATGTCCAATGGTCGCAATATTTCCGGCGACATGCAGGGCCACGATGGTCGTCGCCATCGACGAGAGCTGGGGCAGTTCATTGGCCATCCGATGGATCGCATCGTTTGCCTGTTCAAGAGCCAGGCGCATTACCTCTTCGGCGTCACTGAGTTCGGTGTCATTCGCGAAGGCTTCGGCCAGGATCTCAACGGCCATCTGCGACGCGACCTCGCCCGCCTCGGCCCCTCCCACGCCGTCAGCGACGGCAAAGATCCCTCTGGCCGGAACTTCCAGAAAAGAATCTTCGTTGTGTGGGCGCTTTTCGTTCAACCCGCGGTCGCTGACCGACGCTGATTCGATCCGGAAACTGTCTAACATTCGGTGATCTCCATTGAAACGTGAAGTACTAAAGTTCTTTATTCTTATTATTTGTCACCGCCGACCAAAGGCGTTACCTGAGCTTGGTCATTACGGTGGTCAATGGCATTCCGGTGCGAGAGCGCCATAAGCATCCCGAGCATCACGAAGCTGGTCAAGAGGCTGAAGCCTCCGTGGCTCACGAACGGCAGTGTAATGCCAGTCATCGGCAGAGCTCGCGTGATGCCGCCGATATTAACGAGCGCCTGGAAGCCGATGAACGCCGTCAAACCGGTGGCACAAAGTTTGCTGAACATATTACGGGCGTCGAGAGCCGTCCTGATGCCGGCGTTAACAAATATGATCAGTGCCAACGTTATCAACAGTCCACCCCACAGTCCAAGTTCTTCGCCGATCGCCGCGTAGACGTAATCGGAGTCGGCCACCGGGATGAGTTCGACAAATCCGAGTCCAAGGCCGCGGCCGGTCTTGCCGCCTGACGACACTCCAAAGGTCGCCCGCGAAGCCTGAAGAGCGTCGTCGCCGAACCATGCCTCTTCGTTGAGGTCCTTTATTTTATCTTTGGTCTCCCTGACCGTTTTGACGTCTTCCTGGCGGGCGGCGATCTCGTCTTCATCGGCGTTAGGAGTATCTTCGCCGGCCGGTGTGGATTCACTC
>JBGAVC010000047.1:0-29311 GCA_044228265.1 Pyrinomonadaceae bacterium
TCAGCTGGGAGCGGCGTGCCCGATGGGTGGACATCCGGAACAAGATGATCAAAGCGATCTACGACGCCGGCGGAAAGATAATGGTAGGCTCGGACACGCCCGAATTTCTCTGGCTCTACGGCTTCACGGAGCACCGCGAGATGAAGGCTCTCGCCGACGCCGGCTTGCCGAATTATGCGGTGCTTGTTGCCGCGACCCGCAACGCGCATGAATATCTTGGAACTCTTGCAAGGTCCGGCACAGTCGAGAAAGGCAAACAAGCAGATCTCGTCCTTCTCGATGCAAATCCGCTCGACAACATCACGAATACCGAAAAACGAGCCGGCGTAATGCTCAAGGGCAAATGGTATCCGCAGACCGAACTCAACCGATGGCTCGACGAGATCGCACCGAGGATCGCGAACTCGCTTCCCGCCGATGACCCGAAAGACGCTTCGCTCGACGGGCCATGGCAGGGTGAGGTCGAGCGAAACGGCAGGAAATGGAAGGTCGTTCTCGATGTCCGGAACTTCGGTACCGAAAAACGCCCGACCGTCGATTTTGCCGATCTCGACGCTTACGAGGTGCCGTTTCCGATCAAGGCCGAGGGCAACCATTATCACCTCGAGCGGCCGCAGCCAGGCGGGAAACCGATCGTCTTTGACGGCGGGGTCGAAAGCGGCGTGTTCGCCGGCAAATGGAGCGGCCTCGGCGTTGACGGAACGTTCTCGATGAAAAAGGCGCCGTTCCGGCCGCGAAACTACCGTGAAGAGGAAGTCACGTTCAAGAACGGCGAGGTAACGCTCTCAGGCACGCTACTGTCACCGGTCGGCGTTGCAAGGCCGCCCGTGGTCGTCATCGTGCACGGCAGCACGCCGAACGAGCGGACAAGCTATCGGTCGTGGGCCCGCCATTTTACAAACCACGGCATCGCGGCGCTTGTTTTCGATAAACGAGGGAGCGGCCGATCGACAGGGAACACCGACGCCGCAAGCATGCAGGACCTCGCCGACGACGCGATCGCGGGAGTCGAGATGCTAAAGTCACGCCCCGACATCGACGGCAGCAAGATCGGCGTCATCGGACACAGCCAAGGCGGCTGGATCGCTCCGCTTGCGGCATCGAGATCGAAGGACGTCGCTTTCATAATCGTGAGCGCCGCCGCCGCCGTGACGCCGGCCGAGCAGAGCATTTACCACCGCGAAGGAGTTATGCGCGACGCTGGCATGACCGCGGCTGAGATCGAGACCGCGACAAGACTTCGTGAACGTCTCTATGACATCGATCGCCGCCTACTCGCAAATGAGCCGGCCGCCGCGGCAGACCGTGCCGCCTTATCAAACGAGCTTAGATCGCTAAAGGGCGAACGTTGGTTTGGCCCGTCGGCCTTGCCCGCCTCGCTCGGCGACGGGCTGCCGCCGCGCGGCTCGCTGGAATTATTGCTCTTCGATGTCCGGCCGGTCTGGGAAAGTCTCAGGATTCCCGTGCTCGCCGTTTGGGGCGATCACGATACGGTCGTGCCCGTGGACAAGAGCCGCCAGATCATCCAGACGGCGCTCGAAAAGGCTGGAAATTCAAAATTCACATTTTTGACGGTCCCGGGGCTCGACCACGGCAATACCCTTGCGTCCGCAGACGGCCAGTGGGACTTTCCGCGTGCGAGCCCGGAGACCAGCGAAAAGATGGTCGAATGGCTTCTGAACCTGTTAAAGCAATGATCACTAGACATTGGAGCAAATTCAAATGATGAGAACTGCAGAAATACTGATCGTACTTATCGGCGTTGGCGTGGGTTCCGTACTCGCTCAGACGCAAGAGCGTTCAGGGCTCGATGGTACGCGATTTGGCGTCGTTTACGACGTGCCGGCAACCAGGTCGGTCAAGGTCACACAAAATGTTCGGTATTCGGGAGATCTCGCGATCGATATTTACTCGCCGTCCGCAGCGAAGGCGTCCGAAAAACGTCCGGCGGTGATATTTCTCAATGCGATCGGTGATTCGCCGGAGAGCAAGCTCAAAAGCTGGGGAATTTACAGCTCTTGGCCGCGGCTCATCGCAGCCGAAGGAATGATCGGGATCTCGATGGACGCGGACGGCCAACATATCCAGGAAAGCCTGAGGTCGCTCTTCGATTTCCTTGCCGCTTCGGGCTCGAAATACGGCATCGACGCGTCACGCCTCGGGGTCTATGCGGCGTCGGCAAATGTTTCTCAATCCGCAGTATTTCTTATGGGCCCGACTGCTCCTAAGGGTATTAAAGCTGCCGTGCTCTACTACGGTTCGGCGCCCGAAATGAACCCTCGACGTGATCTACCGATTCTTTTCGTCATTGCCGAAAGCGATATGGCGAGACTTGGCCCTTCGCTGCCGGCGCTTTGGCAGCGGATCGCCGAGACGCGTGCTCCCTGGACGCTTCAGATGGCGACCGGCATGCCGCACGCCTTTGACGCTTTTGAGGACACCGACGAATCTCGCCGTATCGTCCAGCAAACGATCGAATTCTGGCGCTCACATCTCCAACCTATGCCGCAGCCGCCTGACACCCTCTCCCGGGAGCGGGCGATCGTCGCAGCAATTTTCGGGAACGATGCGGACAAGGCGGTGCCGCTTCTAAGGAACTATCTCAGCATCCGAATGACGGCGAAGCGTACAGCCAATATGGCCGGATGCTGGCTCAGTTGCGTCGGACCGACGAAGCTGCAACTGCTCTTGAACGAGCCATCGCCCTCGGTGCCGCCAACGGCGGTATCTATAACAGTCTCGGACAGATCAGGCTGTCACAAAAACGCTGGAAAGATGCCATCGACTTGTTGACGAAGTCGATCACACAGGGCAACTCCGGCAGCCTAGTTTATGGACAGATCGCCTGGGCGCATCTCAACCTGAATGAGAACGAGGCTGCACTGGACGCCTACAAGAAGTCATTTGAGGCCGGCATTCCGCCGGGTGCAAATACTCGCGGCGTGGCTTATTACAATATGGCCTGTGCGTATGCGCGGCTTAAGGACAGCGACAAGGCGTTTGAGATGCTCAACAAGGCTGTAGACGAGGGACTCGCTGGCCGAGCGCGGTACGAAACAGACGCCGATCTCGCGCCGTTGAAGTCCGACCCCAGGTTTGCCGTTCTTCTGGACCGGATGCCTAAGAACTCTAACTGATGATGAAAAAAAGATCACTCGTAATTATTTTCCTGCTGCTCGGCAGCTTGATCTCGTCTGTCCACGCACAGGCGCCGAAGGCCCAGGCTGCCTGGTCCGGCGAGTTACGGCAGAAGCTCCAGCAAAAACTTGACGAATGGCACAAGAGCGCCAAATTTCCGGGAGCGACCGTTGGCGTGGCCCTCGCCAATGGCGAATCGTTCGGGCTCGCGGTCGGCTACTCTGACCGTGACGCCAAGACCCCGATGAAGCCGACCGACCGCATGCCCGCTGGCAGCACCGGGAAGACGTTTGCCGCGGCCCTCGCGATGCAGCTCATCAAGGAAGGAAAGATATCTCTCGAAGACAAGATCGAGAAGTATCTGGGACGAGAGCCTTGGTTCGATCGTCTGCCAAACGCCAGAGACGTGACAATCCGAATGCTGATGAACCACACTAGCGGGCTCGTCCGCTACGAGTTCAAAAAGGAATTCACCGACTATCTGACCGCCCATCCCGACAAGGTCTGGTCGCCTGAAGATCGACTCGCGTATTTGTTTGACGAAAAGCCGCCGTTCGAGGCAGGAAAGGGCTGGGACTACTCCGACACCAATTACATCGTGCTCGGCATGATCATGGAACGCGTGACGGGCAAGCGGTTCTACGATGAAGCGAGGCGGCGATTCATACAGAAATTCAAGCTTACCGACACGATCGCACAGGAAGGGATGGTGATGAAAGGCGTCGTTCAGGGCTACGCCGGGGCCGGGAACCCCTTTGGCGGCAAGGACGCGATGATCGAGAACGGCAAATTCATCGTTAATCCCCAGCTCGAATGGACGGGCGGCGGATGGGCTTCGACCGGCCAGGACCTCGCGCGTTGGGCAAAGCTCATGTACGAGGGCAAGGCGTTCGATCCGTCGATGCTCCCCGTCATGCTCGATGGCGTCCCGGCCAAGCTCGGACGCGACTCCAGGTACGGCCTGGGTGTCATAATTCGCCCGACGGAGTTGGGTACGTCGTACGGACACAGCGGATTTTTTCCGGGATATCTGACCGAGATGATCTATTTTCCCGATCATAAATTTGCAGTCGCCGTGCAGGTGAACACAAGTGTCGGACAGGACCTGGGCGGCCGCGGTCCCGCAAGGATCGCCCTCGAGCTCGCGGCGATCGTCAAAAAGGCACAGGCCGAACGGGTTCGAAACTAACCGGAGCCAACCTAGATCTACCGCCGTCCAGGGTTGACGCCCGATCAACATTCACGCATATTTGGGGGACGGAAAATTGGCCGGCTTGCGCTTCCATCGGCCTTCCTTGATAACACTGACATTCCGGAGGACAGATGAAGAACAAACGGCTACGAACTTTGTCGACGATCGTTATTTTGGTTTTTGTCGCCCTGACGTTGCTGACCATGGGCCGCGGATCCAAAGGTACGGAGACCGTCGCTGCAGCAGCAGATCCGACGCCGACGCCCGCCGCCGCGGGTTTTGACCAGGCCGCGGCAGTCGCCAAGCTAAAGGAGCAAATAAAGGGGAAGGAACAGGAGCCTGCTTCGGCGGTTTTCAAGAACATACAGATGTTCAAGAACATGCCCGCCGGTCGCGTCCTCGGGATTATGGAATTTGGCTACGCCCGCTCGCTCGGTGTCGACTGCACGCATTGTCACATCCCCGATAAATGGGAGTCCGAAGAGCGCGTCCAAAAGCAGATAGCTCGCGACATGGCCGCAATGGCCGGCAAGATCAACAACGAATTGCTGGCCGGCATCAAGAACCTCAAGAGCGAAAAACCGACGGTAAACTGCACGACCTGCCACCGCGGCCAGGTCAAGCCGGCGACGAATCTGCCGCAGCCGCCCAAGAGTTGAGGGCTTCCTAAGTTCTCTCGCTTGGGTCCCGGGCATCAGACCGCGATCGCTAAAGCCGAAACAGCAGGTCTTCTTTCGCGGTTTACACGATCGTTCGTATCAGTATACAAATGCTCCCGGTGCCGGATCGTCCTCCGCGGTGCCGAACTGAACTGCGTTGAAGCCTGAGGCCGATCGCATCGTATACCAAATTCCCTCACTCGGTCGGTAAACTGCGATATCCACTTTCCCGTCACCGTCGTAGTCGCCCGGTGCCGGCATGTCGCTGCTTAGACCAAAGACCGATCCAAAGAACGATAGGTCTTCGCTTCGCATGACGTACCAAGCGCCGTTCGAAGGCCGCCAAACAGCGATGTCGGTCTTTCCGTCGCCGGTATAGTCCGCGGGAACGACCTTGTCGCCGGCCGCGCCGAATTGTATCGCGGTAAAAGAGCCGTTCGAGCTATTTAGCCGGTACCAAACGCCGGTCGACGGCCGGTAAACCGAAATGTCGGCCTTTCCGTCGCCGTCAAAGTCGCCGATGGCAGGTCTATCTTCAGAAACGCCGAATCGATTCGCTCCAAATCCAGCGGTCGATCGCAGCATATACCAGGTCCCATCGCTTGGACGATACACGGCCGGATCTGCCTTGCCGTCACCATCGTAATCAGCCGGTGCCGGAATGTCACCGCTCGTGCCAAAGCCGGTACCGTAGAAAGTGAGATCCTCGCTCCTAAGTACATACCACCTGCCGTCCGACGGCCTGAATACAGCCACATCCGTCTTTCCGTCGCCCGTAAAGTCGGCGGGCGTCAGCAGATCGCCCGAGGCACCAAATTGGGACGCCGCAAACCCGGCGGTTGATCGGTTCAGGTACCATACGCGATCGGAAGTACGAAAGACCGAAATATCTGAACGTCCGTCGCCATCGAAATCGAATGGGGTGCGGCGAGTGGCAACCGAATCGCCGAGATACCGGACGAGGCCAAAGCTCAAGCTTGTCTCGGTATAGTTGAAACCTGCGGCGACGATCTTGCCATCCGCCTGAACAGCAACCGAATGGGCGGAATCGTCGCTGTTACCGCTGAATTGAGTCGTAGCCCGTCCGAGCGAGCCAAAGGTAATATCTGGTGAGCCGTCAACATTGTATCGGGCAATCACAAAGACCTGGTGTTGCGGCCAAAAACCGTCGTAGCCGGCGACAACAATCTTTCCGCTGGCTTGTATCGCGGCTCCTTGTGGGCTTTCGGACGCTGAGCCGAAATTCGTCAGGACCTTTCCACCGGTCCCGAACGATGTGTCGAGCGCGCCGTTAGGATCATATCGAGCGAGAGCGAAGGTATTGGAGTCGCTATTTCCTGTGGCGACGATCTTTCCGTCCGGTTGGATGAGGACGCCGTACGCGTCACCGCCGCCGTTCATAAGAGTAGTTACCTTTCCGTTTGCGCCAAAGGATGTGTCGAGCGAGCCGTTCGGGTTATATCTAGTCAATCCGAAACCGCCGTTCCGAAACCCTGCGGCAACGATCTTTCCGTCCGATCCGATCGCGACGGCATGAGCGGGATCATTACTAATGCTTCCCCCAAGGTCCGCGAGTATTCCGCCGGCTCCGAAAGAAGGGTCCCGGGAGCCGTTCGTGTTGTATCGCACTAGCGCGATGTTCTCATCGTCATCCCACCAGACGCCGACGGATCCGGCCACAACGATCCTGCCGTCGGACTGGATCGCAAGTGCCCGGGCGTAGTCGTTTTGGTGGCCAACCGGCGTAATAACAATGCCGCTGCTTCCGAACGTGCTATCTCGAGAACCGTCAGGGTTGTACCTTACGACGACAAAATCGCTCTGGCTGTAGATCCCGCCGATATTCCCCGCGACATCGCCCGCGACGACGATTTTGCCGTCAGCCTGGATCGCGAGAGAATTGGCAGCCAAATAAGCGTTTCCGATAGAGGTTACGACCATCCCGCCATTGCCGAAGGAGGCGTCGAGCGAACCATCGGCGTTGTATCTCGTTAATGTAAGCTCTCCGGATGGAACGCTCGGCTGCTGGCGGCTGGTCCCGGCGGCGACGATCTTCCCGTCCGATTGGATCGCAATGGCGTTTATTCCGCCCTCTCCGACGTGCGTGATCACTTTGCCTCCGTTGCCAAATGTCATGTCGAGGTCGGCGGAAGCAGCGAAGATACTGGCTGGCAATAGAAGAAAGAAAGCCAGTACGGAAAGCAAAATGCGTGCGTGATAATCGTTCTTATGAGTCATTGGAGATCCTTTGGTTACGGGATGTACGCGGCAGGAACCGGCTTGTCGGCGCTTTGTCCGAACTGTGTGGCGAAAAAACCGTAGTTGCCACTCAGTTGATACCACGTACCGTTTGACGGCCTGAACACGGCAATATTGGCCTTTCCGTCTCCGTCGTAATCGGCGGCGACAGGAACGTCGCTAGCGGCGCCGAATGAAATAGCGTTAAATCCGGAAGAGCTCTCCAGGAGATACCATATGCCGTCGCGATAGACCCCAAGGTCCGTTTTGCCGTCCCCGTCGTAGTCTGCCGGGACTATTTGATCGGTAGGAATGCCGAATTTGACTGCCGTGTAGCCTGGTGTGCTCTGGTGGATGAACCATATGCCTGTGGACGGGCGGAAAACGGCAAGGTCTGTTTTTCCATCGCCATCGTAATCGCCTTGCGCGGGCTTGTCGCCCTGCTGCCCGAATTGGATCCCGGAAGCCTGTCCGGAAGCGCTGCTGATGACGAACCAGGTTCCGCTCGAAGGACGCCATACAGCAATATCCGTTTTCCCGTCGCCGTCAAAGTCGCCCTGCACCGGCAGATCAGTCGCAGCACCCCATTGAACCGATGTGAAGCCCGACGTGCTTTGCTGCAGGTACCAGGTCCCGGTCGAGGGCCGCCATACCGCGAGATCCGTCTTTCCGTCGCCATCGAAATCGCCTGGCGTAATTTGATCGGAACTAGCGCCGAACTGTGTGGCCGCAAAGCCGGCGGTTGATTGATTCAGATACCAGACACGGTCCGAGGGCCGAAAGACGGAAACGTCTGAGCGTCCATCGCCATCGAAATCGAACGCGGATCTGGCATTTGCACCATCACGTACTTTTACGCTAAATACTCCGGTGGAAGTGGCGGCATAGAGATATCTTCCTGACCTGTCAAAAGCTAATTGGCCCGCTTCGAGGTTGGTCAATCCGTTGTTAAATGGGGTCCACGTCAATCCATCATCCTTACTTTTGTAAACGCCGGTCGAGCAAAAACAGCCCACGTCGACGAATGCGGTTATATAGAGCGTTCCGGGAATAAAAGGATCTACGGCTAAACCGACAGTTTGCGTGTTTGGACCCGGAGATCCGCGGCTGATCCAATGAACGCCCGCATCGGTGCTCTTGTAGATTCCGTAGCCGGTTGCGACATATAGGATCTTGGTGTTGTTTATGTCGGCGCTTATGTTATAAGTATCGACTCCGCCGCCGTTACGGACCGAGACATAGACCCATGAGACGCCGTAGTCGACACTCTTGTATAGACTAGAGAAATAGGTCTCACAGCAACTATTAAAACTCGCAAAAATGATGCCTGGATCCCGGGGATCGACCACAAGTAAATTTGCACCGTCAGGGTGCGGGAATGGTCGAGTAGTCCAGGTCTCTCCACCATCTAACGAAACTAGAAGATCGTTCCAGGTTGCGGAATACACGATGTCGGGATGTCCGGGAGCAACCGCAACAGGACCAGTGATCTCACCGGGCGAATTGGTGCGGTGCCAGGTTGCACCTCCATCTGTCGTCTTAAACACGCCATTGCCAATAACTGCGTCGCCGCCGGTTATGCCCGCATAAAGCGTATTTGTATGGCCGGGATCGAATGCCAGGCTTGCCACGAAAGAGTTTCCGAGGCCTTGACTGGACGCGCTCCAACTCGCTCCTTTGTTTGTGCTCTTGACTACTCCCGACTGGCCGGCCGCGGCAAAGATGATATTGGGATTGTTCGGATCGACAACGATGGATGTGATGGGCTCGCTCGGTCCGTTAGTGCTCCATACATTCAACGCCTGCTGCGCGACGCCGTGCTGGCAGAGCAAGAGCATTATCGAGCCGACGGCATTTGCAGTAATGATCGTCGCTATTCGCTTGCAATAAAAAGAACCGATAGATATTCTTCGCATGTTTTGTCCCCTGTCTTTCCGCTTCATACATCATCTGCGCCTCCGCCGAGAGACGTTGTATAGGTTCGGGGACCTACTCCTTTCGTCAGGCACCATCAGCATCGCTCGTTCTCCCTTGTCGTTCGAACATTCTTCTGTTCTGCCGATAAGGAAGCGAAATATGTTCTGGAGTCGGCGATGTGTGATATAGTTCGGGCACCCCTTGTGTTTCATTCAAGTCTGCGTCGTCCTTTTCTGATTGTCTTGAGAATCCGCGGAGATTTAAGTGAGAGTCCTGTGAGAGGAGTTATATGTCGGCGCAAACAAACCGGTTGTATGAATTTGGCGACTTCATTCTCGATTCTACTGAGAAATCTCTCTTTCGCGGCGAAAACATCATTCAGATAACTCCCAAAGTTTTCGAGACACTTCACTTTTTCGTGGAAAATGCCGGGCGGCTGATCGAAAAGGACGAGTTGATGCGGGAGCTATGGCGGGACCATTTTGTCGAAGAAAGCAACATTACGTTTAATGTAAAGATGCTCCGCAAGGCCCTCGGGGACGATGCCGTGCACCCGCGTTTCATCCAAACAGTGCAGCGTCGCGGCTACCGGTTTATTGCTGAGGTCAGGAGCGTCTGCGCGAAAAAAAGTCCGGAGAATGGATGGGGTTCCGAGGAGATCGCAAATCGTATCGGAGAAACAGGCATTTCGTCACAAAATACCAGTCGATCGAGGTTCTTTCTCGGCGGGTTTGTCGTCTTCGTGTTTCTGTTTGTCGTTGCCGCGGCGTCGATCTACTTTTTCGCGACACGAAAGAACTCCTCGAACGAATTGACCTCTATACCCGCTCTTCGCGGGACCAAGAACGCAGATGCCTATCGGTATTATCTGAATGCGTTGAATTTGATGGGTCGCGTCTCACTGCCCGTCGCACAGGAAGCGATCGAATCCTCGGAAGAGGCGGTCCGCCTCGATCCTGGGTTTGCCCGGGCATATGCTGCGCTTGCGCGAGGCCGTGTTGAGCTCTCGAACCTTGTAGATGACCCGAAGCCGGATTGCGACAAGGCCCGGATCGCTGTCGGAAAAGCCTTCGTTCTCGATGCCGCGTCGGCAGAGGGTTTCCAAGCATCGGGAATGCTGAAACATCGGTGCGAATGGGACTTTGACGGAGCCGAATCCGATCTGCATAGAGCGCTGGTGTTAGACCCGCGTTCCGACTCGACGCACTGGGCTTACGCTTTCTATCTAAATTCGGCGGGGCGCACTGATGAAGCGATCGGCGAGATCGAACAGGCGATCAGGATAAATCCCAATCCCGTCAATTATCACATACAGCATGGGATCATTCTTTATTGCGCCCGGCGGTACGACGACTCTATCGCGGCCCTGCGCCATGCTGACGAGATCGGGCATCTGGCAGCCGCTCACGGCTGGCTGTGGAGCGCTTTTGTTCAAAAGGGTGACGATGCACAGGCGTTCGAGTGGTTCATAAAGCTCGAAACGGAAAAGCAGATCACTCCTGATCCCGCGAGGATCGAGCAGCTAAAGCAGATCTACCAAGCCGCCGGATGGAAAGGCATTAGAGAAATGCAACTGGAAACAGAACTGGCCAATCCTGTTTATCTGAAAGGCCGGTTCTACAGGATCTCGCGTTTAGAGGCGCAACTCGGCAAAACGGATGATGCTTTTAAGTATTTGAACATGGCCATTGAAAGGCACGACGCTCAACTCCTACTCCTCAAATCTGAGCCGACCTTTGATCCTTTACGCTCCGACCAGCGTTTCGCCGAGACCCTCTCGCGAATTGGATTTCCCCAGTAAAACCCGCAAAAAGGTCGTGTCACACATGCACGCGAGACCGGCAGCCGAAATCGCCGTTTCCCGGAAACAATTGGCGCGTTTTACCCGTATTTTGAGACATGAAGAAAATCAGCTTTGTTCTGTTCCTATTCGTTTTCGCATCGACGGCTTTTGCAGTCGATATCAAGTCGGGCGACGATCTGGTCGCCGCGATGTATAAGAAATATCAGGGTAAGTGGTACAAGACTCTGACATTTGTCCAGACGACCACGACGCACAAGCCCGACGGCACGTCCGAGGACGCGACATGGTACGAGGCGCTGAGTGCTCCGGGCAAGCTGCGGATCGATATCGTTCCTCTCGACAAGCACGATGGCATCCTTTTCGCTGACGGCAAGATTTACCAGTATCGCGAAGGCAAACTCGCGGGCAGCCGTGCTTTCGTTCACCCGCTGCTTGTCCTCGGCTTTGACGTTTACATGCAGCCAGTCGAGACGACCATCGGACAGATCAAGGGGATGGGCATGGACATGTCCGTGATCGATGAAGACACGTGGCAGGGAAAACCCGTTTGGATCGTGGGCGCGAAGAAGGGCGACCTGAAAACCCCGCAATTCTGGGTCGATAAGAAAGACCTGCTTTTTGTACGGATGATCCAGCTTGGCGGCCGTGACAAAAAGGTCGTGCAGGAGACGCAGTTCAACAACTACGTCAAGGTAAAAGGCGGCGGTTGGGTCTCGGCCGAGGTCAAATTTTTTAACGACGGCAAGCCCGTGCACGCATTGCCATATTCCGGACAAATGGGACTCGGACGATAGAGAGAACAAAGGCATCGCCCGCGACATGGCCGCGATGATGGCAAAGATCAATGGCGAGCTGTTGAGAAATATCAAGAACCTCTCCCAAAACCCCACGATAAACTGCACTACGTGCCATCGAGGTCAGGTCAAACCTGCACTGAATTTACCGCCGCCAGCGCGTAGTTGAAAAGCGGTTTGCGAGTGTTTCCCGGCTCCCGGTTTGGAAGTTATCGTGAAATCGCGTAAATTACGCTTTACCCGTTTCATGCAACTCAATAACTTCCGGAGCCTCAAAAATGAAGAAACTCGCAGCTGCCATTATCTCTATTTCTATCCTCTTCCAGGTCGGATATAGCTCGCCTGCCCCAGTCGACATGAGCACCGAGATCGACACCGCGACCGCAAAGATATTGCCCCAAGTCATCAAGTGGCGGCGATATCTGCACGAGCATCCGGAGCTCTCGAACCGCGAGGTAAACACGGCAAAAATGGTTGCCGATGAGCTCAGGCGGCTCGGGATCGAGGTCCGGACCGGTATTGCCAAAACCGGCGTCGTCGGCATTCTAAAGGGCGGCTTGCCCGGCCCGGTGGTCGGGCTTCGCGCCGATATGGATGCCCTTCCGGTGACCGAGCGGACGGACGTGCCGTTCAAATCGACCGTCAAGGCGGAATACAACGGCCAGCAGGTCGGCGTCATGCATGCCTGCGGCCATGACACGCACGTTGCGATGCTGCTCGGCACGGCAAATGTTCTCGCGGGGATGAAGGATAAGATCAAGGGCACTGTAGTTTTCATCTTCCAGCCCGCCGAAGAAGGTGCTCCTGCCGGAGAGACCGGCGGAGCAAAGGACATGGTTGCCGAGGGGGTGATGGACAACCCCAAGATCGACGCGGTGTTCGGGATCCACATCAACGCCCAGACCGAGATCGGAAAGATAACTTACAAGTCCGGTGCCGAAATGGCGGCAAGCGATTGGTTCTCGATCAAGGTCAAAGGCAAGCAGACGCACGGCGCGTATCCGTGGCTCGGAGTCGATCCCATCGCGGTTTCCACTCAGATATATACAGGCCTGCAGATGATAGTTTCTCGGCAGTCCGACCTGCCGAAAGCACCGGTCATCATAACGGTGGGGAAGATCTCAGCCGGCGTCCGTGAGAACATCATTCCGGAGGAAGCAACCATGGCGGGTACCATCCGAACGCTCGATTCGGAAATGCAAAAAGACGTCCATAAGAAGATCCGTTTAACTGCGACGCGAATCGCTGAGAGCATGGGGGCAACGGCCGAGGTCACGATCGACACCAAGACGCTGGTTACCTACAATACGCCGGATCTGGTCAAGAAGATGGTCCCTTCGCTGGAAAAGGCGGCCGGCAAAGCTAACGTCGCCGAGACTGAATGGGTAACGGGCGGTGAGGACTTTTCGTACTTTGGGACCAAGGCCCCTTCGTTCTTCTTTTTCGTCGGCGGCATGCCAAAAGGGAAGGACGTCAAGACGACCGCGGCACATCACACGCCGGACTTCTACATAGACGACAGTCGTCTGGATGTCGGCATCAAGGCGTTTTGTAATATAGTGTTCGACTTTGCCGGCTGAGCGAAGATCGTTATCGGGTTCTCCCGTTACCCGGCGGCTGGGTCCTTACATTGCTTCCGGGTTGGTTGTTGACCCGTGTCCTCGGCGAATTCGCATTAGCGCCCAGGCCGCGAAAGAGGGGAGTGAAGATCCATTTCGAGTGATTTTCGATACCGTAGTATGCGATCACGGATGTCGAGCGGCTTTGGCTCGCGACACCGATGAAAGGGGTGTTTTCGGTCACTATCTCGGGATTGCTGTCGTCCGGCGCCGTCACGTCGTCGTCGGTCCCGAGATCGAGCGAGTTGACCAGGACCACCGCGTATCGGTCGAAAGTCTGACTCGGATTTGAGGGCAGCAGTCCGCCGTTGTAGTCTTGAACACGCTTCGCGAAACCTCCGAGCGATGTCAGATCGGCCTTGACCAATCGCCACTTACCGTCTTCGCTCAGGGGATCGACAGCCGCCGAAGGACGCAGGATCATGCGGTTATGAGTGCCCTGGGGCAGGCCTTCGAGTAGGTCGTTCATCGAATTGGGCAACTTCGCCCCGCGGTAGAACTCGACGTACTGCCGTATAGCCTCGGCGACCTCTTCGCCTCGGCGTATCGCCTCCAACTCCTTTTCTCGCTGGACCTCGAGCTGGACGGTCGGAGCGACGGCCAACAGCGCTATCGCGAATACGGTCATGACGCCGAGCACGGCGAGCAGCGTCATACCGCTTTCGTTTTTCTTGCTAGTCGCCGCCGCCATCGCCGTCATTGTCATCAACGTCCTTCTTTGTCGGGGTCCGATTGGTGGTCGGAGTCGGGGCTCTTGGTATGTTACACGGTATGCCAGGTACGCAGTCGGGCTGGCCGTTCGTAGTCGGCGGCGTAAACCCACCCGGCACACTATTGTTGATCGTCGGAGGCGGGCCGACCGAGGATCCTCCGGAAGTGCCTTTGCTCAAGGGGACCTTGTGTTTGAACCCGAGGTTGACATCAACGAAGACCGCCTCGGTCGGCGTTATGTTGATCAAACGGAATGTACCGCCCACGACGTCGTTGAGACGGGCGCCAAAGGGTGTGGTCTTTCCGTTTTCTATGAAGTAAGCCGTGTCGTTGTTGAACCGTTTGCGTCCGATCATGCCGACGTAGCTGAATTGAGGCCGCGGTGGCGCCTGCACCGTCAGCATTATTTGGTTTGAATATCTCTTGCCGTCGGGTGACTGCACGATGATCTGCCTCGGGCCTTCCCCGGCGATCAGATTTGAGGCGATATCGGTGACGAGCTTTCGCTCGTTGATGAACGTCGTCGGCATTTCGGCCTGGCTAAAATATATTCGTGCATCCGGCGTGAAATGGTCACCGTTAACTTCGAGGCGAAAACCTCGTGAACCCGCATATACGCTGTCGGGCCCGATATTCCCAACCAGATAGTACGGTGTCGGCGTGGGGGTCGGCGTAGCAGTCGGCTTGGGCGGCGGAACAGGTGTTGGACTGTACGGTGTCGGTGGGGGCGGCTCGTAGAACGCGAATATGTTGCGGCCGGGATCAGGTGCGTACGAATTGCCGGGCACATAAACAACCGGTGTCGTAACGTCGTTAAAATTCTGCTCTTCCGCGGTCGGCAGTTTGAAATTGTCCTTGCCCGGAGAAACGCTCGGCCGCGGCGTTGGTGTTGATCGGCTGGCCGCCGTAGTGCTCGAACCGAATAGGCTTCGCCCAAACGCAAAATAAAGAGCGCCGAGAGCTAAAAGTCCCAGTATGATCGCGGCGATCAGCTTATTCCGTTCAGCCGGATTTTTGATGTCGACGAATGCCATTAGTCCTCAGTCAAAAGTCTATTTACTTTTCGCTCGGCGACCCGATCGGCGAATAATTGGCCCTGCGAAAATACGCTGCCATTTCGATACGAAGTGCGACGACCTCTCCGCGTGTTCTGCCGACCGGGCCCTTGGGTTCGGCCTGCCGCGGCGGACCCATTGGCGGATTGGCCGCATTGACCTTTTTCGGGTCGAGAGGTACCGCCGGCTGTACTCCCTGCGGAGGTGCACCGGTCTCGGGTTTGGCCTCCTGCGTGTCCGATGGCTCGAGCTCGATCGAACTGATGACAACGAACTCGTTCCCGGTTTCGATCTCACGAATGAACCTGCGAAGGTTCTGGTATGAGCCCTCGACGGTCATCGCGATATAGACGCCCGGAAATAGGCTGCGATATTTCTCGCGGCCCCTTTCGTCTTCACTTTGATTAGCGATCTTTTGTTCGGCCGGTTCGAGCGGAGCGTACGACGGACCGCTGGTATTGGTCAGGCTGTAAGCTTGTATCAGCCCGTTTATTCGTTGGTAAATAGCTCCGCGCCCGTTTGTCGAGGCCGGTAAATAACGCGTTTCAAAATCGTCAGCGCTCGTGAGCAGTTTGCCGACCTGCTTCTCAGTGTCATTGATCTCGCCGTATTTGGTGTTAGCCGAAACACGCTCCGCCTCGAGGCGTTCAACTTCTGACCGGTTCTTCGCAAGCAACCGATTGGACGGCATCACGACGAAAGTGTATAGAAGTACCGCACCTAGCAAGGCGATACCGGCAACCGAAACCGCGGCGATCTCGGGCGTTCCCCACATACCCGCACTCACCTTTCGCGGACGGCGCGCTGCGATCGCTTCGAACGATCGATCGTCCTCATTCGGAAGGCCCGGCGCTCCATCGTGGCCAGTCTCGATCGGTTCGACGATTTGGATCTGATCGGACATTATTGTGCGCCTCCGTTGCCGTTTCTCGCGATCTCGTTCGAATGAGAAGTCGGGTAACTGTAGCCGGGCGTGTAAACCAATCGCAGGGTGTATTCGGAAAAAGATATCCGCTCGTTCTTCTGCAGGTCCTGGCCGCGAAGCTCGGCTTGGAACAGCCCTGAATTATGCATGTTCTCGATCATGTTCATGACCGCCGAATAATCACGGCTGAGTACGCCGAGCTCGAGTTCAGCCTTTACGCGGTCGCCGTCGTTGTAGATGTTCTGCACCGTTATCCGCGATGCACTCACGTTTGGCGGCAGCACGGACTCGAGGTCCGCAAACAGACGCGACCAGCCGAACATTTTATTGTTGACCAGCTTATGCGACGCACCCAATACGGCCTTTTGTTCAGGAGTTAGCTGCTGCTGTACCTTTTCACCTTCACCCTTCAATCGGGCGATCTCGGCCTCGCGAGATGCGATCGTATCGGCAAGTTCCTTGTTCTTGTCTGAATTCGTCTTTAGTATTACGAGACAAGCGAACACACCGATCCCCGCGACAAGCAGCATCAGCGCGGAAACCAGATAGGGAAACACGCGGTTTCTAAACGGCTTTGTGGCAAGGTTAAGTTCTGTTATCACAGGAATTTATGTTTCAAAAACTGCAAATCACGAAAGTGCTTTCCTCGGGTGGGCAAAGCAACAACCTTAGAGAGGAACCTCCGCAGTAGACTCACACGCCCACGAGCGCAAAAAAGTTGCACATTTTAGTCAATATTAGCTGTCTCGCTTTCTGAATGTTGCGTGGTCGGCGACCAAAGGGAGGCCTTTTCGATTTTATCAAACAAAGCCGTAAAATTGCACCGTTTTTTCTCGCGTAGAAAACGTCGGGGGGCGAATGATCAATGATCATCGGGCGGACATTGATCATTAGCCCCATACGATCGAACCATTTAGCACACGAGCGTATTTACCACAAGCGCCAAATTGAGCCGCCGAGAATACGTCGGCGCGAGAGCGTGGGGAAAAGACTGGGGTGCACCTATCTTCTCCCCAAGCAGTCAAAGTCAGTGATGGTAGGCCGCAGGAATCGGGTTGTCTACGCTCAAACCGAAAACCTGTGCCGAGAACCCGGCCGTCGATCCGTTGATGTACCAAGTCCCGTCGCGGTATACGGCAATATCAGCCCTACCGTCACCATCATAATCTCCCGGCACTGGAATGTCAGTGCCGAGACCGAAGCGTATGAACGAAAAGCCGCCGTCCGAGCTTCTGAGGATGTACCACATGCCCGTGGATGGACGGAACACTGCGACATCATCCGTACCGTCACCGTCGTAATCGGCCGGGACAACGATATCTGTTTGGAATCCCCATTGAACCGCGTCGAAGTTCTGGGCTGGATTTGCCACAGGTCTTGCAATATACCAGGAATGGTCGCCAGGACGGTAAACAGTGATGTGGTCTTTGCCATCGCCGTCATTGTCCATAACCATAGGAACATCATTCGGTGATCCGAACTGTTCAGCCCGAACGGCTTGAGTGGTTGTTTCCCACAGCCACCAGATGCTTGTCGAGGGGCGATAGACGACGATGTCTGCTTTGTGATCGCCGTCAAAATCACCCGGCATCGGCACGTCACCTGGCAATCCGAAGACGTATCCGTCAAACGTAAAGCCATCGCTGTGGAGAACATAAAAGATGGCCAGATTGTCCGTCACGGAAGCACGCCATATCGCGAGATCAGTTTTACCGTCGCCGTCATAATCGGCCGGGATGATCTTATCGTCTGCAAAGCCGCCAAACCCTTGTGCTCTGAATCCTTTCGTCGAACAGTTGAGATACCACATCCCATCGGGCCGGTAAACCGAAATATCGGTCTTACTGTCGTTGTCGAAGTCGAATCGGAAATTCGACCTCGGTGTGACGCATGAGCCGTTTGCCGTCAAAAAAGCACCAATCTCGTTTCGGGAATACGAACAGAACGTAAGCGGAGGGTCTCCCGGATTTCCGTTCATGATAGTGTTAGCGCAGCCTTGAGCGGCCTCGGCGTGATTCGCTCCAAGATTATGTCCGATCTCATGTGCGACGAGGACATATTGAAGGGGGGCCCAGCCTGAGGGAACATAGCCGCTCGTGCCGTATGCATACGTCGCATTGCTGCACAGCGTACCAATAAATGCCCAGCCATTGCCGGGAAATTTACCGGAAAACAAATGTGCCGCGTCACGCGGCGTCGAGGCAAGTGGATAGTTCGCATTCCAATAAGCCTGAAAACTTTCCGTAAGGGCCTTGGAATCAGCCCCCGTGTAGGGATCGGCGGCTGACCAGGTATGCTGGAAAACGACGTTGATCGAAAGGTGAAGTTGACCGGAAAAAAGCCCGTCGAGAACGTTGAGTATGCCCAGGATCTCGTTGTTTGCTTGTGCCGGTCCGCCCAGCGTATTGACGTATTCCAGGTCCGCGTCGGTCGCGAGGTCAAGATGTTTCATGCCCTCTACGAAATTCGGCGAGGCGGCGCCCGTAATGCGGATACCAAATTCTAACTTTTCGCCGAGCCGCGAGGTGCAGTTGAGATCGTGTTTTAACGCAACGTCTTCCATTTGGTAAATCACGTATTCGTTGCCCCTCGCTGCAGGGGAGTAGTTTGAAGCAGGCTCTATGAAAAACCGCTCGCCGTGGAACGTAAAATACCCCTCGAGCCTTCCCGAGTTCACGTTGATCCGGGCTTCCGAACCTATGTCGCCGGTGACAGAGCCTTTGAAAGTGGTCACTGGACCGCGTTCGGCGGTAGTTTCGCCGAAGCTGCCGGTGTCGCTAGCTCGGTATCGTGCAGCACGCATGTCGTGCGGCTCCAGGGTGATCTCCATTGGGTCGCCATTGTGGTAAAAAGCGATTTTGGTCTCGGCATTCGCGTTCAAACCGCTTTCCAGGCGCACGACGTCGAATTTGTTGAACGACGCCGCGAGATCCCGCCGGGTCTGATCTGATTGTCCGTACACAAAAAGGGAGGCTGAAAAAAGAAAGACCGCCAGAACCAATCGGTCGGCGGCATTTAGTTTAAATCTTTGATAAGAAAGTCTCATTACTTTGTACCTCCTAAGACAGACAGGTACGCGATCTACATACGCAAGAAACTCCTTCGTTTGTAACGTGTACGCCCTTTTTTACGCAATGTTTGTGCCATTGGCAGAGGTTCGAATAGCCTCGGAGACGAACAAAAAGGACAGAAAAGGAAAGGGTTCAATGCCAGGCGCGAACGGTTGCACACCGGGCGCGACTAATTGCACGGTTGGATCTGATTGCGAGAACTTACTAGGGAGTTAATTGATCAGAAGCGATAAATGCTGAAGCTGACGCAACGGGACTTTCCGCTCATATTCTGATCACGTCGATCTACTCATGTTTTATGATCTTAGTGCTCATCAGTAGACATATGAACTGGACGTTGGTTTATCCTCGGCCGAGCCGAAATGAGCCGCGTTGAATCCGGCCGTGGACTCGAGCATGTACCAGTTGCCTTCGGAAGAACGATATACGGCAATGTCGGCCTTGCCGTCGCCATCGTAGTCGCCCGGTGCGGGCAGGTCGCTTGAGGCTCCGAACTGAACTCCGTAGAAGCTGAGATCCTCGCTCTTGAGCACGTACCATGTCCCGTTTGAAGGCCGCCAGACCGCGATGTCCGTCTTGCCGTCGCCGGTGTAATCTGCCGGAACGACCTTGTTTGGCGTCGGTGTCGGGCTGGGCGGAGTCGGCACCGGAGGTTCATAAAACGCAAAGATATTACGCCCCGCGTCCGGAGCTCCCAGACTGCCTGGGAGTATACGATGGGGGTGGTAACGTCGGTAAAATTCTGTTCCTCGGCGGTTGGCAGCTTAAAGTTGTCCTTGCCCGGCGAAGCGCTCGGCCGCGGTGTCGGCGTCGAGCGGCTTGCCGCCGTCGTGCTCGAACCGAACAAGCTTCGTCCAAACGCAAAATAGAGGGCCCCCAGCGCCAAGACCCCCGAGGATGATCGCGGCGATCAGCTTGTTTCGTTCGGCCGGGTTTTTGATGTCGACGAATGCCATTGCTTTGGTACGAACCTACTTGATATCTCCCGGCGAACCGATGGGGGCATAATTGGCCCTGCGAAAGTACGCCGCCAATTCTATGTGCAGTGCGACGATCTCGCCGCGGGTCTTGCCTTCGGGGGCCTTGGGTGCAACTTGGACCGGTGCCCCGGTCGGGATGCCGTTGACTGCGTTGACCTTCTTCGGGTCGATCTGCTGGGCCCCCGGATTGTTTACTGTTTGCAGAGGGTTCTCCGGCTTTTTCTGCTCCGTGTCCGACGGTGAGAGTTCGATCGAACTGATGATGACGAACTCGTTGCCCGTCTCGATCTCGCGAATGAACCGCCGCAGATTTTGATAAGAACCCTCGACGGTCATCACGATGTAAACTCCCGGAAAGAGGCTGCGGTACTTTTCGCGTCCGCTTTCCTGTTCACTCTGGTTGACTATCTTTTGTTCTGCCGGTTCAAGCGGCATACGACGGCCCGGTGGTGTTTGTCAGATCGAATTGCTGTATAAGACCGTTTATACGCTGATAAAGTGCACTTCGACCATTCGTCGAGGCCGGCAGGTACCTCGTTTCAAAATCATCGGCGCTGGCCAGCAGCTTGCCGACCTGTTTTTCGGTATCGTTGATCTCACCGTATTTTGTGTTTGCCGAAACGCGTTCGGCTTCGAGCCGCTCGGCCTCGGAGCGGTTCTTCGCGAGCGTCCGGTTTGACGGCATGACCGCAAACACATAGAGCAGTATCGTTCCGAGCAACGCTAATCCGGCTACCGAGACGGCGGCGATCTCCGGAGTGCCCCACATGCCGGCACTCACTTTTCGAGGCCGCCTCAGCGCGATAGCCTCAAAAGAACGGCCGTCCGGCGGCGTAATAGGCGTTTTGACGTTATCGTCCGTCTCGATCGGTTGTACGTTTTGGACCTGGTCGGACATCAGCGGGTGCCTCCGTTATCGTTCTTTGCGACCTCGGTCGGCGGCGTTGTCGGATAACCGTATCCCGGCGTGTAAACGAGCCGCAGCGTGTACTCCGAAAAACGAGCCGCTCATTTTTCTGCAGGTCCTGGCCGCGAAGCTCAGCCTGGAAAAGCCCTGAATTATGCATGTTCTCGATCATGTTCATGACCGCCGAATAATCACGGCTGAGTACGCCGAGCTCGAGTTCAGCCTTTACGCGGTCGCCGTCGTTGTAGATGTTCTGCACCGTTATCCGCGATGCACTCACGTTTGGCGGCAGCACGGACTCGAGGTCCGCAAACAGACGCGACCAGCCGAACATTTTATTGTTGACCAGCTTATGCGACGCACCCAATACGGCCTTTTGTTCAGGAGTTAGCTGCTGCTGTACCTTTTCACCTTCACCCTTCAATCGGGCGATCTCGGCCTCGCGAGATGCGATCGTATCGGCAAGTTCCTTGTTCTTGTCTGAATTCGTCTTTAGTATTACGAGACAAGCGAACACACCGATCCCCGCGACAAGCAGCATCAGCGTGAAACCAGATAGGGAAACACGCGGTTTCTAAACGGCTTTGTGGCAAGGTTAAGTTCTGTTATCACAGGAATTTATGTTTCAAAAACTGCAAATCACGAAAGTGCTTTCCTCGGGTGGGCAAAGCAACAACCTTAGAGAGGAACCTCCGCAGTAGACTCACACGCCCACGAGAAAAAAAAGTTGCACATTTTAGTCAATATTAGCTGTCTCGCTTTCTGAATGTTGCGTGGTCGGCGACCGCAGGGAGGCCTTTACGATTTTATCAAACAAGGCCTGACAATTGCACCGGTTTTTCTGTCTATGATAACGTGGAGGCTGAATGATGACCGATCATCAGGCGGTCAGTGGACCGCGGAGTATCCGTCGGTTAGAGAGCGTGGGGAAAAGACTGGGGTGCACCTATCTTTTCCCCAAGCGGTTAAGGCTCACTGAACATAGGCTGCAGGGATCGGCTTGTCGGAGCTCAATCCAAACACCTGAGCCGAAAAACCGGCCGTGGATCCGTTGATGTACCAGGTACCATCGCGGTATACGGCTATATCAGCCCTGCCATCTCCATCATAATCTCCAGGCACCGGTACGTCTCCATTGAGTCCGAATTGGCGGAACGAAAAGCCGCCGTCCGAGCTTCTGAAGATGTACCACATGCCCGTCGATGGACGGAACACTGCGACATCATCCGTTCCGTCACCGTCGTAATCAGCCGGGACGACGAAATCTGACTCGAATCCCCATTGAACCGCGTCGAAGTTTCGAGACGGATTTGCCATAGGTCTTGCAATATACCAGGAATGGTCGCCAGGACGGTAAACAGTGATATGGTCTTTGCCATCGCCGTCATTGTCCATCACCAAGGGAATATCATTCGGTGATCCGAACTGTTCCGCCCGGACGGCCTGAGTCGTTGTTTCCCACAGCCACCAAATGGTTGTCGACGGACGATAGACGACAATGTCCGCTTTGTGATCGCCGTCAAAATCACCCGGCAACGGCACGTCACCTGGCAATCCGAAGACGTATCCGTCAAACGTAAAGCCATCGCTGTGGAGAACATAAAAGATGGCCAGATTGTCCGTCACGGAAGCACGCCATATCGCGAGATCAGTTTTACCGTCGCCGTCATAATCGGCCGGGATGATCTTATCGTCTGCAAAGCCGCCAAACCCTTGTGCTCTGAATCCTTTCGTCGAACAGTTGAGATACCACATCCCATCGGGCCGGTAAACCGAAATATCGGTCTTACTGTCGTTGTCGAAGTCGAATCGGAAATTTGACCTCGGTGTAACGCATGAACCGTTTGCGGTCAAAAAAGCACCCATCTCGTTCTGCGAATAGGAACAGAACGAAAGGGGAACGTCTCCCGGATTTCCGTTCATGATAGTGTTAGCGCAGCCTTGAGCGGCCTCGGCGTGATTCGCTCCAAGATTATGTCCGATCTCATGTGCGACGAGGACATATTGAAGGGGGCCCAGCCTGAGGGAACATAGCCGCTCGTGCCGTATGCATACGTCGCATTGCTGCACAGCGTACCAATAAATGCCCAGCCATTGCCGGGAAATTTACCGGAAAACAAATGTGCCGCGTCACGCGGCGTCGAGGCAAGTGGATAGTTCGCATTCCAATAAGCCTGGAAGCTTTCAGTAAGGGCCTTGGAATCAGCTCCCGTGTAGGGATCGGCGGCTGACCAGGTATGCTGGAAAACGACGTTGATCGAAAGGTGAAGTTGACCGGAAAAAAGCCCGTCGAGAACGTTGAGTATGCCCAGGATCTCGTTGTTTGCTTGTGCCGGTCCGCCCAGCGTATTGACGTATTCCAGGTCCGCGTCGGTCGCGAGGTCAAGATGTTTCATGCCCTCTACGAAATTCGGCGAGGCGGAGCCCGTAATGCGGAGACCAAATTCTAACTTTTCGCCGAGCCGCGAGGTGCAGTTGAGATCGTGTTTTAACGCAATGTCTTCCATTTGGTAAATCACGTATTCGTTGCCCCTTGCTGCCAGGGAGTAGTTTGAAGCAGGCTCTATGAAAAACCGCTCGCCGTGGGACGTAAAATACCCCTCGAGCCTTCCCGAGTTCACGTTGATCCGGGCTTCCGAACCTATGTCGCCGGTGACAGAGCCTTTGAAAGTGGTCACTGGACCGCGTTCGGCGGTAGTTTCGCCGAAGCTGCCGGTGTCGCTAGCTCGGTATCGTGCAGCACGCATGTCGTGCGGCTCCAGGGTGATCTCCATTGGGTCGCCATTGTGGTAAAAAGCGATTTTGGTCTCGGCATTCGCGTTCAAACCGCTTTCCAGGCGCACGACGTCGAATTTGTTGAACGACGCCGCGAGATCCCGCCGGGTCTGATCTGATTGTCCGTACACAAAAAGGGAGGCTGAAAAAAGAAAGACCGCCAGAACCAATCGGTCGGCGGCATTTAGTTTAAATCTTTGATAAGAAAGTCTCATTACTTTGTACCTCCTAAGACAGACAGGTACGCGATCTACATACGCAAGAAACTCCTTCGTTTGTAACGTGTACGCCCTTTTTTACGCAATGTTTGTGCCATTGGCAGAGGTTCGAATAGCCTCGAAGACGAACAAAAAGGACAGAAAAGGAAAGGGTTCAATGCCGAAGCGAACGGTTGCACACCGGGCGCGACTAATTGCACGGTTGGATCTGATTGCGAGAACTTACTGGGAGTTAATTGATCAGAAGCGATAAATGCTGAAGCTGACGCACCGGCACTTTCCGCCCATTTTCTGATCACGTCGATTTACTCATGTTTTATGATCTTCGTTCTCATCAGTAGACATATGAACTGGACGTTGGTTTATCCTCGGCCGAGCCGAAATGAGCCGCGTTGAATCCGGCCGTGGACTCGAGCATGTACCAGTTGCCTTCGGAAGAACGATATACGGCAATGTCGGCCTTGCCGTCGCCATCGTAGTCGCCCGGTGCGGGCAGGTCGCTTGAGGCTCCGAACTGAACTCCGTAAAAGCTGAGATCCTCGCTCTTGAGCACGTACCATGTCCCGTTTGAAGGCCGCCAGACAGCGATGTCCGTCTTGCCGTCGCCGGTGTAATCTGCCGGAACGACCTTGTCTCCTGCGGTGCCGAACTGCATGGCAAAGAATGAGCCGTTCGAACTGTTCAGCCGATACCAAATGCCCTCCGATGGCCTGAATACGGCGATATCGGCCTTGCCGTCGCCGTCAAAATCGCCGACGGTCGGTAGATCGGTCGACGCACCGAATTGGGTCCCCGAGAATCCGGCAGTCGACCGCTGCAGGTACCAATTTCCCGACGACGGCCGGAATACTGCCTGGTCGGCCTTGCCGTCACCGTCGTAATCGGCCGGCACGGGAATATCGCCCGACGTGCCGAACTGGGCACCATAGAATGTCGAGTCCTCGCTGCGAAGGATGAACCACATTCCCTCCGAGGGGCGGAATACCGCGACGTCCGTCTTGCCGTCACCGGTAAAGTCGGCCGGCGTCAGGATGTCGCCCGAGGCACCGAACTGATAGGCCGTAAACCCGGCGGTCGAGCGGTTGAGGTACCAGGTGCTGCTCGACGGACGGAACACCGACACGTCCGACCTGCCGTCGCCGTCAAAGTCGAATTTGGCCTTGTCCGTTGCGGCACACGTTGTACATGTTGCGGTCGCAGAGATCGACAGGTCGTCGAACCGAAACCCGGTAGACCCAACAGAATTGTCCGTACCCATGATCCAACGAAGCTGTACAGTCTGGCCGAAAGCCGCGGCAGGCAGAATCACTTGTGTCGGTGTATACGAAGACGACGTGCCTGTCCAAGCCTGACGCCCACCGATCGGATTGCCGCTCGTACTGCCGAGCGTTCCAGTATAACCGCCCGAGACAAACGATCCGCCGGCAGAGAGGATATCGGTCCATGCTCCATTGCCGATCTTGATTTCCATTGCGACACCATCAAAACCGTTTTCGGTCGTATACGCTTTCTGAAACGTGACCGATGCAGCGGTACTGGTGACAGGGAATGCGGGCGATTCGATAGCTGCGGAGCCCGCAGTTGCGGGATCATTTGTGAACGCGGCGTTTGGAGCCGAACTCGGCGTTGTTGTATTAGTTACCCACGTGATGCCCGTGCCGGACGTTTGGTTCTGTACCCAGCCCGAAGGCAGAGCAGGTGCGGTTACACCGTCAAACTTCTCATTCAGCGTTGTCGATAGCGCTCCGGTCGAGTATGTCTGAGTGACCGTTCCATAGTTGGTCGCACCGTCCTGAATGTTCCATGTTAGAGTGATCGCAGTACCGCAAGCGATCGCGGGATTTACCTTGAAAGTAAAGTTCTCTGTGATCGCGGAGCCGCCAGCAGTTACGATTCCATAATTTTGGGGCGGTCCCGGATTGTAACCTCGCCTGTCGCCTGGAGGGTCGCGGTCAGGTTTACTGTATTAGCTGCACCAGCATTGGAGATCGGCAGCGAGACCGTTATATTCTCGCCCGGGTCAGGTCTCCCATTCGGCACGCCGCAGCTTTCGGAAACGATCGATGGCGAACCGGCAGCGACAACCGCAACTCCCGTCATGCAGAGATCAACGGTCTGTGTCTGACCGTTCGCTACAGTGGTGTCCGTATCTGAACCTATGAAACCACCTGATCTATTGACGGCGATCGTGTAGCTGCCCGGTGCAACGCGTATCGAGTATGTTCCGTTGACACCAGTCGAGCGATTGAACCCGCCGGTCGCCGTCACCGTCGCCAAGGTGATCGGTTGGCCCGTGGCGCAAGAAGTGATCGTTCCGCTGATCGTGCCTGACGGAGCCGCTGTATCCCGGGAATTTGAATCTGCCCACCCTGGTGTTCCACCCGAATCCGTTTGATACGCCGTCGTTTACAGCGTTTCGATATTCCTGATGGTAATAGAAGGTACAATCGTCCACCGGATCGACACTCATCGAGCTGTAATCGCCCCAGCGAGAGTTCGTCGCGAGCTGAACGCCGTTTCCCGCAAACATCACCGCCTCGCCTTCGTTCAGCGTGCCCGCCGGTGCTGCGCCCGTCCGTCCGGCCCAGCGGATGCTGGGATTGACGGTTGTTCCCGAGACGCTGAACCCGACCGCAATATTGCCCTGATTATCTTGTGCTGCGTGCGGCATCCAATAGTTGACACCGGTCGCACCGTCCACACTTGTATTTGCGTGTGTGCCCTGGTCGCGGACAGTCAGAACGCCTCCGGCCCCTCGTCTGATCTCGGTCCACCGAACACCGGACGTAAAGGTCGAAGCCGTAAGCGCCCCGGCCGCGGCGCCGCTGACATTTACACCCCACGCCATCACATAAGAATTGACCGGCGATGCCTGCGTGCCCAGATTGTGGTACGAGACATGTGTCATCGCCCGATCGTTCAGCGAGTCCAGGTTATTGGATGTGGTCGCTGGCGACGGCTGCTCGATATCTGCCCTTCCGGAGGGCTGGCGGGCATCGAACGCAGCGACGGGCAAGTCAGATAGTATCGAAAGTGTCGATAATGCCGGCGTCGTAAAATTCGGCACAAACTCGTATGCCCGAACTCCGTCTATGTAACCCGCTCCGAATTCGTCACCTATATACCGAAAGAAAGTCATCGGGACATCTACCGGCGGTGCTAGGATCCCATCGATATCCGCGGGGATAATACCTCCTTCGCCCCCCGCAGGCCGATTGAAGTAGATATAGGTGGCTGTTGGGTCCCCAAGCAGCATCTTCGCCCTGTCGAACGCGAACAATCCCGTACCGGCACCGCCCCCCGACGGCAAGGACGAGAAGCCGTTCTGGTGATCGGACATGTAATATCCATCGCGCCATACGCCAAGCTTTGGATAATCTGGAAATCCGCTCCCGCTCGGTGTTTGAAATGCGTAAACGTAGTATGCGCCGAGTGGGTCTCCGGTCTGCGAGATCGCGATGCACTCGTACCACGGAGCGGTTGAACTACTCCCGCTCGGCAATGCAAATTGCGACAGCATCCAGCGGTCCGCAAGCGAATCATATAGTACGATGGGATCGCCGTCATCGCGTGTTCCACACCCGGTAGCCGAAGGGAGGGACGTGAAGAGGCTGCTCAAACGAAACTGGCCGCCCGCAAGCGATCCGGTGCTCTTGTCATACACACCGATCGGTCCGTTCACGGCACTGACAAAATGGTTCGGGCCGACATCACCGTTAGTGTCAGGCGGCATGACGCGATTACCGAACAATGCCACCCTGTCGTTGCTCGTCACACCCTCAAATGTCAATTCCGGCGTCGGCATCGTCTGTGGAGCAAACAGATCGTTCTTCCTGAGCTGTGGGTCAACAAAAGGGGTCGACAGGTACTTGTCCGCGCCGGCGCCGTACCCCGGAACGATCGGGTTTATCATCTCGTCGTTCTCGCGTTCATGGTCATCGACAATATTGCCGAAACGATCCAGCTCTGGGAACGTACGTGGGATCTTCGACAACTCACGCGCAGGCATCGAGATCCCATACCCGACCGGAGTGCCGACGATCGGGCCTTCGATAAAATTGTCGGCCTGTGTTCGAGTCTTGGATCCACTCTTGGCATCGGTACTGAAGCCGATGATCATGAATGCCGATAGGAAGAACGCGGCTACGGCGGTCAGCACAACAAACCTGTTCGGGGCGATCTTCGAAACAAGTGAAATTCTCATTGCTACATTACCCCGAAGACGGCTCGCCGATCCGGAATGGTCGTTCTGCTTTTTGTCGCGGGCCGACCGTGAGCAGCCGGGCGCGGCGACGCATTGATCGTTTACTCGAAACTGGATGTCTACGCGGGATTATTTCCGTTCGAACGCTAAATACAATACTATTCATGATCCTTTTGGACAAGTTTGCAGGTCCGATCGATTAACTGCAAGTAAAGCAAATACGCCTGCCAGACGAGCGTGGCAGGCGTATCTTTTGTCAACGGCCTCATGCTCTGATTATTGAAAAACGAACGCGCCGGGAGCAGGTTTATCCTCGGCCGAGCCGAAATGAGCCGCGTTGAATCCGGCCGTGGACTCGAGCATGTACCAGTTCCCTTCGGAAGCACGGTATACGGCAATGTCGGCCTTGCCGTCGCCATCGTAGTCGCCCGGTGCGGGCAGATCGCTGGAGGCTCCGAACTGAACTCCGTAGAAGCTGAGATCCTCGCTCTTGAGCACGTACCATGTCCCGTTTGAAGGCCGCCAGACCGCGATGTCCGTCTTGCCGTCGCCGGTGTAATCTGCCGGAACGACCTTGTCTCCCGCGGTGCCGAACTGCATGGCAAAGAATGAGCCGTTCGAACTGTTCAGCCGATACCAAATGCCCTCCGATGGCCTGAATACGGCGATATCGGCCTTACCGTCACCGTCAAAATCGCCGACGGTTGGTAGATCGGTCGACGCACCGAATTGGGTCCCCGAGAATCCGGCAGTCGACCGTTGCAGGTACCAGGTTCCCGACGATGGCCGGAACACGGCCTGGTCGGCCTTGCCGTCACCGTCGTAATCGGCCGGCACGGGAATATCGCCCGACGTTCCGAACTGGGCACCATAGAATGTCGAGTCTTCGCTGCGAAGGATGAACCACATTCCCTCCGAGGGGCGGAATACCGCGACGTCCGTCTTGCCGTCACCGGTAAAGTCGGCCGGCGTCAGGATGTCGCCCGAGGCACCGAACTGATAGGCCGTAAACCCGGCAGTCGAGCGGTTGAGGTACCAGGTGCTGCTCGACGGACGGAACACCGACACGTCCGACCTGCCGTCGCCGTCAAAGTCGAATTTGGC
>JBGAVC010000048.1:0-28766 GCA_044228265.1 Pyrinomonadaceae bacterium
TCCCACGCACAAACCCTTTGTTCTTAATATCGCTTCCGACGAGCACGATGGCGACCGCCGTTCCACCGAAAGGCACGGTTTTGGCTACTCGCTTAACGACCTGCCATCCGCCCGCGTGGAGCACCTTTCGCTTTATCGAATGCTTTTTTTCCGTCATCGTGGCCGTGGCAGATTATACTTGCTTTAATCTGATGACGAAAGCATACTTTTCTTTGCACGATATAGCTTGCCGTTAGTTTCATTTTCCGGACAATAATGCCGCTCCAAGTCGAAAATCTTTCCATGCGGGTGGGCAATGCCTGGACGCTGAAGGACGTAGCGTTCGAAGCCGCCGACGGTGAGGTCTTCGGGATATTTGGAGCCACCGCCGCGGGCAAGACCACGCTGCTGAGTTGCATAGCCGGAAAGTCGAAGCCTACGTCCGGAACGATCACGATCGGTTCCCTGCCGTGCAAAGAGGGCGATGTCCGTTTTGTTGAGACATGGAAGCCGCCATCGGCGAGGATCTTTGGACGAAAGCGAATAGAGCTATCGGATGGTGAGGGGCATATCGTCCATTTTCGCGAGAACCTAAAGGGTCCGGAGAATATCACGCTCTTTGACGAGCCTTTTGCCGGGATCGACGCGTCATTCCACGCCGAATTGTTCGACGAGCTGCGAGGCGTCGCCGCGCGAGGCCGGATCGTACTGTTTGCCTCGTCCGATTTCGAGCAGATCGCTGCGGTTTGCGATCGTGCGGCCGTTATCGTTAAAGGCGAGATAGAACAGATCGGCGCACCGCGTGAGGTCTACGAAGGTCCCGCCTCGGTCTCCGTCGCATCCGCCGTCGGTGTAAAAAACCTGCTGATCGCAAGAAGGCTGACTTCGACAAACGCCGCGATGCCCGAATTCATCACGATCGAAGGCAATCACCGGCTCTTTGCTCACCCGACCGAGGCCGCGAAGCTCGGAGCGATCAATCAGAACGTCACATTAGCCGTTCATCCAGAACAGCTCTCTATCTCGTTCGGAGCATCGTTTCCCGAAGATAACCTGCTCAGAGCGATAGTCACCGGCATTCATTTTCTAGGGGCGACAACGATGGTCGACCTTGACGCCGAAGGCCTAAAGCTCCAGGCCCGTGTCTTCCGCGTCGTCGGCCTAAATGTAGGCGACGAATGCATGATCGCAATTCCACCGGACCGGATACAGGTTCTAAGGAGCTAATGAGGGCGCCTGCGTACCCGGCAACGGTTCACTGCACCATCAGGTCGAGGATAATGTTCACGCGTCGGTTTTTTACGCGGTTCGCCGCCGTCGTATTTGGAACGGCTGGGATGGTGGCTCCAAATCCCTTCGCTCTTATCCGGCTGTCCTGTATCCCGAGCCCCATGAATTTGTCGGAGATCAGTTTTGCACGCGCATCTGTGACGGCCTGAACGGCATCGGCCGAACCGCCGTTATCGGTATGGGATTCGATAGTGACCAAGTAGTCCGGATTGTCCGCCAGGATTTGGCCCAAGGACGCCAGCTTGGGATCGGCCTGGGCAGCAAGTGCACTCGAACGCGAGCTCGCCCAAATCGATTCAGGAAGCACCAGCACGATCGACTTATCAATGCGTGAGACCTGGCCGTACTTTTTCAAAGACGCGATCAACCCTTCTTCGGCGGCCCTCAGCCGTGCCAGCTTGGCCTGTTTGTCACGCTCGTTCTCGGCGTTCTGCTTCTCGGCTTCCGCGGCTGCTAGTTTTGCCTTGTAGGACTCGTTCTCCGTCTTTACACGGCCAAGCTCTTCGCGAAGCCTGCCGTTCTCGTCGCGAAGCTCTTTGACCTGATTTGAAAAGTTCAAAGCGTCGCGTTCGGCCAGTTCACGGTTCCGCGTTTCGCGGGCAAGCTCGGACCTAAGGTCTGAGATCTGGTTCTGGGCATCGGTAAACTTCTCTTCGGCTTGTCTCGTCTCGGCGTCGGATCGAAGCTTCTCGTTCCGCTTTTCGCGGGCCTCCTTACGGACCAGTGCCGTCGTTTCGGCCTTTACCGCCGCACTTACGGCTTTGCGAGCATCGATATCGACCTGCTCGTCCTGTCGTCCGGCTTTCCAGCCCGCTTCAGCGTTCTGGAGCAACACCTCCGCCTCATTCAGCTCGGCAGAAGCATCGCGCTCCGCCCCGGCATATTTAGCAAGAGCGACCGCCTGCTTGGCCTGCAGTATCGCAGACGGCGTCTTTGCATAATCGGTCTCGGCTATCTCCGGCGTCCGCGGGTCGCGGAAATAGTCGCTCGAGTTGCCAAAATACTGGATCGTCGTGGTCGTGCTTATTGCCTTGCCGTTGAGAGTGTATGGGTTGAGGTTCTCGAGCATGATCGCCTGGCTGGGGCGGCGAACCAGAAAATGGGGCTCGGCGGTGACGATCAGTGCGAAGTTTTGCAGCGGCGTCGTGACCGTTATCTTGGAATCGAATTCGAAGAATCCGCGTCGCTTGATCTCGCCCATATTGTCGGCCTGTCCGTCAGGCGAAATGGCCCACAGAACATAGGTCGCGTATCCGGCGCCTAGCTCGAACGGCCGCGGCATCTTCGAGACCGATAGTTCGACCTGCGTGCCGCTCCGACCCGTTCGCCGCACTCGGGCTTCACCCTTCATACGGGGAAATCGCGTCGTGCCGCGAAACTGGACCATTACCACCTGATCAAGGGGATAGGTGACGGCCATGGTCCTTCGCGGAACATCGACCTGTGCCAGCACCGAAACGGCCCCGGCGATGGCGATAAGCATTGACAACGCAACTATTGAGATTCCTCGATTTATCATATTTGCTATGCTGGTTAAACCACTAGAAAGATGCCATATCACTTACGGACGTTGCAACCGTTGAGGTTTTGGACACGACGCGCTCAACTAAAGTATATTCAAATATTTACACGTCCGCGATGAACGATCTAAAACGCCTCCTAAAGTATGTACGCCCGTATTGGCTGACGTTTACCATGGCCATTGTGGCGATGATACTGACGGCGGTCTTTGAGACGGCGACCGGTGCACTGCTCGTACCGATATTCAACCAATTTCAGCCCACACCGCAGAAGTCGAGAACTATCTTTGACCTTTCGGGGTTGATCCCGCTCAATGACTGGTATCGTGCATGGGTCGTCATTTCGGCACTCTTGTTTGGATTTACGGTGGCAAAGGGCATAGCCGAATATTTCTCGTCCTACTTGATGTCGAAGATCGGGCAATCGGCGATATTAAAGCTTCGGCGCGAACTTTATGACCACTTACTGCAGCAGTCTGCTTCGTTCTTTGAAAAGCACCGGACCAATTTCCTTGTTTCCCGGCTCGTTGTAAGCTGTGCCGCGATCGAAATGGCAGTATCGACGAACCTGCGCGACGTGCTGAGAGAGTCGTTCATGCTCGTGTTCTTTTTCGCCGCGGCGTTCTACTTCAACTGGCGGTTGATGCTCGGAGCGATCGTGACAGCACCGATAATCGGGTTTCTTACGACAAATTTCAGCCGCCGGTTGCGAAAACTCGCGGAGATATCGGTCGAGGGCAATAAAGAGCTCACCGACACTGCTCAGGAAGCGATAGCCAACCATGCGATCGTAACCGCATATCGTGCCGAAGAGCGTGAGAAAGGAAGATTTGCCAAAATGGCATCTCTTATAGCAAAGGCGAACCTGCGCTCAGGTCAGATCGCAGCGATCGCGCCGCCAACGATCGAGTTCATTGGCGTCATCGCTCTCGTAGTGCTCTTCTATTTTGGGTTGAAAGAGATAAACGCCGCCCGAATGGACTCGGCGCAGTTCTTTGCATTCCTCTTTTTTCTGTTTCGCAGCTACGACCCGATGCGCAAGATATCGCGCCAGCACAATGAGATCACTCGAGCGTTCGCCGCCGCCCGCGATGTCTGGAGTATCCTGGACGAAAACGACAAGATGCCCGAGAAGGCCGAAGCGGTCGTGCTGGCTCCGCTAAAGAACGCGATCACGCTCGAAAACGTGTCGTTCAATTACCGCAACAACAAAAAGAAGATACTCAGGAACGTGGATCTGGTGATCGAACGCGGCACTATGGTCGCCCTCGTCGGAGAGAGCGGCGGCGGTAAGTCTAGCCTGATAAAGCTCGTTCAGCGTTTGTATGACCCGTCCGAAGGCGCGGTCCGCTGGGATGGAACGGACCTTCGCGATGCTCAGCTTTTGAGCCTCAAGAGGCAGCTTGCACTGGTCACGCAGGAGACGGTTCTCTTCAACGATACGATCGCTTACAACATTTCGTATGGAAATCCCGAAGCGATGCATTCGGACATCGAGAACGCGGCGAGGGTCGCCTTTGCGGACGACTTTATCGAGCAAATGCCCGATCGCTACCAAACGCTCGTCGGCGAACGCGGAACGATGCTTTCGGGTGGCCAGCGGCAGCGAATTGCGATAGCTCGGGCCGTGCTTGCCGACGCTCCGGTCCTGATCCTTGACGAAGCTACATCCGCGCTAGACACCGAGAGCGAGGGCCTGGTTCAGAAGGCGCTTAGGAACCTCACGCAAAACAAGACCTCGATAGTCATCGCCCATAGGCTGTCTACGATCCGACAAGCTGACAAGATAGTTGTGATGGAAAAAGGACGGATAGTTGAAACGGGTACCCATGACGAACTGTTGGCAGCAAACGGCAGGTACACCAGGCTATATTATCTGCAATTTGCCGACGAAGACTCTCGTTCAGGGCAGACGATGATCCCTGACGCCGCCGCCGGCTAGATCCTGTTCAACGATCGCCGCAAGGTGCTCCGAATTGCGATAGCCACAAAATATTTGAGATGGTAGAACCAAAATTATGAGATCAATGACCGGATTTGGCCGGGCTACGACCAACCAGGACGATTGCGCGATAACCGTCGAGTTAAAAACGGTTAACAATCGCTTTCTCGACGTAAACCTTCGGATGCCCGGCGAACTGCAACCGCTCGAAGCCGGCGTCAAACGGATCATCACAGGCCGCCTCTCGCGTGGCCGTGTCGATGTCTTTTTGCAGCTCGACCGTAACGAAGAAGTCAATTACGAACTCAACCGCCCTCTGATCGCCGGCTATTTGGCAGCGATGAAGGCGATGAAGGATGAATTCGCTCTGGCCGGCGAGCCGGACCTGAATGTGATCGCCCGGCTGCCGAATGTCGTCGTTACTGTCAGAGAAGAGACCGGTCCCGAGATCGTTGCCGCACTCGAAGCGACAGTCACTAAGGCGCTTGACGACCTTGAAAACATGAGATCGCTCGAAGGCGACCTGCTCGCGGCCGAGCTTGGATCGAGGTTGAATGATATAGAGAGCCGCATACCCCTGATCGAGTCGGAATCCAGCAAAGTTGCGGAGGAATATCTCGAGCGGCTCTCAAAACGCATCGCCGACATGTTGGGTAAAACGGATTCACAGATCGAGATCGATCAGGGACGTCTGTCGCAGGAAGTCGCATATCTCGCCGACCGAGCGGATATCTCAGAGGAGATAACAAGGCTGCGGACCCACATCGAGCATTTCAGGTCGATCATGATCGAGAAGAACGATGTAGGAAAGCGCCTGGATTTTCTCACGCAGGAGCTTAATCGAGAGGCCAACACGATATCGTCAAAGACCGGCAATCTGACCGTAAAAGAAAATGCCCTGGCGATAAAGAGCGATATTGAAAAGATCAGGGAACAGGTTCAAAATGTCGAATAAGGGATGACTGGAAACCTGATAATCATTAGTTCCCCCTCAGGCGGCGGCAAAGGGACGCTGATCAAAGAAGTGCTCAGCTCGATGCCGGACATCACGTATTCGGTCTCGTACACCACCAGGCCGATCCGCTCGGGCGAAGAGGACGGACGCGAATACTTTTTTATTTCGAAAGAAGATTTTGAGCATCGACGCGACGAAGGCGAGTTTCTCGAGTACGCCTTGGTCCACGGTAACTATTACGGCACGTCGAAGATGCAGGTCGAACGCGTGATGGCGAGCGGCCGAGACGTTCTGCTCGAGATCGACGTTCAGGGCGCGGCGATACTGCACGATAAGATGCCACATGCTGTCAGCATTTTCATATTGCCGCCGTCATTTCCGGTTTTGCGGTCGAGATTAACTTTACGGGCGACCGAAAGTTCCGGCGACCTGCGTCTGCGACTCGAGAATTCGTTCTCGGAGGTCTTGCAGTACAGTCAATTTTCTTATGTCGTGATAAACGAGGACTTAAACACGGCCGTGAACGATCTTCGGACGATAATCAAGGCCGAACGGCTCCGCACCGATAGACAATCGTACACGATTAACGCTATTCTTGATAGTTTCGACGCTAAGAAGCATCAACTATCCGGAGAACAATGAAAGAAATGGCCGACGATACAGAGTTTGAGACCGAAGAGAACGGTGAAGAGGGTGCCGAAGTGATCGATCCGCCGATCATCGACTCGAAATACCGAATGATAATCCTTGCCGCTCAACGCAGCAAGCAATTGCAGCGGGGTGCTAATTCGCGAACCGATATTGACATTCGTAAGAACAAACCGACGCGAGTCGCGATGAAGGAAATAGGCGAACGACGCGTGAATTTCAGTTTCACCGACCAGAACGAATCTTCCGGGGAGACGTCGGAATAGATTTTTAACATTAAGACGACCTGCACACTGCGACCGCCTTAAGGACTTTGATATTGGCCGCTCAGGTGTGTGCCGCTACATTCCCTTGTAGTCCGGACCGCCGCCTCCTTCGGGAGTGACCCAATTGATGATCTGATACGGGTCAGCGATGTCGCAGGTCTTGCAGTGGACGCAATTGGAGAAGTTGACCTTTAACTCCCGACGCCCGGTCGCTGCATTATCTTCCATCTCATAGACCGCAGCCGGACAAAACCGCTCGCACGGATTGCCATACTCCTCGGTGCACCGCGTCGCACAGATGTCGGTGTCGAGTACGTGCAGATGGCAAGGCTGGTCTTCGTCGTGGGCCACGCCGGCAAAGAACACGTCGGTCGCCTTATCGAACGTTAGCTCTTTATCAAACTTGACCTCCGAATAGCGGCTTGCGATCGAATGGCCGTTTTCACTCAACTTACGCATCCGCTCGTAACCGGGAACATGATGCTCCATCGGCATGAATCCCCAGGCAAGCCCGTTTGTCAGGAACTGCAGGCCGGTGTTGAGAAGGGCTGACCATCGGCCCTTTTGAAACGCCGCGTGAAAATTGCGAACGGGATGAAGCTCGTCGTAGATCCAGCTCAGGTTGACCTTTTCTTCGTAATGGCGAAGTGTCTTTTCCGAGTAATCGTCGTGTTCCAAAGCTCCGACGATGGTTTCGGCAGCCAACATTCCAGATTTCATCGCCGTATGGATGCCTTTGATCCTCTGGCCATTGAGGAATGACGCACACTCGCCTACCAGCAGAACGCCGGATGCGTAAAGCCGCGGCATTGTAAAGTAGCCGCCCGCGTTGATCGTTTTGGCGCCGTACTTGACCATCTTGCCACCCGCCAGGATCGGGGCGATCTTGGGATGCGTCTTGAACTTCTGGAATTCGGCGTGAGGATCGATCATTGGGTCCTCGTAATCGAGTCCGGTCACGTATCCGATGCTGACCGTGCGATCCGACATGCCGTAGATCCAACCGCCACCGTAGGTCCTCGTATCGGATGGGAATCCAAGCGTATGGACCACCTTTCCGGCAGGAAAATTGCCGACGGGCAACTCCCACAGCTCTTTTACGCCGAGCGAAAATACCTGTGATTCCTTGCCTGCATCTAGGCCTAGACGCGAGATGACCTGTTTAGCGAGAGACCCCCGCGAACCCTCGCCAAGCACGGTGACCTTTGCGAGCAGGTCCACGCCGGGTTCGAAGTTGTCTTTTTGTTTTCCGTCCTTGTCGATGCCCTTGTCGCCGGTGCGAACGCCGATCACGGCGTCGTTTTCGTCGTAGAGAACTTCTGCGGCAGGAAACTCGGGGAAAATGTTAATGCCGACCTCTTCGCACTTTTCACCGAGCCACTCGCAGATCTTACTGAGAGAGACGATGTATTTGCCTTTATTCTTGAGCGGCGGAGGAACGATCGGCGAATTGATCCCGCCTTTGTCGGTTAGATACCAGAAAGCATCTTCCGTCACCGCGGCGTCCACCGGACAACCCTGCGCCAGGAAATCGGGCATCAGCTCGCGGATCGCGATCGGGTCCATCACTCCGCCCGACAGGATGTGTGCACCGACAAATGGGCCCTTTTCGACAATAGCGATCTCGATCTCGCCGATCTTCTCAGCGTGCTTGAATCCCTTTTCAACCAATTCGTCGTGTTTGGCGATCTCGCTCTTGAGATGTAATGCCGCGGCCAGGTTTGCCGGCCCGGCGCCAACAAAAACGACGTCCATTTCGATCTGTTCGCGTTCGATCATAGGTTTGTAAAATGAATGACTATTCAGTCAACGAGTATACCATCCGTGCCGCTCTCGGCCTAAATGGTGAATCGATGAGCGCCTTTGATAAACTCGACGCGTGAATCCGTTTTATAAACGAACTGTCATCTCCATGCTGGCGATCTTCATTGCGATGAGCGGCGTGTCATGCCGGCCTAAGAACACCGTAGATCCGCGACTGAGCAGCGAGATGCCGGGCAAGGTACTTTGGGCATGGGAAAGGCCGGAGGACCTTCGCTTCCTGGACCCGAACGAGTTTGGGGTCGCATTTCTGGCGCAGACCATTTTTCTCGAAAAAGACGGCGTATCGCCTCGGCCACGCCGCCAGCCGCTCGAGGTGGCGCCGGGAACATACATGATCGCCGTCACACGCATCGAGACCAATAAGGACGGCACAAAACGTCCGGCATTTGACGCCGAAATGGTAAAGAAAGTCGCCGCTCTGGTCGCCAACACGCTCGATCTTCCCGATGTGCGGGCTGCCCAAATCGATTTCGATGCCGCAGCCTCGGAGCGTGTCTTCTACCGAACCTTGATCAATGAGATTCGAATACAGCTCCCGTCTGCAACCCCGCTGACGATGACATCGCTCGCATCATGGTGCACCGGCGATGCCTGGTTCAACGACTTCCCCGTCGACGAGGCCGTCCCGATGGTCTTCCAAATGGGCGCCGACAGCGAAAAGATAAGAACCTACCTGCGGAGTGGCAACGATTGGCGCGAACCGTTGTGTCGGGGCAGCTACGGCATCTCCGTCGAAGAAGGCCCGTTCGTGGGAATGAAGGGCCAGCGTAGGACGTATTATTTCAAGAATTCGCCGTGGCGAAATGAGGACCTGCGATCACTGCGTCATTAGGATTCGACCTGCTTCTTCAAACTCTCAGTGTAAGGTGCCCTCGCGACGCCTTTTTCTGTAATTATGGCGGTGACGAGGTCATTCGGGGTGACATCGAATGCGTAGTTGCTGACAAGGGTGTCGTCGGGTGCAAGTTGGATGTTCTTAACGTGGGTGACCTCCCGGATATCGCGTTCCTCGATCGGGATGTAGTCGCCGGTGGGGCAGTTGAGGTCGACTGTCGAGAGCGGGGCGGCGACGTAGAACGGGATGTTGTGGCGCCGGGCGAGGACGGCGACCATGTAGGTGCCGATCTTGTTGGCGACGTCGCCGTTCGCGGCAATGCGGTCGCTGCCGACGACGACTGCTTGGACGCCGCCTTTTTTCATGATGTGGCCGCTCATGTTGTCCGTGATGAGTGTGACCGGGATGTCGTCTTCCATCAATTCCCAGGCCGTCAGGCGGGCGCCCTGCAGGTACGGACGGGTCTCGTCGGCGATCACAGAAACATGTTTGCCCTGGTCGATGGCTCCGCGGATCACGCCAAGCGCGGTTCCCCAGACGCCGCCGGTGGCGAGCGCACCGGCGTTGCAATGCGTCAACACCGTGTCGTTATCGGCAATGAGTTCGCCGCCAAATTTAGCGATGAGCCGCTGCGATTCAATGTCCTCGTCGTGTATGGCCTTGGCATCTTCCGCGAGTATTTGTTTGATCTCGCTGACCGACTTCCCTTCCAATTTTGCCATCTGAAATGTCCGTTTCATTCGGTCGATCGCCCAGAACAGGTTGACGGCCGTCGGACGGGTTTTGGCGAGTGAATCACTAACAAATGCAAGCTCGTCCTCGAGATCCGCGACGCTCGTCCCGACAAAGTTCTTGGCTCCGAGGGCAACTCCGTACGCCGCCGAAACGCCGATCGCCGGAGCACCGCGAACGACCATGTCCTTAATACCGGAGGCGACTTCGTCGGCCGTTTTTAGCGTCAGCCATTTCTCCTCGGTTGGGAGGAGTCGCTGATCGAGCATCAGGACACCTTCGTCGGACCATTTTACGGGGACAATTTTGTATTTCATGAGTGCACCATTTGCAAAATGCCGATTATACCGAAATGGACACCCAAACAAAACGGACCAGTGAATCAGAAAACGCTAAATGAAACTGGCAGCCGCCAAATAAGAACTCATCAAAGTTTAGTTATTAGTTAGAGATCGACTGCCTAAACATTTGAAGCGAATTCTTCGTTATTGTCGCTATGAGACTCGAACCTGTTCTCGATGAGATCCACGCCTCGTTCACGAGCCGTTGGTGGACGCAGATATTCACCGCGTTCACACGCTGCCTGCTCGGGATCGCGTTCATTCCGCCGAGTATCCCGAAAATACTGCACAAACCATTCACGATACTTCCGGACGAAAACCCGGTCGGACATTACTTCAACGCACTGATGGGGACCGGCTTCTACTACGAGTTTATCGGCTGGTCGCAGATCATCGCCGCAATTCTTTTATTGATCCCGAGAACCTCGCATATCGGCGCCCTGATGTTTTTGCCGATCATCGTAAACATCGCCGTGCTTACCAATTCTGTCGGATTTGTCGGCACCTGGCTGCTGACGATCTTTATGAGTCTCGCAGGAGCTTATCTTGTGGCGTGGGAATATGACCGGTTAAAGCCGATAATCTTTGACACGCGTGAGCAAAAAACACGCCTCTTTCGATTTCAGTGGCTCGTCATACCCCTCGTTTTCGCGGTTAGCGGAGTTGTGATGGGGCTGTTGTGGTGGATCATTCGCCTCGGCAATTTCTCCGACTACCTGACAATAACGCTCGGTTTGGTCGTTCTGGGAGCCATTTTCGGCCTTCTCGTTGCCGCACATTATCGCTGGATGCCGGTCGGTCGCTTGAGATCGGCGGACCAAAAATTGTAAGAATGTTCTGTGTTTGAAGCATTTCTGGAAGGCCGTGTTACCGTGAAGGTCGGCGATCTGACCCGAGAAACCGTCGATGCGATCGTCAACGCCGCGAATTCGACGCTGATGGGCGGAGGAGGAGTCGACGGAGCGATCCACCGGGCCGGAGGTCCGTCGATCCTCGCCGAATGCCGTATTATCCGGGCGCAACGTTATCCCGATGGGCTTCCGGCCGGGCAAGCCGTCTTAACCACGGCCGGCTACCTGCCCGCGAGGTATGTTATTCACACTGTCGGACCTGTCTATGGCACATCGACCGACGGCTCGTCAGATCTCCTCGCTGACTGTTATCGAAACTCGCTGCAGCTTGCTGACGACCACGATCTCGTATCCGTCGCGTTTCCATCTATCTCCACCGGAGCATTTGGCTACCCGAAGATCGAAGCAGCAAAGGTGGTGTCGGCGACTATCCGTGAACTGCTCGAAAGCCTGGAAACCGTCCAAGATATCAGGCTTGTATTCATTTCGGAGCCCGACTCTCGCATCTTTGTGGAACACGCCGTGTTCTAGATCCTCGTAACACACGTTGTTGCCTGCGTTTGATAACTCCTCTACACATAGCTTATAGTTTTTTGTCTAACTCGCTCGCAATCGAACTATAATCTACAGCCATTCTATGCAGGAGCCTTCGATCCAGACGCCTATGCACTTTGCCCCGGCCCTATCGCCGGTCATCTCGTCGGAACAGAATTTCGATTTTGTTCGCGAGCTGCCTGAGAACCTTAAGAGCCTCGAACCGATCTCGCGAAATTTTTACTGGTCGTGGCAGCCGGATGGCGTCGCCCTGTTCCGGGATCTGGACACTGAACTGTGGGACCGCTGCGAGCAGAATCCGCGTCTCATGCTAAAGCAAATAAGCGATCTGACGCTGTGGCAACGAGCGGCGAACAATGAGTTCGTCGAGCGGATACATCGGTTCAAGGATAAATTCGACAACTATCTTAATTCCGCACATCAGTCGGGGCCCGGGCCAAAGATCGCGTATTTGTGTGCTGAATACGGCGTTCACAACTCGCTGCCGAACTATTCGGGCGGGCTCGGCATTCTTGCTGGGGACCACCTCAAATCGGCGAGCGATCTCAACCTGCAGCTTACCGCCGTCGGGCTTCTATATCGATACGGTTTCTTCCGGCAGCGTGTCGCACATGACGGCTGGCAGCAAGAGTCTTACAATGATGTATTCGACACTGAGCTTGCGCTGGAGCCGGTTATCGAACCCGACGGGTCGCGGGTCAAGGTTTCCGTCCATATCCGAGGCCGCGAGGTGCATGCTCAGGCGTGGCTCGCCCGTGTCGGCCGCGTCATGCTCTATTTACTCGACACGAGCATCTCGGATAACGACATTGTCGACCGTCTGATATCGGGCCATCTATACGGCGGCGATGTCGAGACGCGGATCGTCCAGGAAAAGGTGCTCGGCATCGGCGGCGTCCGGCTGCTGAGAAAACTGGGGATCGAAGCAGATGTCTTTCACCTCAACGAGGGACACGCGGCTTTTTCGACGCTTGAGCTGGCGAAAGAATATTTGGACGAGAACCTCGAGGCCGACTTTAGCGAAGCTGCGGCAGTGGTGCGCGGCAAGTGTGTGTTCACAACTCACACTCCGGTCGCTGCCGGAAATGACGCATTCCCGCCGCAGACGCTAAGCGAATGTTTCAGCAGTGAATATCTGTCATCGCTCAAGCTTACAACAGATGAATTTCTCGAACTCGGGCGAACGGATCCCGGCGACGGGACCGAGTTCTTTGGCATGACGCCTCTCGCGCTGAGAATGTGCCGTTCGGCCAATGGTGTGAGCCGCCGTCATGGCGAGGTTTCGCGGGAGCTTTGGCACAAGATGTTCCCTGAAATCGGAAGATCGTCGGCCGTCCCAATAACTTCGGTAACTAACGGTGTACATCCGACGACATGGATCGCGCCGCTTTTTCAGGACCTTTATGCGAGGCGGATCGGGACCGATTGGACGGACGCGGTCCGCGATGCTGATATCTGGGCGGCCGCCGTCAACGCTATCGACGATGCCGATTTCTGGGAAATTCACACGACTCTAAAGCACTTGCTCATAGCATTTATACGCGAGCGGACACGTTCGCGAGAGACCGGCTCGAGCGACACCATAAACGAGCACCGTGATACAAGCTCTCTGTTCTCGCCGGACGTGCTTACGATCGGATTTGCCCGTCGCGTGGCGGCGTACAAACGCTGGGACCTGCTGTTTACCGACATCGAACGTCTATTGAAGATGGTTGACGACGCCGAACGCCCTGTCCAATTCGTCTTCGCCGGCAAGGCCCACCCGCAGGACCGCGCGGCAAAATCGATACTGCAGGAGTTAATGAGCATCAATCACGAATCCGGATGGCAGCGTCGGGCGGTCTTTATCGAAGACTACGACCAGGAGGTCGCCCGATACTTGGTCCAGGGCGTGGATGTCTGGCTCAACTTGCCGCGTCGGCCGATGGAAGCGAGCGGAACCAGCGGGATGAAAGCCGCGATGAACGGAATCTTGAACGCGTCGATACTGGATGGCTGGTGGGTCGAAGGATTCAACGGCGAGAACGGATTCGCGATCGGCGGCCTGGACTCCGCGGGCACCGACGAAGAAATAGATGCCGCGGATGCCGAAGCCCTGTACTGCACGCTTGAGGACCAGATCATACCGGCGTTCTACTCGGTGGGCGACGACGGTATCCCGCGTGCTTGGACCGGGAAAATGAAAAACGCGATCGCCACCCTCACAACGGGATTTTCGAGTGATAGAATGGTGACTGACTATTTGTCACAGATCTACCGCAAAAGCTGAACGCATATGGAAAACACCGATTTTACCGTAGGCGAAATTCGCGCTACCGATTGTTTTAAGGAAGGCTGGGAGTTAATAAAGCCCCATTACTGGATATTTTTTGCGATCACTCTCGTTGGAATGCTGATCGCCAGCTTCATCCCCTTTGGGATCGGGCTCGGGGCGATGTATTGCGGCATTTACTACGTCCTATTCAGACTTGTCGAAGGCAAACCCCCGGATTTTAGCGATCTCTTCAAGGGATTCAACTACTTCCTGCCCGCCTTGATCGCGACCCTCATATTGGTCATTCCTATCGTCGTCTTCACCATTATTATGTGGATCTCAATGGCCGGCATCATGTTCACCATGACCGACAGCCGCGGGCAGATCAATCCGTCGGCTATTGCAGCACTCTACGGTACGATGTTCACGGAGGGCATCATCATGGCGGTGGTGCTGGGGTGCATTCACGCATTTATCATTTTCACGTATCCGCTTATCGTCGAAAGAGGCCTGTCGGGCATCGACGCATTCAAGCTCAGTGCTCGCGCTGCATGGGCCAACCTCGGCGGCGTCGTAAGTCTCATTCTTTGCCAATTCGCACTCGGATTTGTAGGTTACCTGGCATGTGTGGTCGGGCTATATCTGGCAATACCCATCATGTTCGCCGGGGTATTTGTCGCCTATCGCAGGGTCTTTCCGGCGTTCAACGCCCCGCAAATGGAGCCGCCGCCCCCAACTGCCTACCAGGGGCTCTCGTAATGGCGGCCAGAATAGTAAAGATCGAGTCGAGCGAGCAGCTCGATGAGTTGTACGAGCGTTCATTCGACGAGCCGGTCGTACTCTTCAAACACAGCGAACGCTGCGGTATAAGCTTTGACGTTTTAGAGCATACGACGTCGATCGACGGTGATGTCCATGTCGTCGTCATCCAGGAACAGCTGGCCCTTTCGGCGGAGATCGCAGCACGAACCGGGCACCGGCATCAATCGCCGCAGGCGTTCGTGATAGAAAACGGCAAGCCCGTTTATCACGCTACGCACTACGGAATCGACGCAGCGGAGATCGCTGCTCTTTCGAAGAGACAGAAAAATGATTGAACCTCTTCAGATCATCGAAGAATCTGACTCCGAGATCTCGATCAAATGGTCGGACGACACCATCACGAGATACACCGCCGCGAACCTACGCCGCTCGTGTCCTTGCGCAGGATGCATTAACGAATGGACCGGCCAAAAAATGCTCCGCGACGAAAGCGTCTCCGATGAGCTTACGTTCAACCACATCTCCATCGTCGGAAGATACGCCCTCAATTTTCACTTTTCGGATGGGCACGACACCGGCATCTTCAGCTTCAAGTACCTCAAGGACCTGTCGCATTAAATCCAACAACGTTCGCTTTGGCGAAGGAAAAAGCGATGCTTTCTTCTTTCGCTCTTGCTAACGCCTAGGCTTCGGCATCCTGTATAATAATCTCAAATGCACGAACGCGATATCTTTGACGAGCGGCAGGAGACCAAGAAAGCGAGTTTCTCGTGTCCCTATTGCCGGGAACGTTCCGAACATGACGTCCGTTGGGTCACGCGGACCAAGAAGAAGAACCCGCCCAAAAACCTTAACGAACAAGACCGCGCACGATTTGCAAAGTCTCGCGATTACATGGTCCGCGTCGATGACATGCTGATGTGCAAGAATATGCGGTGTAGAAAACGGTTCGAGATACCTTCGTCGCAATCAGTCGTATTTATTTAGCACTTCCAAAACACAAAAGAGCTGGCCGGATCGATATCCGGCCAGCTCTTTTTTCCAATAAATTCAGCGATCAATAGATCGAGAACGTATACTCGACCTGTTTAGTAAGAGTTTGAGCGATACCGTTGTTCTTGGCAGGCTCGAATCTGATCGATCGTGCTGCGGCGATCGCCTGTTCGGTAAGCCCGTTAGGAAGTCCCTTGACCGGCGAAATACTGCCGATCTGGCCCGATGCGAGGAAAGTAACTCTTAAAATTACAGTACCCTGAACCTGGTTTTGCCGTGCAGCATCGGTATAGGAGGGCTTCGGTTTTGAAATGATCTTTATAGGCGCCGTGACACCAACCACCTTGGGTGGAGGAGCCGAATCGCCGCCGTCACCCGTTCCGTTGCCATTTCCATTCCCGTTACCGTTGCCAAATCCCGAGCCGTCGCCGTTGCCTGCGCCGGTGCCGTTACCACCGCCTTGTCCGGTCCCGCGTCCGCTGCCGAGGCCACCGCCCGTTCCCGGTCCGTTAGACAGTCCAGGTGCTCCGTTCGGATCGCCCCATTTGCCGTAGATCTTTGGGAACTTCATCGTTCCCTCTGTCGTCGGCGTCTGAAGCATCGGCGTGTCGGACTTCATCGTATTGACGTCGGGCGGGCGAGTTGGAGTTTTTTGCTGGTCGGCGAGGTCGCCCTGCGATGCAGGATCTTTTTCTTCCTTGCCGCCGCCGCCACCGCCGCCGCCTTTATCCTTGTCCTTCTTCTGCTGGACCTCTTCCATCTTCATCGGATCGATGTCCGCGATCATCGCGTCAAAGATGTCGTCGTTGATGGCACCGATACTGAGGTCCTTGCTAAAAATGTTGTAAACGAGTGCACCCATCAAGGTGCAGATCATCAGGCCCAGCGTTCCGAGCAAAAGTCCGTTTCGGGTCTTGACGTTCTTTTCTTCGATGACCGTGACGTAAAAACCGCCGTCACGCTGAAAGCGGCTGTGTTCGTCCTCGAGGCTCTTCGGGGCTCGATCGACGTCCACGGCTTTAGAAGTGTAAACAGGAGTTTTTGCGACCGGAGGCCAAACTTCAGCCGCTTTCGGTTCCGGAACTCTTTCGATGACTGGTTCCGGTGCCGCTTCCACGACCGGTTCCGGGGCCGCCTCGACAGCAGATTCGGGCTCGAAAGCAATGACCGGTTCCGTCGCTGGAACGGAAACCTCGGGCTCAGTAACCGTTTCGGTAATAAGAGGGAGCGGCGCAGCGAACAAGGGTTCCGCGATCTCTAGCTGAGGCTCATCGACCGGCGGAGACGTCAGCACGACCTCTTCGGGTGCGGCCGGAGGAGCAACAGGGTTCAGCTCGAATGTCTGCAAGGCCGCACCACACGTCGGACAAAATCCGAACCTTTCGGCAAATCCCTCGTCACACTTACTGCAATATTTTACGATCTTTCCCATTTCTTCGGCCTCTCTACACCAACGTCTATCACGTTTGTCTTACGTGGGAATAAGGATGCTTAACTATATCGCGTTTCACGCCGATCTTTAAGCATTTTGTCAACAAAACTCCTTTCAAACCGTCCATGCGGAAGCTACATTCCTCATAGATGCCTCATTCGTTTGACGCGATGCCCACCACACATCTAAAATTTCACTTTGGCCCGATCAGCGGAAATTTGTGAAACGACAACCGTTTAGGCTGCCCTCGCAACTAATCATATCAGCTCCGAGATCCGCCTCCTCATGATAGAAACCGGAAGCTCGTGAGTGCAGCATTATGAAGTCCACCAAACACATCATCTGGGCGGTCACAGTCACGATCATTTTGAGCTTTGTCGCGCTTGGCCAGAACCCGAGCCAACAACCGCGGCAGGAAAAGCTCCTGAATGGACTAAACGTTCTGTTATGGCCGAATAGCTCGTCCAATAACGTCGACATCCGGATACGTGTTCACAGTGGCGCGGCCTTTGACCCGCAAGGGAAAGAAGGCGTGATGAAACTATTGGCGGAAAACATCTTTCCTACCGAAGTGGCCCGCGATTTCTTTCGTGACGACCTTGGCGGCGGCATAGACGTTTACACGGGTTACGATTACATTCAGATCTCCGCGACCGGAAAGCCGGAGAGCTTTTTGCAGATGGTCGAAACGCTCGCCGCCGCGGTCGCGAATCCTGGTATTGACAAAGAGACCACTGCGAAGCTGAAGGATGCTCTGATCCAAACCGTGTCACAGCTCGAATCGGACCCGGCGTATATTTCCGAACGATCTGCCGCAAAGCAGTTGCTTGGCTCTTTTCCATACGGGCGTCCCGCGTTTGGCACTCCGGACTCGATCCGCAAGATCGATTTTGCTGATCTTTTATTGGCGAAACAGCGGTTCTTGACGGCTGATAACGCGACGATCGCGATATCGGGAAACTTTGACCGCTCGACCGGGATGCGTGCGGTCCGGCGATATTTCGGAGCGTGGTTAAAATCGGACAAACGGGTTCCGTCGACATTCAGGCAGCCTGATCCGCCCAAGGTGACATTCTTGTCGGTCGCTTCGCCGAAACGCGATGCGTCGGTCCTGCGGCTCGCTGCCCGTTCCCCTGCCCGCAAGGACAAAGAGTTCGCAGCCTCGCGTGTCTTAGCGGCCGTTCTGGAAAAGCGACTGAGATCTCGCGTCAACGCGAGCGGTCCGAGCGATGTTTTTGTCCGGGTTGAAGGGCACACGCTGCCCGGCGTCATTTTCTTCGCAATTCCCCCACGAACTGAGCCTGGAAAAGATGCGAACGCCGCCGGTCAGATAACGTCTGCGCTCACGGATGCCGTAACGGAGGCAGAATTCGCCGCCGCAAAAGCCGAGGTCTCCGGTGAATGGGGTAAAAGAGACGCACCGTCATTTTGGCTCGACGCGGACACTTACGGACTTCAGAACGTCGATCAGTACATCCGGTCCGTCGATTCCGTAACACTGCCCGACGTCAATTCATACAAGGAAACACTGCGACAGTCGGCCATAGTCGCCGCACTCGCCGCTCCGCCCGTCATCAGCTAATACGTGCAAAGCCGCACACAAACTACAGAAGCCGCACATGCGAAGGCTGTCCGCGAGATGTTCGCCGGCATTGCCTCGCGATATGACCTGCTCAACCATTTACTTTCGCTAAACGTCGATAAGCGATGGAGGAGGCTCGTGGCTGAGGAACTCTCCGACATTCTCGCGGCTCCAGATGCCTTGATCCTCGATGTTGCATGCGGAACGGGCGATCTGTCGATCGAACTCGACAAAACAGCAAAAGCCCGTGTTCTGGGAACGGATTTTTGCAGGCCGATGCTACTGAGGGCCAAGGCGAAGTCCGCGGCATCGCCGCGACCGATACCGTTTGTCGAAGGAGACGCCATGAATTTGCCCTTCGCTGACGACAAGTTTGACGCGGTGACCATCGCTTTCGGACTCAGAAACCTCGCGAATGTTTCGACGGGGCTTGCAGAGCTTCGCCGAGTTCTTAAGCCCGGTGGACGGCTCGTCATTCTCGAATTTTCACGTCCGATCGTGCCGGGTTTTGGCGGACTGTTCAACTTCTACTTCTCTTATGTTCTGCCAAGGATCGGCGGAGCGGTCAGTGGTTCGTACAGCGCTTACGAATATCTGCCGGACTCTGTTTCGCGATTTCCGGATCAGAAAACGCTCGTGCGCGAGATCGAAGTCACGGGTTTCGGTAACGTCCATTATCGCAACCTAACGGGTGGGATCGCGGCTTTGCATTCGGGCACAAAAGCAATATAAAATTTTCGGGCCCCTTCTATTCCCGATGAACGAACATAGTGAAAATGCGACTTTGTCGTTCGAGCGCATACTTTTTTTCAGCGACGCCGTTTTTGCTATCGTGATCACGCTGCTTGTCCTTGAACTCAAGGCCCCGCACATTGAGCGTGAGGGATTCACGGAATCGGCGCTTCGTCACGAGCTTTTCGAGCTGATCCCAAAATTTCTGGGCTTTATATACAGCTTCTTTATCGTCGGCCTGATGTGGATCGAACATCACCGCATATTTCGCTACATATCGCATTATGATTTCGGTTTGATCTGGCGAAACATGGTCTTTCTGTTATTCGTGGCGTTCATCCCATTTCCGACGGCACTGTTCAGCGAAAATTATTTCAGCCAGACAGCGTTTATCTTGTACGCCGGAAGTTTTGCGTTTGCGGCCCTGGGCAAGTTCTGGATCTGGCGCTACGCCGTCTCGAAACGACATGACCTTATAAGTGCGGAAGCATCCGATGAGCTTATCAAGCAGATCACGATGCGGTCCCTCGCAGTACCGATCGTCTGTGCGATAGCGATCGGTCTCTCGTTCATTGCCATAGCTTTTGGCGGATTTGCGTTCCCGCTCATCCCACTGGTCGCCAACCTTCTCTACCGGCGTAAAAAGGAGGCCGCGGCTTGAAGTACAAACTGCTGAAGATTGCCCGTCAGCTCGCGTTGATGCTGCTTGTCATCTGGACCGTCGTTTCCCTCGTCACGCTGCTTATCGAGCTTGTCCCCGGCGATCCGGCCACTGTGATCCTGGGCGAGACCGCGACGCCTGAGCAGATCGAGAACTTCAAGGTCCACCATGGGCTCGACCGCCCTGCATTCTTTTTTTCGTTAAGCAGCGAAGGCGGATTCCGTTGGAATGGAGCCGAGAACCGTTACGTTGACTACTGGCGAGGACTGCTTCACGGCGATCTGGGCACATCATTCAAGACCGACAAACCCGTCCGCGACATGATACTCGAGCGCTACCCGGCCACTATAAAGCTCGCAATAGCTGCGATGTTGATCGCCGTCGGTATCGCCATTCCGTTAGGTGTTGTTGCAGGGTCGAACAAGAACAAGTTGATCGACAATATCGCCTCGTTTATTGCGTTGCTGGGTATCTCTCTACCGACGTTCGTGATCGGTCCGTTCCTTGTCTATCTTTTCGCGGTCCAACTTCGGATATTCTCCCCTACGGGCAGTGCCAACCCGGAGGACATCATTCTCCCGGCCGTAACGCTCGGAGCGGCGCTGTCCGCGATCCTTACGCGAATGGTAAGGTCGAGCGTAATAGAGGAACTCGGTGAAGACTATGTCCGGACGGCGCGAGCAAAGGGCCTGAGCGAGCGCAAGGTCATTTACAAACACGTGCTGAAGAATGGCCTTATTCCGGTCGTGACGATACTGGGCCTGCAGCTCGGTGTTCTGTTGGCCGGCTCGATCATCACGGAACGCATCTTTAATTGGCAGGGCTTGGGTCTTTTGCTGCTCGAGGACGGGATCGGTAAACGCGACTATCGTCTCGTTCAGGGCTGTGTGCTTGTGATCAGCGTAACGTTCATCGTCGCAAATTCGCTGACCGATCTGGTTTACCGAAGGCTCGATCCGCGAATACGTTTGTCCTAGATGAATCGCCTCACCTACATCGGTATCGCAATTGTTCTGGTCGTCGTCGTCGCGGCGGTGTTCGCTCCGTTCATCGCGACGCACGACTATAATGCCCAGAACCTGATGTTGAGGTATGCGTCTCCGAGCAGCGAACATTGGTTCGGGACAGATGCACTGGGCCGCGACATATTCTCGCGTGTCGTGTGGGGAGCGCGGATCTCGCTCGAGGTCGGCATTACTGTGGTGGCGGTTTCGACCTTCATCGGAACGATCCTCGGCGCGGTTGCCGGATTTTTCGGTCGATGGGTCGACAAGTTTCTTGCCGGCTATGTATTTAATGTTTTCTTGGCATTTCCCGGCTTGTTGCTCGCGATCGCTCTCGTCGCATTTCTGGGGACCGGGCTCGGAAAGCTGATCCTGGCTCTTTGCGTTATCGGATGGGTCGGTTATGCCCGGGTAATGCGTGGCCAGGTCCTCAAGGTCCGCGAATACGATTATGTCCTGGCGGCCCGGGCTCTTGGCGCGAGCAACATGCGGATCCTGATCACGCATATCATGCCCAACGCCATTCAGCCGCTGATCGTCCAGGCATCGTTGGGAATGGCCGGGGCAGTCCTTTCCGAGGCCTCGCTCTCGTTTCTCGGACTCGGCGTCCCGTCATTTCCGAGTTGGGGAACCATGATCGAGGAATCCCGGGGGTTCGATGTGCTTTACAACTCGCCGCATGTTTTGCTCTTTCCAAGTCTGGCGATCGCTTTGACGGTGCTCGCTTTCAATTTCCTCGGCGACGGCCTAAGGGAGTATCTCGATCCGAAACAGCGGGCCAGATAAACGATGAAAGATCGTGAATTACGGTTCATACCACTCGGAGAATCGGCACTCACCGTCGAATTCGGCAATGTCATTTCAAAAAGTCTAAACCAACGAGCAATAAACGCGTCGCGAAAGATCGACGAGTCAGCTTTTCCAGGACTGATCGAGGCTTCGCCGGCGTACGCATCGGTATCGGTGTTTTTCGATCCCGTGATCGTTCGCCGCGAGTTTCCCGGGTTTGGAACATGCTTCGAAGCCGTTCGAGAGCGGATCAGGCCGTTGGTCGAAAACGTAGACGCCTCCGAGCCCACGGCCTCGAGGTCATTTTTGATCGAGGTTGACTTTTCCCCGTCGTCCGGGCCAGACCTTGATCACGTGGCAAAACGCAATTCGCTAACCAAGGACAAGGTCGTGGAGATATTTACTGCCGTCGAATACCGCGTGTATATGCTCGGATTTCTCCCCGGATTCACTTACATGGGTGACGTGGATGAACGTATCGAGACACCGCGACACGAATCGCCCAGAGTATCCGTTGAACGAGGAAGCGTCGGTATTGCGGGCCGGCAGACGGGCATTTACTCGCTGGCATCACCGGGCGGTTGGCAGATAATCGGGCGTACAAACATGGATCTATTCGATGCTCAGCGCTCGGATCCGTCGCTTTTGTCGCCCGGCGACAAGGTCAGATTCAAAGCGAAGTGATCCGCTCATGCGTCTGAGACAGAATTCACCAAGATGAGCCTACTTATTAAAAGGTCGGGCATTCTGACGACGGTACAGGACCTCGGGCGTTTTGGATACCGTCGCTTTGGCATAAACATCGGCGGCGCTATGGATCGTATGGCTTCGAAGCTCATCAACCTGATGCTCGGGAACAACGAAAACGCTCCCATCCTCGAAATGCACTTTCCAGCCGCGGAGATCGAATTCGAGACGAACTGCTCGTTTGCCATTGGCGGGGCGGACCACGCGCCGCGTATCGGTTCGTTTGATCTCGAGAATTGGCGTGTCTATTCGGCCGAACCCGGCGATCTTCTGCAGTTTGCCGAGAAACGCCGGGGCGCCCGCTCGTACTTGGCGGTACGCGGAGGATTCGCTGCCGACCGATGGCTTGGCAGCTCATCGACAAATCTCACGGCTGGCGTTGGAGGATTTCGCGGTCGGCGGTTAATGAATGGAGATCGCTTGGAAACCGAAGAACATGCCGAAATACCTGTTGCGCCGTCGCGGTTTATTTCGCCTGCGGTAATACCGAGATACAGCTCGTTCCCCACACTTCGTGTTACAGCCGGGTATGAATTCGAGCATTTGAGTGCCGCAAGCCGTGATGACTTTGAAAAGCAAGAATATGCTGTCACCAGCAGATCGGACCGAATGGGCTTTCGTCTAGAGGGCAAGCCGTTAATCCTGAAGAAAAGGGTGGATATGATCTCGTCGGCAGTGAATTTCGGCACCATCCAACTGTTGCCCGACGGCCAAATGGTCATCCTGATGGCGGACCATCAGACGGCCGGTGGTTATCCGCGGATCGCGCACGTTATCGAGCGAGACCTATCTGTCGCCGCACAACTGGGATCAGGCGACAATGTAGCCTTTCACATCGTGACGCTCGCAGAAGCTGAAGCACTGTATTTCGAGCAGCAACGCGATCTTTCATTGCTTCGGACGGCCTGCAGCGGAAAAGATCGATGATCGCGAAAGTGGATTCTGTGGTAATCTTCTTTCCGAATCGATGTTCAAGGTCGACCTGAATTGCGATATGGGCGAAGGCGGTGTTAACGATACTGCTTTGATGAAATTCGTCTCGTCCGTGAATATTGCCTGTGGTGCCCATGCAGGCAATGCCGAGATCATGCGGCGAACGGTCGAACAAGCCCAAAAACACGGCATCGCGATCGGAGCCCATCCGGGTTACGCGGATCGCGATAATTTTGGGCGCGTCGCGATCTCTTTGACTGCCGGCGAACTGTACGATCTCGTGTCCGAACAGATACTGCTTCTGCAGAATATCTGCACGACGGCCGGTGCGAGGCTTAGGCACGTAAAGCCGCACGGAGCTCTGTACAATCTCTCGGCCCGCGACGCGCATGTGGCCTCGGCGGTCGCCCGTGCGGTCGCTGACTTTGACGGCGATCTGGTCCTCTACGGCCTTTCGAAAAGTGTATCGCTGGACGAAGGGCGAAAGGCAGGCCTTAGGACGGCATCTGAAGCATTCTCCGATCGCACGTATCAGGCTGACGGCAGTTTAACTCCGCGTTCGATGCCCAACGCATTGATCGAGGATGTCGGCATTGCTGCCGATCAGGCCGTCGAGATGGTTTGCGTTGGCAAGGTAACATCCGTTGATGGCGATCCAGTGGCGATCACTGCGGACACGATCTGCATCCACGGAGACGGAGAGCATGCGCTCGAATTTGCCGAAGCGATCTTCAAGAAATTATCTGGCGCAGGGGTGTCGATAATGCCGATTTAGTTCACAACCCGTTTTATGAATTTGTCCCGGGAGCCTGGAGGCATCCGATGGCGGAAGAACAACCTGAAAAGTCAGCGTCGCTGATCCGCGGCCTTAGCCTTACAGACGCTACGACGATCGTCGTCGGCTCGATGATCGGGAGCGGCATATTTATCGTCTCGGCCGAGTCGTCAAGGCTGGTGGGCTCGCCGGGTTGGCTGCTTGTCGCTTGGGTCCTCGCGGGTATCATGACCCTTTGCGGAGCTCTTTGCCTCGGCGAGGTAGCTGCGATGATGCCGCGGGCCGGCGGACCGTATGTCTTCCTGAGTGAAGCCTATAGCCCCGGTGTCGGATTTCTCTTTGGTTGGTCGCAGTTCCTCGTCGTGCAAACCGGAACGATCGCGGCCGTCGCCGTAGCGTTCGCCAACTTCAGCGGGGTTTTGGTTCCCTGGATCTCGGGAACCAATTATGTGATCCAACCGGTGGTTGTCGGCAGCTATGCCTTTAGCCTTTCAACTCAACAGATAACGGCAATAGCCGTCATCTTGATCTTGACCGCCGTCAACACCCGCGGCCTCAAACTCGGCAAGATCATTCAAAACTCATTCACATTTACAAAAGCCGCTGCGCTCGCCGCGCTGGTCCTGTTGGGCATCTTTGTGGGCTGGAACAGTGGATCTGCGGCGTTTACGTCCTCTTGGTGGAACCCGTCGGCGAACGGCTGGGACATAGCTACTGCACAGCCCGCGGCGCTTGCGGCCGGTGCTCTTGGATTTTGGCTTGTGCTGGGCCGTGCGATGACGGGACCGTTGTTTTCACAGTCGGCCTGGAACAACGTGACATTCACAGCCGGAGAGGTCGAACAACCCCAGAAGAATCTCCCGCGGGCTCTGCTTATTGGCTGCCTGATAGTCGTAACCCTCTATATCCTGGCAAATCTGGCGTACGTCGTGACACTGCCGCTTGATGGGATCCAGAACGCCGCCCAAAATCGTGTCGGGGCCGCTCTAATGGAGAAGATCTTCGGTGCGCCCGGAGCAGTCGCTATGGCAATCGCGATAATGATATCCACGTTCGGCTGCGACAACGGACTCATACTCGCCGGGGCACGTGTCTATTACGCGATGGCAAAGGACAAACTTTTCTTTGCTCCGCTCGCCGCGACAAACCGGTTTCACGTCCCGGCGGTTGCGCTTGCTGCTCAAGGAGTCTGGGCTTCCCTGCTGGTCCTGCCGCGAACGGTGTCGGTTGACGCACAGGGTACGGTCGCATTCGGTAACGTTTACACACAACTGCTCGAATACATTGTTTCGGTCGAACTAGTGTTCGGTGCACTGTCGGTGCTTGCAGTGATCGTTCTCCGGGTACGCCGACCTGAAGCCGAACGCCCGTACAAGGCATGGGGATATCCGATCGTGCCGGGTATCTTCATCATCTTGTCGTTATTGTTGGTCCTGAACCTTGCGATCCTGGCCGGGACGACTTCAGGGATTGGTTATCTGATCGCATTGAGCGGCATACCTGTCTACTTTGTGTGGAGAAAACGAGACTAAATTAAACGCGAGCTCCAAGCGTCAGGTTACGCGGTAATTATGCTATTTGATGTAACCTTTTTTGGCAGCACGCGCATCTAAGCGTGAAAATGAAGAAAAGGAGTTTGATCTGCTCGAAATGAAGCCCTTTATCTTTGCCGTTTTGTCGATCTTTCTGCTGGCAGGTTTGACGTCCGCGCAATCCGGCAGACGGGTAACTCCACAAGCGTCTCCGACGCCGGCTCCACGTGCGGAGGATGACGCACCCGATTATTCTGAATCCAAACAGTTGGCTCCGCGCCGGATGCGTCCACAACTCGGTTTCCCTAAGATGGGCCAGGACGCGAACGCAAAAATACCGACGACTACAGCGGGCGAGACGGTCGACGACGATGTTGTAAAGGTCGAGACCAACCTCATTACGATACCCGTGTCAGTATTCGACCGAGACGGGCTCTACATTTCCGGGCTTCGACAACAGGATTTCAAGATATTTGAGAACGGCAAACAGCAGGAGATCGCGTATTTTGCGACCACCGATAAGCCGTTTACCGTCATCCTCATGATCGACACGAGCCCGTCGACCGCATATAAGATCGAAGAGATACATCAAGCGGCAATAAACTTTGTCGATCAGCTAAAGGCACAGGACAGCGTCATGGTGATCGATTTTGACGGCAGTGTTAAGGTGCGGACCGAACCGACAAGTGACCGCGCGATCATTTATAATGCCATAAAAAAGGCTAGGTTCGGGAACGGCACGTCGCTGTACGATGCCGTGGATTTCGCGATAAAGAAACGTATAAGCAAGATCGAGGGCCGCAAGGCGATCGTGCTCTTTACGGACGGCGTGGACACGACATCTCATCGTTCCACATACGATCGAACGGTCGACGAGGCAGAGGAATCTGATTCGCTGTTTTTCCCAATTTATTACAACACTTTCTTCGACATGAACGGGATGGGAGGCGCTTCGCTTCCCAACATCAACAGCGGCCGAATGGGAGATATCCTTAGCCAGGCTGGGACCTCAGCGGCTGATTATCAACGCGGTCGACAATACCTGAATGATCTCGCGGCATATACGGGCGGACGGGTCTTTCGTCCGGAAGCCACTCCGGGCGGCCTGACTGCCGCATTTGAGGGCATCGCCGAAGAACTTCGCCGGCAATATAGTATCGGTTATATTCCAACGGACGAAGGCAAGCCCGGACAGCGAAAAGATATAAAAGTTCGAGTCGCGCGGCCAAATGTTGTCGTTCGAGCACGCGATAGTTACATTGTGGGAACCACGAGGTCGGCGACCATCACGGCGGACACTAAACCACAGAAATAAAGGCATCTTACCGGCTTAGACAAACGACGTCCAACTACTGTACGCTTGGCGCATGACCGCGGCTGGTGAGGACAGCACTGCACCTACGGGACCAGACCAACCCGACCCCAAAGGCCTCTCCAGCATCGAGGCAAACCGACGCCTTGAAAAATTCGGCCATAACGAACCGGTCCAGAAACGTCAGGTTTCGCGCTTAGCGCAGTTCCTGCGTTTGTTCGCCGAGCCCCTGATCGCGATCCTTCTGGTCGTGAGCATCGTGTCGGCAGTCGTAGGCGAGACTGTCAACGCGGTGATCATACTTGTGATGGTCCTGCTTGGCGTGATCATCAATTACATCCAGACATCTCGCTCGCAAAATGCGGCCGAGGCACTCAAAAAGGCAGTTTCACTTACCGCAACCGTCCTTCGTGACGATGCTTGGATCGAGCTGCCACGAGGCGAGGTCGTGCCGGGCGATGTGATCCGCCTTTCAGCCGGTGACCTGGTCCCCGCCGACGCCAAGCTCCTCGAAGCTCACGGATTGCACGTTTCGGAATCGGCATTGACCGGTGAGTCACTGCCGGTCGAAAAAGAGGCCGATACCGCTGACGCACACATGGGCAGCGTATTCCTCGGCACATCGGTCATCAGCGGGACCGCGATCGCATCAGTTACTGCCACGGGCAGTTCGACGGTCTTCGGAGACATTGCAAAGCGTCTGACGGAAAAGGTTCCCGAGACCGATTTCGAACGAGGAACTCGAAGATTTGGCTTCCTGATCATGCGTGTGATCTTGTTCCTGGTCGTCTTTGTTCTGATCATCAACCTCTTGATGCACCGCGACGTGCTCGAATCGCTGATCTTCTCGATAGCATTGGCCGTCGGCCTGACGCCGGAATTTCTGCCGATGATCACCGCGGTTACGCTCGGCCAGGGTGCTGTGCGAATGGCCAAACACAAGGTCATCGTCAAGCATCTCGGGGCCATGCAAAACCTCGGAAGCATGGACATCCTGTGTAGTGACAAAACCGGCACTCTGACCAGCGGCATGCTCTCGCTGGAGCGCCACGTTGACCCCGGCGGCACACCGTCTGACCATGTCTTTCAGTTAGGATATCTGAACTGTGCATTTCAGACCGGCATAAAAGACCCGCTGAACGAGGCGATCAAGAGCAAGGGGGACCCGCTGGACGACGCTATCCTGCTGCACGAACCAGCCGGACTTTCCGGTTTCAAGGTGCTTGACGAGGTGCCCTTCGATTTTGAGCGGCGGCGGGCTACGGTCGTTGTCGAAAATGCCGGCAAGCGGACCCTGATCTGCAAAGGTGCCCCGGAAAGCGTGTTTTCGGTCTGCACGGAGTACGAGTTCGACGGCAAGGTCGTGCCGTTCGACGCTGAGCGAAAGAAGGAATGCTCGTGCGTCTTCAACGGATTCAGCGAAAAAGGCCTGCGCGTACTAGCGGTCGCTTATAGAAAGGTCGGTAACCAAAAAACTTACAGGAAGGAAGATGAAACCGGGCTCACACTTGCCGGGTTCC
>JBGAVC010000127.1:0-3272 GCA_044228265.1 Pyrinomonadaceae bacterium
GCATCGTTGAGTCGGCCAAAGTTGTCGATCGATTTCTCTCCGCGTATCCGCAGAACAAACATATCAGTGACATTTGGGACGGTGTCCGCAAAGACGTCGAGCGGCTGGGGGCGATCTATGGTGTGAGGCCAAACTGGGAGACGGAGCCGGAACCGCAGGGTGTACAAGACAGCCGGGATACGATGACAAGCGGAACGCTTGTAGTTGGGCTAACGGGCACGTACTCGCTCGATACGGCAAAAAGCGAGAGTTTCGAAGATGCGGCCGGCAATATCAACTTGACGGCCGAACAACGCGACGACCTTAGAGAGAAACTCGAAGCACCGGGCCAGCTGGCGATAGACGTTCGCGGCAACCGTGTCATTCTGGCCAGCTCAAAAGCATCGCCGGTGACCATTTACGCGGACGGCCGTGAAAAGACCGAACCGGACGGCAAAGGCGCCTCGATACGATTGCGAGCCAAATTGGAAGGACCAACATTGACGGTCTCAAGCGTCGGGGGCGAAACAGACTATACGATCACGCTCACCAGCGAGGACAACGGCCGCAGCCTGAAGGTGTCGCGGCGGATCACGACCGATTACCTTAGCCAGACAGTTTTTTCCGAAAGCATCTATAACAAGACCGATGCCGTCGCTCGGCTCGGGATCGATACGGGCGATTCGACCGTGGCCGATAATACAACCGCCTCGGACCAGAACGGCGGTTATTCGGACAACGATCAAAATGCAAAACCGACCAATGGTGGGATCTACCCGCCAAACGGCGGCATACCGAACCGGGGAAATAATCGGGGCGGTAATCGAGGCGGAAATCCTAACTACGGCGGCACTCCGCGTGTCGCAACAAACCGAACCGGAGATTTTATAGTGCCGAATGGCGTTGTTCTATCCGGTACGCTCGACAACGAGATCGATACCGCTGTTTCGCAAAATAACGACCGTTTCCGCATCGTCGTCCAGTCCCCGAACGAATACAAAGGCGCGATCATCGAAGGCTATGTCACCGGCGTTGCTCGCTCGGGCAGGGTAACTGGCCGGTCGAACATCACCTTTAATTTCGAAAAGATCACTCTTGCGGATGGCAAGACCTATGATTTTGCCGGATTTCTACAGGGCGTGACCGACGCCACCGGAAAAGTGGTCACGGTCGATCAGGAAGGCTCCGTGAAAGGCAGCAACCAGACCAACCAGACGGCCAAGCGGGGAGCGATCGGCGCGGGGCTTGGTGCATTGATCGGCGTTATCGCCGGCGGCGGCCACGGAGCGGCCATTGGTGCCATCATCGGCGGCGGTGCGGGAGCAGGTTCGGTTGCGGTCCAGGGACGTGACGATCTGCAGCTCAAACGCGGTTCGACCATATCGGTTCAATCGTCGTCACCGATAAAGCCGAACCAGACCGATAGATAGTCCGGTTCGAGCAGCGGCTAGCTATAGGGGCGGGCGATCGTGTAGATTGCCTGTCCCTCTCTTTTTGTCTATCATTTCGTAGCCCGGCGCGCCTCTTTGAAGCCGGGCCCAACGAATGAAGACGATCCCCGAAGAGATCGAACTCTACCGCGACCGAAAATGGCGTCGCGAGGACCAGCTCAAGGTGGAGACTGCCGAAGATGTCGAAGCGATGGTCGAAGACCTCGGGTTTTGTCTCGGACTCACCGACGCCCGCAAGGGCATGCCGTCCGTATATATCGCCGTCTGCGGCCGTCGCGATGCCCATTTGCCGCGAAATGTTCAAAAAGACCATGAAGCAAGCCTGGCCTGGGTACTCAAGGACGAGGTCATGGCCCGCGGCAATCTCTACTACGCCAAGCTGCTCAAGGGTAAGTCATGGTTTCTCGCCCGGCGGATGATACCCGTGTTCAACGCGATCTGGGGATGTTCGAAAAAAGGTGAAAGCGGCATTCTATCGAAGAATGCACAGCGCGTGTTGAAAGTTCTTCGAAAAGAATGGGAAATGGCGACCGCCGACCTACGCGAAGAGTGCGGCTTCAAAGACAAAAAGGAACTCACGGCCGCGATCGACGAGCTGCAGCGGCGAATGAAGGTCGTGCCTCAAGAAGCCGTTTACGTACCGAAATTCACCTACATCTGGACGCTCGCCGAGGCGCGATTTCCCGAAGAAATGGAGATAAACATGCCGCGCGAGACGGCGGTCCGCGAACTGGCACGTACCTACCTTAGAGCCTACGGCATGACACTGCTCGGCGAGCTTTCGGGCAAATTCGGGTTCTACCGCTGGGAATCAGGTAAGGCGAACCACCAGCTCGTTGACGAGGGATTTGCGGAACGTCTCGCGACCGGCATTTATAAACTACAAAACATTCAACCACAGATATCCCAAGAGAACGCGGAGTAACAAGCCAATTTCCTCAGTGATCTCTGTGCCCTCTGTGGCTAATTCTTCATTGTCATCAGACTCGCAAAGATCTCGATCCCGTCCCACAGATTCTGCAGTCGGATGTTCTCGTTCTCGGCGTGCTGGTTGTTGTCATAGTTGGCAATGGGCACGGTGATCGTCGGGATGTTCAGTGTCTCGCTGATGATCGACAGCGGTAGGCTACCGCCAAGGGATGGCATCCGCACGACCTTATCGCTTGACGCGGCCTGAACAGCTTCGGTCACACGCAGGCAGATGGGTAAGTCCATCTTTGTCCTCTGGGCGTTGTAGCCGCCCGATCGAGCGGTGAATTTGGCGATCAGCGGATATTTCAGACGCTCGGCCGCGGTCGGGTCGCGATCGGTAACGTAAAATCCGCGGGACTCGATGTGAGCCTTAAGTTTTTCGACCTGTCTCCGGTGATCATTGCCCTTCACGAGCCGCAGGTCGAGCACGGCTGTCGCGGTCGCGGGGATCACGTTGCGAGCGAGGTTGCCGACATCTCCACTCTTGAAGCCGTTTATGTTAAGCGAGGGCTGGTTGATCAACTCGAGCAGGCTCCTTCCGGCCCCTTCTGTGTAGGCAAGGCCCAACTGTCGCTTGAGCTCGTCGTCATATTTCGGGGCCTCGCTGATCGCTCGCATTTCGACCGGCCCAAGCGGCTCGACATCGTCCGCCCAGCTTTTTACGATCACGTTGCCGTTGTCGTCCTTCATTGACGAGAGCAGCTTTGCCAGCACCATTGCTGGATTTGGCGACCAGTTGCCGTAATGCCCGCTATGCAGCGGCCGGTTAGCGCCGTAAACCGTAAGATCGACGTTAACATCGCCGCGAACGCCAAATACGACTTGCTTGCGGCCTGACTGGTGCACGGGACCGTCGCAGACGATAAAGGC
>JBGAVC010000049.1:0-28805 GCA_044228265.1 Pyrinomonadaceae bacterium
TTTATGCTTCCTCTCGAAAGCCCGCGGTGGGCGGAGTTGAAACATGCGTACGGCGATGCGGCGGATATTCCGCGACTGCTTAGGGAGTTGGAGAATTTCCCGGCGGATCGCGGCCCCTTAATCGATGGACCGTGGCATAGGATCTGGAGTTCACTGGCGCATCAGGGCGATGTGTATTCGGCTTCGTTTGCAGCGGTTCCTTGGGTCGTTCATTTTCTGAGTACCGATCCGTCACGCGCCAGTTGGGAGTATTTTGGATTTCCGGCTCAGGTAGAGATCTGCCGGGTCAAGGGGTCGATCGAGATACCTTCGGACCTCGAGCAGGAGTACCTCGCCGCTTTACGGGAACTTCCCCGACTTTCGGCCCTGGCTCTGGAGGGTGAGCGGGACGAAGTGTTTTTGCGTTCTGCTCTGTCCGCGATCGCCGTTTCCAAAGGAGAGCATTTGCTTGCCGAAGCTATCTTTGAACTTGGCCCTGAGGTCGCAGGTGGATTTATGGAGTGGGTTGATCGTCGCTCTGTCGGCGGCTGAGCCGCCTCCGGGGAATTGGTTATGCAGGCGACGGTCAGGCAAGCCTGACCGCAGTGCGATGGGGCGGAGCCCAAGATCCTTTGGGCTAAAGCCCCAATTTCTTTGGATTGAACCATACCTCCACCTGAAGGTGGAGGCAATTCACAGCGGCTCGGCCGCATCGCAGAGCGGCGATGGCTGTGCCTCGCCGTGCGGTCAGCATCTCAACCGCCGGAGCCCGGCTCCCGAGCCGTTTTTTGGCGAGCGGAGCATCGGGCGACAACGCTCTTTCTCTTGTCGGCGGCTGAGCCGCCTCCGGGGAATTGGTAGTCGGGCGACGGTCAGGCAAGCCTGACCGCAGTGCGATTGGGCGTAGCCCTCGAAAGGCGGCATTTTTTGTGCATGCTAGAATGGTCCTATGATCAGCCGGCGAGAGAGTTTTTGAGGGCGATACCGATATGTTTGGCGGCGGGGCCGTTGTTGTCGTGTTCGGCACAGAGAGCGGGGAATGCGTCGACCGTAGTGGATCATTCACGCGAGCGGCTGCCATACACGAGCGGTTTTGGGAGCATGCCGTGCAGTAAATGCGTTGCGCCGCCCACGATGTCGTCAAAGATCACGATCGCGGCTGACAACGAGCCGGGCGAGCGGCTGGTGATGTCGGGGACGATATTTCAGCCGGACGGCAAAACACCGGCCGAGGGAGTGGTGCTCTACGTTTATCACACCGACTCGACGGGTTATTACAGCAAGGACGACGATCCCTATAACCCGCGGCTTCGCGGTTGGATGAGGACCGGTGCCGACGGCAAATACGAATTCAGCACGATCAAGCCCGCTCCGTATCCGCATCGCGACACGCCCGCCCACATTCACGCCCAGATCTACAGCGACAAGGTCCCCGAATACGGCATCGACGAATACTGGTTCGACGGCGACCCTTTGATCAACGACGTTCAGAAGAAGAAGCTTCTCACCGGTCGCGGCGGTTTTACTTCGATCGTGAAGCTCCCGCGCGACAGCAGCGGAGTTCTACACGGCGTGCGTGACATCAGGCTCGACTAAGGCCCGCGCGGCGACATTCTCTCAATAGTTACGGATCACCACGTCAAAGGACGCAGGCGGGCAGATGTACTCGAAATAATACGCCTCCACCTCGTCCCATATCTCGTGCCAACTTGCGAGGAATTTCGGGTCGTCGCCGCGAGCCGAAAGGCGTGAATGCCGTACGTTTGGCGGCACCTCGACAAGGACCGAGATATCGATCAGATCGCGCAATTGAGGCGATGCGGAATACGCCCCATCGACAAGTATCACCGGTGCGGGCCCGACCTCGGTAACCTGATCGCTCACCCGGTACGTGCCCGTCGGCCCAAGTCCGCTCGAGAAATCGAACGCACGCCAGCGTCCGGGCATCGACGCTCGAAGCGGTTCGAGAGCATCGCGGCGTACACGCTCCCAGTCGAAGACCATGTCGAGTTTTTGGACGGCTGTATAGGAACGCAGTTCGGACTCGGGCACGCGAGTTTGATAGAAATCGTCGAGCGTGACGACCGCCATTTCGATCTGCCGCGCTAGGCTTTCGGCGATGGTCGTCTTTCCCGAGCCGCTTCCGCCGTCGAGAGCAACTACCACCGGATCGCCGTTCTCGCGTCGCCAGCGGCCGATAGCGGCGATCATCTCTTGTACAGGCAGCACAGTCACCGAGAAGAATGATACACAAAGTCAGCGGCAAGATGACGGCCGAGCCGCCGACACGACTACTGACTCCCTTTCACCGCGGAAATGTGGCCGCGGGCAGGAACGGTTTTTGTGACGGCCGAGAGCAGGTAACACATGGCGGAATCTCCCGGATTGTAGGTTCCGGCTTTGATCCAGGCGTAGCCCTTGCAGTTGCCGTTGCGGGCACAGTCGGATTCGCATTGATCGACCGATTGGGATGGGTAATAGGTGAGATTCGTCCCATCGAGCGCGGTGTCCGTCATTCTCGGACCGAGCACGTCGGGCTTACCGATATCTTTGGTTGGCGTGGGGCTTGGGCGAACGTTCTCGGTTTTCCGGTTGGAATCGACATTCCGGTTTTGCGTCGAGTCTTTGTCGCGTGACGCCATCCAAATAAAGCCTCCGACAATTCCGGCGAAAACGACGATCGCAAGAAATCCAGCGACGGCGTAAACCAGATGCGGGGCAATGCTCTTCTGACCCGGGACCGGATCTACTTCCGGCGATGCGGTCCCGAGCTGTGGGGAAACACGGGTCACAGTCGATATATTCGGATCCGTGTCTCTCGCCAACGGATCGCCCGCGCCGCGAACCACTGTCGCTTCGGGATCATAAGAAGCGGAAAGCAACGCTCCATCCTCGAGACAAAACGACAAAGTCTCGTCCTCAAACGTCCGGCCGCAATTTGGACACTTTTTCATGGCAAGAGATTATCTGCCAATCCGGATGGTCGAGACAACTGGCGGCAACGATGTCTCGGACTAGCCGCGGCTGAGTTTTTGGAGGTTTTCGGCTGCGGCGTCGAGAGTCTCGTCCTTTTTGCAGAAGCAGAAGCGGACCATCTGGGAGCCCATCGAGGCTTCGTGGTAGAAGGACGAGCCGGGAACGACGGCTACGCCGATCTCGCGGATCAGGTGGCGGGTGAAGGCGACGTCGTCGGGGAAACCGAAGGCGGAGATATCGGCCATCACATAGTACGCGCCTTCGGGATAGTCGCATTTGAATCCCGCGTCCTTGAGGACGGGGACGATAAAGTCGCGTTTTTTCTGGTAATCACGCTGCAGCTCGTCGTAATAGGCGGGCGGCAGGCCGAGGGCGTAGGCACCGGCGTGCTGGAGCGGGTTGGCGGCTCCGACGGTGAGAAAATCGTGGACCTTGCGGATCGCCGAAGTGATGTCCGGCGGTGCGATGCAGTAACCGACCCGCCAGCCGGTGACGGAGTACGTTTTAGAAAGCGAATTGACGACGACGGTCCGCTCGCGCATCCCTTCGATATTTGCCATACAGATATGCTCGAACGGGTCGGCGTCGGCCGGCGTGTCGAAGATGATGTGCTCGTAGATCTCGTCCGTAAAACAGAGAGCGTCAAATTCTTTGCAGAGGTCGGCGATAAACTCCATCTCGCCGCGGGTAAATACCTTGCCGGTCGGGTTGTTCGGATTGCAGATGATGATAGCCTTGGTCCGCTCGTTAAACGCCGCGCGAAGCTCTTCGCGATCGAACACGAAGCCGTTGTCCGTGCGGTAAAGCGGGACGTGCCGCGGCGTCGCGTCCGACAGGATCGCGTCGGGAGCATAGTTCTCGTAAAAGGGTTCGAAAACTACGACCTCTTCGCCCTCGTCGACCGTCGCCATCATCGCGGCGATCATCCCTTCGGTCGAGCCGCACGTGACCGTGATCTCTGATTCGGGATCGAGATCGAGGCCGAGGAACCACATTGTCTTTTTGGCGATAGCGTCGCGAAAGCTCTTGACGCCCCAAGTGATAGCGTACTGATTATGATCGGCAGCGATCGCCTCCATCGCGACCCGCTTAACGTCCTCGGGAGCCGCAAAATCCGGAAATCCCTGGCCGAGATTGACCGCGCCGTACTTGACCGCCTCGCGCGTCATCTCGCGGATGACGGATTCGGTAAAGCTCGCGGCTTTTTGGGAGATGCGATTCTTCGAAAGTCTCGTTTGTGTCATATCAGTAGTGAACGTCCGACGCTCGTTTCACAATTCTAACATCGGTTCAGTCATATCCATTTGGATTTGCCTGATGCCAGGCCCACGCGCTTTCGACGATCGTGTCGATCTGGGGAAACTTTGGTTTCCACCCAAGGACTTCGGAAGCTTTTGCGGCATTTGCAACCAGTCTGGAAGGATCGCCTGCCCGGCGCGGTGCCGCATTTTCCTCGATCTTTCGCCCGGTGACGAGTCGGGCCGATTCGATGACCTCGCGGACGGAGTAGCCGCTGCCGTTGCCGAGATTGATGGCCTCCGAATTGCCCCCGCCGCGCAGATGTTCGAGAGCCAGAACATGTGCCGAGCTGAGGTCCGAGACATGAACGTAGTCGCGAATGGCGGTGCCGTCCGGCGTCGGGTAATCGCTGCCGAAAACCGAGATATTCGGCCGTTTGCCGGCTGCCGCCGCGAGGATGAGAGGGATCAGATGGGTTTCCGGATCGTGATGCTCCCCGTGCTTTGCGGTCGCTCCGCACGCGTTGAAATACCGCAGAGCAATGTATTTCAGTCCGTACGCTGCATCATAAGATTCCAACGCGCGCTCGACCATGAATTTTGACCATCCATACGGATTGACCGGCCATTGCGGATGCTTTTCATCGATCGGTGTGTATTGAGGTTCCCCGTACGTCGCGCAGGTCGATGAAAAGACGAATCTACTGACATTGTTCTCGACCAATACGTCCAAAAGGCTTAGCGTCTGAGCAAAATTGTTGTCGAAATACTTTGCCGGCTGCTCGACCGACTCGCCGACGTAGGCATACGCCGAAAAGTGCATGCATGACGAAACATCGTGTTTGCCGATGATCTCGCGAACGAGTTCTTTGTCGCCGATCGAGCCTTTGTAAAAAAGAACGTCCGCGTCGACGGCCTCGCGATGGCCGTAAACGAGGTTGTCGAGAACGACGACCTGCTCACCCCGCTCACGCAGATCTTCGACAACGACGCTGCCAATATATCCCGCTCCGCCGGTAACGAGTATCGCCATTTTTACCTATTTTTGCGCGAGTCCCAGCTTGGTGGGCGGAGTGAAGAATTCACCCTCGGCATGCGTCAGCGCGCGGCGGTCCGTATCATTCATCGTGATAGATGCTTCGGGAAGGACATCGTTGAACACGCGTCGAATTGATGACTCGTCGTTGGCCATGACCGCGGCCTGGAGATCGTCGACGATATGCTCGACGACATTCTTTGGGTACATGCCGATCTTGCCGATAAAGATCTTGGGATTGCGGGTCTTAAGCAGGTTCTCGCCTGATATCTCGAGCTCTTCAAAAAGTTTCTCGCCTTCTCGTATGCCGGTGAATTGGATATCGATATCCTCGTACGGAGTCAGGCCGGACAGACGGATCATATCCTGAGCAAGATCGACGATCTTGACCGGCCGTCCCATGTCGAGAATGAAGATCTCGCCTCCCTGTCCAAGAGCGCCGGCCTGCAGCACGAGCTGTGACGCTTCGGGAATGGTCATGAAATATCGCGTCATGTCCTTGTGCGTGATCGTTACCGGCCCGCCGTTTTGGATCTGCTCGCGAAAGATCGGAATTACAGACCCGGCGGAGCCCAGCACGTTGCCGAACCTGACCGCCACATACTTGGTTTCGTACGAACGGTTGAGGTCCTGCAGGACGATCTCAGCCACGCGTTTCGAGGCGCCCATGATCGATGTGGGATTGACCGCCTTGTCGGTCGAGATCATTACAAAGTCCGCCGCGCCGTACTCGCCCGCAAGACGGCCGACGAGGCGTGTGGCGATCACATTGTTCTTGACCGCCTCAGCCGAGTTGGTCTCCATGAGCGGGACGTGCTTGTGGGCGGCGGCGTGAAAGATCACCGCCGGGCGATATCTCTCGAAGATCTGCCGCATTCGCGGCTCGTCGCCAACGTCTGCAATGAGCGGGACGAACCGCGCGTCCGGATAGCCCGAGGCCAACTCGCGTCCGATCTGGAACAGGAAAAACTCGGCCCTTTCGACGAGAAGCACCTCTTTAGGGCTGTAATTGACGATCTGTCGTACGAGCTCGGAGCCGATCGAGCCACCTGCACCGGTGACCATCACGGTCTTGCCGGCGAGAAAGTCGTGAAGATTATCGTCATCCAATTGGACAGGGTCACGGCCCAGGAGGTCTTCGATCTGGACATCACGGATGCGGCTGACGGAAACACGTCCGTGAGCGATCTCGTCCAGGCTCGGCACGATCCGCGCTTTTACCGGAATGGCCGCACAGAGGTCCATCACGCCTCGTATCTCCTTGCCCCGCGCCTGATCAAAGGCAATGACCACCTGTTTGATGTCCATCTCATCGACAAGCCGCGGGAGGTCGCCGCTGGTCCCGAGGACCTTGACCCCGCCAACGCTGCCACCGCGCTTCCGCTCATCGTCATCTACGAAACCGCGTATCTCAAGTTCGCCGTCCGCGCGGCCGATCATCTCTTTAACGAGAGTCGCGCCCATGCGTCCCGCGCCGACGATCAGAGTCGGAAGGCGTTTAACCCGACGACGCCCGGTGTAAATGACCCTGTTCTTTTCGTTTAGCTCGTATAAAAACCGGCGCAGTATCCTTAATGCAAGCAGCCCGCCGAATCCCATCACCGTGTCGATAAGTATGACCGATATCGGTATCTGCCAATAGGTGAAGTCGGTTAAGGTAAGTGCGAACCTGAATACTATTAGGACGGCGCTCGAAATGACTGCCGCTTTGACGAAAACCTTAAGATCCTCGATACTGATGTACCGCCATATGATCGAGTAAGCACCAACAAGAAAAAGCGCCGACAATTGGATGAGGATCACGAACGGAAGCTGCGTCAGGGCGACGTCGCGGTAGAAGATCTCCATCCGCACGTTGACGGAGGGAAGGTAAGCGATGAAGAACGCGATCGAGAGCACCGCGATATCCAGCAAGTACTGAGCCGGCCTGCGAAGAGACCATAATCCCCCGCTCTTTTGCTCCTCTCTCTCTATCATTTGTTCAGATGCAAGCGCGCCGCGACACTAAGTTTGAAATTACCTTTCCCCAGCGCAGGTGTCAATGCAAAGAATGGCAGGGCGTGCCTGAACACAGGACCGAAAGCCGGTTGATATGGACGAAGCTGGTGGGTTATTCTTTAATGCGAGTCGTCATTCCCGAGGGTTTCATCGATGAAAATTACAGCAGTTTTGTTTTTCGCGATCTGTCTGGGATCCGCCAGCGCGGTTCTAAGCCAAACGCCTGTGCCTGACGCGCAGGCCCAACGCGGTTATCTCGTGGGCCCCGGCGACGAGATAACCGGGAAAGTGCTTGGCGAGCCGCAGTACGACTTCGTTGCTACGGTAGACGAGGACGGTAAGATCGAAGTGCCGTTCTTCGACAAACCGGTCATTGCCAAATGCCGGTCCGAACGCGAGCTTCGGGCGGACATCTCGAATCTCCTATCAAAGTACCTTAAGAACCCGCAAGTCAGCGTCCGGGTGACCGACCGCAAAAGCCGTCCGCCTGCGACGATCTACGGAGAGGTCCGGTCGCCGCAGCAGGTCATCCTGATGCGAAAGGCGACACTTGTCGAGCTGCTCGCATTTTCAGGCGGCGTTACGGAAGAAGCCGGCGGCATGATACAGATATTTCGCACGCGCCCGCCGCTATGCAGCGAGCCTAGCGAAGACACTAACTGGAAAGCGTCCGGCAGCGATCCCACCGATGTGCCGTCGAGGCTTTACAGCCTCAGTTCCGTTAAGCTCGGAAAAGAAGAAGCGAATCCGATCATCTATCCGGGAGACGTAATTGTGGTTCAGAAGGCTTCACCCGTATACATAACCGGCGAGGTGGTCGCGCCGCAGGGAATTTATCTTAAAGAAAACGGGCTGTCGCTCACCGAGGCGATCGCCAAGATCGGCGGTGTCAAACGCGAAGCAAAGACACGCGATATCAAGATCTACCGGCTGAAGTCGGGTTCGAAGGAACGCGACGTGATATCAGCGAACTATGACCAGATAAAACGGGGCCAGCAAAAAGACGTAATGCTTGAGCCCTACGACATTGTCGAAGTCGACCACAACAAAAAGAGCATCGGCCAGACGATACTCGACATCGTCAGCGGGGCGGCACGTACCGGCATTTCGAGCATGACGACCGGGCTCGGGACACACGTTCTTTACTAGCTGCCACTCACGTCAGAATATATCGCATCGATCACCGGCCGGTATTTCTCGTCGATCACCCGCCTTTTTACTTTCATCGTCGGCGTCAGTTCACCGCCCTCGACCGTGAGCTCATTCTCGATAAGCACGATCTTTTTGACGCGTTCATACTGGGCGAGTTTCTCCGTATGCTGAGCGACCTGACGCTCAAAGAGATTAATGATACGGTCGCTGGCGCAGAACTCAGAAGGCGTCTTGAGCTCAAGCTCCTTGAGGTGTGCATACGACTCGAGCATCTCGAAATTGGGAACGATGAGTGCTGCCGGAAACTTCCGGCCGTCACCGACCAGCACGACCTGATTGACGAATCGCGATCCTTTGATCATCTGCTCGATGTGAGACGGCGCGATGTACTTCCCGCCGGACGTCTTGAAAAGCTCCTTTTTCCGGTCGGTGATGATCAAATACCCGTCGGTGTCGAGCTCGCCGATGTCGCCTGTCCTGAACCAGCCATCCGCGGTCATCACCTCGGCGGTCGCGTCATCCTGATGATAGTATCCGGCCATAACGCCCGGGCCGGACACCTCGATCTCGCCGTCGGCGGCGATACGCACTTTAACGTTCCGTATCGGTTTCCCCACCGTTCCAACACGCAGAAATGCCGGATTGTTGGATGAGATCACCGGTGATGTCTCAGTGAGCCCGTAGCCCTGCATTATTGCTATGCCGGCCCCTGTGAAAATGAGATATATGTCGTCGGAAAGCGCGGCGCCGCCTGTGATGCAGAATCGAAGGTTCCCGCCAAAGAACTCGCGCATTTTCGCGTAAACGATCTTGTCCGCCACCCCATGCTTTGCGGCGAGAGCGACGCTTGGTTGCGTTCCGCTTTCGCGAACGCGGGCATGATCCTTAGCTACTTCGACGGCCCAGTCGAAGATCGATTCGCGAATTGGGCTTGATCGCGCGGCTGAGAGACGAGCCTTTTCGTAAACCTTTTCGAAGATCCTCGGGACGCCGATAAATATCGTCGGGCGGACCTCCTTCAGATTTTCGGGCACCTTTTCGATCGATTCGGCAAAATGCACCGCCATTCCGTACATTATGTAAACGTACATCCCCGTTCGTTCGAAAACGTGCGAGAGCGGCAGAACAGACAGCGAAGTGTCGCGGCCCGAAAACGCATACTTCTCACTCGCGTCGATGACGTTAGAGATCAGATTGGTGTGCGTGAGCATCACGCCCTTTGGTTCGCCGGTCGTGCCGCTGGTGTAAATGAGCGTTGCCACATCGTCAGGTTTGATCGCTTCCGTGAGTTTGGCAACCAATCCCGGTTCGTCGGCACGGAGCTGCCGGCCCGCTTCTTCGATATCTCCAAGCGAGACGGCTCGTTCGTCATCCACACCTTCCGCGTTAAAGAAAATGAGCTTTTCGAGATCCGGGCTTTCGCTGATCGCTGACGAAAAACGCATAAAAGATTCGCGATCCTGAAGAAAAAAGACCCTGGACCCCGAGTCGGCAATAATATATGACACCGAGTGCGGAGATGCTGTGGTGTAGATAGGGACGTCGACGATCCCGGCGAACTGGCAGCCGGCGTCGACAAGTGTCCATTCCGGAGAGTTTGGAGCAAGGATCGCGGCCCGGTCGCCCTTTCTTAGGCCCAGCGAATACAGTCCGAGGGCGATGTTTTCCGCCCGCTCGACCATCTCTTTGGACGAGATCGCGTGCCACTCTCCGTTCTTCTTGTAATTCAAAGCGTTCGGGAGATCGTATTCATTGACCGATCGCTGGAAAATGTCCGCCAGGATCCGCGGTTCGTTGTCGAACAGCGGTACTCCCCTATTCGAGGGCGGCGGTTTTTGCGGTTGTATGGTCATTCGGTCGCGATACCCCGTAGAAAGACCTTGAGCACCTCGTCGGCCATCGGCGCCAGCGGATAAGAGCGTTTCGACAGTATCCAGTTGGTCACCATCTCGTCCAGTGCTCCATACAGTATCTTGGCTCCGACGATAGGTTTGAGATCGCCCCGAAAAACTGCTGCAGACTGGCCGTCTGCGATCGTTTCGCGGATGATATCGAGATAGTCGCTGAAACCGGCCGCCGAGAACTCACGCATGAACTTGGTTGAGCCACGCAGTTCGACCTGAAATACAATTGCGAGGTCGCGGTCGGCACCGAGCTTTTCGAGATGCAATTGCGCGATCCTTCGCAGGCGTTCGACCGGGCTGTCGATCGATGCGATCTGTCGCTTGCCTTCATCGATGAATTCGGCCATCGCCCGGTCAAAGATCGAGTGAAGTATCTCGTCCTTGCTCCTGAAATAGAGATAGACTGTCCCGTCCGCGATCCCTGCCGCACCGGCGATGTCGGCGACCTTTGAGCTGAAGTAGCCTTTTTCGGCAAAGACCTTGATCGCGGCCCGTAAGATAGCCTCGCGTTTGTCCGTGACTACGCCTTTAGCTGCCGCATTTCCGCGTGAAGTTCGGGGCATAAGTGCAGACTGAATGAACAATCATTCAGTCTGCACTAGGCTATCTCATAACCGCATATCAAATCAAGGACATTTCGACTGATGGAAGGGGAGGTGTGTAAATGTGTGGCGGAGAGGACAGGACTCGAACCTGCAAGCGCTTTCGCGCGGTAGTTTTCAAGACTACTGCCTTACCAATTAGGCTACCTCTCCGTACGGGCAGCGAACAAGAAATATATCAAAAAGAGGGTGTAAACGGAAGATGTGACTGCCGATGCCCGAGGCGCGGCATTATGGCGGAATACACCCGCAGGCGCAATAAAAGCCGCGACGGAGATCATCCGGAGCGACTCGTTTTCATCGATCCGATCGGCCTTGGTTATTTTGTACTCACCAATTTGGTCAGCCGCGAATCCAGTTCATCGATCTTGTCCCAGCCGCTGCTGCGATATGCTACGGTTCCTGCTTGATCGATCACAAAGTACGCCGGGAATCCCATATCGATGTTTCCCTGCTTGTCGCGGTCGGCGTATTGCAGGATCATACCGAAGCTGTTTGGGAGGATGTGGAACTTGAACGGGTTCGAACGGAGATACGATTCCACTTTCGACTCGTTATCAAGCGTCGCGGCCAGAAAGACGACGTTCTTTTCGTCAAAACGGGACGTAAAACGGTTCAATTTCGGAATCTCGCTGCGGCAGATCTCGCATTTCGTCGACCAGAAGGTGAGCACAACCACACGCCCGCGCATCGAGTTCAGATCATAATGCGTGCCGTCGATAGACGAAGCCGCAAACTCGGGAGCGGCGCTTCCCATGCGAAGCGCAGTTTGACCATAAGACGGGACGGAAAAGGCCAGTGCCAGGACGATCAAGAACAACTTAAGCATGAAGACCTGAAATTGAGGGAAGACTTTCTTGTTAAAGGATGTTCAACATCCTATCTAAGAAAAATGTCCAATTGCATTCTATATTCAGAAAACGTATTTGAAAAGTGTCCGGGTGCCTTGGGAGCAGTCCGCCTGCCCTCGGCCCTGGCGTGCTAAACTTTCGTGAATGCTGCTCGAAACGATCGAGGCCCGTGCCTTTCGCAATCTTCACGGTGCAATTGCGTGCGGCCAGGGCCTCAATATCCTCGTCGGCGAGAACGGCCAGGGAAAAACCAACTGGCTCGAAGCGATCTATTTCCTGGCGAACGCGAGGTCGTTCAGAACGTCGAAGCCGTTCGAAGTCGTTGCGTTCGGAAACGAGATCGCGATCGTTCGCGGTGCAGTGCGCGAATCGCCGGAGATAGTTCGCGATCTGCAATGCGCGATCAGCGCGGGCAGCAAGACGCTGCTCGTCAACGGCAAGAAAGAGGCCGTCGAGCGATATCTCGGTCAGCTGCACGCCATCGTTTTCGATTCGAACGAACTCGAGGTCGTCCGCGGCCTTCCGGATGCCCGGCGGCGGTTTCTTGACGCCGGTATCGTCTCGCTTCATCCTCCGTTCGTCCAGGTATTTACGGACTATAGCCGCGTCCTTCGCCAAAAGAACGCCTTGCTCCAGACGGCGCGCGAGTCGGGTTTCTCGAACGAAAAAGCCGCCGAGCTTCTCGCACCGTGGAACGAACAGATCGTTTCTCTTGCCGCAAGGATACACCGAGCCCGAGTCAGGCTGGTCGAGCGCTTGAACGAGGTTTTTGAACGCCGCCTCTTCGGCCGAGAAGAGATCTCGGTCCGGTACGCCTCATCGCTCGAGGGCAAAGGCGACCTGTCAGATTACGAAGCCTTGATCTCCGAACGCCTCACGCTGCGGATGCAAGCGGAGATCGTCTCCGGCCATGCGCTCGTTGGTACCCACCGCGACGATATGGAAATAAAGTTCGACGGGCACGACCTGCGCAAGTTCGGCTCCGCGGGCCAGCAACGGAGCGCTTTGCTACTACTTCAGCTTGCGAGTATCGCAGTTTTCCACGCCACGCGAAACGAGTATCCACTCTATCTGCTCGACGACATCGACGCCGAACTCGACTATCGCCGCATCGGTCAACTGCTCGAATATTTGGCGGACAAAACCCAAACTTTTGTGACTACGTCGAAGGAAAATTTTGCGTCAGAATTCGCCGCCGACGCGCGAGTTTTCGCGATCCTCAACGGCGCGGCTAAATCACGCTAGAAGCAAGGATTTTATTGGCTTTTCTGCCTGTCGGTATTGGGCAAAAAATGTTACAATATCCTGTTAAAACATGGATGCGATTCACCGTTACGATTTAGTGGGGTACAAACGTGAAAGCTTAAGGATTCAAGGGGGCCGAGAGATTGCCGTCGGCGTCTTTCTGGCCTTGCTCTTGGCAATTCTCGCATTGTCCGCTCCTGCGCAAAATGCGCCGGCCCCGACCTGGTACTCACCACTGTCCAACGGAAACCCAAACGCGGCGGTGAAGATAGAAGTCTACTACGATCTTCAGTGCCCAACGTGTGCAACCTACCACGTAAAACTGGCTCAACTAAAGCAAAAGTACGGAGACGATATTCTGATCACGGTTCGACACAATCCACTAAGGATCCCAGCTCACGACAAAGCACTCATGGCGGCGAGAGTTGTCGAAGCGGCAAATAACCAACGTAAAGGCTGGCAAATGTTGAATATGGTCCTGGCTAACCAGAAGAAGTGGAGTGCCAACAAACGGGCCAAAACATTACTCTTCGCGTACGCGACAAGACTCAGGCTAAATATGTCGAAGTTTCGAGAGGATTTTGATAATGACGAGAAGATCATCCATCGAATTGCTGACGATCTATGTCGTGCGAAACAGTTGAATATTACCGCGACACCGACGGTCTTTCTGAACGGAAAGCAACTGGAGTTCGTTGACGCATTGAATATCGAAGAAAAAATAAAAGAGATCATTAAGTAAGAGGTTTTACACAAATTGGCAAAAGCAAAGACAGAATACAGTGCAGAATCGATAACAGTGCTCGAGGGGCGCGATGCGGTGCGCAAGCGTCCGGCGATGTACATCGGTTCGACTAGCGAGATCGGACTTCATCATTTGGTTTACGAGGTGGTCGACAACTCGGTCGACGAGGCTTTGGCCGGATTTTGCGACACGATCGAAGTGACGATCCATATCGACAACTCGATCACCGTCATCGACAACGGTCGCGGCATCCCAACGGACATTCACAAGCAGGAAGGCCGATCGGCGGCCGAGGTCGTAATGACCGTGCTCCACGCCGGCGGCAAGTTTGACTCCAATTCGTACAAGGTCTCGGGCGGCCTGCACGGAGTGGGCGTCTCGTGCGTCAATTTTCTGAGCGAATATTTGCGGCTCGAGATCTGGCGGGACGGAGCGACGCACGAGATGGAGTTTGAGGCCGGTATACCCGTCGCGCCTCTGAAGAAGACCGGGACGACATCGAAGCGCGGTACTAAGATCACATTTCGCCCCGACTCCAGCATCTTTGAAACGACTACGTATAGCTTCGAAAAACTCTCGGAACGGCTTCGCGAAAAGGCCTTTTTGAACAAAGGCATCCGGATCTTCATCAAGGACGAACGCGAACAGCCTGAGAAATCTCACGAATTCTACTACAAAGGCGGCATTGCCGAATTTGTAAAACACCTCAACCGCAATAAATCCCCGCTCCACGACGAGCCGCTTTATTTTGAGACGATCGGCGACGACCTCTCGGTCGAGGTGTCGATGCAGTACAACGACAGCTACGACGAGAAGATCTTTTCGTTTGCAAACAACATCAACACGGTGGACGGCGGAACGCATCTGTCGGGCTTTCGCGGAGCCATCACTCGCACGATCAACAATTACGCCGAAAGCTCGGGGATGATGAAGAACGCCAAGGTCGCCTTGACGGGCGACGATGTCCGCGAGGGACTTGTTGCTGTGATCAGCGTCAAGATCCCGCAGCCGCAGTTCGAAGGCCAGACCAAGGGAAAATTGAATTCGCCCGTTAAGGGCCCGGTCGAGTCGTTCCTCAATGAAAAGCTCGGTGAATTTTTTGAACAGAATCCGGCGGTCGCAAAAAAAATAGTTGGTAAGGCCGTTGATGCCGCACGCGCCCGCGAAGCCGCCAGAAAGGCACGTGAGATCGTCCGCAAAAGTGCGTTGGGAACATCGACGCTGCCTGGCAAGCTCGCCGACTGCCAGGAGAAGGACCCGGCTCTTTCCGAGATCTATATCGTCGAGGGTGATTCCGCAGGTGGTTCAGCCAAGCAGGGCCGCGACCGCAAGAACCAGGCCGTGCTGCCGCTCAAGGGCAAGATCTTAAACGTTGAGAAAGCGAGATTCGACAAGATGCTAGGCCATGGCGAGATCAAGGCATTGATCACGGCGTTGGGAACGGGTATAGGCAAAGACGATTTCGATATCGCAAAGCTTCGTTACCACAAGATCTGCCTGATGACGGACGCCGACGTCGATGGCTCACACATTCGCACTCTGCTGCTGACCTTCTTTTACCGGCAGATGCCGGAGCTGCTCGAGGGCGGTTTTGTCTTTATCGCCCAGCCGCCGCTCTACAAGGTCAAGCGTGGTAAAAAAGAGGAGTACATCAAGGACGAAAAGGCGATGTTCCGCTATCTGATGCGTATGGCCACAGCCGATGCCCAGATCAGCTCGATGTCACGCCCCGTCGAGGGCCGCGAGCTGTCTAAGGCGCTCGAACAGACGACCGATCTCAAAAACTACTCTGAACGGCTGGCGCGCCGCGTCCATAACGATGCCCGACTCGTGGAGCTGCTCCTGGAGGCGTTTGCCGGCAAGGACGGCATCCTTACAAAAAATCAGGTCCGACTGCGGAAGATCTTCGGCGAACAGGAAATGATGGCCGAGATCGAAGGCCGATTGGCAGATGCCGGCTATAACACCGAATTAACGAGTGACGATGAACACGGCCTGTGGGAGATCGACGTGTCGTATCCCAACGGCCAGACAATGAAGATCGATTGGAACCTCGCAAGCTACGTCGAGTTTCAAAAGGCCGTTGAACTCAAGAAATCGCTCGAGACCGATTTCCCGGCTCCGTTCGTTCTTGGCGAGAATGGAAAGAGCGAGACGCTCGATTCACGCGAAGAACTTCTCGAAAAGGTAATGGCGATGGCCAAAAAAGACCTTTCAATACAGCGATACAAAGGTCTGGGCGAGATGAATCCCGAACAGCTCTGGGAGACCACGATGGATCCGGAAAAACGAACGATGCTTCAGGTCCGGATCGAGGATGCGATCGAAACCGACAGCATCTTTACCGTCCTGATGGGCGACCAGGTCGAGCCTCGACGCAAGTTTATCGAGGACAACGCTTTAGACGTCAAGAACCTTGACGTCTAGCCGCGGTTCGCGGTCACAGCATAGGAAACGTAGAGAAGGTAAAACTACCCTCTCTGCGTTTTTTTCTTGGTTCCTGAACGTTGAAGTGATATAAATCAGAAATCTCCATCCGAACAGAAGTCTCATAAAGAACCCGGAGACCGCAATGAAGTTTGTAGTAAGTATTTCGGTGTTTTTCCTGCTTGCGATACCGTGCTGTTTGGCTCAGGAACCGCTCGAGGTGCTTAACTCCAGTTGGCAGCGCGACTCTCGCCAAACCCAGCCCGATCCCGAGTTTCAGCCGCGTACGCGCGGGATGATAGACGATAATCATTATTACAAACGAAAAGCACGCGAACAGCTGCCGGTCGTGGCCATAGACCCAAACGAAGCGTCGATCGACGGACGCAGCGCCGCCATCGATAAGGCAATGGCTGAGTCCCAGACGCCCCGGACGGAACGCACCAACGGATACACATATACCGCGAACGTCAGGAACGATATCGGCAAAACGGTCAAGGTCGTTTACTGGGAATACCGATTTACTGAACTTGCAAATGTATCGAACGTCGTTCGCCGCCAATTCCTGTGCGCTGTCGACATAAAAGACGGAGAAAAGAAAGTGCTGTCCGTTTTCAGCACGCTCGGCCCTACAAACGTGATCGATAAGGGAACTCTGGAGGGCTCAACGGAAAATCAATATAACGAAAAAGTACTGATCAACCGCATTGAGTTGGCCGACGGCACGATCCTTCAGCGAAACGATTGGAAATTTCAGGAAGTGAAAAAAGCGGTCGACCGCGTAACTTCAGGGCCGTGGGGCACAGAGATGTGCCGCAACCTCTAACCATCACCAATTACCCATATGAGGTAAGGACGGTCGGGCCTAGTCAAGCCGGCCGAGTCCGGCCGTGGCCATCAAGTCGGGGACAAATGCGGGTTCGCTGTGGTCAAAAACGTCGTCCAGCTCACGTTCGACCGAGCCGTGTCCGGCGGGAATGGCCTTTATCATTGGCTCGAAGTTTCGAAAGTCGTAGAGCTTATTGTCAAGCAGATGCGAACCCGTGACATTGGTGAGCGCAGTCATCATCGTTGCACGAATGAACGGCGTTTCTTTTTCCAGTTCATCGATGAGCCTTTTAACGCGGGCGCGCTTCAGGTTCGGCTGTGAACCGCACAAATTGCAGGGAATTATGGGAAATCGCTGCTCCTCGGCATATCGGGCGATCTCCTTTTCCTGGCAGTAGGCGAGCGGGCGAATGATGGTGTTTCGGCCGTCGTCACTCCGCAGGATCGGCGGCATCGCTTTGAGCTGGCCGACGTAAAAGAGGTTCATTAAGAACGTTGCGATAATATCGTCGCCGTGATGGCCGAGAGCGATCTTCGTACAGCCCTCGTCGACCGCGGTCGAATAAAGTATGCCCCGCCGTAATCGTGAGCAAAGCGAACAGTAGGTCTTGCCTTCCGGGATGTGGGCCGTAACGATCGAATACGTGTCCTCTTCTACTATTCGGTATTCGACGCCGCGGCCGGTGAGGTAATTAGGAAGCACTTCCTCCGGAAAATCCGGCTGCTTTTGATCAAGGTTGACGGCCAGGATCGAGAACTCGACAGGCGCACGCCGCTGTACGTCTAGAAGCAGATCGAGCAGCGTATAGCTGTCTTTGCCGCCTGAAAGACATACCATTACACGGTCGCCTTCTTCGATCATCGAGAAATCCTCGATGGCGCGACCCATCTTTTTGAGCAGCCTGGTCTTGGTTTTTGTCTCAGTCTTCAAAACGCGTAACACTCCCGAAAAGATTGAATTCTGACACGCCGCACCGCAATTTACAACAGCAAATACACACTAGACATGCGTGCCGAAACTCATCTATTATTTAGAAGACTGACATTCGACCCTTTTGCCCCTGGACCGGAAACTTATCTAAAGTTCTTCGACTGCGCCAGTTTTTGCGAGTTTCTTGGTATTTCCGTCGGAATCGATCAGCAAATTCTAATAGCGAGGTATTACAAAAATTATGATCAGAATGGGAAGAAGTTCCAGAACTGAGCCGGCGGAGCCGACTAATTTTCCAACCCAGCCGGCGGATAATGCATACAGGTATCAAGCGTCGGTCTCGACGCCTTCGGCAGCTATCTCCGAAAGCGACTCGATGGCCCGCGACATCAAGGAGGGCCGCCTTAGCGGCTTTGTCGGCCACGGCACGACGTTGACCGGTGAGACCGAATTTCACGCCATGCTGCGTGTCGACGGTCATCTTATCGGGACCGTCTCATCCGATACCGGAACGCTGATCATCGGCACTAACGGACAGGTCGATGCCAATATTTTGGTAGCAGCGGCAATGATAAACGGCACGGTCAACGGCGACATTGTCGCGTCTGAGAAATTGCATCTCGGTCGCACGGCTCGCGTCCTCGGCAACATCCAGTCGCCGCGGCTGATCGTCGAAGAAGGGGCCATCCTCGAAGGAAGCTGCACCATGATCAAAGCTCTCGAGTCTCAGGAAGAAAAGGCGGCTGCCGCCGCAGCGGCAAGCTTTGAAGAGCCGGAGGAGCCGGAACCGGCCGTCGAAGATGACGAAGATTCAAAACTTTTCGGCAGCGGCAGCCTCGATAAAGACGAGTCGGACGACGATGACGCAGAAGAATCTGCCAGCGTCGCATCCATATAGGTCAAACAGTATATCTTGAAGCATTTACAGGCGGGAGCGATCCCGCCTTTTTCGTTTGCGAAATTTGATGTCCGACTCTATGCTTACGCCAAAGGCGCTCTTTAATGTATTTCATCAAAAGGAGAGAACATCCCAGATGTGGAGTGATTTCAAAGCATTCATTGCACGCGGCAACGTCCTCGATCTCGCCATTGGCGTCATCATAGGAGCCTCTTTCGGCAAGATCGTAACTACATTCACCGAAGGTATCATCATGCCGATCGTCGGCCTGGTCACCGGCGGAACGGACTTTAAGACCAAGTTCATTGATCTAAGCGGTAAACTTCCGTCAGGTGCGTCGCCCGAGCAGATCGACGCGGCCGTAAAAGGCGGCGCGCCGCTGCTCCGCTACGGCCAGTTGATAAGCGATTTCATCACTTTTTTAATCGTTGCATTAGTGATGTTTCTGATCGCAAAGGCGGCGATGGAGTACTTCAAGAAACTCGCTGCCCAAACGCCGCCTCCGCCTCAGGAAGCGCTGTTGACCGAGATCAGGGATATTTTGAAAGAAAAGGACTCAGCGGCGTAGGTGGAAATCTACCGGTCACGGGAGCGCCCGTTTAATCGAATTTGACGGTCGCTGGCGGCGTGATACAGAGGTCGAGGGGGACGTCGTATCGGTTAAGATCGTCTATCGAGTCAACTGCCGGAAACAAGCTCACACCGGCCTTAACGCAATCGGGCCGGCATCGTGCCAGGAACCGGTCATAATAGCCTTTGCCGTAGCCGACACGAAACCCGCGCGTGTCAAAGCACAGCAGGGGCACGACCACAATATCGAACTCCGACGGATCGACCTCTCGGCCGGCCACCGGTTCCCTGATCCCCCACCTGTTCTCTGCAAAAACGGTTTCCGCATCGAAAGCAACGTGCTCGAGATCATCGCCCGACTTCGGCAGCCTCGGCGTCGCGCTCACGATCGACGGCCATCCTTTCCAAACGTGCTCATAGATCAGCGAAGTATCGACTTCGTTGAATTTGGGGATCGAAAGGAAACAGTGGATCGTCTTTACCGTCGAAAGATCGAACGTCTCAAAAAATCGATCGGCAATGCGACGACTCGCATCCGAAAGCTCGCTTTTGGTGAGCGCAGAACGTTTTTCGAGATAGGTCTGTCGAAGTTGGGATTTGGTCGCTTGGGTCGCCAGAGCACTAGCCTCGCTTTTTGTCAGGCCGCGGCTTGATCGCCGTGCTCGTTCGCGGCGTAACTACGGACGATCTGAATTCGCCGCCTGCATTTGCTTCATGAGCTGCCTTCGATGCGGCAAGCATTTTTGAGTCCGCGACCGCCTTCTGAGCAGCCTTTGTTTTCTTGCTCGGTCTCTTTTTTACATTAGCCATAATAGTTTCCTTCTCAGATCTTGACGATCCAGCCACCGCCGATAACTTCTTCTCCATTGTAAAAGATCGCAGCCTGGCCGGGCGTGATCGCACGCTGCGGCTCGTCGAACACGATCCGCGCGCGGTCATCCGGCAGCGGATAGATTGTTGCCGGCGCCGGTTCGTGGCGGTATCGGACGCGCACGTCGGCGCGTACCGGCTCCTGCGGATCATCGAAGGCCACCCAGTTGACACCGCGGGCCACGAACCCGGGCGATTCTAGCTCGTTCTCTTCGCCGACGACGATGCGGTTTCTCGCTCTTTCTATTTGAACGACATAGAGCGGCTTTTCGTTCGATATGCCGAGGCCGCGCCGCTGGCCGATCGTGTAGCGGTGGATGCCCGTATGAGTGCCGAGCTTTTCACCCGCGGCGTTGACTATGTCACCGCCCGGCGGCAACTCACTGACGCGCCCTTCGTGTGCGAGGTAACGGTCGATAAACTCGGAATACTTTCCGTCGGGGACAAAGCAGATCTCTTGCGACTCCGGCTTTTCGGCCGTGTAGAGCTCGGCCCCGCGAGCTATATCACGAACGTCCTCTTTGTACATCTCGCCGAGCGGGAAGTACGCATGTGAAAGCTGGTCCTGCGTCAGCTCCCAAAGAAAATAACTTTGGTCTTTTGAAGGGTTCCTTCCACGGAAAAGACGATAGCGGTTGGCCGCCTCATCGAACTCGACGCGTGCATAATGTCCGGTCGCGACCTTATCGCAGCCAAGCGAGACCGCCATCTTATCGAGCGAGGCAAATTTCAGGCGTGAGTTGCACGCGACGCATGGTATGGGTGTCTCTCCGTCCAGATAGCTTTGAACGAACGGCTCAACGACCGATTCTTCAAATTCCCGCTCGAGGTTGAGAACGTAAAACGGGAATTCCAGCTTCTCAGCAACACGGCGAGCGTCGTAAACGTCGTCGAGCGAGCAGCAGCGGCTCGGAAGCGGGTCGCCGTTCTCATCGACGCTAACGCCGCGACGCTGGTCCCACAACTGCATCGTAAAACCGACGAGTTCGTGGCCCTGTTCCTTTAATAGTGCCGCCGCCGCCGAACTGTCGACGCCGCCGCTCATGGCTACTGCTATTTTCATCGCACGCTCAAACTGTCAGTATAGCTGTTGGCGGTACGGTTAGAAAACAGTATGAGGACTCCTTAATTTAGCAGAGGTGAGACGGCGGACTTGATCGCCTCCGCATATGCCCTGGCACCGGCAGGGTTTGGATGTCCGATCGCAGCGATCTCGCAGAGACGTAAAGGATAATCGATGCCCGTGGACCTTTTCAGATCTGGAAGCGCCTGGCGGCAGTCCTTTATACGTTCATGTGCGACGGGGTCTGTGACCACGCCTCCTTTGCCCATGCGGAACAGCAGCGTGTTCGGAGTCTCCGCGGCGTTCTCGTCCTTGATCGGCGTACGGACAAAAACGGCCCTTTCAGACTGAAGTTTGGCGTTCAGCATGTCGACTGCCTCTTTCAAGTTCCTGTTCGACTCTTCGAGCCAGATCCTCGAGCGTTCGATACCTCGCCGCTTGAGCTTATTAAAGAAGATCGGACGTACGAGCGGGTTATTGACAAACGACTTTAGTACCCTCGGAAAACTCATGACCTCTAGCCAGGCGTTCAGCATCTTGCTGTTCGAGGAGTTCGCCGTGATGGTCGGGAAGTAACCGATAACGGCGAGTTTTGCCTGTGGATTCTTTTCCGCGGCGAATGCGAGGACGTCGAACATATCATCCCGGCAGTATTTCCTGATCTCCGCACGCAACTCTTGATCGTTGCCCCGCGGATCGAAAACCCGGGCGGCGGTAATGTCGGTAATTCCGCCGCAGATCAACACAAGGTCGGCACCGCGTCTTCTCTCGGAGCGATACTCGTTGGCGGCGTTCTCGATCTGTTTCCAACTGCTTGGAAAACCGACATTCACTTCCGGCTTGAAACCGTCGTCCTCGGTCTTGCCCGCCCGTCGATATTTTTCGGCCTCCTCCGGGTGAAATTTCAGGGTCGAGCCCGAGTGCGCTTTGACTTTTAAGTTGACCGTGCGGGGGCGGCCGAACGCCTCTCGTCGAAGCCATTCAGCAGTAAGTGTGTAGAACTTGTCCTTTTCTTCGAGTCCCTGTCCCCAGATGAGCGAATCACCGACGACCAGCAGTTCGAAAGGCGCCGCGTCATCGAACGCGAAATTGGGCAGCCCACTTCGATTTGCTGCAAGCAGGGCTGCGGCAGCGGTCAGTCCCTTGAGAAAATCACGTCGGGAAACCAGATACATAATTTTCGTCACCTCGGACGACTGGCATTATAGTTTCCAACGATGCCTAATTCAAGACTTCACATCTCGTAGGTGTTGTGTTATGTTCGAAAAACTATGAAGCCCGCCGTTCGCTAAATAAGCCGAAAACTCATCCCATTTTTGCACCGTTGTGTTTGTGCGCATCGTTCGATGTCGAACACATAGGCGTTTTCGTTCGCATTCTGTTTTGAGGTCATATGTCTTTAGGAACTGAAAATACGGCGGCCGATCCACCTGTCGATAATTCTTTTTGGGCGATCCTGCGCGAGGCCGTGCGTGGGTCGAGCCGCGATTTCACGGTCGGCCCGATAGGCCTTGCGATCTTTCTCCTCGCGGTGCCGATGATCCTCGAGATGCTGATGGAGAGCACTTTTGCGATCGTCGACATCTTCTTTGTGGCCAAGCTTGGAGCCGATTCGGTCGCCATAGTCGGCCTCACCGAGTCCGTGTTGGCGCTCATCTACGCGGTTGCATTTGGCCTCGCTATCGCAGCAACTGCGACAGTGGCCAGGCGCACGGGCGAACAGGACCACGAAGGTGCTGCCCGATCGGCGGCCCAAGTCATTTATCTCGGCGTCATCGTCTCGATCCTGATCAGTGCGATAGGTATTACTTTCGCTCCGCAAATACTGCAGATACTGGGCGCAAAGCCCGAGATCATGGCCGAAGGCGCCAGGTTCATGAGGATAATGCTGGGCGGCAATGCGGTGATCGTTTTTATCTTTCTGTTGAACGCAATATTCCGCGGTGCGGGCGATGCGGCCGTTGCAATGCGTGTACTGATATTGTCGAACGGGCTGAACATCGTGTTGTCGCCGTGCTTCATTTTCGGGGTGGCGTTCTTTCCAGAACTCGGCGTGACCGGAGCGGCGGTCGGTACGACGATCGGCCGCGGCATAGGCGTCACGTTCGCCGCTTGGAACCTGTTCCGCCCCGGAGGAAGGATACATGTCAGCCGCGAGAGTTGGCGTTTTGATACCGCGCTTCTGTGGAAGCTCATCCGACTGTCGGCAACCGGTGTTTTCCAACTGCTTATCGCAACGGCAAGCTGGACCGCGTTGATGCCGATAATGGCGGGATTTGGTGACGTGGCGATCGCGGGATATGTGATCGCACTTCGTGTCGTGATGTTTGCGTTGCTGCCTGCTCTCGGGCTCAGTAATGCGGCGGCGACGATGGTCGGTCAGAATCTGGGAGCCGGCAAACCGGAAAGGGCCGCTTCCGCCGTATGGAAAGCGGCCTGGTTCAACGCCGCGTTCTATTTCCTCGTCGGGCTCGTGTTTTTCTTCTTTTCGAGCGGGATCATCGGTATCTTTACCCGCGAGCCGGAGGTTCTTGATTACGGCACTAGTGCGCTCCATATAATCGCCTACGGCTTCGCATTCTACGGACTTGGCATGGTGCTTGAGACTGCCTTTAACGGCGCAGGCGACACAAGGACACCGACGTACCTTAACGTACTCGTATTTTGGATATTCGAGATCCCTCTCGCGTACGCGCTTGCGTACCGATACCAGATGGGACCCGACGGCGTTTTCTGGGCGATCACGCTCGCGTTCTCGCTATTGGCCGTCGCCAGCGGAATGATCTTTCGCCTAGGTAAATGGAAGGAAAAAGTCGTGTGATCGATGTACACGCCAAAATGTCTCGGTTGTGGTAAATAATACCTATGTCCCGAATCGATTTTCCCGACCCTCGAACGTTTCATTACCGCGAATTCGCTGCGGTCGGGGAATATTGTTATACCAGCGACGGGGTCGTGCACTTTGGGGGCAAGCCGACGGTCGAGAATCTTCGGAACGCTTATCGAATGGGCATCTTTCCATGGCAGACCGAGGGTTTGCCGCTCCCGTGGCACTGTCCGAGAAGGCGGGCGGTGCTTGATTTCGATCGCCTCAAGATCCCGCGAAGTTTGGAGAAACTGCGACGGCGGGGCGACCTGAGTTTCACCATCGACCAGGAATTTCGCAATGTGATGACCGAGTGCTCTCTCGCATATCGTCCGGGACAGTTGGGTACGTGGATCACCGACGAGTTTATCGATGCGTACGATGAGCTCCACCATTTGGGGTTAGCCCACAGCGTCGAGGCGTGGGACGCAGGCGGTAATCTTGTCGGCGGACTCTATGGCGTTGATGCGGGCGGTGTATTCTGCGGCGAAAGCATGTTTTACAAGACGCCCAATGCGTCAAAGCTCGCTCTTCTGCACCTGATAGACCACCTTCGCCTTCATGGTGCGACATGGCTTGACGCTCAGGTAATGACGCCGCATATGAAAGCCCTCGGGGCTCACCAAGTTGACCGCAACTCGTTTTTGGATAGACTCAAAGAGACACAGCTTAAACAACTGAAAATATTCGGCCCCGAATGAGCCAGGAAACGCGACAACATCTGATCGAGCTGCTTGACGGCAAGTCCGCCCATATCGGCCTCGAGATCTCTCTTGCCGGTTTTCCGGTCTATGACATCAACAGGCGCGTCGATGGTTCTCCGCACACTGCGTGGCAGCTCGTCGAGCATATCCGTATCGCGCAGCGGGACATCATAGATTACTGCCGCGATCCCAAGCACGTCTCGCCGGTCTTTCCCGAAGGATATTGGAACACGGCCGCTGGCACTGCCGCTACGTGGCAGACATCGATCGAGCAGATCACGGACGACCTGAAGAGCTTTCGCGATATGATCGCGAATGAGGAGATCGATCTGATGGCGCCGCTCCCGAACGGCAGCGGACACACGATATTTCGCGAAGCGCTGGTGCTTGCTGACCACAATTCATATCATCTCGGGCAGATCGTTCTCTTAAAACGGATGATCGAGAACGAGGCCGGTCAGACATAGGCCCATCGACAATATGCCAGACAAATTTCTTATCTACGGAGCGAACGGCTACACGGGTGAACTGATAACGCGCTTTGCGGCCGAGAGAGGACTCAAGCCGATACTCGCGGGTAGAAGTGAAGCGAAAGTGGCACCGATCGCATCCAAGCACGGATTTGATCATCGAGTGTTCGCCCTCGACGAAACATCGAAACTGGATGCTGCCCTCGGCGAGGTCGACGTTGTCCTGCACTGCGCCGGGCCGTTCTCGCTGACGAGTGCCGCGATGGTTAAGGCGTGCCTGCGTAATCGAAAACATTACACCGACATAACGGGCGAGATCGCCGTTTTCGAAGCCGCCGCGGCCCTCGATAAGACAGCCCGGGAAGCGGGCGTGATGCTCATGCCGGGTGTCGGATTTGATGTGGTACCGAGCGACTGTCTCGCGCGGCACTTAAAGGACCGATTACCGTCTGCGACCAACTTGTCACTCGCTTTTTACGGAATGGGACGGCTCTCGCATGGCACGCAGGCAACGATGACAATGAACGTCGGTAAAGGCGGAGCTGTTCGCCGCGACGGACGGATCACAAGCGTTCCGCCGGCGTGGAAGAGCCGGGAGATCGATTTCGGCGAGGTGACCAAGACAGCGGTGACTATCCCGTGGGGCGACGTCGCAACGGCATTTTATTCGACGGGAATTCCCAATATCGAGGTCTTCACGGTGATCCCGCCGTCGAACCTAAAGATGCTGAAGTTGAGCCGATATCTCGGATGGCTGCTGGCTCTGGGCCCGTTCCAACGCTATCTGCAAAAACAGATCCCGGCCGGCGGCCCGTCGGACGAGGAGCGAGAAAAGGGAAGAACCCTGCTATGGGGTGAAGCGTCCGATGCCGAAGGCAACCGCGTCGAATCGCGGTTACAGGGCCCCGAAGGCTACACGATGACCGCGATCGCTTCGCTGAACATTATTGAAAAAATACTCTCAGGCAACGTCAAACCAGGTTACCAGACACCGGCAAAAGCATATGGGTGCGTAGTCCGACCTGGTGCTGGCGGTTCGAGAGTCAATCATCGAGACGGCTTTTACCGCGAGACAAGACGTCGAGTGAGACACTATTTCGCCGCTTTGCGTGGCCCGAAGATCGCGTCGTCGACGGGAACATTGTGTTTCACGGATCTGACCACTGTCACGATATTTCCATTCGCAATATTCGAGCTGACCGTGCGGAACGGGATCTTGATCCCGTCAACGTCTCGATAGTCAGAAAACATTATGGTGTAAGGGACCGATTGATCGCTTGTGCTCGACGGAATGATGCCGTCGCGCCTTAGAAGCATGAACGTCTTGGTGGAATAAAATTCCCGAAACGGCGTGCCCTTGATCGGTTCGAAGGAAACGATGTACGCGTCTTCGCCCGCGACCTTGTCCGTGCCGGTCACCTCGATCTTCTTGAAGTCGTTCTTCCAATCGAGCAGCCTCTTCAGATAAAAGTGCCGGTCACTTCGATCTTCTTAAACGCGTCGTCGAGACGTTTACCCGAAAACTTTTCGGCCGGAGCGAATGAATAAGCTTCTTCGCCATTTGTTCCGTCAAAATAGTCCCATCCGGTCGCGATCGTCTTTCCAAGCGCGGTCATTGTAGTTTCAGAGGCAGCTTTGTTCGCTGATGAGGCCCATGAGCGGCTTGTCGCGTGGACGCCCTGATTTTCGAGGTCGATGTCGGATTCGGTGACGCGCGTCTTGATCTTTCGCCAGTTGGCTTCGCCGCCCATCGCGACAACTATCTTTTGATGTAACTCTTCAGCCGAAATGACGGGACGGTCGGTGTCTGTCGAGAGTTTGAATTCGAACTCTCCTTCAGGCTGAGTCACGACGACACTGGCTACTTTGCCGGCCGCATCGCGCTTTACGTTCATCCAGTAAGTATCGGGCAGAGGCGGCATCGAATAGCTGTCTTTCGATCGTTCGGTCAGCGTGTATACGGCTGCTGCCCGCCGACATTGAATGTGACCTTGCCGTCAGTCTCTCTGATCTCTACCTTGCCGCCCTGAGGGCCGGTGTATTTTCCCACCAGTTCTTTAGCTCCACTGCCGCCTGTGACCAGGGCCTTGGCTCCTTCCGAACCGACACGCTTGAGGGTGCTGGTCCGTCCCGGCTGGACAAGCTCGAGGTCGGTGACGTCGCCCGTCCCGGGCGAGAATTTGACCGAAAACCGTCCGGAAGACTCGCCGGTTTGTATTGTCGCGGCCCGGTCCTCTCCAGTTTGTACTCGGGCTGACCCGGAACTACCATCACCAGATCGTCACCGGCCTTTTTGATCTCCACATCGACATTTGCCTCTTCAACGTGATATTTCCCGACAAGTTTGTCGAACGGCTCGGAGGGCGTTTTAGGGCTGTCAGCGTTATTTGGCTCGAGCAGGTTCTGCCAAACGACAGGCATCAATTCGCTGCCTAGGCTCGACGCCGAAACATTGGTCAGCAATACAAATCCGATCTTTTTCTCGGGTATCATCGCGACCAGCGAATTGAATCCGTCGATGTTGCCTCCGTGCTGAACGATCTTGAGGCCTTTCCACTGCTGCAGAAACCAGCCAAATCCGTAGCTGCTCGTACCGGCGATCTTCATCTGCGGTTTGAGCCACTCGTCAAAGCCTTTTTCGGAAACCAGGCGTTTTCCACCCGCGACACCGCCGTTCAAGACAAATCTCAGCCATTCGGCCATGTCACGGGCGCTCGAGTTGATCGATCCTGCAGGGGCGACCTCGTCGATGTCGCGAAACGGCAGTTTTTCAGTGACCTTTGTGTCGAAATTGTACGAATAACCGTTCGAATGATCCTTCGCTCGCTGCATCTGCTTCATCGACACAGTGCTGTTCGACATGCCGAGAGGCTTGAAAATGCGGTCGGTGATCAATCTGTCGTACGGCTGCTTTTCGACGACCGACGCTATCTCACCGGCGGCGGTGAACATGATGTTCTGGTACTGAAACTTTTCGCGAAGTTTCGCGGTCGGCTTTGCCTGGCCGGCGACCTGTATCAGCTCGGCGCGGTTGAGTTTGCCGGTGATCATCGCAAGGTGCGTGCGGTTCAAACCCGACGAATTTGGCACGCGGATCATGATCGTCGATGTTGTGTCCGTTTCGGGGTCGTACGTTTAGTACGGCGAATTGCTTCTTTGGCGAGTCGTCTATCGTGAGTTTTCCCTCGTCCTGGGCCATAAGCACGGTCAGGGCCGTAAAAGCTTTTGTCGCAGACCCGATCGCAAACTGCGTGTCTGGCGTGACCGCCACCTTGTTTTCGAAGTCCTTGTAACCCAGGCCCTTGTCGTAGATGATCTTGTCGTCCTTCACGATCACAAGCGCGATGCCGGGAATGCCAAGCTCCTTTCGCCTCGCGTCGGCTTTCTCTTCGATGGTCTGAAGAGCCTTTGTCTGATCTACGGAGGTTGCTTGTCCAACGGCCTGCGAATAA
>JBGAVC010000050.1:0-27388 GCA_044228265.1 Pyrinomonadaceae bacterium
CCCGTTCTCTCACACGACCGCGAAAAATTGACCCAGGTCGACGCCGGAGCATTTTATCTCAAAGCACTCGGCATCACCGACGATCGCGGACGCGTGCGTGACAAGCAGCAGGACAAGTGGCGGCAGATCAATAAATTTGTCGAGGTCCTCGCGAACTTTGTCGACAAATCATCACTAAAAGGGAAAAGCAGCCTCTCGATCGTCGATATGGGATCCGGCAAAGGTTATCTGACCTTTGCGGCATACGACTTTTTCCGTAATGTGCGGGGCCTGGACGTAAAAATGACCGGCGTCGACACAAAAAGCGATCTGGTCGAGCTGTGCGGCGAGGTCGCCGCGGCCTGCGAGTTTGACGGTCTGAAATTTGTCGTCGGGAGTATCGCGGACTATCACGTTCGAGACGTCGACATACTAATCGCCCTCCACGCGTGCAACACTGCGACCGATGACGCTCTCTATAAAGGCATCACCGCAGAGGCCGCACTGATCGTAGCCGCACCATGCTGTCACCATGAGATACGGCCCCAGATCACCTCGCCCGCGATGTTTCGCGACATCCTCAAACATGGAGTCATGCTCGAACGCTGTGCCGAGATAGTCACAGATGGGGTCCGTTCGCTGCTTCTCGAGAGGAGCGGCTACTCGACCAAGCTTTTCGAATTTGTCTCGACCGAGCACACGCCCAAGAACAACATGCTCGTCGGCACACGCCTCGCGGAGCTCGGTTCTCCCGAACCGTTCGACCGCCAGATCTCCCAAATAATGGAATATTACGGCATCAGGGAACACCGACTTGCTCGTCTCCTCGAATCGTTTTAAGTGTGCGATCTGTCGCGTTCTTCAGCATCCGGCCAGGAGACAGGCTGAACCTTTCGCTCCGAACATAACTCAAAACCTTGACCCGCTGGTTTTTTCGTCCTATCATTAAAGATTGCGTTTATACGCAAGATCACATCGCTTATTTACGGCGAAGGAAATGTGACTATGAAAAAAGAAATTCATCCTAACTACAACGAGATCTCGGTGATATGTGCGTGCGGCAGCACGTTCAAGACTCGGTCGACTATGGGCGAAGACCTGCATATCGAAATATGCTCGGCCTGTCACCCTTTCTTTACGGGTAAGCAGAAGCTGGTCGATACGGCCGGACGCGTTGACAGGTTCAACAAGCGCTACGCCAGGGCTGGCGAGGCGACCAAATAAATTGGAATTGAAAGCCGCAGCAATTAGATATTAGCTTTTCAAAACTGACGCCGACCTTAGCGCCGGATCTAGACGTGTGACGATCACATCTCGGATCAGGCGACAAAAAGGTCGGCGTTAGTTCTTTTTAGGTCTAACCATGGAGACGCTTTTCAAGATCGACTGGCACTCCATGTTCGTGCCGACTGAATCGATCGCCGAGGTCGTGATCCGGGGCACGATAATGTACCTCGGAATGTACTTCATTTTACGTATATTCCGGCGTCAGTCAGGTTCGATCGGTGTTGCTGACCTGCTCGTTATCGTCGTCATCGCCGACGCCGCTCAAAATGGCATGGCCGGTGATTCGCGGTCGATCACCGAGGCGTTGCTGCTGATCACGACGATCGTGCTCTGGGATTTCTTTTTGGATTGGCTCGGTTTCAGGTCGACATTTATTGCTCGTTTCCTGACACCAAAACCGCTCTTGCTTATCGAGGACGGCAAGTTTATCAGTAAGAACCTGGATAAGGAATTCCTGACCGAGGAAGAGGTTTACAGCCAGCTTCGTGAAGAAGGACTAAAGGATGCGAGCCTGGTAAAGCAGTGTTATCTTGAGAGCAATGGGCATTTTAGCGTTTTGCTCCGAACGACTGGTAAGCGAAAACAAAAAGGCAACTAACACCGGTGAAAAACCGTCAATTGCAGGTTATGAAAAGCAGATCGACCGCACTAAAACTCAAGTTGATTCATAGCGTCTTTGCCCTTGAACGCGACCTGATCGTCGGCGGGCAGGCCGTGATGGAAGGCGTCATGATGCGGACGCCGTCTGCCTACGCGATAGCGTGCCGCAAATCGGACGGTACGATCGTCCACACTGCCGAATCGCTTCCGCGATGGAGCGACAAGTATAAATGGCTAGGCTGGCCCGTACTTCGCGGCGGTGCGACGCTGATCCAATCGCTGGCGCTGGGGATAAAGGCCTTGAATTTCTCGACTCAGGTTTACGAGGACGATGTTCGAGAGCAGGAAGAGCTTGTCAAAGAACGAACAGGAGAGCCTGAGGCCGCGTTGGTCGAGGGCACGCCGGACAGGGAGTTTCTAAAAGCTCCGGTCAAGGTGATCATGCCCGCGGAAGAGAAAACGGCATCAAAGGGCCACTCGGCGGCCGCCGTCGGCTCGATCATATTTGCCCTTTTGTTCAATATCATTCTTTTCCTGGCCGCACCCTTGCTTTTGACCAATCTCGTGTTCATCTGGGCCGGTTGGGGCGACGCTCCGACCATAGCGGCAGGCTCCGGATGGTTTGCCACGATAAAGGCGTATGTTTGGGAGGTCAAGCCTCATTCCTGGGTCGCGTTTAATCTGGCGGACGGGCTGGTCCGGATGTTCTTTTTCATCGTGATGATCTTTTCGATGTCCTTCATTAGAGACATTCGACGCGTATTCGAGTATCACGGAGCCGAGCACAAGACAGTATTCACCTGGGAAAAGGGGCTCGAACTCAACGTAGAGAACGCTGCCCAGCAGCGACGCCAGCATCCGCGCTGCGGGACGTCTTTCCTGATGGTCGTCATGCTCGTCGCGATCGTCCTGTTCTCGGTGATCAAATTTGACGTGCTTTGGCTAAATCTCGTCGTGCGTATCGCACTGATGCCGCTCGTCGCGGGCCTGTCGTACGAAGTGATACGCTACGCTGCGAAAAAAGAGTCAGGAGCCGTTTTCAAGGCGATGACCCGGCCCGGGCTTTGGCTGCAGAATATTACTACTCAGGACCCGGACGCCGGACAACTCGAGGTCGCCATCAAGGCACTGGACGAGTCACTCAAACTAGAGCCGGCATAAGTCAGAACCGCCTGCGTTAGCGGGCGGTCAGTTCGCCGGTACTTCATCAATTTTACGAAACTGGCCGCCCGCTCACGCAGGCGGTTCTGACAAACACTATGTTCGAAAAGCTTGCACAGATCGAAAAGAACTACGAAGAGCTGACGGCGCAGATCTCGTCGCCCGAGTTCATGTCCGATATGTCGGCGTACGCCAAGCTGATGAAGCAGCATCGCAGCCTCGGCGAAATAGTCGAGAAGTATCGCGAGGTCCGCAAGATGCAGGACGATCTGCGCGGAGCACGCGACCTTGCCGATTCGGCCGACGACGACGAGATGCGTGAGATGGCCGCTCTCGAAATAGCCGAGATCGGTGAAAAGTTGCCGGTCGCCGAAGAAGAGCTCAAACTCCTGCTGCTGCCCAAAGACCCGAACGACGAAAAGAACGTAATTCTCGAGATCCGGGCCGGAACCGGTGGTGACGAGGCCACACTTTTTGCGGCCGAGATCCTGCGTATGTACGCACGGTACGCCGAACGCCAGGGCTGGAAAATGGAGATCCTCGAAGCGTCGGACACCGGCATCGGAGGCATCAAGGACGCCGTCGCCATCATCGAAGGCGACAACGTTTACTCCAAAATGCGCTTTGAGTCGGGCGTGCACCGTGTTCAACGTGTGCCGCAGACAGAGACCCAAGGGCGCATTCACACATCGGCGATCACGGTGGCCGTTCTGCCAGAAGCCGAGGAGGTTGACGTCCAGATCGACCCCAAAGACCTGCGAGTGGATTATTTTTGTTCGTCCGGGCCCGGCGGACAGTCGGTCAACACGACCTATTCTGCCGTTAGACTTACCCATTTGCCGACGAACGTCGTCGTCTCAATGCAGGACGAGAAGTCCCAGATCAAGAACAAAGAAAAGGCGATGCGGATCCTTCGGGCCCGTCTGCAGGAGATCGAAGAGCAGAAACAGCACGACGCCCTCTCGGCCGAACGCAAATCGATGGTCGGCAGCGGCGACCGTTCTGAAAAGATCCGCACATACAATTTCAAGGAAAACCGCGTCACCGACCATCGTATAGGCTTGACCGTCCATCAGCTCGATCTCGTGATGGAAGGCCAAATAGACGAGTTCATCGAGACGCTGCGAACACATTACCAGACCGAAAAACTAAAATCGGAGGCAGTCGGCGCATAAAGGTTAGGTTACAATAAGCTACTCTTCTCGATCATGGCCCAGCCGACGCGCCTATTCCTGATCAGACACGGTCAATCTGCCGGAAACGCCGAAGGACGGTTTGGCGGTCACGGCCCGACGCCTCTGTCGGAACTCGGGCGCCAGCAAGCCGAGCGAACCGCCGAAACCCTTGCCAGAGAAGGTATAAACGCGATCTACTCCAGCGACCTGACCCGGGCGATCCAGACCGCCCAGCCGCTTGCCGACCGTTTGAAGCTCCCGATCCACACGTCGCCGGCATTTCGCGAACGGCACGTCGGCGTGCTCGAGGGTCTGACATTCGACGAGTCGAAAGAGATCTATCCGCGTGACTACTACGCTCTCGTAAATCGCAATATTCACCATGTCATTTCCGGAGGCGAGAGCTACCGCCATCTGCTTCGCCGTATCACGGCCAAATTTCACGACGTTATGCGTAACCATCAGGGCGAACGGATCGCCATTTACTCGCATACCGGAGCGATCTGTTTCCTGATGCTCCACTTGCTCGGCGCGATACATCGCAGCACCAAGCAAACCCCGTGGATAATAACCTCGAACTGCGGTATAAACCGCTTCGAGATCCGGAGCCGGAACAACATCCGTGTCCTCGCCCTCAACGACACGCGTCATCTGGTCCAGATCACCGGCAACGACGCGTTCGCCGCTCGCTAGATCCTATTTGCAAGCTTCGAAATGGTGTTAAGATTGATTAGATCTCGATCCTTTGTAAGGAGCTGTCATATGAAGAGGATTTGCAGTTGCGCGTTAACGATGTTTTGCGTTGCCATTTTCGTGAGTCTGTCCTTTTCCCAAGTAATTCCCGACGACCCGGACCATGGTCTCCGCAAGATCGGCGGTGAACCTACCAACATTCCACACGTCGACGCCATTACGGTTTCCGGCAAGGTATCTATCGATGGCCTGCCGTCGGACCAGAAATCCCCGGCCGTATTCGTCGCGGCTTACTCCAACGGACGACTGGTCGCGAGAAAAGCAGTGTCCGATCGCGGCTCGTATATCATAAACGATGTGCCCCGTGGCGAGTCACTTGTTGTTGTCGAGATCGATCACGAAGAGATCGCCAGTCGGCAATTGCATTACACGCCCGGATCCAACGTTTACCAGGACTTTTCGATAAACTGGAGTCAGTACCAAAGATCGAAAGGCAAAGCCGGCGTACTCTCCGCGTCAGCGGTATATCCGAGATCTAAGGATGACCAGGACCGATTCGAACAGGCGGTGTCAGATATCTCGAAAGGTAAGAACGATCAGGCCATCGCAAAGCTGAAAGTGGTGGCTGCAAACGATCCCAAGGATTTTGCCGCCTGGAGTCAGCTCGGTAACGCATATTTCCTGAAAAAGGACACAAAGAACGCCGAATCAAGTTACCTGCGTTCGTTGAGCGAGCGGCCAAACTATACGGCGGCCGCCGTCAATTTGGGCAAGCTATACCTTTCGCAGAACGCTCCTGACAAAGCGATCGAGTTGCTGACAAAGACGGTAGAGACCGACCCGACATCTGCGGACGCCCAGCAATATCTCGGTGAGGGCTACCTTGCGATCAAAAAGGGCTCAAAAGCCGTCGGTTATCTCAACGAGGCCATCCGTTTGGCCCCGATCGAAAAGGCCGAGATTCATCTGCGGCTTGCTGCCCTGTACAACGGTGCCGGGCTCAAACCCCGGGCGTCTGCGGAATACGTCAAATTCCTCGAAAAAGTCCCGAACTATGAGCGTCGCGACGAGCTCAAGAAATACATCGCCGAGAATCCTCCCGGACAATAAAAACGAGGCCGCCTTTTTCGGACGGCCTCGATCAAGCACATTCGATACTGTCTAGAAATCGAATCGCAAAGCGAACTGGACAACCCTTGGTTCACCCTGAATGGCTGTCAATTTGCCGAATCCGGATGACGGCGTCTTCAGGTACGGATCCAAACCAACGCCGAAGTTCGAGACTCCCGTAAGCGACTGCGTGTTGGACACGTTGAACACCTCAAACCTAAAGGTCAGCTTGCTGTGCTCAGTAACGCCGAACGACTTGTACAATCCCATATCGACGCTAGTAAAACCAGGATCACGCAACAAGTTACGGTCTCCGGGTTCTCCCGGACGCGCATTCCTAAATGACTGGAAAGCAAACGTCGGATCGCCAAAGAGATTGGGGACCCCGCCCACGCCGGTCTTGGTCGGCGAGCTATACAGCGGCCGAAGCCTGACCACGTTGGACTGGACATTCCAGTTAGTCGCCCAGCGAGCGTCGTCAAATGGCTCACCAGTCGGGAATCCGGTGTTCCAACGGACGATACCCGTTAGCGTCCAACCACCGATAAACGCGTTGGCTACCTTGTTGGCCGAGCCGAAGAGCGACTTGCCTTTTCCGAACGGCAACTCGTAAATGTAGTTGGCGTTGATCAGGTGACGAACGTCAAAGTCCGAATTTCCCTTGTTCGCCTTCGCACTAAGCGGGTTCAGGTAGTTCAGTCCGGTGATCGATCCGGAAGCTTCATTCCCTGACGCCGTATCGAGCGAATGCGAGAAGGTGTAATTGACATCGAACGACAGCCCATGCGAGAACCGCTTGCGGAGACTGAACTGGAACGCATCGTACCACGACGTTCCGATCGTGGAGTACGCAGCGAACGTCGCATACTGCGGGTGGATAAAGATGTTGTTTCCAAATCCCAGACCGTCATCCCACAGGAGCTGGACGAACGTGTAGTCATTGGTATTCCGGCCGCCGATGCAAGCACCCGTGTTATTTACGCTGGACCTTGCGACACGACGATAAGCAGCCTGCGTGGCGGTCAGAACGGTGTTCACGCCGCAGACACTGTATGTGCCTGCCAGCCCGGGGACGAACTTATTGAACCACGGGATATTCGGTATCGACGTTATCGGCGCATTGTTCGCACGATAATCGAGCAGCGTGTTCATCACCCCGTAGAAGTCCTGTCCTGAGGCAGGATCCTTCAAGTCGTTGAAATGAGCCACGTCGCGGATAACGAGCAGATTCTTTGCTATCCTGCCAACGTAGGAAGCCTCGAACGAAAGCCCCTTCCAGATCTCACGCCCGTAAGACAAATTGTAGTTGTAATTGTACGGCGTGGTAATACCGTCATCGAGCGATTGTTCGATACGCTGGTCCTCGTCAGCAGGGGTCATCAGCGGAAATGTCAGTGTCGGAGCTCCGCTGATTCCCGGCAAGGAACGGATGTTCTGATTGAGGCCGGTAAACAGCGGCCCCTGGAAGAAATTAACATCATAGGTGTTCGCCGAGATATTCTTGGTCGAAGTGAATCCGAGCGTCGAGTTCAGGTCGAACGCAACCGCCAAGGCACTGCCGATGCGGTCGTAGGTCATTCGGAAACCGGTACGGATCGTGCTCGTATGATCACTTCCCAACAACGCCTTAAGGAACTTGTTCTTAAAGTTCGGTGACCAGGCGAACGCAACGTTCGGAGCCCAGTTGTTAAAGTCCTGCTTGTAGTAGCCGGGCTTGTTATTGGCCTTGCCCGCAGTATCCACCGTCAGCAGACCGTTGAACGGGGTACCCGTGAGCATTCCTTTGACCCGCTGATCGAAGAAGGTGGTTAAGCTTGTAGTCGGTTTGACCTGTACCCCGTTCGCCTCATAGACGGGCGTTCCGGTGGACCAGCGGACACCATAATTGAACGTAAGGTCGCTGGTCATACGCCAGCTGTCCTGCGCATACCACTCGTATTCCTCAGTCTTAAAGACCCGATTGACCGGAGTGCCGACAGCTTGGAGCGTTCCAGCCTTGGTGTATTGGAACGGAGCACCGTACTGCGAATAGCGTCCTATCAGCGACGTAAGAGCATCGCGAAGGTCGGTTATGCCAGCGCTCGAGACGTTAGGAAAGATCGGGATAGAACAAAAGGCATCGTCAAACACAACCACATCGCCAGAACAGTTGTAGTACGACGGATTCATCGATGCATTGTCGTACGAGGCTCCGAGAGACGATCTCGCATTCTTTACGAGCCTGATGTTGCCGCCGACCGAAACCGTGTGGTTACCTATCATCCACGTAAAGTCGTCGACGAAGTTGTGTACAGGCGTTATTCGACTGAGGTCACGCGAAAAGTTGAACGGCTGGTATATGAACCGAAAACTTTCAAAGTTCTGAGTTGAATCACCTCCAAGCGTGAACGATTCACGAGTGAGCCCATACGTGAACCTATTGACCATGTTGCTGTTGATGGTCCACGTATGGCCAACCGCTACACCTTGCGGGTGCACCCAGTTCAATGGAGCCGGCGTATCCGGGAACCGCCGGAGGCCCGTCGATTTGTCCCACTGATACTGGTAACGAGCAAATATGTCCTGTTTGGAACTTGCTTTCCAGTCCAACCTGAGCGTGGAGACTTTGTTGCGAACCGGCGTCTTTGCATTGAACCGGAACCCTGACGTGTTTAGGCCGTCACCGACCGTCGTATCGTTGGCGGTATATCTCGAAGCCGCGGCTCCCAGGAATGCCGTCGCAGCGGTGTTGATACCTGGAGTCGCCCCGTTAGCTGCGGTGTAACAGGCGTTGATCTGCGCTGTCGTCATGGTCACGACACCATTCGAAAATGCCCCAGAGCAAGCCCCTGCCGCCGGAGCAGCGGTAGCGAGATATTTGACGATCCCCTGTCCCATGCTTGGCAGCGGAACCTCGCGCGTCACCGACGTTTCGGTATTTTCGTCGAACTGCTCATAGAAGAACGCAAAAAACAGTTTGTCCTTGATTATCGGACCTAGCACCGAGCCGCCATAGTTCCGGCGTTCGAGCGAAGGCTGTGCGACGCCGCTCGAGTTGTTGAAGAAATTGTTGGCCTGCAGCCATTTGGACGGGCGATAGTAAAAATAACCGGAGCCGTGCCACTGGTTGCTGCCTGAGCGGGTGACCAGCGAGATCTGTGCACCTGACGAACGGCCAAAACTCGCGTCGGCATTGGTAGTTTGGACGCGAAACTCCTGAAGGGCCTCGGGTGTCACGCGCAGTACGCTAAAGAAAGCGCGTCCGCCCTGCTGCTCGTTCACATCGACGCCGTCAAGTGTCACATTCGCCTGGTCGGAACGTCCGCCGTTCACTTCGCCGCTGGTCGTAACTCCCGGTTGAAGCGAAAGAAGGTCCGGGGTGTTTCTAGCGGAAAGCGGAAGACCGATGACCTGCTGCGTAGTGATCGTATTACCGATCGAGGCGTCGGTAGTATTCAAGGCGGGTTCGTTCGCGCTGGTGACCGAAACCGTTTCCGAAACACCGCCTACCTCGAGAGCGATATTGACTTCTTTTGCGGTGTCGACCATCGCCTGGACATTCGCCATGACCGATCGTTTGAATCCCGTCGCTGTGACTTCCAAACGATACATATCCGGCGGGACCGCCGAGAATGCGTAATTGCCGTCGTCGTTCGAGATCGATGTCCGGCTAAAACTCTTGGATTCGCTTTGCAGTGTTACGTTTGCTCCCTTGACCACGGCACCCTGAGCGTCACGGATCGTTCCTCGCAGAGTCGATGTCTGGGCAGAAACGCTGAGCGACAAAAATGCGGCCAATCCGATACTTAAAAATATCGAGAAAAGCCGCGGTGTCAACACAACTCTCTTCTTCATATTTTCCTCCTGATAGGTGAGAACTTCACATCCGGCAAACGCCAAATCAACATAGCCACAAGCAGATTTTGAATTGGGTTCGACAAGATCGTCAAAAAAGTCAGGCACTAATCGTGCCAAAATGCCGGAATCGATGCCCCTGCCGCCGCCGATGGCGATTCTAGCTGGCATAACTTGATCGTTATTAGGGAATTGGTGTCTTCGGCGTCGAATGTAGGACGGCGTCCTACTTGAAGTCCGGATCGATAACGGCCAAAATTTTAGAAATTCGGTTCAAAATCTCGTATTTTTTTCCAGATCAATCAAGCACTTGTGCGGCGATCACCTTGGCGGCGGTCGCTCCCTGGCCGACGGCTCCGGCGATCGTTGGAGCGACCGGGCTTGCAACATCGCCGACGGCGTAAACTCCGGCGGTGCTGGTCTCGCATCGGGCATTAATAAGTATATAGTCACGTTCGTCCACCTCGAGCGAGTCACGAACCAGTTCGGAATTGGGCTCGACACCGATCCTGACAAGAACGTGTTGCGCCGGCAATCGAGCACATTCATTTGAGTCAATGCTCTCAACCAGTACAGAGTCTACGGTTTCAGATCCGCGGATCTCGGTAACTCTGCTATTCATCAAGATCGCGATATTGGACGCTGACATGACGGCATCGGCCAGTTGCTGCCTGCCCGAAAAACGTTGCCGGCGATGTACGAGATATACCGTTTTCGCAGTTTTGCTGAGTATAAGCGCGTTCTCCAGCGCGGCGTCGCCTCCTCCGACGACAACGACGGTCTTGCCAACAGCGAGTTGTGACTCCAGAACGCCCGATCTCAGTATCCCGCGCCCGGCGAACTCCGATTCACCTGGAATTTTCAACCGCTTGCGCCGGACACCCATGGCGAGTACCAGATATCGGCCGGACAACGTGTCACCACCGGAAAGGACTACTGTTTTGGCCTCGGTATCGATCGCATCGACCGCTTCACCGATCCTGATCACGGTAGGCGAATTTGCGGTCTGTTCGGCGAACAGCTCGCGCAGTTCTGTGCCGTTGGCGGCCACTCGACCCGGGTAATTCGTTATGCGTCCGTAAATTCGTGTAAGTTGGCCGCCGACACCCGCGTCGCGCTCTATGAGCATAGCCCGCAGGCCGAGATCGCCGCACCAGATCGCGGCGGACATGCCGGCCGGGCCGCCGCCGACAATAACTGCGTCAAATTCTTCTGTTTTATCGGTCATTATGCGACGCCGTCTTTTTGCCCGATTTTGTCAAATAAATCTGACATTTTTTGTCACAATCGCCGTCCGGTTTGCCGTTGTACGACTTGGCGATACGGATGAAACTTCGACAAATCGACGTTATTTTATGGTCTAAACGCCCGTTTTACAAATAGTTCGCGTTGCTACGCACTGTGGCACCTATTTTGCAGATGAAATTGGATCGGTCCCGGGCCTCGCCCGGACCGCCGCGCCCGAAACAACATCGAACCACGTCTTCTCGCTCTGCCTATACCCAATATGAGATTAGAAATCGAACCCGAAGTCGCTACACCCCGCTTTGAACAGTTCTTCGACCAGGCTGGCGGCCCTTTATCGGATGACAAGCAATTTGGAGAAAAGTTGTCGGAGGGTATCGCGGCAGCACGCGGCGGTGACCGGCAGCGGGCCCGGGATCTGCTGACCGAAGTGACTGAACAGGAACCGTCAAACGTGGACGCATGGCTTTGGCTTGCGTCGATCTGCGAGTCGCCTGACGAGCTGCTCGGTTTCCTGGACAAGGTTCTGGCGGTCGAGCCCGATAATCAAAGGGCGGTCCAATGGAAGAACGCGACCTGTTCGATGCAGGCGAAATCATTTGTCAAGCGCGGCCTGACCGCTCTCGATGCAGGCGATACGGCTTTGGCGGAGCAGTGCTTTGACTCTGCGATATCGAACGATAACGGTTACGCTGCAGCCTGGTTTCACAAATCAAAGTTAGCCCGTGACGACGATGAGCGTCTCGAATGCCTTCAGCGAGTATTGAAACTCGATCACGCCAACAAAGAAGCCCGCGATCTAGTCAACGAGATCACCGCGCGGCGGGCTCAAGAGCTCTTTCTCAAAGCTGCGGGCGCTGCGGCAGCAGGCGAAAACAACTCGGCACTGGAGCTGATCGATCGCCTTCTCGGGACCGACGCCGAACACGTCGGAGCTCTCACCCTGCGTTCGATGATCTCGTCATCGCTTGAAGACAAGCTTTCCGCCTTCGAAAAGATCCTCGTGATCGAGCCCAAGAATGCGTGGGCCCGCCATGCAAAGGATTTCGTTTCAGCCACTCTCGAAGCCGTTCGTGAAAGTTCTTTGTCCGAAGGTGCCTCGGCATCCGCTGATGGTGTCACGGTCGCCGAAGAAGAAGAGCAATTAGAATTGGCCCCTCCAATGACGATCGATAGCGAAAGCGTCGAAAGCACCGATGAGCCCGATCTGCTTTCCGCGGCGGAGGTGGAGCCCGTGCAGGAGCCGACGGAAGTCACAGAAGACATTCCCATCGAAGCGGCCGCTTCCCTTCCGGTCATTGATCAAATCCCAATCTCGGAAAGCGGCCCGAACGGGGCACAGGAGCCCGAGGACCGCGAGCCGACCGCCGAACGATCGGAGACCTTTGCTGCCGTCCCGCCGTCAGACGAGAACATACACGAACGTTTGACCGAAGAAGCGATTACGGTCACCCCGCCTTCGGAACCCGAACCGGTCGATCAAGGCCCGGAGGTCTCCTTGGAAGCGTCCTTCGATGAAAACGACGCGGTCGACACCACGCCTGGCGAGCCGCTTTCGATCGCGCAAGAGCCGGCACCCCGCACGGCGGCAACGCTCGCGGAAAGCGAAGACAACCCAGACAAGGCCGATCTGTCGGATGACCCGACCGCCGCAGAGACGGCCGAAGAGATCAACGCTGCCCTGGCAGCGTACGATGCGATCACTTCGGCAGACCCGTTTATTAACGGTAACGAACAGGTGGATGAAGCCGCTCATGCCGAACATACGGCCTTCGATAATCCCTGTCCGTTTTGCACATGCGACAACGACCCACAGGCGTTCCTTTGCCGCGACTGTCATTCCGTGCTTTCGGTCACGGACATCGATTCGCTGCTTTGCGAGGGCAGGTGCGACCGCAAGATCGTACAGCAAGCCGTGACCGGCATGGAGGCCGAATGGAACCTTCGCGAATTTGATGAGGCCGAACTGACCGCCCTCGCACTCGGCCATTTTAATCTGAACGATCGTGACAAAGGCCTTGCGTATCTTCAGGAAGCATCTCGTCTGAGCCCCAACAACGTGATCCTCGCGGGACAGGTCCACGCGATTGCGATCAGACTTGCGGACATGCGTCGTCAGGAGGGCATTCACGAGGGCATGCCGAAAGGCAAAACTATCCTGGTCGTCGACGACAGCCCGACGGTACGGAAGCTGATCTCGAGCAAACTTGAAAAGTGTGGCCATAACGTCGTGACCGCCGTGGACGGCGTCGAGGCCATCGAAATGCTCGAAGAGGTTGTGCCGGACCTCGTCCTGCTGGACATCGCGATGCCGCGAATGGACGGATATTCGGCCTGCAAGCTCATCCGTGCAAACGAAGCAGTCAAGGACGTGCCTGTCGTTATGATCTCAGGCAAAGACGGTTTCTTTGACAAAGTTCGCGGACGCATGGCCGGAACCACCGGTTATATAACCAAACCCTTCGGTCCCGAGACCCTGATGCGGGCGCTCGAAACCTATCTGCTCCCGGACGTTCAACCAGCTGAGGTTGAGGCCCTGTAAATGATCAACGGCGACAGCGACCGACGAGACACTACCCAATCTGCGCTCCTGGCGTTTGCTGAAAAGGCCTCCGGGCGACTGTCAGGCGTACGGAACGGCATTCTGATCTTCGATCAGGATCCGACGTCGGACGGCGATATCGATCTGTCCGTTCGCAATCTGCAGCTTATCCGCAAGGATGCGGTCGAGAACTCCGCTAACGAGATCGTCAGCCTGGCCGATCAATGCGAAGGAGCTCTTCGATCTCTGCTTGAGAATGGCCACACTCCGGCGGACGTGGGCAGAGCCCTCGACATGGTCGCCAAGATCGAGGAACGTCTGCTGAGCATTCCTCTCGGCGCCGACGATTTTCTCCCCGACATCTCCGGATTTGTTGACCAGTCATTTGACGTTCTAAAGACACCTGAGCCATCGAAACCCACGGCCACGATTCATGAAACTGACTTCGATCTCGACGACGAGACGATGGAGATCTTTCGATCGGAAGCCTCGGAACTGATCGAAAATATCAAGCAAAGCGTGTATTCGCTCGGCACTGTCTCAGACGACCGAGAAGCGTTGTGGGAAGTTCGCCGCAGCGCCCATACGTTCAAGGGAGCAGCGGGTATCGTCGGTTTTCGAAAGGCTTCCGAGTTGGCCCATCGCGTCGAGGACCTGCTGGACAAACTGGTCGAGTCGAACAGCGCGGTCGGCGGGGACACGATCGACCTGCTGTCACGCGCGTCATGGCTGCTCGAAGCGATGGTCCTGGGAAACGGGCCCGCTGACGAAGCCCAACATCTCGTCCGCTTGTACACTGAGTTTGAAAGAGCGATCTCGACGGTATCGGCGGAAAGACCGGAAGTAAAACCCTTGGAACCGCCAGCGGTGGCCGGCCGGTCCGCATCCGCGGCCCGCACGGACTGTTTGAAACCCATGCCGTCTCCGGTCGTACGAGTCTCTCTTGATAGGCTCGACGACCTCATAAAACTGACCCGCGCACTCAACTTGAACCACTCCGCCCTGGTTCAGCGGTTTTCCGAATTCGAAGAGGAACCTTCGGCCGCAGTTCCGCCCGAACGCTTCGAAAAACTCTCGCTGCTGCTCGATTCTCAGCGGTGTCTCACCAACGAGGTTCAGGAAAAACTGTTCGGGATCCGGCTCGTACGGTTCGCGACGCTCGAAACCCGCCTCAGCCGAGCGGTCCATGTCACGTGCCAGGAAGAGGGCAAGAAGGCGGCGGTCATGCTGGTCAACGGCGATTGCGAGATCGACACGCAGGTGATCGACGCCATGATCGAGCCCCTGCTTCACTTGCTCAAAAATGCCGTTGTTCACGGTATCGAACCGCAGGACAGGCGTCGTCTGATAGGTAAGCCGGAAAAAGGCCAGATCCGTGTCAGCGTCGAAACGGACGAATTTGGCGTCACTCTCAAAGTCGAAGACGACGGCCAGGGCATCTCGGTGCAAAAGCTGAAACAAAAGGCCCTAAGAAACGAACTTATCGCACCCGAAATTGCAGCGTCGCTAAGCGGCCCGGACGCACTTGAACTTGTCTTTCAACGCGGCCTGAGCACCGCCGAAAAGGTGGATCTCAATGCCGGACGCGGCATCGGGATGAGCATCGTCAAAGAAAGCATCGAGTCAAAAGGCGGCAGCATTTCGATCACGTCGGAACCGCAGGCAGGGACCACTTTTACGATCCGGATGCCGCTTGTTCTCAAAAGTTCGGTCCGCGTCGACCGAGTGCCCATTCCACCTGCGATCGAGAGCTTGCCGTCGAACGCCGATTCAAAACTGGTGTTGATCGTCGACGACAGCGCGAGTATCCGACGAAGGACCGCTCAAATGGTCGAGGACGCCGGCCACCGAGCGATCACTGCCACTGATGGCGCCGACGCGATGGAGCTGCTGCTCTCCGACGTGTGGAGGCCAGACCTGATATTCTCAGATATTGAGATGCCAATAATGGACGGTTGGGAATTTCTCGAGTGCGTCAAGAATACCGATGCGGTCTCCGATATTCCGGTAGTGATGGTCACATCTCTCGATGCCGACGAACACCGTCACCGCGCGAAACTTTTGGGCGCAGCGGACTATAATGTCAAACCGATCAGCCTCGAACGTGTCGTAAGAACGTTGAACGGGATCAAAGCGAAAGCTACCGCACCGGCGGCCGGCTAGGCCTGATCTCGACCTTGCTCGGCAGTGCCCGGCTATTCATTCCCAACAGGTCCATCACCGTCTGAGCGATATCGTCGGGCTGCAATTGCCAAGCCTTATCGCCGCTCGGGCTGTCGCCGCCAAAGCTCGTATTGACACTGCCTGGGCAGATATAGCTGACCTTGATATTATCGTGCCGGACCTCTTGCATCAGCGCTTCGGTAAATCCGTTCAAACCGAATTTTGAAGCGTTGTACGCCGCCATTTTGGGATGTGGATTCTGCCCGGCGAGCGACGAGATGTTGATTATGTATCCGCCGGACGGCCTCATCATCGGGATCGCATGATGGCAGGCGTAGAACACGCCGAAGAGGTTCGTCTCGAGCGTTTCCCGAAACTCGTCGCCAGTGAGTTCCTCGACCGTCTTGCCGAATACGCCGGTACCGGCGTTGTTTACGAGGATATCGATGCTCCCGAACTCACGTCGGGCCTCTTCCAGCATCGAACGCACCTGGTCCTCGCTGCGGACGTCACAGGTTTCGCCTGCGGCATTTCCGATCGCACGAAGGTCCGTTAAGGCGTTGGCAAGTGCCGTCTTTGAGCGGCCGCAGATGAATACATTTGCGCCTGCTTTGACCAGGCTCTCTGCGATCGCGAAGCCGATCCCTTTTGTGCCGCCGGTAATGACGGCAGTGCTGTTCCGGATGTCCATTTTGACATGCGATCGCGCCCGATCGCTACAGTTTGTTTTTCAGGATCTCGTTGACTACTTTGGGGTTAGCCTTGCCTTGCGAAGCCTTCATCACCTGTCCTACAAAAAACCCGTACAGTGCCTCTTTGCCGCCTCGGTACGCCGCAGCCTGATCGGGATTGGCCGCGATCACCTCATCGACCATCTTCTCGATCGCTGCCGAGTCAGACACTTGTTCGAACCCTTTTTCACGTATCACCACCGGGGCGGTCTTTCCGGTCGCGAACATTTCGGAGAACACCTCCTTGGCCTGATTGTTGTTGATCGTGCCTGACTCGACCGTCTTAATAAGCTCGGCGAGGTCCTCGGCCGTTACCTGGACCTGGGCGACAGTCTTGCCGGAGCTGTTAAGCTCACGCGTAAATTCACCGAGCACCCAGTTGGCCGACAATTTCGGATTTGCCGTAAATCTCGTCGTCGTCTCGAAGAATTCCGCCAGGTCTTTGTCCGAAACGATCTGCGACGCCTCGGCGAAACTGAGCCCGTAAACATCGACAAACCGGTCTCGCATCGTGTCGGGCAGTTCCGGCATCTCGCGTTTGACGCGTTCGACGAACTCCCTTGAGACCGTCAGTGGCTGAAGATCAGGCTCGGGAAAATATCGGTAATCATGCGCATCCTCTTTTGACCGCATGATCCTGGTGCAATTATTCTTTTCGTCCCAGAGACGGGTTTCCTGCCGCACCTCCTCACCGGCTTCGTGGGCCGTGATCTGCCGATCGATCTCAAACTCGATGGCTTTTTGCATGAAGCGGACCGAATTTAGGTTCTTTAATTCGACCTTGTTCCGAAATTCCGTTTCGCCGGACTTTCGCACCGAAACGTTGGCCTCGCACCGCAGATTGCCTTTTTCCATGTCGGCGTCGCTGGCGCCGACCCATTGAAGTGCCCTCCTTACGTGATTGACATAGTCGTATGCCTGCCAAGAGGTCCTGAAGTCGGGCGACGTCACAATTTCACCAAGCGGCGTACCGGCCCGGTTCAGGTCAATGTACGAGTACTTATCAACTTCGGGGAGGCCCTCATGGACGTTCTTGCCCGCGTCTTCCTCCAGATGCATTCGCTGGATATGGATAGTCAGCGGTGTCCACTCGGCCGCGTGTCCCTGCTCATCGCGCTCCGCCGTCATTATGGTGAGCTGGCCGTTAGCCGAGAACGGCTTATCGTATTGTGAGATCTGATACCCTTTTGGCAGGTCAGGGTAGAAATAGTTCTTTCGTGAAAAAACCGAAGTTTTCTGGATCTCAAGGCCCAACGCCAGAGCGGCTCGTGCCCCGAGCTCGACCGCCCGCCGGTTCAGCACCGGCAGGGCACCCGGCAGGCCGAGGCATACAGGACACGTGTTGGAGTTGGGCTCACCGCCCGTTTCGACAGCGCAGCCGCAAAATATCTTCGTCGATGTTGCCAACTGCGCATGGATCTCCATGCCTATGACGGCTTCCCAACCTGCTTTCATTTTTCTAGTTTCGTGAGGGCCGGTCGATCTCTACCTGGGCCATATCCAGGCCGGCTTGGGCTGCGGCGTCCGGACCGGCGTGGGCCAAAACTGACCGCCGGCAAAAAAACCCGGCTCGCCGTACTTCGTCCTGCCCGGAAGTCGGTAGGTCCGTCCAAATGACCAGTTGTACGGATACTCGACATTTTGCGCGCCGTTATCGGCAGGCAGAACGGTGTAGTAATTTGAAAAACTACGGCGCTGCAGTTGAAGCTGTTCCAGAGCGATGGCCCGTTCACGCAATTCGAGCACCAGTTCCTGGTTGTCGAGTTCGGTCTGCTGCCGGCGACGCGCCAATTCTTCCGGCGAAGGGAATCCGCGCTTAGCATATGTCTCGCGGTACTCGCGTTCGGCCTTTTCCCTTTCCACGCGGTATTTCTCAAGGTCCGCGTTCGTCACCTGTCTCTGGGCCGACGCCAAGGCCACCATCGAAAACAGAAATAGTACTGGAAGTATATATCTCATATCTCAATGCCCCCCGTTTGTACCGATTTTATCACGACATCGAAAATGGGCAATGTTCGCCGGACACTCTTTTCGGGCGGCAGGTCAACACATTAAATTTAACCTCTCGTACGGTTAAAAACCGAACGACATGCCCATCCTAGCGGTCCGTCGAGCGGTCCGAAATCCGTTCTCGTAATACTCCTGGTTGAATATATTTTCGACCGTTCCGTAGAGCCTCAGGGTCAACTTCTCACGCTTGAATCCGAATGTATAACCGCCCGTCAGGTCGCCCTTTCGGTTTCCTTGAAAACGATAGACATACGTATTGAAGGTGGAATTGCTAAAGATCGGCGCCAGATAATCGGAAGTCGCAAGTAAGTCGAAGTTTACCCAAGCCCGTCTGATCCGCTGAGTTACAACGAGTGTGAACTGGTGATCGGGGATCCCAAGCGTCTTAAATACACCGCTCGCCGAAACCTGCGGCGTACGTTGTGTACTATTTGTGTACGTATAGGACGCGATAATCTCGGTCATCGACGTCGCTTTGACCTTCGCGCTGAATTCGCCTCCGCGAGCGACCCCGCCTTTCTGGTTTTGGTAACCTCCGAACGGCCGCGTGGTCGCTCCTATATTCGGAACGCCGGTGCCAAATCCGATGATGTCTATTAGCCTTGTATAAAAATACGTCGCCGAGAGCCGTACCCGCTCGCGGGCAGCGTATTGCTCGACACCAGCGTCAAAGGCGATCGTCTTTTCCGGCTTAAGGAACGGGTCACCGAGGGCAACAAACCGATTCGGTAATGAAAAGTTATCGTAGAAAGTGCCAAACCGCTCATACAGAGATGGCACTCGATAGCCATTGCCGACGTGTGCTCGAAGCTTAGTTCCCGATCTTCGGATAAAATACGATGCCGCCCCGTCAAATGTGTACGCTGTCGGCGGATCGCTGAGCGTGAGGCTGGCGTATGGTGCATTCGAAAGACTGAACCCGGGACGGTCGAGACTGTAACGCTGAACACGCAGCCCGCCGGCAAGCTGCAGATCGCCGCCAAGCAGCGACACGAGGTCTTGCGCATAGTAAGTGTTGCTCCGCTGTCCGGCATGCACGAAAAAGTTCGCCGTTCCGGAAGGCGTCTTGCCGTCATTCCCGAAACCCTCATTTTCGAATTCATAACCGGCAGTCAGCGTATTCGTACGGTTAAGCGTCCAGTTGAAATGTACGTTGGCGGTATGGGTGGTGCCGTCGAAAACACTGGTCGATGCACTCTGAAAACCAACGCCGAGACTGCCGTTGTCGTTCGTCCGCTTTGTTGTTAGTCCCTGGTAATAGCCGCTGATCAGAAATTGGCTGTTGACTACCTGGTTGACAACGATCTGTCCGTCGAAGAATTTTGATCTCTGCGAACTGTCCGGATCGTTAGCGTCAAAGACAAAATTCACACCCTGTTGTGCGTCGATGATCGTTGAGTTCGTGGAAGGCATCAGTCCCTTGGTATCCGGATTGGAGTTAAGCCGGACGTTGGCACTGGAAACGAAAATACGGCCCGAAATGTTTGTGTTCGGCCACGGATCAGCGTCGAACCGGCTCTGAAAGTTTGTGTTCGCCGCTCTGTCATCGCCGTCGATCCCCTTCCAATAAACGGTTCGCGAAACGCCCGCTCCGATCCCGAATTTTCCGTCAGATGTTCCGTGCGACATATTTCCGCGAAATCGGCCTAGGCCAAGCCCGCCGACGGCCCCACCGATCTGTCCGTGCGTGCCGACCCTCGCCTCAGGCGTTTTAAGGTCGATCGTTCCACCGATCGCGTTAGTGCCGTAAAGCGAAGAGCCCGAACCACGAAGGACCTCGATCGCGTTGACGCTTGTGAGCGTGAGATCGCTCAGGAATGGAGACGCATCGCCCGTGATCGCCGTTACGTCGCGAAACCGGATACCGTCAAGAAGCAATGCCGTGTCCTGATTGCGAAGCCCGCGAGTCTTAATTGTGGCGACCTTTCCGAAACCGCCGGACTGCTGCACGCGAAATCCAGGGATCGTCCGCAAACTCTCCGAAAGTGAGAAATCAGCACGATCGCGCATTTCCTGAGCGTCGATCACGTCGACCGTTTTGGACACGCCGGATAGCGGCTGTTCAGTGCCGGACGCGACAACAACAACCTCTTCGCGATAAGGCATCGGTTTGTCAAAATCGATATCGAGCACCTTTTCCTCGCCGCGATGCTCACGGATCTCGCCGCGCCAATCGAGCCCCTGCTGACGAGGCATGCCGCCGACGTAATAGCTGGAAAAATCAATAACATACACGCCTTCCGGTACTTGCGAAAGCCGATAGGTTCCCGCGCCGTCCGTGACCGCCGCAAACTTAAGTTTCGAGTTTGTCGTCGATGTCAGCGTCACGCCCGCCCCCGGGACGGCTTCGCCTCGCAGGGTTACTTTTCCGGAAATGCTCCCCGTCTCCTGCCCGAACGATACCACTGCCGCCGAAAGCGCCAATACAAAGATCAATGCAAACCTCATGAAACCCCTCCTTCTGCCCACACGCAGAATGGTTCTGACCAAGACAAACGCACGAGGTTCCAGGCTGTAACGAATAATTCATTTGGTAATTGATTCATTTGTTCATTTCGAATGAATAAATGAAAAAATGACCCAATGGCTCGATCGTCTCACTGTTGCGTGGGCAGCGTTGGCATGTTCACCAAACTTCCCTTGCGTCGCTTGTCAACAAAACGGTGGCCATTGGCCACTGCTAGAAAACGTTTGTCACCCGAACGTTTCCGCTTGCCGGATTTCGGTCCAGCATCACATCGACGGCAAAAACGTCCCGGATGTTCTCTGTCGTTAAGACCCTTTCTGGTGCTCCCATCGCCGCGATCCTGCCGTCGCGAAGCATCAGGACCTCGTCCGCAAATTCCGAAGCCAAGTTCAGGTCGTGCGTGATGACGACAGCGGCCGCTCCGCGTTCGCGACACCGGCTACGCACCAGCCGAAACATCAATGCCTGGTGGGCCAGGTCCAAATTTGCGGTCGGCTCGTCAAGGAGCAGTACTCGTGCGTCAGTGGCTATCGCCCTCGCCAGGACAACGCGTTGACGCTCACCGCCCGAGAGATGGTTCATCAGCCGTGTCTTGTATTCGGCCAGATCGCAGGCTTCGAGTGCGAGTTCAGCATTTTCGACATCTTCGTCACTTTCCCACCCGAACGCGCCGCCGTGCACGAAGCGTCCGGACAGAACGAATTCAAGTACCGTAACTGGAAATCGCGTCTCATTCTCCTGCGCGACGACGGCGATGTTCTTCGCGATCTCACGCCGCGTCAGTTCGCTCAACTGCCGTCCGTCTAACTCGATCTCGCCGGATGCCGTAGGCAATGTGCCGTTAAGAGCACGGATAAGAGTCGTCTTGCCCGCGCCGTTCGCGCCCAGAAGTGCGATGATCGCACCCTCGCGGAGATCGAACGTAACGTCGCGCAAAACTGCACGTGTCTCATAACTGACGGAGATGTTTCGTACTTCTAACACCTATATTCAGAATTTTGAAACCACAGATAAACACGGCGGCACACAGATATATATTTCTTTCGAACTGTGTCCATCTGTGTCCATCTGTGGTTTCATTTCCTATCCAGATCGCCCTAACTCTTCCTAAGCAAATAGATAAACATCGGCGCCCCGATCAGAGCCGTCACTGCTCCAACGGGCAGCTCTCGCGGTGCGATCGCCGTCCTGGCGATCGTGTCCGCAAACACAACAAAGATCGCGCCCGCGATCGCCGAAAACGGCACTACCAGACGGTTGTCGCTGCCGACGCTCAGACGCACCAGATGCGGCACGATCAGCCCGACATAACCGACCGATCCGCTCGCCGCGACAGCCGCTCCGACCACCAGGCTCGACGCTCCAAAAACCAACAGCCTCACACGCCCGACCTCGACGCCGAAATCGAACGCATCACGCTCCCCGATCATCATCAGGTTCAACGCCCGTGCCTGAGACGTCAACACAACCGTCCCGATGATCACTGCCGCGAGGCTCAGATAAACGCCATTCCGAGTCGCCTGCGACAGGTCGCCAAGCAGCCAGAACGTAAAGCTCCGCAGCTTGGCCGCATCCAGAAGCGTGGTCAGCATAACGATCACCGACGAGAGAAATGTCGTTACGATCACGCCCGACAAGACAAGCCGCTCAACGTTCATTCCGGCCCGGCTTTGCGCCATCCGGTAAACCGCGAGCGTCGCCAGGCCCGCGCCCGCAAATGCCAAAACCGGACGCGTGATCTCAAGACTCTGAAAAAACACGAACGCCACCATTGTCCCCAACGCCGCACCGTTCGAAACACCAAGCAAATACGGTTCGGCGAGCGGATTTCGCAGCAGCGACTGCAGTCCCGCACCGGCGACCGCCAAACTTCCGCCCACACAAGCTCCCAACAGAATTCGCGGCAGTCGAATGTCATAGAGTATCGAGCGCTGCTGCTCATTCAGATCAAACAACGGCAGCCGCTCGGCTCCCAGCATCGCCGCAGCCGCGATTACGACCATCAGCAACAGGATAAGAAAACCGCCGAGACGCAGAGACGCCGGGAGAGATCTTATTTTTGCTTTCGGCTCCACCATGCTTTAAAAGGCCCTTTCTTCTCTGCGACTCCGCGTCTCTGCGGTTCCAATCTACTTGAATTTTTCCGGATGCAGATCCCGCGCGATCTGCTCCAATGCGTCCACCAGCCTCGGCCCCGGCCGCGATAGGATATCGGCGTTTACCTTATAAACGCGCCCGTTTTTCACCGCCGGCGAATTCTTAAAAACCTCGTTTGGCTCTTTGTTGTCTTCACTGTCTGACAGGATGATGACTTCGGGGTTCAGAGCGGAAGCGGTTTCTTTGCTTAATTTAGGATACGCCGACTCAACATCGGCCGTGACCGAGATGCCACCGGCAGTTTTTACCAATTCGGTGACGAATGATCCACGGCCTATAGAGAACAAAGGCTCTTTCGATATCTGAACAAAAACGCGCGGCGGTGCCGCCACGGCTATATAACACATCTGGCTACGCGCGCTTAATTTCGCTACCAGATCATCCGCAGTACTTTCAGTTCCGAAGAGCCCCCCCAAGGTCGTTAAGTTCTCAAAAACGTTCTCCAAGTCCTTAGGATTTGTTACAAAAACCGCGATCCCGTTCTCCTCAAGAACTCTTGTAAACGCCTCGATCTGCGACGCAGTTGAAACGAAAACGACATCGGGCTTAAGCGCGATGATCGATTCCATGTTCGGCGTCATCGTGTCGCCGATCTTGGCAATAGCCCTGGCTTCTTCCGGATAATTGCAGAATGTTGTGACGCCAACGAGCCGATCGCCCGCGCCGACGGCGAAGATATTCTCCGTTACGCTCGGAGCCGTGCTGACCACACGCGTAACCTTGACCGGGATAGTCACCAGTCGCCCCAGATCGTCGGTAACGACACGCGTAGGCGGCTGCTTAACTGATGTGTTCGCAACACGTGCGTTCTTAAAACCGCCGCAACCGGACAACACCAGCATCGCTAAGACCCCGACGAATTTTGCCTTTCGCCTTTTTACTTTTGACCCCAAAACTGAAAACACCTCGCTTTTCGCGGTCGGATCATCGACCAGAAAAACAAGGCGTTACAAATCTATTTTGAGTTACGTGCCGTGCTAGCCTGCGATGTTTTGACGCGAAACATCTCTAACTGGCAATTGCGTACGATGCAGGAACCCGACTTGCGAGATCATAAGATCTCCTCACGGTGACGCGATCGTGCGGGAATCTCACCCGCTTACCCTGCTGCGGCCGTCAATTGAATCAACAGCCGGACGAACACATTTGTCTTGCAAAGATCAAGAAGCCGATTATTGCCGTAAACCTGGCGGAAGTCAATTGCCAACATCGACGACCATTTAAAATGGAAGAGCGGCCAGAGTTCGGGAAACTCAGGCCGCAAATTGTCAGATAGGCTTTGCTGTAGGCCGTGCGGAGTTGAAGGCAAAAGGCAGATTATCAAGTGGCAGGCAATTGTGCCGGCGAACGAACTTCTCCGCTTTATTCAGTTCGTCGGCACCGAAACTTTTTCTTGCGGCGCTAATCCGAGCCGCCGCGCTTCCCGCTGTATCACTCGCGGGTCGCTTTTCAAACTATGGATCTCCTCCTGCAATTGCAGGTTCTCGTCGGTCACGCTTTGTATCCTTGTCGTCAATTGCTGGTTCTCTCGGATCTCGCCGTTCATTACGTTCATTGCCCTGTAATTTATAGAGAGGCACAGCATCACGGCCATAAGTATGACCATTCCAAATCCGGCCCATACCGGGATCTTCGACCGTTGTGGTCTGTTTGCTTTAGTTGTTGTGGTCGTTCTCCGTCTCATCGCGATAAATACTGCGGTCAATTCATCAAATAATCGCGGCCATTTTCGAGCAATCTGTCGAGTTCGGTCTTGGTCGCGGCTTCGGCGTAGATCCTGACCATCGGTTCCGTGCCAGAAGGCCTTATTAATATCCAATCGCCGTCATCAAGCATAAATTTCACGCCATCCATACGATTTATGCTCTCGATCTTGCGGCCGCCGATCTCGCTCGGCTCACGGGCCAGTCTGTCTTTCAACGCCGCCGCGACCTCGTCGGTCAGCCTGACGCCGATGCGTCCTGCTTCGAGCCGGCCAACCTTGGCGTAGAGTTCATCGAGCTGTTCTGTCAATGTCGCTCCGCGTGCCGCTACCGCTTCAGCGGCAAGCAGACAGGCCAGAATGCCGTCCTTTTCCGGGTAGTGCCCGCGTATCGACAGCCCCGCCGATTCCTCGCCTCCGAGGATGATCTCGTCTTTATTTATCAATTCGCCGATGTACTTGAACCCGACCGGCGTTTCGTACAATTTCAGGCCCCGCATCTTTGCGACCCTATCAACCAGGTGCGATGTCGCCACGCTGCGTGCGACGCCAAGCGTCCAACCGCGGCTCTCGGCTAAATAATCCGTCAATAATGCGACCAATTGGTTCGGCTCGATAAAAGTGCCGTTCGCGTCGATCACGCCGAACCGGTCGCCGTCACCGTCGGTCGCGAGCCCCAATGTCATTCCCTTTTCGGTCACGAGCTGGGTCAGCTCGCTGATATGCTCTTTTCCCGGCTCCGGCGCCTGACCGCCGAAGGTGACGTCCCGCCAGTCGTGTATCGTCTCGACTTTGACGCCGTGGTCGGCAAGGCACTTGTTCAAATATCCGCGGCCTGTTCCCCAGAGAGGATCGTATGCATATGTGCCGCCCGCCTTCGCGATGGTCTCGAACCTGACCTTTGTCGCAAGGTCCGAGAGATAGGCATCACGCGGGTCAAAATGCTCGATCGAGCCTCCATCACGTGCCGGAGCTGTCGATCGCGACGTTATTCCCTGTTCGATCTGACCCGTGATCTCGGGCAGGGCCGGTGCACCGTCGGACGTCGAGAACTTGATCCCCTGATACTCGGGAGGATTATGCGAGGCTGTGAAGTTCAGCCCTCCGCAGGCGTTTCGGCTTCGGATAGCGTGTGAGAGCGTCGGCGTCGGTGTCGGGCCGGTAGCCAGCAGCACGCGAAATCCACGTTTGACCGCAATATCCGCTGCAACGGATGAAAATTGCTCACCCATGAATCGTGAATCGTGCCCGATGACAAGCGTTCGTTCGCTTTCGGCAAGATCCGATGTCAAATAACTGCAGATCGCTTCGGTTACAAGGCCTACGTTCTCAAACGTGAAATCATCGGCTATGATCGATCGCCAGCCCGATGTCCCGAAACGTATAGCCATACAAGGAGGCTTGCGATCTTTGCATTTGAAAGACGTCGCCGTCTAAGTTACGTAATGCTTGCGAAACCCCGTATTCTGAAACTTGACCCAGTTTCCCTTGAAGCGTTGAAAATTTAACACAGCATCAAGAACCATGTAAAGCGCTTTAATCTAGACACTAAGTTCTTTACTGTGAACAGTTGCAATTTTAGACCTCATGTAAGAGATCACAGTCATGCTTAAGTATGTACATTTTATGTACATTTTGCAAATACAGCGTATGTCGTTCAACTTCAAGCATTTATCGAACATCTTGTATCTTGTGCGGCGGAGAATGGCTCGTCTCAAACATCGTGTTAAGCACCTACGTTAAGCATTTTCGACGACTTATAAATGATGCCCGGATATCAGGACCGTTCGGCCTTGTGTATCAAACTGGTATTCAGCACCGTTATGTGTCAAAAAGCAACAAACCTCTTCGAAGGCCTCGGATGCACGGGACCGTACTTAAGCTGTTATAGGTCAGGCAGTTAGCGACTGAGGATGACGAAGCGTTCGGTTGGCACGCGTATTGCTTATAACTTGACGAACGCTTCGCTCATCTACCTGGACAATTTACGTTGAGCATTTGATCGAACATTATTGATCGTGGAGAAATTATTGTAATGAGACCTGTAAAACATTTTGAGAAGGCACTCGCATACGCTGCCGGCGGCGTTTTTAACGCCGTAAAATCAGTTAATCAGTTCAAACCGAACCCTTCGTTCACGCCAAAATGGGCCGATAAGCCTATCTTGAAGTCATGGCAGAAATCAAAGCCGACGCTCGGGTTCCCGCGGCAGACCGACAGTCTGTGTCCGAACTGTGTCATTGAGGCGCGCGAAGAGATCCTGTCGGGTAAGCAGGACGTCTCATTACTGATCAACGAGAAGGTCGGCGAGATCAAGGCCCAGATCATCGAGCGCGACGGTCAGGTATGGATGATAAAGGACTGCCCGAAGCACGGCCATTTTGAAGACATGATGGCGATCGACGCCAAGTTCCTTCAGCATATCGAGACGCTTTTTCCGGGCCGCGACATGGACGCTCATAACGATGAGAAGCTTCACAACCACGGTTCGTCGTCGGTCAAGTACGGCCGCGGTGCCGTCCTTACGGTCGA
>JBGAVC010000051.1:0-26904 GCA_044228265.1 Pyrinomonadaceae bacterium
TATTCCCATTCGGCCCCGGTGGGCAAACGGTAATGATATCCGTCGTTTTTCAGATTTAGCTGACGGACGAACTCCGCAGCGTCGTCCCATGTAATACAGACCACCGGTTTCCGGTCTCCGTAAAACTTCTGCTCCAAAGGTTTCGTCATACTCTCCGAAACAAAGCACTCAAAATTAGTTGGCCCCATCACGGCCTTCCACTGGGCTTGAGTAACCTCGGTCTGCTGCATCCAGAAAGCTTTGCTGATCTTTACTGTCTCACCAGTTTGGATACCGTTCGCGCCCATTTTGAACAAGCCGGCCGGAATGTACGCGAATGATATGTCCGGGCCGCCCGGGAACTTTGAAACGCTCACCGTGCCCGCCTTGAGTGTGGATACCACAGTATTCGTCTGCGTCGTGGGCACGGCAGCCGAATTTGGTAGCGGTGTGCCGGCGGGGTTTGGCACCGTCACAGCAGGTTTTGGCACCGTCGCGACCGGGGCCGGCGGATTCCACGCTTTCCATATTTTTGTCCGGGTTGCCGGGTCCTTAATGACCGCCTGGACGTCGGCAAAAAGCAACGGCAGGATCTGCGCCCTTGACTTGCCCTCGAGCCCCTCGCGGACGTTCCACTTGTCGACTATGGCGGTTATTTGATCGTCGTCCTCGATAAGATCGCCGAGGCCGTCCGCCAACTGGTTGAGCAGCGCAGTGACCGCGTTCTCATCCAGCACTCTATTAGCGCTGTTTTGCGCCATTGCACCCAAACTGAATGTCATGCAGATCACAAGCGAAACTACGGCTAGTCTTGTCCAGCCGATCGCGACTTTGACGTTAACGTTCATTATTGTTTTCTCCGCGGCGCAATTTTGTGAGTTGATTGTAATACGCTTTTCGGATCCGGCCACATGTATTTCGATGGTCCATTTTTGCCGGCATTATGATGGCCCATCCTTGCCGGAAGATGGAATGTAATATCCGGGCTTGCGAAGCACGTCCGACATTCACGAAAAACCGTCTTGATTGCCTCCATTTTGTGTGATACAATGTTGCACTAATGATACACTGGTCATCGCCAACTTTTTGTCTCTGTGGCGCGCGTGTGTTGCGATTTTTTGTAATTTCTCACGAACGGACCCTATATGGCGGCGTAAAGCAAGTTTTTTCAGTGAGTTGCGGCGTTTTTGGCGTTTTGGAACGCGGCCGGAACGCTTGGAACGCTTAAGGTTGTGGATCGGCTGTAAACGATGCAGATAATGGATTTAGCGGCAAGTGCAAAGCACAAGTGTTCCGCGTATGTCGTCGCTCGTTGCGTTCGCATCCTCTCGTGCGTGACAATATCTTAACGAAAAAAACGAGAGGGATGACCGGATATGAGCTTGAACACATTTGCGTTTGAACTTCCCCAACAGCTCCGTGACGAGGTCGACGCTGAACTGGCGCGCTGGGCGTCCGCGGACAGGATCTCGGCGATCTGGTCGCGGGACGCAAGCGTTTGGACGGGCGAGGACGAGGCGAAATGGCTCGGATGGCTCGACATAGTCGAACGAGAGATCGCGGGCGTTGGAAAGTACGCCGACCTGACTGCGGAGATCGCATCCGCGGGATTTGCGGACGTCCTTCTGATGGGAATGGGCGGCTCGTCGCTATGCCCCGAGGTTTTGGGCATGACCTTTGACAAAGCGAATTTTCACATCCTCGATTCGACCGTTCCTGCCCAGATCCGCGCTGTAGAGTCAAAACTCGACCTCGCCCGGACGCTCTTTATCGTCGCGAGCAAGTCTGGTTCGACGCTCGAACCGAATTGCTTCAAGCAATATTTTTTCGAACTTGTCGCCTCCGTGGTCGGACGCGACAAGGCCGGGCGGCAATTCATCGCAATAACAGACCCGGGCTCGAAGATGGAACAGGTCGCCAAAGACGACGGATTTCGACACATTTTTTACGGCGATCCCCAGATCGGCGGCCGTTTCTCGGCACTCTCGGCGTTTGGGATGACGGCAGCCGCTTCGATGGGCCTCGATGTTCAAGGCTTTCTTGAACGGGCAAAGACAATGGCCGACGCGTGCCGCGAGCCTGACCCGGCAATAAATCCCGGGGCGTTGCTTGGCATTATTCTCGGCACGTGTCACAGGGCGGGCCGCGATAAGCTAACGATCTTCACTTCTCCGGAGATCCATGACCTTGGCGCGTGGCTCGAACAATTGATCGCCGAATCGACCGGCAAGATCGGTGTCTCGATCATTCCAGTTGACCGCGAACCGATGCAGCGGGATGACAAATATGGTTCCGACCGCATTTTCGCGTTCCTCAGTTTAAAGGGAGACTCGACGTCCACAATGGCGTTTCGTGCCGCAAGCGGCGGCGGCCATCCGGCCGTGCGTGTAGAACTCGACTCGATCGAGAACCTCGGCCAGGAATTTTTCCGTTGGGAATTTGCCACCGCCGTCGCCGGCTCGATAATGAAGATCAACCCGTTCAACCAGCCGGACGTCGAATCCGCAAAGATCGAGGCTCGTAAGATCACCGACGAATACGAAAAGACCGGCTCGCTGCCCGCGGAAAATGCGTTTTTCTCGGAGGGCGGCTTCTCGCTCTTTACGAGCGATGGGTACGCCGCGAAGCTGAAAAATAAGGCGGCCGGCAGCACTCTTTCCGACATTCTGGGTGCACACGTCAGCGAGGTCGGCAATGGCGACTACTTCGCGATCCTCGCCTACGTCCAGATGAACGCTGAGACCGAAAAGCTCCTCCAGGCCATTCGTAAAAAGGTCCTGGCGCGAACCAGTGCAGCCACCTGCCTCGGCTTCGGGCCGCGATTCCTGCATTCGACCGGACAGGCTTACAAGGGCGGGGCGAATAACGGCGTCTTTCTGCAGATAACTTCCGACGATGCCGCGGACCTGCCCGTACCGGGACAGAAGTACACTTTCGGTGTGGTAAAAGCCGCACAGGCGCGCGGGGACTTTCAGGTGCTGCTCGATCGCGGCCGCCGGGCCCTGAGGGTCCACGGCGCGCGGGGACTTTCAGGTGCTGCTCGATCGCGGCCGCCGGGCCCTGAGGGTCCACATCGGCGAGGATGTGGCCCTTGGGCTTAGCAGGTTATCCGAGATCATTTGACCGGCCGGCTTGCGGCAAATCGCAGCAAGTGCGTCTGCATCTGCTGCTGATTGATCGACGCCGAGAGTTGTCCCCCCAGGACCGTCGCCGACGCGACGGACGTTTCGACATGGGTAACACGGTCGGCCGATGAGATCGGTTTTGACATCGCCAGTGTGTAGGCGACCGGCGAACTGCTTTGGTTCCAAACCCGTGCGACCACGCCTCGGTCGATGCCGTCCTCGGCTGGCTTGAGGCTCCACAGCAGCACGTTCGGATCCGAGATCTGAACGAACGAATAACTGTTAGCGGGATACGCTCTCGTTTGGGCCCCGGTCCCGCTGATCATGCCCGTGACGAACGGGTTTTGATGCTCGAGCGAGAACTTCATAGCTGCAGTCTGATCGAACGCACTGTGGGTCCTCAAAGCGAACCGCTGCATGAAATAGCTGTCGCCGCCCTGATTAGGGATCCCGAGCGATGGCCCATCTATTTGGCCGCCGGCAAGCACATTGATCTGCGGCGTAGCGGTGTCAAGCGTTCCCGGGCTGCTCGATCCGAGCTGCATAAACGAATCGTCCCAGTTCGAGAGTGTTACGCCGAAGTTATTGGCATTGCCGTCGCTCATATCCGCGAAATGATTGAGCGTCAGCCAATCGTACCTCGCGTTCTTGGGCGAATAATGTCCACCATTCGTTAATAATTTGCCGCGGATGACCGCCCCTACTTCTTCGTGCCATACGTCTGGCGAGTTGAGATCGAACGAGTAGCTCCACGTTTTCAGGTCCCCGAAATTGTCGGTGATCTCGTTCTTGACGTCGACACGGTCCATGTTGCGATAGAGCGTAACGCGTGTCGTGTGGTTGACCGGACTCGACGAGACGGCACGCAACGTGACGCTCACGGGCCCGGCGTTCTCAACGGTCACGGTGCCGGTGCGGTTGCCGCCGATGTCATTCAACACCTTTCCGCCGATGGACCTTACGGTTTCGCGGTTGCCGCGTGTTTTATCGATCAGACTGGTGATCGCACCGTCGGATGCGACCGTTACCTTATACAGGTTGTTTTCGATCGTAGAACCGGCCACGGTCGCAGCCGCGGACATCGAGCTTGGGTTCGTTGTCCGCATTTCGAAAACCTTGTATCCCGCAGACGGTACGTTTTGGGCGAGCACACGAAGGACGCGCTGGTTACCAAAGGTCATGACCTGCGATGGCACCTCGAGCCCCGTCGAAACGTCAAAGACGCTGACTCTTCGAGTACCTCGCAGCGGGATATCGGCAAAGTCCGTGCGCTGCCAGCTAAGCGGATTCAGAACAAAGAAGCGGTCATCACCACCGGTTCTCGAGATCAGCTTGCCCAACTCGCTTTTTGCGTCGTCATAGAGCTTATCGATATAGGTGGTGATCTCCTGTTCGACCTTTCGCTCCCAAGCCCCGCGCTCGTCGCGGGTTATGCGGCCGTCGGCGGTCCAGTCGTGCTCGTAATAGAGGCCAAGGTCGATCATCGCCTTGTCACGGTCAGCGACCCGCGAGGACATGAAATTGGGCTGTTCGAGCGAAACGAGCGTCGCCATCGCCTCGGCGCTTCTGAGCTTTTCGGTCGATCGCTTGACCCGAGCCGAGACCTCGTTCATCGAGGCGGTGAGAGCATCCCATTCGTTACCGAATGCCGCCGCATAGGTCTCGAGCCCGGCGCCGTACGAGTTTTCGAAATCCCGAAAAAAGTCCTCCTGATTAGAGACGATCACGCGGCGGTTGGCATTGGTGATCTGTTGGGAGAATGCAACGAACTCATCGCTGATATATTGCAGGTCGTCACCGCCGCGTCCAAATGCGCCGATAAAAGGGTATTGATACTTCGCCTGAAATGTCGGGCTCGTGTCGGCGTAGTTGATGCTGGCCGGAGCGTCATTTGCCTCCATGTAGCTGCCGAACATCTTGTTGGTCGTATACTGCGACTGCCATTTCATCAATACGCGGCTGCCGTCGCGGCCCCCGGAATAATATATTTCACGGTCACGGTCATTGAGCTGCGTCACCTTGGTCGCGCAATTGCACACACCCTTCCACGAGTATTTCGCACCGGCGCCGGCCCAAAGCGAAGACAGGCCGTAAGGGAATGTCTGGTTCTCCATGGCGATCGCCATCGGGAACTGCAGGTTATACCGCCTTTCGATCTGACCGGAATAGAACATCCCGCGAAGAACGCTCTCTGCCGGCGCTCCGCCCTGGACGAGTACGAGCGGATTGCGAGGAACGCTCATATGGCCGTCGCGTATCCTGTCAATAAAACGGTTGAATTGAGCGGGCGTCCGATTCCTCTCGTATTCCCACATCCAAAGGCTGCCGTCGCAGCTCCATCGCATTTGCGAGTCGGAAGGATTGCCTTGCGTCTCGTCCATTTTGTTCAGATAGTAGTCGATCATCGTCAGGAACGAGTCGCGATAAAGATCCCCGTCGGCGATCCAGTAGTAGTCCGTGTGGTCATCGGCCGCAATGTAGAATCTCTTTTGTGCCGACGCCGAAACGATCGTGAAGGCGACCACAAGCGACAGCAAAATGAACTTACTGATCGAACTGACAATGCATCGAAGCATAGTTGAATAAAACGTCTGAGATAAAAGTAACTTCGGTATAAACGACTAAGAGCGGGTGTTTTCCAACACCCGCTCTTAAAAAATATAACTATAGTGACGTCCGCTCTAGGTCACTCGTAGCTTAGGGCTTCGACAGGATCGAGCCTTGCCGCCCTAAGGCCTGGATAGAGTGCTCCGATAACGGCGCTGATCAGTCCCACAAAAAAGATGCTGATGACCACGGATGGCTCGATCTTGATCGTAAGCGTAGACCATTTACCGAGAACATAGCTGAGAATGGCCGTTGCCGCGAGCCCGAACACAGTGCCGCAGAACGTGATGAGCAGGGCTTCCTGAACGATCGTCCATGCGATCGCCGGATTGGACATGCCGAGCGACTTTAACACGCCGATCTGCCGCGTCCTTTCCGTAACCGTCGTGTACATAGTGAGAAGGATGATAAGGGCACTGATAGCCCCGGCGACGCCGATCACCACGTTTAGAAAGACGTTGAGTGCCGGAAATCCCGACATATAGAGTTCTTCGAGGTCGCGTGTGAGTATGACCTGATGGTCTGGAAAGGCGTTCTTGATCCGCTCGGCGATATTTTCCTGATCCGCGCCCTGAGAGATCTTGACCAAAATGGCCGAGGCTTTGCCTTCTGAACCGAGCTGCTTCTGCATAGTCGAAAGCGGTATCTTTACGCGGGCACCCGCGCTCGGTTCATAGACTCCGACCAAGCGAAAATCCCGGTCGTAGAGGCTCATAACATCGCCGATCTTAAGCTTGCCCTGCGCTTGCCAGGCGGTGTCACAGATCGCCTCGTCCTGATCCGACTCAAATTTTCTGCCGGCGACGATCTGAAGTCCCGTCATCGCTGAGTACTCTTCAAATTCCACCCCGTCGATCAGACGCGTACCGGTGCTCGCGTCGGCGACTGTGACGCTATTCTGAGCGATGGGAACGGCTTTCGAGACACCTTCGACCTTTTCGATGTCAGCGGCGAGTTTCACCGGAAGCCGCAACGCTTCGGAGCCGCTCAGGCCCAGGCTGCCCGACGCGCGGACCATTATTTCGGCACCGACATTAGCCTCGCGCTTGGCCCTGTCACGAAGACTGCCGTTCGCCAGGCCGACCGTAAAAACAATCAGCAGAATGCCGATGCCGATACCGACGACACTCACGACGGTGCGCGCAGGGCGGTGGAGCATGTTGGAAAAAACAAGACTGTTCAACTTTTAAATGGCGGCGATCGCATCGACCGAGACCAGTACACCGGGGACTTTTGCACCCAGCTGCGCGATCGATCTTGCGGGTTTGTTACCGGGGAAAAACTCGGCGTAGACGGCGTTCATTTCCTTGTACTCATCGGGGTTCGTCAATAAGACGGTTATCTTCACCACATTATTGATAGAACTGCCGGCGGCTTTGAGAACACGATCAACATTCTCCAGAGCCTGTCGTGTTTGTTCGCCCGTCGTGTTTCCAACTATATCGAGTGGTCCTGTGCCCGCCGGCCGCACCGCGATCTGGCCCGACACAAAAACGAAGCCGTTCGCCACAACAGCATGCGAATAAGGCGAGTGGGCTGCAGCATAGCCTGGAATTTCGGTGAAGTATTCCGCCATCGGTTTTCTAAACCCCGACCAACTCTTCTTCTTCAACTAGATACGGTGTTGCCGAAGGTCTATCGATGTCCTCCTCGAGAACCTTAGCGATCACAGGCAGGCTGAGGCTGCGGGTTTTGCCGATGTTCGGGACCTCGTGGCCTTTGGCATATACGGCGTGGCGGCCGTGATCCTTGTACCAGTCGGCGAGCGATGCGGTCTTGTGCATCTCCTCGATGATCTGTCGCCAGCCGACGCCGGTGTTGTAGGCGCAGAAACTGATCTCGCCTTCCTGCGTGCCGTACGGAATGACGCACATCTCAGTCCGGCGAAAATCGTAAGTGAACAGGTCCTGGAACCACATTCCCTCGACGCACAGAACGCGCCAGACGTCTTCTTCGCTGCGCTCGACCTGCATCCGATCGTTTCGGTCACTGTTCGAGGTTGTCGATGAAGGTTTGAAGAGATTTATGATCTGCGAGATCGGGAAGCCTTCAGGTGCCCTGGCCGCGTCATAGTTACGCATGATCGCCATCGCGAGCTGAGCCATCGTCAGCTTCTTACCGCGTGCCGTATCGGTGATCGTGGCAACGTCCTTCATGAACTGCTCGTAGTCGAAGAACTCGAACAGAGAACGCATCTCGTTGGTCTTGTTATTGACAACGATGAGCGTAAATATGCCGCAGTTCGGATGGCAGTTACATGAAGACCAACCCCACGGAGCGTCGGCTCCCTGCAGCATGTCCATCACCGATGTAAATGCCGAGTACGACGACAGCGGGAACCAGTCCCGTAGCGGTTCGAGCGTACCGTCAAGCTGGTCCTTGAGGTCGTGGGTCATGCCCGCAAGCGTGTACCGCTGCTTTATGCGGTCCGCGTCGGAAATGTCCTCGTCGCGGCCCGTGAACGACACTGGCTGGAAAGCGATGGTCTGCACCTTGTCGATGTTTTCGGCCGCGAACTTGACGATGCTGCCGATGCCTTCGTTATTCCACGAATTGACGATCGTCGTGACGAGCGTGACCTTGATACCGACGGCTGCAAGATTCTCGATGGCCTTGAGCTTGACGTCGAAAAGATTGCCCACGCCGCGATGCTTGTTGTCTTCCTCGTTGGTGCCGTCGAACTGAAGGTAAACGCCGTGCTGGCCCGCTGCTTTGGCGGCCTTGCAGAACTCGATGTCCTCGGCGTAGCGGATACCGTTGGTCGCGGCGAGAATGCGATAGAAACCGACTTTCTTTGCGTAAGCGACAGCGTCCAGGAAGTACGGGCTAAGCGTCGGCTCGCCGCCTGAGAAAAGGATGATGATCTGGCGTTTCGGCTTGAATGAAACGGCGCGGTCGAGGATCGCCTTGGTGTCTTCGAACGTCGGCTCGTGCACATAACCGACCTGGTTCGCGTCCATGAAGCACGGATTGCACATCATGTTGCAGCGGTTCGTCAGATCGACCGTGAGCACTGCACCGCGGCCAAATTTGATATCGCTCGTGCCATGGTGATGGACGTGCGTGTCTTCGGCCGCCTTGAAGTCACGGCCATAGAAAAGCGATTCGATCCGATCGAGGAACTTTGCGTCCGTAGCAAGCACGTCTTCGAAAACGCCGTGAGTCGGACACTCCTTTCGCATCAGTACCTGGCCATTTTCCTCGAAGATCTGTGCCTTGATCTCGCCCGGATGGGCGTCCATCAAGATGTTGAGCGGGATGTCGCCGGAGATCACTCCGTTACGGACCGATTTTACGCATGAGGGACAAAGACTGTCGGTCTCGCGGGGAAACCCGAGGGGCGGCGACGTACGCTCATAAGATTTGAGCAATGGTTCGGCAGCCCAACTCGGCTGTATCGATTGGCCTTCGGGAATGGCTCGATTTACGGCCTGAAAGGCCTTCCAGCCGATGTCGGCCATCTTCGAGATCGCCTTTGATCCCTTTCGCCCTTTCCCCTTGCCTTCACCGCGCCTGAAATTGTCACTGAACATATTAATCAATTGATCTTGGATGCACTAAGCTATCAAAATCCTAATAAAATATAGCAAACTAAGCCACAAGGAAGACGCAGTCAAGAAACTGTAATCGTTCCGACCGGTAACTCATTAGTCAATTCTATTGCCACCCAAAAACATAACCTCTTACTGTACCATAAAATTGGCCGTTTTAGGTCGAAATTGGCATGCCGTTGGCTTTAGCTAACGGAGTCGTTCGCAAAAGAATTGGGGCTTTAGCCTAACCCTTCGGTTGAGCTAAAGCCCCATAATAGTCAGTCACGCTTAGGCAATATGCCAAGGCCAGCAGGCAATGCAATATTGCCGACTAAAGTGAAGACGGGTCCCTGAGGATCCCGGCGAGAGCGGCGAGACGGTTGGCGTCCGGAGCCGACTTGGCTTCGGCAGCAAGCTTCTCAACCTCCGTCGCAAGGGCAGTAAGACGCGACCTGTCACCTTTGGCGTCGGCCGTTTTGATGGCCTGACGCAGTCTTGTGATCTCGGCCGCGGACAAGCTGCCGGATCGCTCAAGCTGATCGATATACGCCAGGCCGGCAGCGCGGTTCTTCGGCCAAACGATCTTCTGCTGGTTCTGAACGTTCAACTCAGAGACCTTGACCGATTTGGCGGCGTCGATCTCGTTCTGCGAGAGGTACTGGCTCGGCGTGAGTTCAAACACGTCGAGGCCGCGGGCGATCTCCGATGCGTAGATGTGGCCGTTGTACCAGTACGCCGACCAGTCGCCTCCGAGCACAAGCATTTTTGGATCGATCGGGCCGCGGTCAAAGTAGGCGATCTCTTTGGGATGCATCGAATCGGTAAAATCCATCACCGAAACGCCGCCCTGATACCACGCCTGCACCAAGATGTCGCGACCTGGGATCGGAACCAGCGAACCATTGTGGGCGACGCAGTTCTCAGTATCGCCCTGGGCCGATGGCATTTTGTAATAGCTCATGAACTTGAGCTTGTTGCCGCTTTCGATATTAAAGATCGAGTCGGCACCCCAAACGTTTGGATCGTTACCGCGGCATCGGGCACCGAGCCCGCCGCCCCACTCGTCGGTGAACACGACCTTTTTGCCGTCATTTGAGAACGAGGCCGAGTGCCAGTATGAATAGTTAGGATCGTTGACGGCGTCCACACGTTTCGGATTCGCTGGGTCCTTGATGTCGAGCAGGATGCCATTACCCTCGCAAGCTCCGGCCGCAAGACCGATGGCCGAATAAACCGTTATGTCATGGCACTGATCGGTCGGCGTCGGCTTGTCGAGGGCTCCGTGCGTTCCGCCGTTCGTAAGCCCGGCGATGTTGCCCGAACGCGGGTCCATAAAGATACGCGGGCTCGAGATAACTTTAGCCGTCTGAGGAGCGCTGACCGGCACCTTGATAATATCGATGCGGAAAAGCGCTGTGTTCGGATCTTTTTCCGGTTTGTCTCCCGAACATCCCGTCAGTTCTTCGCTCTGGCGGACGAATGAGGTCCCCGAGACGTAGATATAAACATTGTTCTTGTCCTTGGGGTCGAGCACCAAGGTATGCGTGTGGGAACCGCGGCAGGTCTGCACGGCACCGACCTGCTTCGGATTGGATATGTCGCTGATGTCAAAGATGCGTACTCCGCGAAAGCGGTCCTTACTTGCCGCAGGAAGACCCGGAGCCGTCTGGACCGGAAAACCGTTGACGCCGCAATCGAGTCGCCCATTCGGCATCTCGACCGACATGAACATCAGGTTCTTGTAGACCGAGACGTCGCCTTGGCCGCCGGGACAGATCATCGAGGTAAGCAGTTTGGTATTGCCAGGTTCGCCGATGTCGTAGATATTGACGCCGTAAAAATTACCAAGGAACAGACGATTTCCCTGAAACGCCAGGTCCGAGTTGGCGAACGCGAGGCCGGCGATGACAAGCTTGAACGGCGGCGGCATCTTGGACGGATCGTTTCCGAGCAACGAGATCGCTTTGTCGATCTTGGGGTCGTTCGGGTCCGACGGGAGTTGAAAGGCATCGGGCTTTTTGAGAAGAGCGATGTGCTTGATGCCGAATGCGGTCTCGCCGGCGTCCCACATGCCTGGCGAGAGTTTGGCCCGTGGGTCGTTAGTGTCAGCACCAGTCATGCCCGCCGGCAGCGGCGGAGCAGGCTGCGGCGCGAAAGGGTTGTTCTGCGCCAAAGACGTGCCGGCAAAACACATCATCAAAATGAAAACTGCGAAGATCGAACGAATAAAAAGATTCTGAAGTAGATCCATAAATTTCCCCCTAAGGTTTTTCACCAAGCATTTTCTGCATGATCTTGATCTCGGCGCGCTGGCCGCTGTCGACGTCTGTCGCAAACCCAAAAAGTTCCGAATCCTGTCCGGCACCGGCGGTATCAAAGAGCTCTTTGACCATCGTCAATGCTCCGCCGTGGTGCTGGATCATACCTTGCAGGAACAGCCGGTCGAATTCGGTGCCTTTAGCGTTGCGAAGCGCGTCCATCTGTTTTGGAGTGAGCATTCCGGGCATCAGCATCATAGCCCCCGGCTGCTTCATGCCGGGCATATTCATATTTGCCGTGTCCATACCGGCGATCTTGGGCATTTCGACTGATTGGCTGCGGGCCGTGAGCCAGCGTCGCATAAAATTGATCTCTTCGGCCTGCGAATGGCTAATACGCTCGCCGAGCAATTTGAGTTCTCGATTTGTCGATCTTTCAGCGATAAGAGCCGTCATCTCGACCGCCTGCCCGTGATGCATGATCATTCCCTGCATGAACTCGACGTCTTTCCGTGAAACGCCCGGTAATGCGGGTCGCGTTGTCGATGGTAACTTACGAGTCGATTGGCCCGGGGCACCGGGTTGGACGACGACTGGCTGCGGATCGGGTTGCTGGGCCGACATATCACTGCAAAAGACGAGACAAAGCCCGGAAACGCTCACAAAGACGAAAAGCGGCGATCTTAGTATTTCTCTTGAATATTTCATTGCCTGATCTTATTCGGAAAAACCAGAGCTAAACGTCGTGCGGTTTTTGAACCTTTGGGACGCGAGCCCGTCAAGGCTTGATCGCCAAGTCCAACATTCTACTTCCATGAACGACGGCGGCCACAGTGACGGTTTGGTTATCGACCTCATAAATGATTCGATAGCTGTACGCAAATACTTCGCGAATCGATTCATCGTCGAATTCGGGAACAATTCGGCCTGAAAACGGGAAATCCGCGAGTTTACGTGCTTTCGTCAACATTAACCGAACCACCGATGCAGCATATGCCTCGGAGTCTTCGGCGATATACGCGGCGATCGCGTCAATGTCATCTATCGCACGAGGCGACCAGACTATCGTATAAGCCATTTGCCAAGTTTTTCCTCGGCTTGTTCTTGCGTAAGAGGACCCTCCAGTCGTGCATCTTCGAGGCCGTTACGGACCTTCTCCACGACGTAGAGTTGGTACTGTACGTCCTCTATCGACGCGTCTTCAGGTAATCGCTCCAGTAAGGAGGTCACATCGTCCTTTACAGTACTCATAAATCAAATGCTCACTATTTTCGATTACCCGAGCCTCAAAAGAACATTCTAATCCGGTCAGACTTTAACGACCGTTTTGTCGCCGCCATAAGAAAGTGGGTTCGAACCCCTCTCAGCATTCAGGACAAGCCGATAATACCAGAATTTTACCCAAACGCTTCGAGGTATTTGATGCCTGAGCCGGTGTTGAAGAGCACTACGGTTTCACCCTCTTGCACGAGTTTTTGGTCGATCAATTTTCGCAACGCCGGCAGGCAGGCGGCACCTTCTGGAGCGGCAAAAATACCGGTCGCAGCGCCTATCTCGCCGACGGCCGCGACGAGTTCGGCGTCTGTCACAGAAACGGCGGTTCCGCCCGACGCTCGTATCGCATCGAGGATCAGGAAATCGCCGATCGCCTTGGGCACACGCAGGCCCGAGGCGACGGTCGCGGCGTTCTCAAATTCGTCCGCGAATCGTTCACCGTTCTCAAATGCCCGCACGATCGGGGCACATGTCTCGGACTGAACGGTCACCATTTTTGGCCGCTTCGAGCCGATCCAGCCCATTTGCTCCATCTCGTCGAACGCCTTCCACATGCCGATCAGGCCGGTGCCGCCGCCGGTTGGATAGATAATGACATCGGGCAAAGGAGCGTGGACACTCTTGTCCGCATCGCCGGTTCCTCCGGTGAAACTGCTTTCTCGGTCATTCACGACCGCCGAAGCGTCGGCCGTTGCGGACATGATTGTCCGCGCTCCGAGCTGCTCGGCAAGCTCGTAGCCCATCGTTTTTTTACCCTCGACACGATACGGTTCTTTTAGCGTCGAGACGTCGAACCAGCCCTCTGCTTCTTTACGCTCCGCCACTATCTTGCCGCAATCCGTGATAAGGCCGTCGACGAGCGTGACGTGAGCACCGGTTTGTTGACACTCGACGATATTGGCTCGCGGAGTGTCTTTCGGCATGAAGATGTGGGCCTCCATCCCGGCCTTTGCAGCATAAGCGGCCATCGCACTAGCTGCATTGCCGGCCGATGGAACGGCGACCTTTTTGACGCCGAGTTCGTTGGCCATCGAGATCGCGGCCGCCATGCCGCGAGCCTTAAAGCTCTGCGTAGGGTTCTGCCCCTCGTCCTTGATGTAGAGCTCGACCTTGACCGGCAAACGCTCAGCAAGCCGGTCGGCCCTAAGAAGCGGCGTCCAGCCCTCGCCGAACGAGACAATGTTGTCCGTGGACTCCACGGGCAAGACCTCGCGATATCGCCACAGCGAGGCTTCGCGTGTCTTTAACGAGTCAAGAGTCAAGGTCTCGGCCGCCTTCCTGAGGTCGTATCTCACAAGCAGCGGCTTGCCGCACGTGATGCACAGGTTCTGAAGTACGTTGGGCTCATGCCGAAGCCCGCAAAGAGCGCATTCGAGATGGGTTACGTTCATTTTGATCTTATACAAAACGTCATCATACGACTTTTGTCGGTGTTTATTGAAGCCTGTATAATTCGTAATCAATGGCGCTCAACATCAACGGCACAAAATTCCTTTTGTTGGCAAGGTCTCGCGGAGTCGATTTTTCGCGAACAGCGATGATCGGCCGTCAGGAACTGTTTGCGACCGCCGACCAGCTCGCGGCAAATCTGCTCCTCTTCAATTATCCAAACGCGCTTGAAACAGCGGCCAAAATAGTCGCCGATTCCGGCGGTTATGCCGAATCTTTTCTACGGTTCCTGGGAGCGGCCGAGATAACGTCATTCGATGCATCGGATTATGAGGACGCGTCGATCGTTCACGATTTCAACACGCCGATATCGAGTGAATTTAAGTCAAAATACACGTGTGTCCTCGACGGCGGGACGCTTGAACATGTTTTCAATTTTCCGGTCGCGATCAAAAACTGCATGGAGATGGCCAAAGTTGGCGGCCACTATCTGTCGATCACCCCGACTAATAATCAATGCGGCCACGGGTTTTACCAGTTCAGTCCCGAGCTGCTTTACCGTGTGTTTTCGGAAGCAAACGGATTTGAAGTCGAGAAGATGATGATCTTCGAAGAGACCCGAAACTGCGTTTGGCATGAGGTAGCCGATCCGGACGTCGTAAAGGAACGCGTCACATTGATGAACTCGTATTCGACGATGATTCTCTTAGTATCAAAAAAGGTCCGGGAAACCCAGATCTTCGCAACCACGCCGCAGCAGTCCGATTACGTTTCGGCATGGCAAAACGGACAAACCGACCAATCACCGGTTAACACCGAAGCAAGCCAAAGTTACTCACCGTTGAACTTGTTGAGAAAAGTGAGAAGGCGATTGGAAGGTAGCCGCAGCATGCTGCTCAGCCGTCCGAATCACTTCAAGAAAGTAGATCTGCCGTAAAGTTTCCCTAATGCCTTTGATCGAATTCCGGACCTAGCTTACTTCAACACGAATTCGCGTGCGAAAGCGAAAAGGACCGACATCCCAAGCGAAAAGGTGCCCGACTTGACGCCTTCTTTGAGACCATACCTGGCCGGATACCATGTTTCGGCGGCAACTATGTTTGCGGTGTAGACACCGGCAAGCCGCGGAAACCCAAGTACACGCTTCCCTTCGCGGGTCCTCGCGGTGAATGGCGATATCAACGCATTCTTCATTCGCGAACCGAGGTCCTTCTTTTGGCTTCGGTAGAAGTGGCCGTCCAGAGCGAACGATTCTTCGAGGCCATAGGTGACCGTCGAACTGATCACGTTCTTACCAAGTCCCGAAACGACACGCTTACCGAAACCATCCCACTTACGGCCCCATTCAGTGGGCGCATTACGCCAGGTTCCTGTTCCGGCCGAAAATGCGACCTTTCCAAGCGCGATAGGGCCGAACATTCCGTTCAGATAACGAACGAACCTCTTATGAGCGTCCGGCCTAGCGTAATTGGGGTTCGGAGGCCGCGAAGCGGCAGCCGTCGAGGTCGCGGTTGTCGTGGACGAAGATGTCGATGAGCTCCCCGTCGAAGTCGACTGGCCGACGGCGACCAGAAAAGACAACAAAAGAAGACAGATCGCTGGAAAAACTTTCATACGGCCGAAAAGTCCACATTACTTCTGAAGCATCGGCTTCAGGGCCTTGTAGACGTTATCCGTCATTATGCGTTCGCCGTCGGCATTGGGATGTATTCCGTCAGACTGATTGAGCTCTTTTTTGAGAGCCACGTTTTCGAGCAAAAACGGGAGGAATTCGACCTTCTGCTCCGTTGCGAGATCCGGAAAAACGACCGTGAACTCACGGCCATAGTCGCTCCCGGGCGGTGCCAGCATTCCGCACAGAAGAACCCGAACATTCTTGGCCTTGGCCTTGCGGATGATGGTGTCGAGATTTGACTTGACCTTGCCGACGGGGACTCCACGCATCAGGTCGTTGGCCCCGAGTTCGAGGATCAGTATCTTAATGTTCTCGGTCTCCAGCACCCAGTCGATACGCTCGAGACCACCGAGTGTCGTTTCGCCCGAAACACCGGCGTTGACGACCTCATAATCAAATCCGTCAGCTTTCAGTTTCTCCTGTAGCAAATAGGGATACGACTCTTTTTCCAGCAAACCGAACCCCGCGGTCAGGCTGTCGCCGAACGCCACGATCTTCGGCTTGTTCGAGATGATCTGAGGAACGGCCAATGGGCGGTTAGCAGGTGACGCACCGCTCCCCGATCGGGTGCAGGAGGTTGCCGCGACAGCCAGAAACATGAAACTTATAAGTGCTGTTTTTCGAATAATAAGATGCATTGTGCCTGAGACTTATACGCCGAAACGGGCTGCAAGGATGCACGAATATTTCAGCGTTTTAAGGTCTTTCATGCAAGCGAGCCGGCCGCATATCTCAAAACGAGTGTGAATGCTAGACTAAGACCGAAATTCATATCAATTAGCTCAGACCTTCTACATGATAGACCTAAAGAACGTGACGAAGACGGTTCGCTCAGGCACGGAAGACCTGACAATACTCGACGACGTCTCGATTGCGATACCCGACGGCCAGTTTGTCGCCGTGACAGGTGCTTCGGGCAGCGGAAAATCGACGCTTCTCGGCCTGATCGCAGGATTGGACGAACCGTCGTCCGGGAATATCTATATCGACGGCGTCGAGATCACGAACCAGAAAGAAGATACACTGGCCCAGATCCGCAGCGAAAAGATCGGCTTCGTTTTTCAGTCGTTTCATCTGATACCGAGCCTCACGGCATACGAGAACATTTTGATCCCGATGGAGATACTCGGCTTGGGAGATGCCAGAGAACGGGCGACACGGCTGCTGTCGGACGTCGATCTGACGAATCGCGGCCATCATTACCCACCTGAGCTTTCGGGGGGCGAACAGCAGAGGGTCGCTATCGCACGTGCGTTCGCCAATTCACCAAAGTTCCTGCTGGCGGATGAGCCCACGGGAAATCTGGATTCGAAGAACGGTCAGCATATTTTCGAATTAATGACCGGACTTCACCGAAAGAACGATGTCACGCTCGTGCTCGTGACCCACGACCACAGCCTGGCCGGACATGCCCAACGGCAGATCGTCCTAAAGGACGGCCGCGTGGAGAACGATACTCTTGGCGAAGAGCCGTCGCCCGCCGCCGCTTAGGTTTTCCGATGCGTTTTGTACTAAATCTTACCCGTCGCGAGATCCGCTCTTCGTGGAAACGGCTGCTCTTCTTTTTCCTTTGCATTGCACTGGGCGTCGGGTCGGTCGTCGCCCTCCGCTCACTGATACAAAACCTGACCCGTGCGGTCGGAGCGGATGCTCGGGCCCTCATGACCGCCGACTTTGAAATCAGCTCGACCAACGATTTCTCGCCCGCCGAGATCGCGAAGATCGAGGAGGTCGTAGGACGCTCGACGATCGTCGAGGCCCGCAACGAGGCGATCACTACGGCCCAGATGACGCGTCCGTCAGATCCGTCGAACAGTTCGGTCAAAATAGTCGAACTCAAGGGGATCGAACCGCCGTTTCCGCTGGTCGGTGATTTTCGAATGTCGGACGGCAGGCCTTTCGATTTCGCGCTGCTCCAAAACAACGGCGCGGTCGTAGCCGAAATACTGCTCGAGGAACTCAAGGTCAAGGTCGGCGATAAACTGCGTATCGGCGAAGGCGAATTCACCATACGCGGCACGTTTGACGAGGAACCGGGCGGGACCAGTGGTTTCCGGCTGGGCGGTCGTATATTCATCGAAAAAAAGGCATTCGACAGCGCCGGTATCACGCGGAACACGGGCCGCATTCGCCGCCGCATTTTGTACAGAACGTCGGATGACCCGACACCCTTGGTCAAAGAGCTTCGCGACACGCTCAAAGGCACTGTCGTAACCGTCAACTCGTACCGTGAACAACAGGAGAACATGGGCGAGCAGTTCACCAAGACGGAGAATTACCTTGCCCTAACAGGTCTGTTGATACTTGTCCTCGGAGGCATCGGCGTCTGGAACGTGGCCCGGGCGTTCATCGAACAAAAGCGAAAGACAGTCGCCGTGCTGAAATGCCTCGGGGCCGGCGGCAACCGCGTGATCACCGTATATCTGCTGCAGATACTCACTCTGGGGTTCTTTGGCAGTGTTTTTGGTGTCTTGCTAGCCCAGACCGCTTTGTGGTTCGTCAAATGGCGCTTCGTCGACGCGATGCCGTCCAAAATGACATACGGCGTGGGACCGTCGGCCACCGGACAGGGGTTGTTGCTCGGGGTGATGATCTCGCTGCTTTTCTCAGCTCTGCCCCTGCTGCAGATACGCAATATCAAACCTAGACTGCTTCTGCGGGACGAAAATAATATCAGCCTCTCGAAGCTCGACTGGACGAAATGGCTTTTCGGAGCGGTCTCGTTGGCGGGACTTCTGGGGCTCGCGGTTTGGCAGGCGGGTTCGCTGATAGTCGGAGCGTTCTTTCTTGGCGGGCTCGGCGTGACGGCGCTGATCCTGTACCTGGCGGCCATCGTTCTGATGTGGTTGCTTCGGCAGACNATTCTTTTTCCTTTGCATCGCACTGGGTGTCGGGTCGGTCGTCGCCCTCCGCTCACTGATACAAAACCTGACCCGTGCGGTCGGAGCGATGCCTCGGGCCCTCATGACCGCCGACTTTGAAATCAGCTCGGCCAACGATTTCTCGCCCGCCGAGATCGCGAAGATCGAGGAGGTCGTAGGACGCTCGACGATCGTCGAGGCCCGCAACGAGGCGATCACTACGGCCCAGATGACGCACGTCCGTCAGATCGTCGAACAGTTCGGTCAAAATAGTCGAACTCAAAGGGATCGAACCGCCGTTTCCGCTGGTCGGTGATTTTCGAATGTCGGACGGCAGGCCTTTCGATTTGTTGCTCCAAAACAACGGCGCGGTCGTAGCCGAAATACTGCTCGAGGAACTCAAGGTCAAGGTCGGCGATAAACTGCGTATCGGCGAAGGCGAATTCACCATACGCGGCACGTTTGACGAGGAACCGGGCGGGACCAGTGGTTTCCGGCTGGGCGGCCGAATATTCATCGAAAAAAAGGCATTCGACAGCGCCGGTATCACGCGGAACACGGCCGCATTCGCCGCCGCATATTGTACAGAACGTCGGATGACCCGACACCCTTGGTCAAAGAGCTTCGCGACACGCTCAAAGGCACTGTCGTAACCGTCAGCTCCGTACCGTGAACAACAGGAGAACATGGGCGAGCAGTTCACCAAGACGGAGAATTACCTTGCCCTAACAGGTCTGTTGATACTTGTCCTCGGAGGCATCGGCGTCACGGAACGTGGCCCGGGCGTTCATCGAACAAAAGCGGGCAGTCGCCGTGCTGAAATGCTCTCGGGGCCGGCGGCAACCGCGTGATCGTATATCTGCTGCAGATACTTTACTCTGGGGTTCTTTGGCAGTGTTTTTGGTGTCTTGCGCGGCCCAGACCGCTTTGTGGTTCGTCAAATGGCGATTCGTCGATGCGATGCCGTCCAAAATGACATACGGCGTGGGACCGTCGGCCGCCGGGCAGGGGTTGCTGCTCGGGGTGATGATCTCGCTGCTTTTCTCAGCTCTGCCTGCAGATACGCATGACGAAACCTAGACTGCTTCTGCGGGACGAAAATAATGTTAGCCTCTCGAAGCTCGATTGGACGAAATGGCTATTCGGAGCGGTCTCTGCTGGCGGGACTTCTGGGACTTGCGGTTTGGCAGGCGGGTTCGCTGATAGTCGGAGCGTTCTTTCTTGGCGGGCTCGGCGTGACGGCGCTGATCCTGTACCTGGCGGCCATCGTTCTGATGTGGTTGCTTCGGCAGACGCGACATTTTACTTCGTTCTCTATCACCCAGGCCGTCAATTCGCTTTACCGTCCGGGCAACCAGACGCGGGTCGTGCTGCTTGCCGTCGGTTTGAGCGCCTTCGTGGTGCTCGCGGTCCATCTGATGCAATCCAATCTCGTGCGCGAGTTCGACTTCACGCGGAATCAAAAGCTCCCGAGTCTATTCTTCATCGACGTCCAAAAAAGCCAGATCAATGATCTGCTGACGATGCTCAAAGAACGCACGGGTGAAGACGCCGAAGCGATACCAACGGTCCGGGCGACGATCGCTTATGTCAACGGAGACCCGTTCGACTTTCAACAGCGCGAAGTGCGGCAGCAGCAGGGCATGATCGGCCGCGAGTTCGCGATCACCTATCGGCCGAAAATGGACGATAATGAGTCGCTTATTTCCGGCGACTGGTGGACGGGCAACGCAGAAGATACACCGGAGGTCTCGATCGAAGAAACGATGGCCGAAAGCCTAAAGGTCACGCCTGGCGATTCGATCACATTTGATATATCGGGCCGCAAGGTCACGGCACGTGTTCGCAACGTCCGCAAGCTCGACATCAGGAACACGCGAACGGCGTTCGTATTTGTATTTCGGCCCGGAACGCTTGACAGGGCACCGCAGAGCTATGCGGCTACGATCCTCAAACACATCGGGGCGACGGACCGGCTGCGGCTCGAGCGCGACATACTGGAACGGTTCCCTAACGTGCAGATATTTGACGTAGCTGACATTTTGGCGACGGTCCAACGCCTGATCGGAAACTTCGTCCTGGCGATCTCGTTCGTCGGCAGCTTTGTGATGCTGAGTGGTATCCTGATCCTGGTCGGTTCGATCGCTCTCACAAAATCGCAGCGCATTTACGAGAACGCGATCCTGAAAACACTCGGTGCAAAACGAAGGCTGCTTGCCGGGATCCTGCTCGGTGAATACGGCCTGCTGGGGCTGCTGGCGGGAGTGATCGGAACCGGGTTCGCGGTCGCACTTTCATACGGCGTCAGCCGCTATGTCATGAAGATCCAATGGGAATTCGATCCGCTGGCCGCCGCGGCCGGCGTTCTCGTGACCGCCGCTGTCGTAATGTTGGTCGGCGTGGGCGCAAGCTTTGACGTACTCTTTCGCAAGCCGCTCGCGACCCTGCGATCACAGTAAAAACTACGTTCCGGCTGCCTGAAAGGGCTCACCCTCCAGCACGGCACGCATGCTGACCTGGGCGAACAAGGTCTCAAGATATGCGCCGAACCGGTGAAGAATGGGGATCAGGTCTTTTTTCTGGCTTGTCACCATGATCTCTTCAACAAACCGCTCGAACGTTTCGGTGTCTTTATAGAACAGGTACGCAAGTGACTCTTCCAAATAAATAGCCAGGGCTTCCTGCAAGTGATCGACGTTCGTCTCGTTCGGGTCGTTTTCCGCAGCCTGCACAAGACGCAGGATCTTGTAGATATCGGCTCGGAGCTTTCGCGATCTGACCCTCTTGACGCCGAAGTCGGGAAACAGAGCAAAAGCGTCAACCTCCCCGTCGAAGTGCTGCCTGGCAAATCCGGTCAAAATATTCTGTAAGCTCTCGGTCAGCAGAGCGTGAGCTGCTTCTGTGCGCGCGTAGACCGTTGTCGCCGGACGGGTGGCGGTCACGCCGGCCAACTCGTGGTTTCGGACCTTCTTGAGCTCCATCGAAGCCGTGTAGGAAGCCCCGTCGAGCGTGCCGATATATTCGTCATCGGAACTTGCCGTGCGCTCGACGTAATTATTGATGAAAGTTATCAGCTCCTGGGTCTGATCGCTTATCTTTGCGAATATGAGCAACGCAGGCTTGAGCGGCTCGTCCTCGCGAAGCATGCCGGCGATGATCTCGAGCAGGCCGAGTATCCGTCCGAAACGGGGCAGGATGGCCGAAAGCTCGTCGCGTTCAACGCTCGCACGGGCAGTAAGGATCAGGTCGCGGAGCGGTGCCGGGAGATTCTCCTCGCCGCCTGCGTCCGACAAAGCAGCTACCTTTGTAAGCTGGAACACTCGAAAAACGGTCAAAGAACACCCTGCAGAAGGCCTGCCATTCGTTCAGTGTCAGTCGGTCCGACCGTCTAAGGTTCTCGGCCAGCATCAACGGATCACGCAAGGCGGCCGAAAGCTCGCGTAGGTCCGCGTCCGTCAGGTGCACTTCACCGAGCGTCTCGTTTAGGACATTCTTGTCGTCCGACGCGAGTAACCGGAACAACGACCGTGAAGCACGCTGGAGCCCGGCCTTCACTATCCGCAGTTCGGGAGCGTAGTCATCATTTTGAGCGGCGGGCGGTCGGTCGCCGACGGCCAGGCCGCCTGAGAGAAAACTGTGCAGACCGGCGGTCCACGCGGACAGCCGGAAGATCTCGCAACGCAGCTCGGCGTGCGTAAAACAAGAGTCGCCTCGGACCGGAGTATTTTCGGTCTCGGCTGCGAGATCTTCTTTTTCGACTGCTGTGACTAAGATATGAGGGTTCCTCTTTGCAACGACGGAGGCAGATCGGGAGCGAAGCCGGAGTTCGGCTCCTCTATATTTTATACAGCGTACGGCACGGTTTTGGCAATATAAATCGGATATTCGGAAATGCGCCGGGCACTTCTCGCAGCGACGAGCGCGTATAATGCGAAAACGACAATGAACAACTCGGAGTCCCTGACGATCGCCACCTTCAACCCCGGAAAGTTAACCGAATACCGCCGGCTGCTCTCGTCTCTCGGGATCCGCGTCGTCGGTCTCGACCAATTTCCCGGCGTGGCCGAGATCGACGAAACCGGCGACACGTTCGAGGAAAATGCGAGGCTCAAGGCAATGGGTTACGCGCGGCAAACCGGCGGGATCGTGCTCGCCGACGACTCCGGGCTTATCGTCGACGCCCTCCAAGGCCGGCCTGGCGTGCATTCTGCACGATACGGCGGTACGGGAAGCGATTTCGCGCACAAGATCCGTCTGCTTCTCGAAGAACTCCGAAAAACGGGTGACGACGTCCGACAAGCACGATTTGTTTGCGAGGTCGCGATAGCCGGTCCGAACGCGAACATGTTGTTCGGAGCTACCGGAATTTGCGAAGGAACGATAGCTCGCGAGCCGCGAGGTTCGGGTGGTTTCGGCTACGACCCGATATTTGTGCCGAACGGGTATAAAAGTACGTTCGGCGAACTTTCACCCTCCATAAAGAGCGAGATCAGTCACCGGGCACGTGCTTTTTCGCAAATAATCCCATATTTACGCGATAATATCGCCGCTTTGACTTGACCGGACCGCTTTTGGGCCTTAGAATTCGACACTTGGAATCGATATGTTAGTCGAGACAACGGGGCGTAGCACAGCCTGGTAGTGCGCACGGTTTGGGACCGTGAGGCCGCAAGTTCGAATCTTGCCGCCCCGACCACTCTGCTGCGAACCGTCGGATTTCTCTATTAATTCACCGGCTGCGTTGTAGCCGGAATGATGTTCCCCAAAAAGAAGTATTAAATTCTAATCCACCTGGAGGTCACTTAAATTATGGCTCGTATGACACAAACTGAGATCGTCGGCAATCTCGCGGACAAGTGCGGTCTCAAGAAAACGGACGTTAAAGGACTTTTTGATGCACTCGCGGCCCTTGCGACGAGCGAAGTAAAGAAAAACGGTGAATTTACCGTACCCGGCTTCGGCAAACTGAAGAAGACCCATCGTAAGGCTCGCGAAGGCCGCAACCCGGCAACCGGAGCGACGATCAAGATCCCGGCAAAGACCACTGTCAAGTTCAGCATCGGCAAGGCGATGAAGGACGCTGTCGGCTAGACAAATACCTGATATCGTGGTGCAAAATTTATGAAACGGCAGATTTTGTGGTCTGCCGTTTCCTTTTTTTTCACTTTTTTTGCAAAAATCTGCTTTTCACGAAAAAAAAGTAGTGACATTTCGGTGCTCGTTTTGATAACATTTCCTTACAAGTTGAAACGTAGGCGGCCTCAGCAAGATATTATTTCAGCAACGTTATGGCTGGGGAATTCAACTTAGTATTTACCGGAGGCCTTTATTTTTCGGGCTTTTGGTTGGGTTGCGTAGCAAACCAGACACGAATTTCCGGTGACTGGAAAATTACTTTGAAAAGGAGAACATAACGTGGCAGCAGCTAGACCCATGACCTTGCAAGACAGAGTTTTGCAAATTGACCATATCCAGGCACGTCGCTTTTCGAAATTGGCCGGCGACACGCTTGAGATAGCGACCGAGGGTATTATCAGACACCTTCGGGCATGCGTTCGCATGGATGTAAATCCGGACGCCTCTGCAGTTCGCGAGATCATCGACGACGCCCTAAACGGCCGTCGTGTCTTCGCGGAAACCTCAAATGACCTTCTCGCGGCTTAAGTAGTTTTTATAATAAATAGTAATACCTTCGGTGGCGGTCTCTTTGAGACGGCCATTTTTTTTGCCGCTCGGGCTCTGCCCCATCGCAGTGCGGTCAGGCTTTGCCTGACCATCGCCAGGCCTACCGATCTCCCGGAGGCGGCTGTGCCCGACAAGAGAAACAGCGTCATTTCTCGGGCTCCGCCCCGATCGCGGTGCGGTCAGGCTTGCCTGACCGTCGTACGGCCTACTAATTCCCCGGAGGCGGTTCAGCCGCCGACAAGAGAAAAAGCGTTGTCGCCCGTTACTCTGCTCGCCAAAAAACGGCTCGGGAGCCGGGCTCCGGCGGTCGAAATGCTGATGGGACGTCGAGGCATAGCCATCGCCGCACTGCGTTTGCGGCTGAGCCGCTGACCGCGTTTCGCGGCACATAGCCACGTCCTTCAGGGCGTGGTTAAGATTGCCGAGATCGTTCGCCAGCCCGTTTTCAACGGGGAAATAAGGACGTTGAAATTGTATCATATATGCATGTATCACTCGTTATTGACACAAGTGGTAAATAGAAATAGATGGCTATGGGTCGTGGGTCGTGGGTCGTGGGTCGTTGATGGTCGCGGACGGCCGGGATCTTTGACAAGACCATAAGCCTGGAGTCTTTAGTTTTAAGCTGGAAATTGGTTCTAAGTTGTTTCAAGCTGCCCGGATCTGCATCGTCGATGCCGTTCCACTTAAGAGGTTTGGAGCATTTCTTAAGTGGAACGATTTTGACGGGCTAAAAATCATGTGTTCTCAGTTTTTGCCTGCAATTACGAAATTTCGAACTTCCCGGGAACGGGCGACAATATGGCTGTAAACGTAATTGTGACAGCAGTTACAGCGTTCGAGCGAATTTGGAACGTTCCTGGAACGCTTTGTGCGAAACGGTTGGTTAGCCCGGTGAATATCGGTTCGTGATCCTTCAAAAAATCACGGTCGAAGTGGCGGCTGGCGGGGCGTCAGTTTGTAGATGGAGAACTCGCCGTAGTTCTCCTCGGGTCCGGCTTCGTACCATCGGTCGAGGTTGTCGGGGATCGAGCCTCCTTTTCGCATGACCAAAATCGACAAGGTCGGCGAATAGGGTTCGTTCGGCCCGAACGTCTCGGAGAATCTAACGAAGTCTGCGATCTCGGCGTCGATCTCGGGCTGCGTGAGGCCTCGTGCATTCGAAGAGAGCGTAGAGTTGAACCGATCCCAGCCAAACAGCGTCATACAGGCCTCGATATCCGAGCAGCCGGTCAATGCCGTTCGAAGCCATTTGGGGTCGAGTCCTTGAAAATAGAGGTACTTGTAATATCGCAGCTTGCTCTCGTCGTTATTCACGATGCCCGCGAATGCGTGCTGATGTCTGGCCCACAGTACCGGGATCTTTGATACGGTCGGCTGGCTGTCACCCTGAAGCGAGTCGAAGTTGAGGGTCACCAGAGACCGCCAGTCGTCCGGCGTGTTCATGCCCAACTCGTGAAGGCGTCGGTTAACTGGCATCGCCTGATCGCGTTCGATATTGAGGTCGTCCCACAAGGCCGAGGTCCAATATACTTCGTAACCGCCCCAACCGACGGCGACGGCAAGAAGCAGCAACGCAAAGCCCGACCGAACGATCGAGTATGAAGCCAATATCCGCTTCACAACTGCGTTCACCGCAAGCACGACGGCCAAAAGGACCACGTAATTGACCGAATAGTATTCGTAATGAAACGGTTGCAGCGACCGTCCGGTTACGATCTGCTGGTTGAAAACGACGATAGCCGACAGGCCCAATGCCGCGATGATCGACGCTCGCAGCCGGTCGAACGATCCAAACTTCCAAAGCCCGGCGGCCAGGCTAACGACAGCGACGGCCGCGCCGATGATCTCGATGTTTCGCCACAGGTCAGGGTTGCGTGTATAGACAAGAAGCTGCGCGGCGTCGGCGGTCGTGTTTCGCATGCTGAGAAGATAAGCATACGGGGCGAGCACGACGATCGAGGCCGCGGCGATCGACGCGATAAGAACGATGTCGCGTCGACGATCTTCGGACTTCCAGACAAGGACCAGCAGGCCTGAGAGCCCGAGGATTGCGAGAGCAGCGGTCCAGAGATAGAAATAGGAGAAGGCGAGGACCGCGAAACTGAGGACGGAAAACACGGCGTATGCCGCACGTGAACGGCCGCTGCTTCGCAACGATGCATACAAGAATGCGATCCAAGCAAAGAGAAACGGGAACGACAGACTCGGAATATGGCGGCGGAAAAGCGGCAGGTACGGGTAAGCGACGCCGCCCTCGTAAAATGAGCCGATAACGCCGATCCAACTGATCAGTGCTCCGCCGGCAACGACCGTCACGGTTCCTGCCAAGGACATCAGCGGGTCGCCGCAAAACAGATAGATCAGGTAGAAAAGGGCGAACGCAATCAATATCGCCGAAATGACGGAGACAGCCGGCATCGCCTCGACAGCGGTCACACCCGCGGCCCGGGCAGCCCAGGCGACGGGATATGCGGTCAAAAATTGGACCGAGAATATCGATTCGGGCTGACGCGT
>JBGAVC010000052.1:0-25772 GCA_044228265.1 Pyrinomonadaceae bacterium
CTGTTTCCCGGCTACGCGACGAGTTCCGCCAAGTTTAGGGGATATCTGGGTTGATAGCTTAGTTCGATCCCAACGGAAAAGGCCCGGCAATGCGTCGGGCCTATTTTTTGCTGTGAGCCTGAGTTCGTTATCCGGGAATGTCGGCTTCGACAAGAAGAGCAAGCAAATTCAAAGATTCCTGCCAGCCAAGATAGCACGCTTCGGGTGGAATGACAGCGGGAACGCCCTCCTGCACGATGTTGATCTCGGTGCCGACCATCACTTTCTTGAATGTGATCGTCACCTTCATTTCTCCCGGCAGATTCGGGTCGTCGAATTTGTCGGTATGCACGATGCGTTCGCCCGGCACGAGTTCGAGATACTCGCCGCCGAACGAGTGTGCCACCCCTTTGCCAAAGTTGGTGAACGACATCTTATACGTGCCGCCGACACGAGCGTCCATTTCATGTACTGTGCCAGTAAACCCATTCGGCGGAAGCCATTTGCACATTGCCGCCGGGTCAATGAAAGCCTTGTAGAGTTTGTCCGGCGAGGTCTTGAAGACGCGGTGCAGTTTTATAGTGTTTGTTTCCATAATTCGATCTTGAACAGACTACGTTCAATGGAGCCGGGTGCGAACGACCTCTTCGACAGCCAGGCCGATCGACAGTATCCTTCGGTCGGTATTCTGGGTACCGGCGATCATCAGACCGACCGGAGGAGTTCCCGGATCATGGCAGGGGATCGACAGAGCGCAGCCGTCGAAGAGATTGACGAGCGAGGGATTACGCAGCATGCGGCCGTTAAAGCGAAAATAGCTCTCATCGTCCTTGGTGACCTCGGCGATCGTAGGAGCCGTGTCGGGTGTTGTCGGCATTAGCATCGCGTCGTAACCGTTCGCCGCGGCGTTTATGGTACGTATGAAATCTTCACGTGATCGCAGCACTTCGATGTAGTCCGCTGCCAGGATCGTCTCGCCGGGGCGAATGCGGTAGAGAACACGAGGATCATATTTGTCGGCTCTGTCCTTGAGCCACTTTCGGTGCCAGGCATAGGCCTCGACACTGGACAGGATCCCGCGAGGGTTTACTATCGCCGCCTGTGCGAATTCGGCCATAGGCAGCTCGATGATGGACGTTCCGGCAGCCGACAAACGGCTTAACGCCGTCGTAAAGGCTTTCGCAACCGCAGGTGAAAGGTCGTCTTGAAACACGGTCTTCGGTACCGCGAACCGCAAGTTGCTGAGGCGTGCAGGCTTCATCGTAGCTTTTGTCTCCGACGCGAGGACCTCATCGAGCAACGCACAATCCGCAACAGATCTCGCGATCGGACCGACCGAATCGAGCGAAAACGATAATGGCAGCACTCCGTCGCGAGGCACGCGCCCAGCCGTCGGTTTAAAGCCGACCAGGCCGTTAAGCGCGGCCGGTATTCGTACCGACCCGCCGGTATCGGTGCCGATAGCTCCCGCCGCCATTCCGTCCGTCACCGAAACGGCCGCACCCGACGACGAGCCTCCCGGAATGCGTCCTGCGCCGCGGTCAAACGCGTTCTTGGGCGTACCGTAATGAGGGTTGATGCCGAGTCCTGAAAATGCGAACTCGGTCAGATTGGTGCGACCAATGATCACGGCTCTGGCTTTCTTCAGCCGTTCGACAACCGTCGAATCGCGTGCTGCGTGCTGCGTGCCCACAAGAACCGTTGAGCCGCCGAGTGTGGTCACACCCGCTTCGTCAAACAGGTCCTTTATCGAGATCGGGATACCGGCGAGCGCTGGCAGCTTTGCTCCGCTGCGTCGCTGCGCATCGACGCGGTCGGCGGTAGCCAGAGCTTCCTTTTCATGAACGAGTAAGAAGGCACGCGAACCTTCGCCCTGCGGATCATTGATCGCCGCAAGCGATCGCTCAACGAGTTGACGGCTCGTGATCTTCTGGCTGGCAAGCAGATGCGTTAGCTCAACGATAGTCATGTTAGCAAGTTCTTTCCTTTGCGAACTTTGGCCCAGAGCAGGAGCGATAATCGAGAGTGCCGTCCCGCCAAACGTTAGAGCAGAATTGAACAAAAAGTCTCGCCGATCTTTATTCACGTCGGTAGCCTGTTAAGTCTAGTGGTACCCTGGCCATTTCAAATCAGACCAGGAATCTTCCGACCCAAATAACTATTCCCTCTCTTTGTTAACGTCCAACGTTTCCAATGTTTAGAGGAAAGACGAGCTGGAAAGTCTTCCTGTATTCGCGCTACCAACTGAATTGCTTCATCAGTCGGTTCCTCGAAGGGTAATGAAAGAAAAAGATGGGCAGTCGATGTTTCTGAAATTCGGGAGTAAATAAATGATTCTCCCAAATATCTTTGGAAGTCGACGTCAAACTGCCCGTAATCGTGTCTAGATTGAAACGGAAATTGGTCTCCTCTGGAATCGACAAAAACGAGTTTCCAGTAAACGTGGACTACTAACGACCGTCCCGCATATCCCGCGTTGGGTATTGGCCGCAATCGCTCAAGATCCTGGATCAGCGGCCTGAGTTCTGTCGGTTTTACTTCCCATTGGCTTCCGTCATAATCTCCAATTTGTCTTCCTTCTTTCTTGCAATATTTGTCGTCAAACTCAGAACTAAGCGACAAAAAATACGTGTAACTACCACCTCCCACGTCGAAAAGCTCGAGAGTTACGGAAGTCGCTTCTCGTTCGAGTGAAATTGAATCCACAAACTTTTGCAACGCTTCGAAGGTTTTGACAAAGCCCTTTTGACGAAGCGAATGTGCTCCGCCACTAGAGATCGGCAGCCCATCATATGTGATCGCGCCTCGCCGGATCATCTTGCTATTCCATCTTCCGTAGTCTCAACCTTAACGCCTGTAATTTGATAAACCCTTCCGCGTCATGTTGGTCGTACGCGCCGGCGTCGTCTTCGAACGTAACGACGCGCTCGCGGTAGAGTGAGTTCGGCGACTTTCGGCCGGTGACCGTGACGTTGCCTTTGTAGAGTTTGAGGCGGACGTCGCCGTTGACTGTTTCCTGTGTCTGGTTGACGAGAGATTTGAGTATCTCGAACTCCGGAGCGAACCAGAATCCGTAATAGACCGATTCGGCGAACTTGGTCCCGAGCGAGTCGCGGAGACGTGTGACCTCGCGGTCCATCGTGATCGATTCGAGTGCGCGGTGGGCGGTCATGAGGATGGTCACGCCAGGCGTCTCGTACACGCCGCGGGATTTCATGCCGACGAAGCGGTTTTCGACCAGATCGACGCGGCCGATGCCGTGCTCGCCGCCGAGGAAATTAAGCTTCGAGAGCATATCGACAGCACCGTATCTCTCGCCGTCGATCGCGACGGGTTCGCCCCTTTCGAACGTGATCGTGATCTCCTGGGCTGTATTCGAGGCATTTTCGGGTGACTTGGTCAGCAGGAATATGTTCTCGGGCGGTGCGGCCCACGGATCTTCGAGAATGCCGCCCTCGTAGCTGATGTGCATCAGGTTGCGGTCCGTGGAATACGGCTTTTCGGTCGTCGCAGTGACCGGAATTCCGTGTTGTGAGCAATAAGCGATGAGATCGGCGCGGCCTTTGAATTCCCACTCGCGCCACGGTGCAATGACCTTGATGTCGGGCTGAAGCGCGTAGTATGTCAGCTCGAAACGCACCTGATCGTTGCCTTTACCCGTCGCTCCGTGCGCGACGGCGTCGGCGCCTTCTCGCTGGGCGATCTCGATCTGGCGTTTTGCGATAACGGGCCGAGCCAAGGAGGTCCCAAGCAGATAAACGCCTTCGTAAAGGGCATTTGCCTTTACCGCCATCCAGACAAAGTCCTTGACGAACTCTTCACGCAGGTCCTCGACGTAGAGTTTTGATGCTCCGGTCGCGATTGCTTTTTCATTCAGCCCGCTCAGTTCTTCGCCCTGGCCGACGTCGGCACAGTAACAAACGACCTCGCAGTCGTAGGTTTCCTTGATCCACAGGAGCATAGCGGACGTGTCGAGTCCACCCGAATATGCGAGCACTACCTTATTTATCTTCTTCGTCATATCGAGATATCGCGATCAGCCTGGCGCAACCACAAATCGCATCACACTTTGCGAACTTGCAGGCTTTGCGTGAAAATAAATTCTCACGCAAAGGCGAATTATTAGCAAAGGTGTAGAAAAAGATCGCTTTGCGATTGAGGGTTTGTAAAACAGATGTCAGTTAGATCAGACCAACTCTGGGGCGGACGATTTACGGAAAAGCCGGATGAGACTTTTGCGGAGTTCAACGACTCGTTCAAGTTCGACAAACGTCTGTTCGTGGCGGACGTGAGCGCAAGTATCGCGCACGCCGGCGGCCTTGGCCGCGCAGGTGTGATCACCAAGGATGAGTCGGCCGCGATCATCGATGGATTGAAGGACCTTCTGGAAAAAGAGGCCCTCGACGATACGTTTTTTGATAATTCGGACGCGGAGGACATTCACTCGTTTATCGAGGGTAGGTTGATCGAGCTGATCGGCGACACTGGCCGAAAGCTTCACACAGGCCGTAGCCGCAACGATCAGGTCGCAACTTCACTCAGACTTTGGCTGCGCTACGAGATCGACTCGGCGGTCAGGCACATTTTCATATTGCAGTCGTCGATCCTCGATCTTGCAGAGCGGCACCGCGAGGCTGTTTTGCCTGGTTACACGCACTTGCAGCGTGCACAGCCCGTGCTGTGGGCACATTGGTGCCTGGCATACTTTGAAATGTTCAAACGCGACGCCGAACGGCTTGTCGATGCTCGAAAACGGGTGAACGTCATGCCGCTAGGCTCCGGAGCGCTCGCAGGCACCGGCTACCCGATCGATCGCGAATCGGTCGCGTTTGAACTCGGGTTTGACGGAATTTCGGCCAATAGCCTTGATGCGGTTTCGGACCGCGATTTTGCGATCGAGTTCGCGGCAGCCTGTTCGCTCATCATGGCGCATCTTTCCCGTCTTGCCGAGGACCTGATCATCTATTGCTCGGCCGAATTTGGATTTGTCTCGCTGAGCGATTCGGTATCGTCCGGTTCGAGCCTCATGCCGCAAAAGAAGAACCCGGACGCGCTCGAGTTGCTCAGGGGAAAATCAGGCCGTGTTTTTGGCCATTTGACCGGATTGCTTGCGATGGTCAAGGGGCTGCCGCTTGCATACAACAAGGACATGCAGGAAGACAAGGAAGCGATCTTTGACACAGTCGACACCGTTCAGATCTCGCTGCGGGCCGCGGCAATTGTTCTCGACAATGTAACGCTTAACGAGGTCGACACTCGTATCGCTTCCACAAAAGGCTATCTCAACGCGACGGAACTCGCCGACTACCTTGTAAAAAAAGGAATGCCGTTTCGCACTGCCCATGAGGCGGTTGGCCGAGCGGTCCTGCACGGCATTGACCGCGGAAAGGAACTCCACGAGTTACCGGTCGAAGAATTGCGGACGATAGTTCCCGAAGTTGGTGAGGACGTTGCCGAGGTCCTTGATATCGAATCGACCCTTGCCGCAAAACATGCCGTCGGCGGAACGTCGAGACATCGAGTTGCGGAAGCTCTTATGGAGGCTCGGCAATATCTCGGCGAGAAACTAAATGGATAGATCTGAGCTGATCAGGGCGACGGCCGAAAATGAACTGCTTCGGTTTCTCGGTGTCACGATCGAGTTGGCGACGGCCGAGCGGGTCGTGCTCAAAATGGAGGTCACGCCCAAGGTCCATCAGTACGTCGGGATAATGAACGGCGGTGTATCGCTATACTTGTGTGAAACGGCGGCTTCGATCGGTGTCGTTGCAAGCGCGGACCTCTCGACCGTCACTCCGGTCGGCATCGAGATCAACGCCAACCACTTGCGGGCGGTCAGCAGAGGCGTTATTACAGTCGAGGCCAAACCGATCTACCCCGGCCGTACGCTCAACGTCTGGAACATCGAGATCACCAACGACCGCGGCAAGCTGATCTGTACGTCGCGGATCACGATCCTCATGCAGAAGAGGGTCGCCTTTCAAGGTTAGACGTCAAACAGTTACGATCCGCATCCGCTCCGTTCATCACATTTTGACGCTTTATGCGGCTATAATGGCGCCATGCATCCGTTTCTCCGCGGTTTGATCACCGAGTGGCGTCGGTTGAAACTGCCGACCTCAGACGAGACAGTCGTCGTCGCGGTCTCAGGCGGCGCGGACTCGGTCAGCCTGCTGCTCGCAATGCACGAGCTTGTCGCGACGCAAAAACTGGGATTGCGGCTTGTCGCGGCACATTTCGATCATCATCTCCGAGGCGATGAAAGCCAAAGGGACGAGGAATTCGTCAGATCGCTGACAAGCGAACGGAGAATTGAGCTTGCCCTCGGCGGCAAGAGGATATCTACCGAAGGAAATGTCGAACAAAATGCTCGAAATGCCCGATATACGTTTCTCGGCTCGACCGCCCGAAATCTCGGCGCATTTGCCGTCCTGACCGGACACACCGTAAACGATCAGGCTGAGACTTTCTTGCTGAACCTCGTTAGAGGGAGTGGGATCCAAGGGCTCTCGGCGATGCGCTCCGTTCGTCCGTTCACCGATGATATCGAAATGGGTGATGACACGGGCCCTTCGTCAAAGCCATTGTTGCTCGTTCGTCCGCTCCTGACTTGGGCCAAGCGGAGGGCCACCGAAGGATTTTGCCATGATAAAGGCGTCGAATACAGATACGACACAATGAATGAAGACACGGCGTTCAAACGGGTGCGGATCCGAAAAGTACTGCTGCCGTTGCTGGAGGATCTTAATCCAAATATAGTCGAGACGCTCGCAAACACGGCGTTTCTGATGCAGCACTCGGCTGATCAGGCAGACAACGGAGAGATGTTGGAAATGACGGAGGAACTGGAACTGAAAATTCTTCGTAATCTGCCACAGCCGGCACTTTTCCGAACGCTTCGTCACTGGCTCGATGAGAGGCGCGGTACAAGCCGAAGATTGGAACTTAAACACATCCAGGCCGTAGAACGTTTATTGTTGAGCGAGAAGAGCGGTCGTGCGGTGGAGCTGCCTGGCGGAGATCGTGCCGTGCGAACGGGCGGAAGGCTCGTGTTTGAGAAGAATAAGGTTGAAAATTAAGGGAGCGCCAACTAGAATTAGAGATTGTCGCTACGGTAATGAGCGGCCGCCTTTTTTACAACGAATGCCGACTGTGTTTCATCGAAAGTGTTTGTAAGGCGAAAGCGTTAAAGCGGGTTTGGAGGCAATATTTTGAGTTCTAAAGGTAAACAGGTCTTATTGTGGTTGATGATAATCTCGAGCGCCCTCGTTTTCGTCTGGTTCCTCCAGTCGAGGCAGGCAAAACCGGCGCAGGAATTGTCTTTCGACAAAGCGATAACGCAGATCAAGAACAAGGACGTCAAAGAGATAACGGTCAACCAGGACACTTTGGAGCTGGTCGACAAGGGTGACGTCAAATCTATCGCCCGGCTTGACGGCAGCGAGGCCACACGTAATCAGATATTTGCGGCTGCGGCTGAGACAGACACCAAGATAAATCTTACACAGCCTTCGAGCGGCCTTGGATGGCTTGTACTGATCCAGGCACTGCCGTTCGTCCTGCTGATCGGCTTTTTGGCATTTACTCTGCGTCAAATGCAGGCAGGGGGCAATAAGGCCCTGAGTTTTGGCAAATCTAAGGCCAAGCTTCTCAACAACCAGCAAAAGCGCGTCACGTTCAAGGAAGTTGCCGGCGTTGACGAAGCAAAAGAGGAGCTGCAGGAGATAATCGAGTTCCTCAAGGACCCGCAAAAGTTCCAGAAACTCGGCGGTAAGATACCCAAAGGCGTCTTAATGGTGGGCCCGCCGGGAACGGGTAAGACATTGCTCGCAAAGGCAGTTGCCGGTGAAGCGAACGTGCCGTTCTTCTCGATCTCCGGTTCGGATTTCGTGGAGATGTTCGTCGGCGTCGGCGCTTCGCGAGTTCGCGACCTTTTCGAACAGGGCAAGAAGAACGCTCCGTGCATCATTTTTATCGACGAGATCGATGCCGTCGGCCGCCATCGTGGGGCTGGCTTGGGCGGCGGACACGATGAGCGTGAGCAGACGTTGAATCAGTTGCTTGTCGAGATGGACGGTTTTGAGTCTAACGACGGCGTCATCCTGATGGCATCGACGAACAGGCCCGATGTACTGGATCCGGCACTCCTTCGTCCGGGACGTTTTGACCGGCGTGTGGTCGTTGGACGTCCGGATGTCCGTGGCCGCGAAGGCATTCTTAAAGTGCACACCCGAAAGATCCCGCTTGACGAGGGCGTCGACGTCAGTGTTATTGCCCGCGGCACGCCCGGATTTACCGGTGCCGATCTTGCGAACATCGTTAACGAAGCGGCCCTAAACGCCGCCCGTTATAACAAGAAGGTCGTGACGATGGTCGATTTTGAGATCGCCAAAGACAAGGTCATGATGGGCGCCGAGCGTAAGAGCATGGTTATTTCCGATGAGGAAAAACGCATTACCGCTTATCATGAGGCGGGCCACACGCTTGTCGGCTTAAAAGTACCGAACGTCGACCCCGTTCACAAAGTAACTATCATTCCGCGCGGCATGGCGCTTGGCGTGACTATGTACCTGCCGGAAAAGGACAGGCTCAGCGCTACCAAAGAGTATCTGCTGGGCCAGATCGCGATGGCGATGGGCGGCCGTATTGCCGAGGACATTTTCATCGGCAGCATCACGACGGGTGCCGCGAACGATATTGAAAAGGCGACGGAGATCGCTCGTGCGATGGTCTGCGAGTACGGCATGTCCGAGCTTGGGCCGCTGACGTTTGGAAAGAAAGAAGAACAGATCTTTCTCGGACGCGAGATCGCCCAGCATCGGGACTACTCTGAGGACACCGCGATCAAGATCGATAGCCAGGTCAAGCAGATAATTGCGGAGCAGTATTCTCGTGCTGAGAATATTATTCGAGAGCACAGAGACGCTTTGGTACGACTTGCGGAGGCTCTTCTCGAGTTCGAAACGCTCGACAGTATCCAGATCAGACGGGTTGTCGCAGGCCTGCCGCTTGACAATGACAACGCCGCGCCGGCAACGAAGGACGACGATTCGACCGAAGAAAAAACGTCGAATCCGTTCAAGAAACCGATCCTTCCGCCGATCACGGGTAACAATCCCGCAACGGCCTAGTTGGAAAGTTTTTTTTGAACTACGGCGAGGGCTATTGGCCTTCGCCTTTTTTCATGAGCGAATTCTAGGAACTCGCGCGACTTGCGGACCGCCCTGACACCGTTCGCGGGACTACGGGGAACTCAGACGTAGTCGACTATATTTAATGACTCACACCTGGAAAATCGCCCGGCGCTTCCTTGCGATCAGACGTCCGCTGGTCATGGGCATCCTCAACGTGACGCCGGATAGCTTTTCAGACGGCGGTATGTTCGCCGATCGAGCCTCTGCATTTTATAGAGCCGAGCAAATGATCCGCGAAGGTGCGGACATTATTGACATCGGGGGCGAATCGACACGGCCCGGCAGTTCGCCCGTCGAACCCTCGGTCGAGATCGACCGTACCGCTGCATTGATCGAGGAGATCGTTAAGCAGTTCGATGTGCCAATATCGATCGATACCAGCAAATCCTCAGTCGCTGCTGCAGCCCTCGAAGCCGGAGCCGAGATCATTAACGATATTTCCGGGCTTCGCTGGGACATAGGCGTGGCCGACGTCGCCGCGCGGTCCGGCGCCGGGCTCATCCTCATGCACTCGCGCGGCCCATTTGAGGCGATGCACTCCCAAGCGCCGGTCGAAGATATTATTTCTGACGTGAAAGCGGACCTCCGACGGAGTACGAGCCAAGCGATCGAGGCGGGTGTGCAAAATGAAAATATCGTCATCGACGTCGGGATTGGTTTTGGCAAGACGCCGGAGCAGAACCTCGAGCTGCTTTCGAGACTCGGCGCCATAGCCGACGCATTCGCAGAGTTTCCCTTGCTGGTCGGCACCTCGAGAAAGTCTTTCATCGCAAAGGCGGTCGGAAGCAACATAGGACCCGACGAACGGCTGGCCGGCTCACTTGCTTCGGCAGCGATCGCCGTCTGGAACGGGGCCAGCATTGTTCGCGTTCATGATGTCGAAGAGACCGTCCAGGCCCTAGCCGTTGTCAATGCGATCAAACAGTATAGTTCCGCGATCTGCGGGCCGTCTGACCGTCCTTTTCACGGGTGATCAGATTCTGATAGAGTTTGCCTATATAAATGGTTTCCCAGATGTCGATTTTAAGGATTTTGCGAGCCTTCGCACTCCTAGGGGCAGTCGTTCTCGCCTCGGGATATACGGACTGCTACAAACCAGTGACGAACTCGGGCCTGCCGAAAAACGTCCGCACCGTGGCTGTTCCGGCATTCCAGTTCGAGACCCAGGGTCTTCGCTATCGGGTCGAGGGGCGATTTACCGAAGCCGTAAGCCGAGAGATCATCCGACGAGGCAACGGGCTTAAGGTTCAGGCCTCGAAGATCGGCGCGGACGCTGTTATCGAGGGATCGATACGCAGCTTTGGTTTTTCGGGAGTGCTGCTTGACCGCGAAGGGCGTGCCCGCGTTTACGAAGTGACCATCGTTGGTGCGGTGACGGTACGAGACCTGCGCCAAAACACTATCCTCTACGACAATCAGAATTTCGTTTTTCGCGACTCGTTCGAGTTTTCCAACGATCCTCGTTCCTTCTTTAACGAAGAAGATCCGGCCGTCGCGCGCATGGCAAGGGCGTTCGGGGAATCGGTCGTTTCGGCAATCGTCAACGGGCTGGGAGTAAAGGAGGAGAAGCACTGACCGGGAAATGGCATTGATCGGGCGAAACCAGCTCTGGGAGCAGTTAAAACGGCGCCAGTTGTGGCCCGTTTACGTCCTGTTCGGCACGGAAACGTTTCTTCGGGACGCGGCCGTAAGAATGATCGCAGATGCGTGTTTTCCTGAAGGCGAACTGCGTGATTTCAACGAAAGCGAGTTTTCACTGGCCGTCGAAGGTAATCTTCAGCGGGCCATATCAGCAGCTAACCAATTGCCGATGATGGCAAGCAAACGTGTCGTAAGGGCCACGGATGTTCGGGTAACAGCCGGAGGCAGGCTCGACACGGTCCTCGAAGAACACGAGCCGTTGCTGTCTAAATATTTTGAGAGCCCCTCGCCCTCTTCGGTCGTGATCTTCATAGCTGACGAACTCAACGGCGTACGAAAAATGGGCAAAATGCTGCGGTCGGCCACTGCAGTCGTTGAGTTTGCCGTGCTTGATGAGGAAGGCGCGAAAAGATGGGCCAAGCACAAGTTTGCGCAAGCCGGTGTGGATATTGACGAATCGACTCTCAGTTATTTTCTAAGCCGTTGTGGGGTAAGCGCGGCCCGCATCGCGAACGAGGCCGAAAAACTTGCTACTGCTGCGTTGCCAGGCCGCTCCATCTCGACTGGCCTGATTGACGCTTTGGTTCCGAATGCGCGCGAACTGACCAATTTCGAGATTACAAACGCATTAACGGGCCCCGATAAACGAAGGGCTTTGTCTGTGCTTCGTAAGACGTTGGATGACGGGGCTGAACCTCTGATGATTCTGGGTTTGATCTCGTATAACTTCCGGCGTCTTTTGATGGCAAAAGAGCTGATGGCGCGCGGAGCCCAGCGGTCCGAAGTGGTAGGTGCAATAAATCTGCGCGGACGCGATCAGGAATCATTTCTCGCTGCGGCGAGACGCGCCGACCCCGCGCAACTATCTCGTGCGATCTCGCGGATCGCCGAAACTGACGTCTCGATAAAATCGTCCATCGGCGGCGGCGGGCCCGCCGGCGGACGGCTTCAGATAGAGATCTTGGTGGCCGAGCTTGCCAGCGCCTGAGAGCGAAACACTATAGTGGCATCAGGCCCGAAGCCTTGTTGAAGTAGTCGTAGAGGTCGTTGTAGTCGTTCAGGGCGCGGTTCAAGATCAAGGGTAGTTGAGCCATGTCGCCCGTATTGACGATGAGATTGAGATTTCGAAGGAATGCGTCCTGGGCATTCATCGTAACCCCGGCGTCTTCGAGCGAGATCAGAAAAAGACGCCGCCGTTCGGACGAGTACATCGCGTTGGCTTTTTGCTGGACGATCGCGGCTCCGCCCAGATCAGGTGCGAAATCCGGCGAGAATATCAGCATCTCGGTCTTGCCGTCGCGGAGGCGCTCGTTCGCCTGAGCAGGCGTTTGGGCCACATAGACTTTGTAACCCGCCGCTGTCAATATTTTGGCTGCTTCGTCGAGCCTCGATCCAAGACACAACAATACACGCCGCGGTTTTTCGGTCTCTTCCGGGTCCCTGTCGAGGGTTCCCTTTTGGGTCTGGAGCGCGCTCATCAGCGACTTCAACGCGTTGTTTATTTGAAGATCGGACTCCTTCGCGGCAAAATTAGCCAAGCCGTCGGGGGACGGAGGTGCCGGTTTGTTGGCTTCAAGCTGTTGAACGGTCGAAAGCCCCTTGCCGGACGCGTCTTTTTGGACGCGAAGCATGTTCTGGCATCGCGGGCAGCGGACGGTAAAATTCCCGCTCGGGATCTTAGACTCGTCCAGCTGCAGAGATACGGAGCAGTTATCACAACGAATTATCATAGTTTTTGCCACTCACTCCATCATGTTCAGCACGGAGTCCGGATTTTCGGGCGGCGGCGGGGCGATCGCCGCCTTTGGCATCGCCGCCGGCCGGTGCGCATTGACGTAGTCCTCGGTCGACGACAGTCCCTTTAGCTGCAGCAGGAGGTTATTCTGATTGGTCGCGAACGAGAGGCCGTCGTCCATCGATATCTCTCCCCGATCAATAAGGTCACGGATCACCGAGTCAAAATCCTGCATGCCGTCGATCTCGCCGTCCCTGATCGCATCGAGCAGCGTCTTTCCCTCGGTTTCGCCTCGCTCGATGTATTCCCGGGTTCGAGGATTGGATTTTAGGATCTCGACCGCGGCGACACGTCCCTTGCCGTCCGCCCGCGGTATCAAGCGTTGCGAGACTATATACCTAAATGTCTGGGCCAAACGGGTGCGTATGATACGTTCCTCGTTCTTCGGATAGAGCCCGATGATGCGATCGATCGTCTTGGAGGCGTCGATAGTATGCAGCGTCGAGAGCACCAAATGACCCGTTTCTGCTGCTTCGAGCGCGATCTCGGCTGTTTCGAGGTCGCGCATTTCGCCGACGAGGATGACTTTGGGGGCCTGACGAAGCGCGGCTCTCAAAGCCGACGCAAAATCCTTGGTGTCGGCACCGACCTCGCGTTGGTTTATGGTGCTCTTTTTGTGATTGTGCAGGAACTCTATCGGATCTTCGATGGTGACTATGTGGTAGGCCTTGATCTCGTTTATGCGATCGATGATCGCAGCGAGAGTCGAGCTCTTGCCAGACCCTGTCGGGCCGGTAAGCAGGACAATGCCGTTGCGAATGTCCGCAATGTCTCTGAGCGTCGTTGGAAGACGAAGCGACTCAAAACTTGGTATCTCGTGGGGAATGACGCGCATGACTATCGAGAACGAGTTGCGCTGCTGAAAGATATTGACACGAAACCTGCATTTGCCGGGCAGCGCATAGCTGAGATCGGCCGTGCGAAATTTTGCAAGCTGATGTGCCGCGTCAGGGTTACTGCGAATGAGCGACATAGCAATGATCTCGGTCTGGTAAGCGGATAGCTTGCCGAGTCCGGCCGGGCTCGCTGGGTACAAAACGCCGTTTATCTCCACCTGGGGTTTCTGGTTGCAGGAGAAATTCAGGTCACTGACGTTTTCCGAGATGAGCAGCATCTGCTCGATGATCGGCGCAATATCCAACAAACTCATTGTATGTCTCTACTCCCGATTCGATAGATCGTTAAGGGCGGGGCGGGAACCAGAACGGCAGGTATCGTTTGCGGCGTGTGTCCCGACAATTCGATTATGACCCATCGGGCATAACACTTGCAATACTATTTTGTGTTTGGTTTAAACTTTTTGGCAGTCCACAGGAGATCGTGCATTTTCTGCTCGATCATGTCTGGCTCCGAGACGAGAAAGCCGATCATTGCGGCAGAGTCGGCGCCCTCGGCCAGCACCGTGCTAAGGCTGCGGTCGTCGATGCCGCCGATAGCGACAAGTGGGGCCTTTCCCTTCATTTCGGCCGCTTTGCTCAACCGTTCGAGACCGACGGTGTCTTCGGCGTCCTTCTTGGTCGATGTACCAAACACAGGGCCGAATGCAATGTAGTCGATGGGAAGATGTGCCGCGGCGCGGACTTGCTCGGTTGTGTGCGTGGAGTATCCGATGATCGCGTTCGTTCCAAGCAGCCGGCGTGCTTCGGGGGGAGGTAGGTCGTCCTGGCCCAGGTGGACACCGTCGGCCCCAACGGCCATTGCGACGTCGACACGGTCGTTGATCAACACTATGGCTCCTTTGCTGTGAGCGAATTTGACCGTCCGAAAAGCGTCTTCGAACCAGTCGCTGGTTAGAGTGTCTTTCTCGCGGATCTGGATCAGTGAAGCGCCGCCCGCGATCAGCCGCACCGACTGCTCGAAATGTGAAAGTGACGACAAACGGCGGTCCGTGATCGGATAAACTGCCGGAAGTGTAAACCTCACTTTCTACCAGACTCCGGGGATCGGTTTCATCATTAAAAAGCAGTCTTCCCCATTCGTGTAATACTTCTCGACACGCTGAACTACCGTGTAACCGGAGCGTTGATAGAGGCGCTGAGCCGCTGTGTTGCCCACGCGGACCTCAAGCATCATAGTCGAAGCTCCGCGAAGCTGAACGGCCTTTTCAACATGGTCAAGCAACGACTGAGCCAATTGGCGGCGGCGGTGTTCGGGAGCAACGCCGAGAGTCGTCAAATGTGCCGAGCCATTATCATTGACCATTGCGAAAGCAAAGCCCACTATCTCACCACTCGCGGCCACGACCCGGTAACTGACAGTCCGCGGCTCATTCAAGAGGTAATTGAACGTGTGTTTGGTGTAGTTGTCACCTTGCAGAAAACACCGCATGTTCAGGCGAAGCACGTCGGCAAGGTGGTCAATGGTGAGCAGATGGATCGAATACGTCGTTGGCGGTGCGGGGACTATCTTCTCTACAACCGGAAACGAGCCCGGAATAAAGAAGTTACGAATTGTCTCCAAAACCGCCATATTGGGATCAGAAGATAAGCATGCAGTCGCCGTAGCTGTAGAAACGATAACGCTCCTGTACCGCATGTCTATATGCCTCCATTATAAGTTGGTGCCCGCCGAAAGTAGAAGTGAGGATCAGCAGCGAACTGCGCGGCAGATGGAAGTTGGTCAGCAAGGCATCAACCGCCTGGAACTTGTAACCCGGTGTTATTGTGAGATCGGCGACATGGTTTCCGGAGGCGAATGTTCCATTTTGTCTCAGCGAGGCTTCGAGGGCACGGGTAGTTGTCGTACCGACGGCTACGAATCTCCGGCCTTCGGACTTTGCCTTATTCAAAACGTCGGAGGTCACGGGGTCGATCTCGTACCTCTCGGGCAGAACCGCATGACGCTGCAGGTCATTGACCCGTACCGGCTCAAACGTGCCGTAGCCTACATGAAGAGTTATCTCAGCAATGGTCACACCCTTAGCCCGGATCTCTTCGATCACCTCGGGCGTAAAGTGCAGTCCCGCCGTCGGAGCGGCAATGGCTCCACGCCGGCTGGCGAATACCGTCTGATATCTTTCACGGTCGCCTCCGTCCGGCTCATTGTTTCGCTTTATGTAGGGAGGCAGCGGGGTACGGCCTATCTTGTCTATCTTCGCGAAAAAGTCGTCAACCGGCGAAAATTTAAGCCGCACAAGGCCGCGAGACGTCCTTTCTATGCTTTTCGCAGACAGTTCCCCGCCAAAATCGATCTGCTTTCCCGGCGCTAGCCGTTTTGCCGGCCGCGCCAGTACCTCCCACAGACCATCACCAAGGTCGTTGACCAGGAACACCTCGATCGTCGAGCCCGTTTCGGTTTTGCCGCTGAGACGGGCGGGAAAAACTCGAGTGTTGTTCAGAACGAGGATGTCGCTGCTCGAAAGCAACTCAGGCAGGTCGCGAAACCGGCCGTCGACGATCGCCGACGAACTACGGTCCACGACCATCATTCGTGATGCGTCACGCCGCTCGGCCGGAGTCTGGGCGATCAGCTCAGGAGGCAGTTCGAAGCCAAGATCGGCCAATTCCAATGTTTCCGTTCGGCTTCTGATGGACGCGCTCAAAATTGTGAAAAAGCCTCGCTTGGACTATAATATGTCTATTCTTTAGTGGAGAAGAAACGGTTTTTTAGGGCATCTTTAGCCCATTGTATTGTATCAATATTTGTGGTCGCGGGTCTTGGGCCAAGCCCGATTTCGGGCAGCCAAAACGCGAGTTCGAATGGAGGAATTGGATCATGAAACGCAAATTCAGCAAATTATTAACGATCAGTATTTTCGGATTATTGACGACTGCAATACTGCCGTCATTGTCGAGCGCTCAGATAGGACAACTTAGATATCAAAGCCGTTACTCGAAGGCTCAAGTCGGAGAGATCATTCGCCGGCTTGAATCGAGCAGCAACACTTTCAAGAATGACTTTGACAATGCGCTCGATCGGAGCCGTATCAACGGTACGAGTACCGAGGATCAGTACAACCGCTACGTCAAGGACTACGCCAGTTCACTTGTCAATCTTCGGCGGCAGTTCGACCGTAATAACTCTTGGTGGCTCGTCCGAGACGATGTTTCAAACACTATCGCCAAGGCATCGGCGGTTAACGACATAATCAACAACCTCTCCTTCCGACGAAACATAGAGCGTCAGTGGGCCGCTATGCGTAACGATTTGAATACCCTGGCTGACACATTTGATCTGCCGGGCCTAAATGGCGGAGGCTGGACCGGCGGACCGTGGAACGGCGGCAATCAAGGCGGCTGGAGCGGCGCCGGTCAAATGAGCTCCCCACCCAGTTGGGCGGTGGGTACGTTTTACGCGACGAACGGCCCCCGCATCAGTCTCACGCTTGACTCGAACGGACGCGTGACCGCCGTAAACGAGGGACAGACCTACTACGGCACGTTTTATCGCGGGAATATTTTGCTCAACGGTGACTCGTCCACCGTGAGCCGCAGCGGCAATGGCATTCAGACCTACAACCGCAACACGGGACAAACGACGATCTATTCACGGACGGGCTGGGGTGGTAATGACGGCGGTTGGAACGGCGGCGGTAATATGAGCGCTCCGCCAAGCTGGGCCGTCGGGACGTTCTATTCAACCGATGGATCGAACATCACCCTAACGATCGACGCCTCCGGCAGAGCTACGGTACTTAACGGCGGCCAGACGTTCTTCGGCACGTATTATCGCGGCAATTTGATGGTGAATAGGGATTCTTCGACACTTAGCCGCAATGGCAACGGCATCCAGACCTATAACCGCAATACAGGCCAGACGACGATCTATTCGCGTACGGGCTGGGGAGGGAACACCGGTGGTTGGACTGGCGGCGGCAATATGAGTACTCCGCCGAACTGGGCAGTGGGTAATTTTTATTCAACGAATGGGACAAATATATCCCTTTCGATAAACAACAACGGTCAGGTTACTGCGACTGTGAATGGTCAAACGTTTTACGGAACCTACTACAATGGGTCGATCACGCTCAATAATGACGTATCGACCGTTTCGCGCAGCGGAAATGGGATCAGAACGTATAATACGAGTAACGGTCAGACCACCCCATATCGTCGGCAGTGACCCTGTTATTGGTTGGTAAGTAGAAAGCGGCTTTGGTTCAAATGGACCAAAGCCGCTATTTTTTTGGTACCGGAGGTCGGACTCGAACCGACATGGGAAGTGAATCCCGCTAGATTTTGAGTCTAGTGCGTATACCGATTTCGCCACTCCGGCGACGAAACTTTGATGATACGGCGGATAGATCGGCGCGTCAAGAACTCGCTGGTCCAGATCGTCTCCGTGCTTATCCTCCGATCACTTAGTTTTGAACTTGAATTACTGCGTAATCTAAGTTAACGTCGTTAAGTATGACGATCCTGGACCGAAAGCGACGCCAAAAAGAACGGCTCCGACAGGAGATACTTGACGCTGCCCGGGAACTGTTTGTAGCCGATGGCTACGAGAACGTCTCGATGCGGAAGATCGCCGAACGTATAGAGTATTCGCCGACAACTATCTACCTGCATTTCCGGGACAAGTCTCAGCTCCTGCACGAGATATGTGAACTATCATTCGCAAAACTCGCGGACGAGATCGCCCAAAGTCGGGAATCGGGCGGCACGCCACTCGAAGTCCTTCGTCGAGGGATGATGGCGTACATAGATTTCGGCTTGAACAATCCTTATCATTACGACGTGATATTCATATCTCCAAAGCAGATGTCCTACGGAGAGGTCGACCAAACTTACCAGGAACCGGCGAGCAAGCGGGCGTTCGAACTTCTCTCCGGGTCTGTTTACGAATGCGTTCAGGCAGGTGTCCTGGGTCCCGGGAATCCCGCCGTAATTGCACAAACGATATGGTCAGGCGTTCATGGCGTGACGTCCCTCATCATCAAACACAAGGGATTTCCATTCGCTGAACGCCAGGCCCTCACAAAATCGGTGGTCGATACCATGATCCGTGGACTTCGAAGATAAGTAAACACAGGTACTTTACGGTGTTAAGAAAACGTCGAGTGATTTACGACCGAATAGGAGAGCTTTTTTGAAAGAAATCTAGCGGAATTGATGGAAAAGGTGAATTTCGGTTCTTATCCGTAGGGAAATTCCCCTGTGTAGGCGAGATCGGCGACTCCGGTCAGTACCATTTCATCGTCGTCCCGCCATGTAAGTTCTGCCGATCCGCCCTCCGAACGGACTGTGACGGTCCGATCCGTTCGATCCGTATATGCCGAGAGAACAGCTGCTGCGGCTGCGCACGTTCCCGACGCGGAAGTTTCGCCGGCTCCCCGTTCCCATATCCTCAGCTCGATGTTGGAACGGTCGATGACCTTAACGAAAACGATATTGGCCCGCTCCGGAAACATCTTGTGCGACTCCATCTCGCGGCCGACGTAACGCCAGTCAAAATCGAAGCTCTCGGTAAATATACAAGCAACAGGATTACCGACGTTTATTGCCGACACGAGTATAGCCTGATCGCCGACGACCACTTCACGGTCTATCACGTCCTCGAGCAGATCCTCCGCGGCAAACGGCACCTCTAGGCTGGTAAATCGAGGTTTTCCGATCTCCGCCCGAAACCGAAAGTGTCCAGGTTCTGCACGCTCAAGCAAATGAAAGTTCTTGATGCCCGTGCTCATTTTGAGGCGTAGCCCTTGTTTGTCCCAAAGTCCGACGTGATAGAGATAAGCGGCCGCGCACCGCGTCCCGTTACCCGAAAATCCAGCTATAGAACCGTCCGGATTTACGATCTGACACGCAAAGTCGGCGTCTCCGTTGACTATCACGTTCAGTACGGCGATCCCGTCCGCTCCTGCCCCGGTGTGGCGGTTACAAATGCGGCGTGCAAGTTGCGGAAGGTCCACGCTGTCTTCGAGCCGAGAGCGTTCGAGAACGATGTAATCGTTGCCGAATCCATGAAATTTCGCAAAGTTAATGAGCATTGGATTAGCCGGTCAAAGTTTGATCGACCTTTGGAACAGGTCCTTTATCCGTAAAGCCTCGGCCGCGACGGACTGAGCGGTCTTGATGTCGTTTGCCGAAAGCCGGTCACGTTGTTTACCGTCTTCGACAACCCGGACCGGACGCATTATCGAGAAATAGATCCGGCGTTCTACCGGCGCGAGCTCGTCATTTTCCGCCTTTTGAAAGTAAAAGACCAGCCTGCCCGCGTCGTCATAAAGCATTTCAACGTAATAGACGCGATTTGATGAGTGACGCTCGACCTTGACCATGACAAGTTGGTCGGGGTAGAGATGCTTTTCGGTATCGCCGCCTTTGTAAAAGAACCTGTAGATCTCGCGAAAAATGCCGACAGCCCTCCATTGGTGCTCGCGCTTGTTGATCACAAGCTCGTTCATCACAAGTCCGCCGTACCGTCCGCCCTCATCGTCGGTCTCACACCGGCGGGCAGCATCGGCTACTTCAGAATAGGCCTTACGAATAGACCGGACCGTATTTTCGGTCTGGCCGAAAGCTCCGAATACTACAAGCAAAAGCAGTGAAACGACCGGGATCAATTTCCTCATATCAGGAAGAACGCCGATTCATAATTATCAGGCCAGGATCAATCCACCCAGTCCGCGATGAAAACGTTCGTGTCACCCTCTTTCGCGTCGTTTCTGTTTGAGGCGAAGACCAGCTTCTTGCCGTCGGGCGAGAACATTGGGAAACCGTCAAACGTCTCGTTATAAGTGACGCGCTCAAGGCCGGTGCCGTCAATATTGATCAAAGCGAGGTCGAAATTGCGTTTTCTCGGGTCTGTCGCAAAATAATTGGTACAAAATATGATCCGCTTGCCGTCCGGTGTAAAGAATGGGGCGAACGATGCGGCGTTCAGTTTGGTGATCTGTCGTTTATTAGAACCGTCGGCATTCATTACCCAAACTTCAAAGGTAGTTGGGACGATCATGTGCTGCTTCAGGAAGTCTTTGTCCCGTTGTATCAGTGCCGGGTCCGATGGATGCGAGCCCCTATAGACGATCATCTTGCTGTCGGGCGAAAAGAACGCCCCGCCGTCATATCCGGGCTCGAACGTCAGACGCTTTATGTTCTTGCCGTTAATGTCCATCGAATATAGCTCCAGGTCGCCGTCACGTTCCGATGTAAAAACGATCTTCTTACCGTTCGGGCTAACAGTCGCTTCGGCGTCATATCCAGGGCTATTGGTGAGATTCTTTATGTTCTTTCCGTCGGGGGTCGAGGTGTAGATCTCGTAATCGGGATAGATCGCCCAGACATAGCCCTTCGAATAGTCGGCCGGCGGCGGACACTCTTTCTTGCCGCGGAAAGTTGAAGCATAAAGCACCTTCTTTCCGCCCTTGAAAAAGTACGAGCAGGTGGTTCGGCCTTGGCCGTTCGACACCATGTGAACATTCGACCCGTCGATGTTCATCGCGTAGATCTGATCGCACTCGCGACCGTCGCGTTTTGACTGAAAGATGAGTTGTTTGCCGTCAAACGAAAAATACGCTTCCGCGTTCTCCCCGCCGAACGTCAGTTGCTTGATGTTCTTCAAGTGCTTCTCGCCGGGCACCTGAAGACCGCTGCCTTGGGCGAATCCGCTTGACACGAGAGTTAAAATTGCAAAAAGGGCCGCTGCCAGAATTTTCATAATCTCTATTTGATCGTTGCCGTTATTGTTTCTATCGCATCCGGAAACTGTAGTTTAGCGAATAAACAGGCCAAGCGGAAACTTCCCCGGAAGGTGAACGGGAAAGGCCTTTTATTCAATGTGGAGTCGGTAACCATGATATTCGAAACAAGCAGAGACGTGCTTGAGTGGTACGAGGGGCAGCCCAGGACGCTGACGCCCGAGTTTATTTCGTCGATCGAATGGAACGACGTCCGGCGACACCCGATCGATGAGCGATTTGTTCCGGTATTACTCTATATGCGCGACGTCGAGACGTTGACGGACATGTATCACCGGCAAATGCTGCGAACTCCGACCGGAAAGGACCCGCATATCAGCAAGTTCATGGAACGCTGGGGTGTAGAAGAAATAACCCACGGCGAAGTGCTTAACCGCTTTTTGAACGAGATCGGCGTTGAGTCGGAAGAAAGTTGGCAGGATCAGGTCCGGCGTGCGGTTTCGAGAGCATACAGGGCAAACACATACCTGATCACGACTTTGACAAACCTCGTCGGCAGTAAATTCACGGCTACTCACATGACCTTTGGAGCGATACACGAGATGACCACGATCCAGGGCTACCGACGGCTGCGTGAACTCGCCGGCCATCCGATACTGTCGCATATTCTGGACGCGATCATTCGCGAAGAATCGGCCCACACTGCCTTTTACGCGAGCGTTGCAAAACTGGAATTGAGAAAGAACGAGCTCGCGCAAAGGATCGCGCGTTTCGTTATCGAACATTTCTGGGTGCCGGTAGGGCAAGGCTCACTTCAAAAGAGCCGCACCGAGTATCTTGTTGCGACCCTCTTCGGCGGCCGGGACGGACTCGAATGGGTGGACAAAACGGTCACTCAACGCGTTACCGCGTTTCCCGGGTTCGCGGGGCTCACGAAGATAAATGAAACAGCCAGACGGATATGCGAGGCCGCATGCGGCAATGACAAGCTTTCGGTCCCTGCTTAGGTTTCAAGGGTTCAAGCTGCATGCTAACCATAGTGTTCGACGCCGTCCCTGATCTCGACGTTCAATTTACCCATAGCCTCGGCGTAATCGAGATGAGCGATCGCTTCTGAGATCGCCAGAAACCGGTGGACGTCATGGTCAAACGAACCCGGGAACAGGCGCTGAGCCACCGAGAACGCGGTCGAGCCGTTCCCGCGGGCTAATTCCACTACCCGCATCTGTCGCTCGTCGATCGCGCGGACATAACGGTGAAATATCTCCTCAAAATCCGTCACAGGCTCTCCGTGGCCGCCGTACGCCAGTGTCGGCGAAAAGCTCCTGAGTCGAGCGAGTGAGACCAGATACTCGGCCAGTGATCGGAACCTCTGTGCTGGAGCGACCGGATCCGGTGCGAGGATAGGGTTCGGAGTTATACGCTTGAGGACGCAGTCCCCGCAAATTATCGTTCGGTCCGCTTCGCGGATCAAGGAACACGATCCGGGCGTATGGCCCGGGGTGTGGAGGACCCTGAGAGCGCCACTCTCAAATTCAAGTTCTGCTCCGTCACGAAGCAGGTTGAAGTCGCCGTCACTGAGCGAATCGGTCAAGAGACTGATCTCCTCGTAGAGGATCCTCATGTCCTCAAAGACCGCTTCGGGAACTCCCGACCTTAGTAACAAGGTCCGATGTTCTTCCCGGCCGAGCCGTCCGAAGAGGTTGCCGGTTTCCCACTCATGGATGAGGATCTCCGCGTTCTTTGCTTCATCACGTATCTGTTTGGCCAGACCGCAGTGGTCCTCGTGTGCGTGCGTAAGAACAATACGCCGCACGTCCGAAAACTGGACGCCTTCCCGACCAAGTTTTTCGCGCAAGACCCGGGCGGCCTCAGGTGTTTTCGGCCCGACATCTATGAGCGTGAGCGGGTCATCCTTGATCAGGAAAACATTGACATCACCGACATAAAAGGGCGTCGGGACCGAAATGGGGATGATCTTCATATGGAATTAGAGCTTGATCGCACCAGTCAGATTTTGGATGAAGTCACACTTTATCGCAATTTACACGCAGGGATTTTGGCAGCCGGGCGTTCGCAAACGGCGGGGATCTTTGCCGGAAGGCGTTTAACCTGATTTTGATAAATTAGCTCAGAACCCGACTTCGAGATCAAAATCTGACTATTTTGCTTGCCTTATCATCTGATTTGGGTTAAAAAATTCAAAGCAAATCTTTATCCAAGTATCTATCTGTCGAAAATAGCTGCAGTTATTTGGTTTCGGCCGTGTCGGCGCCGCTGAAATTTAACGGAAGACCTGGCTATGCCGCCATCAAAGAAGCTGAATACTGTTTCGTCAGAATAATGGACTTTCAAATAGGTCTAAGGAGAATCAAATACATGAGAGCAACCCGGTCCAGAGCCGTCTCGTGCGTTGTGCACGCAGTGTTTTATGGAGCAATGATGCTGATGTTCACCGTCGCCGCAATGGCGCAGGCACAGGCGACGGCAGCAGATCTTTCCGGAACAGTGGTCGACCCGAATGGCGCCGCGGTCGGCGGAGCGACTGTGACCGCTAAGAACATCGGGACTAATATAAGCCGCACCGTGGTCTCCGGCCCGGACGGGGACTACCAATTCATCGGCCTACCTCCCGGCGAGTACGAGATCTCGGCGGGGGCTTCGACGTTCAAAAAGGTTGTCATTTCGCCGGTAAAACTGACTGTGGGACAAAGCGCCCAACTCCAGATCAAACTTGAGGTCGGTGGGCAGGATGTCGTCGTCAATGTTTCGGGTGAAGACGTCCAGCTTGTCGAAACGACGCGAACGACAGTCGCAAATACGATCGATCAGGCGCGTATAAACGGTCTTCCGATCAATGAACGCTCAGCAACCGGTTTCGCCCTCACGATTTCGACTGTGGGCCGTGACAACGGCCGGCCGATCGGACCCGCTCCGACGTCGGGGCTGAACATCGGTGGCCAGCGCGGCCGCTCGACCCTGGTCCAGGTCGATGGTGCGGACTTTACCGACAACTCCATCAACGCCGCTCGCTCGACGGTCTCGATGGAAGCGGTACAGGAATACCAGGTCACTACAAACTCGTACATGCCGGAATTCGGCCGTGCGACGGGCGGCATTGTTAACGTCGTCACAAAACGCGGCGGCAACCTGTTCAACGGTAACGTATTTGGATTTATACGCGACAAATCGATACAGGCGAAGAATGCTCTCGCGCCGATAATTGATAATGATCCAAAAAAGAAGCCGCCTTTTACTCGTGTACAGTATGGGGCCACGATAGGTGGGCCGATCGTGAAAGATAAGTCTTTCTTTTTCGCGTCCTTTGAACAGCGGCGACGTCAGGAGTCGGGTTTCTTTACCGGTGACATAGTTGGAGGCGCAACTGAAAGTATTTCTATCGGCAGCCCTTTTCTTCCGTTTACTAACAACTACACCGGACTCACGGCGGCCCAGAAGACATATGTCTCAGGCCTTCTGGCGACCGGTGTTCCGGCTAATATCAGTCAGGCGATCACGTACGCGTCCATGGCATCGGCAGGCACCCAGACGGCTTTGAATGGCACTACTGCCTTTCTTAGCCCAGGCGGAGCGATTACTGCCGGTACATTGGTAGGTCCTCGTTTCTTCATTTCCGGAGCACCGGTTCCTTTGACCAAGAATTCCGCAGGACAGTACGTTGCGTTTCGGCCCCTGTCGCAATTAGCTAGGATATTCCCTATTTCGGAAGCTACGAGCTTCTTTTCGGTGCGTACTGATCATGCCATCTCAAAAAATCACCAATTGAGCATGCGTTTTGGCTACAACCCAAGTGATGTAAATGGGATCCAGGACGAATCGCAGAACCAGACTCTCGGACAGAACGATTATTCGAGGACTGGTATCCAAATTCTGAGGGACCTGTCTTTCGGAGTGTCTGTAACTTCGGTATTGCCGCATAACATGGTCAACGAGGCCTACTACAACTTCGGACGCCGAAGGGCCAGTTTTGATTCTCAGACCCCGAGCGTAGCCATTCAGATTACGGGCTCCGCATACATTGGCTCCAACCCGTTTTCCCCGGTGAGCCGGGTCGAAAAGCGGCATCAGATCAGAGACAACGTGACATGGGCTGCGGCCTCTCACACGGTTAAAGCCGGTGTCGACTTCAGTTGGCTTAGCGGTCAGGCCCGATTTGATCTTAATTTCCCGGCACTTTTCAATTTCGGCCAGCAATCCTGCAATCCGATTGTCAGCACTACGTGCACGGGTCCCGGGTTTACGCCAATACAGGCCTACGGACTGGGATTTCCGGCAGCGTTTATTCAAGGATTTGGCGACCCGAACAGTACATTGGGAAACAAGCCTGTTGCAGTATTTGCCCAGGACACCTGGAGGATCACTCGTCGTTTTACCATTAACTATGGGATCAGATACGACTACGAATTCACCCAGCGATTCGGTCCCACTGCTTTCACAGATCCCTTAACCGGCATCGCGTTATCGGAGTCGGATATCCAGACGGCCCAGGATGCTTTGAATGTTACGCAGGGATTTCCGCGTGACAAGAATAACGTAGCCCCGCGTTTCGGATTTGCTTGGGACA
>JBGAVC010000053.1:0-25497 GCA_044228265.1 Pyrinomonadaceae bacterium
ACAATTTTACTGGTTGGCAGCATCGTTAGTTTGCCGGTCTCTACGGGAGCTCAGGAGCCGACGGCGGACCCTGTTGCCGACGATAAACTTGTGGATCTTGACCCTTTTGCAGATGCGAATTTTGCCAATCAAAACGGTATCAACGATACAATTAATACCCCGGAATCTCGCGAAAATGCCAGGCTGAACGATCGCGTACAAGACAGGGACACCTTTATTGCAAGCCTCCTGCCAGGGCAAAAGAGCCCGACGCCGTCTTTTTTCATGCGATGATCTGTTAACGAACTCAATTCATCAATTTTCTCGCTTATGTATTTGAAGGCTGATCTTTCGGCAAAAGGAGCACGACTATGAAAACCAAAGCATTAGTCAAAATGTGGTTGTTATTAATGTTTGTTACGGGAATTCTGGTATTTGCCAATTCGGGTAATGTTTACGCCCAAGAAGAGGATAAGGCAATTTATATGGTCGTAGTTAATCACGAGGAGCAATACTCGATCTGGCCCGCAGATAAGGAAATTCCCGTTGGTTGGAAAGATGCAGGTTTCAAAGGTTCCAAAGCGAAATGTCTGGCTCGCATAGAGGAAATCTGGACTGACATCCGACCCCTCTCGCTTAGAAAGCAGATGGGCGAAGCTGCCGCTAAAGACGCAGGGAATGCAGCCCCGGCGCCGAGCAAACCGAAAAGCCCGCCAGGCGTGCCAGTCACCGTGCCCGAAAAGGTTCTGGACGAGGACGCGACGGCGGCCTTGGTTTCCGAGGCGTCTGGTTGGCTTTCCGATCTGATCGACGATGACGATATCGTCGATCAGATCACCGACAAGTGGAATGCCCGCGAAGATCTCGCCGGCAAGCCCCGCACGCAGATCCTAAACCTCCTCCTCGCGGAAGCAAAGAGCATCATCACCGATAAAGCCACCCTCGACACTTTTGTCAAAGGCTGGATAGCCAAGACCAAGACGGGTTCGTAGCGGTGTTGGCGTCATCTGGACGCGGATCCGACTCCCGCAGAGACTCCGCAGGCAAAACCGGACGCGACTCCAAAACCGAAGATCTGGATCGAATTCGTCCATGCGGGGGCCTACCTGGCTGATTTTTTTGTGACCAGGGATGAACCGAACAAGTCGAATAATTCCCGGAACGCCGGTGAAGATCCAAAACCACACAGGTTTCGTTTGGCAGCCTCAGCGGGAGATCATCAAGAGGGTCTTTCAGGCCGGTGAGCTAAGTAGATGTTACAGGGTTTTCGGCACGACGCTGGGTTCAGGTTGGGATGATAACTGCAAATGAAGTTCAAGGGTCGACAGCCCGGCTTAATTCACCATACCGCCTAATTGAAAGGTCTACCGCGGCGTTGAGACCAGTGCGATGTTGAAATCGACGTTGTTGTACGTCGGTGGAACGAAATGGATCTCGAACGTATAGCTATTGCCGCCGGTCAGCGTATAGCAGCCGGTGCCATAGCCCCGACGCTCTTTGTTATCGGTGTACATCGTGTACGACCATGCCTTGTAGCAATACTTGCCGGTCTTATAAAAATTCCAGACGCGTCCCTGTGACGTGCTGTTTTGGTTGACGTTGAAATACTGCCGCGAGCCTTTGCCCGCCTCATTGGTAAAATCGACGATGATGTTCTCCCACTGCTGTCCGGCCTTTTGATTCAGAAAGTCGTTTATAAGGACGCGGCCGGTTGTGGCAACGGTCCGTGCTCCGTAGAGTGTCTGGACGCCCCTTATGTCCTTCGGGCTGAGCCTGCCGTCGTTGTTCCAACGCGGGTTGCAGTAGTTCATCACCGATTCAGGGTCGTAGTCGGTCAGCAGCCACCCCGGGCCTTTGCCGACCTCGACCTTGCAAGTCGAATCGGCACGGTCCTGCTCGTGGACAAAACCGAGCGCGTGGCCGAATTCGTGAACGGCGATCGACTCGATGCACGCTTCACGCTTGTTCGCGGCCTGACAGCTCGGCGAGAAGTTCCTGAATGTAAAATTGAGCTCCATCCCGTTCTTTCGACCGTCCAGTCGCTTGCCGACCTGTGAATTCGAACGCGTGTCGGTGATCAGGACGTGAATGCCCTTCATACCGTTAGAGCACTGGCCCCAGTAATAGAAATTGACGTTGGCGACCGCCTGCCAGGTGTTTTGGATCCGCGTCTTGACCCAATTTTCCTCCGCAGCATAGCCTTGCGGGTTCTCCCAGCAAACGGGAATGTATGTGATGCCGTCTTTGTTCGCCGGCCACTGCCATCCTGCCTCGGCGACTGCGTATTGAGGGATCGAAGTTTGTGCCGATATCGCGACGGCCAAAACAGTAAGAAATACGGCTGAAGGTACGATCCGAATGATCAGTTTTCGCAACATGAAAGTTTAGGCGGGAGACGTTAGAGTCTGGTACTACGGGGAGTAGATCGAGTTTTCGATGGAGAATTTGTTTTAGAGGTTGTAAAGTAAATCGCTGCCGAGGACCGGCCGACTTTGTCCGTTCTATTTTCGCATCTCGTCGATCATCGTCGCAATAGTTTGTTTCAGATAAGCAGTCACGGCTTCGTAGCGGTCCTCATCGGTCAAGGGTTGGCCGACGGCAACCATGGGCGCGGCGTTCGAGCCCGCGGCAGCGGCGAGCCTGCCCGAAACGGGCGATGTAAGCTGTGATAGAACGTCCTTTGCGTAAAAGGGCTCGCCGATCGTGATCTTGACCTTGCCTGGACGGATCCGCCACGATTTTCGGGGCCACACCTTGTGAAGGCCGTCGAGTGCAACGGGTACGATCGGCAGGTCGAGTTCGGTCGCGAGGATCGCGGCGCCTTTTTTGAAATCGTGAAGTTTGCCGTCGAACGCTCGCTCGCCTTCGGGATAGATGTTGAGGACCTTGCCGTTTCTCAGGCCGATCGCGCCCGCCTTCATTGCCCGCATCAGTTCGGTGTCGGGATTAACGGGCACGACATTTAACATATTGGCGACAAAACGCATAAGCGCGTTGCTGAAGAACTCGCTCGCGCCGACGTGAAATATGTTCGAGAACAGTTTAAGCGAATAGTTCGAACACAGAACGAACGGGTCGAGGAAGCTCTGATGATTCGGGCAGACAAGGAATGGGCCGTCTTCGACCCGCGGCATATTCTCCATGCCGTGGACCTCGAGCTTCATGAAGCCGCGGCAGAACAGATTGAACACGCGGTAGACACACCACGCAAACGCTGTAAAAACAGGTCTGCTCTTAAGAACGGTCCGGATCTCGGGGAGTTCGTCGTCTGATTCGCGTACGATCTTGCCCCAGTTGAGATCGATCGATTCGACTTCCGTGGATGCACCGCCGTGCTTGTTGACCAGCTCGATGACGTTGGCGACCGTGATCGCCCTGGCCGCCTCGTCGCCGTCAAACTCGGTCGAATAAGCCTGCTCAAGCGCCGCGAATGTCTCGGCCCGCGCCAGGCTGTCCAGGCCGAGGTCGAGCTCGAGATTCATCGACGGGTGAACAACTTCGGCATCCCGCGTGTTCTGGCGTATCGCGGCAACTACCGAGCGTGCCGTATTTGTATCCAATAACGCGGTGTCCGCAGGCGAGAGTTCCCAGGTTTTCTTCTCCTTGGCATCTACAGACAAGATCCCGGTCTCGATCTCTTTTTTGAGCAGAAAACGTTTGATCTTGTTGGTTGCGGTCCTCGGCAGCGGCTCGACGCGAATGATATAGTCGCGCACACGCTGATATTCCGGCAGTTCACGCCCGAGAGTGTCGAGTTCGTGACGTATGGCTTCCTTGGAATTGGCGATCCTGGCCTGTTTCAAATAGGCGAAATCGGGAACGATCACCGCAGCCAGCTTTTCGGCACCGGCGTGAGCTTCGGTCTCGTCGCGGACGCCGATCACCGCGAGTTCGGCGATGAGCGGGCACTTGAGATAGTGCACCTCGAGGTCTTCGGGGTGGACATTTTTCCCCGACGGCAGAACGATCACGTCTTTTCCGCGTCCGACGATGTAGAGATGGCCGTCCGAGTCAAACCTTCCCAGGTCGCCTGAGCGGAACCAGCCGTCCTCGGTGAAGGCTTCGGCGGTCGCTTGCGGATTATTGAAATAGCCCGGAAATACCATCGGCCCCTTGATCAGAACTTCGCCCACGCCTTCAGCGTCCGGATCGGCGATCATGATCTCGGCACCGTGCATTGCTTTGCCGACCGATCCGACTCGGTTGTCATCCTCGTAGGTCGCCGTGGCCGCACCCGAAGTTTCAGTTAGGCCGTAGCCCTGGAGGATCGTGAACCCGAGTTTGTGAAAATCCTTGGCGACTTCTTCGTCAAATCGCGAACCGGCCGAGATCGCTAGCCGCAGTTTTCCGCCAAATGATTCGTGGACTTGCCCGAAAAACGTCCGTCCGAGGTTGATCCCGAGCGTGTCACGAAGTGCGCCGTTTGTCGCGAGCATCGAACGGAATAAGGCCCGCACAGCGGCGGGCTTTGCCGCCACGGCGTCAAAGACCTTTTTATGGAACAGGTACCAGAGCCGCGGAACGGTCGTCAGGATCGTTGGCTTGAATGTTTTAAGAGCGTCGCTCAGTTCGGCCGGCGTGAGCTCTTTGAGGTAACCGACCTCGCAGCCGTAAGTCGTGGCGATCCATAGGTTTACGATCTGTAAGTAAGCGTGGAACAGAGGTAGCAGACTGAGTATCTTTTCCTTGTCGGTGAGCTTGAGGACATAATTGACGCCCTCGACCTCCGAAAGTATGTTGCCATGCGTGAGCGGAACGCCCTTCGGCGTGCCCGTCGTGCCGCTTGTATATATCAACAGTGCGACGTCGTCACCCTCGGCCTTGGGCGTCTCGCGTGCGAAGCTCTCAGGAAAGTCGGTCGCCGCCCATTCGTCAAAGCGCTGAAATCCGTTGTTTGATGCATCGAGGTCCCAAACGACCGCCGGAATGTGCCGGCCCAGCTTTTCCTCGATGAGCGAGAACCTCTCGGTCTGGTCAGGCGACAGGAACGCCATCTTTGCAGCCGAATTCTCGATGAAGTTAGTGATCGTCTCGATCTCGCCATGCGGGTCCATTGGCACGACGACGGCACCGCGGTAAATGATACCGAGATAGGCGGACGCCCAATTTGGATGGTTCTCGCCGATCAGCGCAACGCGGTCGCCAAAGCCGACATTCTCTTCGCGAAGCCGATAGGCGATAGCTCGGACCTGTGTAAGCAGCCGGCTGAAAGTATAGACCTGTGAGTCGTCACCGACGACCCTCATCGCGGTCTTGTCCGGGCGTGACTCAAAGGACTCGACCAATCGCTGGCAAAACGTTTTGGACATAGCAAACGAGCGGGTTGAACAATATTAGTCCGCATGCCGGCCAAGTGCAACCACTGTAAGGTCGCAAGCGCCGGCGTCGTGTTCATGCAGCACGGCGTCTCGCGTTCCTCGGCTTACCGAGAATACGGTACCTGACGAGGCCGACCGGCACCTTTTGGCCGATCGCCAACGGAAATACAGCGGTTTCGGTTTTGGGCCTCAAAACGGTTATCGATCGGCAGCCCGGCAGATCGACCCGCACCGAAACGCGTTCGAACGCGCCGACAAAACTCTCGTTTTCTATTACCCCTTCAGTGAACGGGTAGTAAGGCTGCGTCAGGTTCTCGGCCCGGCGGAGGAACACGTCTTCGGGCCGTACGACGATCTTGACGCGATCGCCATTTTTGCAATTCGACTCGCCGTCGAGTTCGAGGCTCACATCGTCGACGGTAAAGCATCCGTCACGTATTTCGCCTTCGATGATGTTGGCGGCTCCGAGAAACGTCGCCACGTGCTCGGTCCATGGATGGTTATAGACCTCGAATGGCGTCCCGATCTGCTCCAGGCGCCCGGCATTGAGCACCGCTATCCGGTCGCCGAGTTCGAGCGCTTCTTCCTGGTCGTGAGTGATAAAAATGGACGGGACCTTGATCTTCTTGAGCAGGTTTCGGATCTCCTGACGCAGAGAAGTCCTTATCTGAGCGTCGAGTGCTCCGAATGGCTCGTCGAACAGCAGAACTTCCGGCTCGTAAGCAAGGGCACGTGCAATGGCCACACGCTGCTGCTGTCCACCCGATAGCTGCGACGGGTATTTGTCACGATGATCGACGAGATCTACGAGTTCCAGCAGGCGGTCTATGGCCGCCGTGATCTCGCGTTTTGGCTTTCGTCGGATCTTTAACCCGTACCCTATGTTTTGAGCGACCGTCATTTTCGGGAACAGGGCATAACTTTGAAAAATGACGCCCGTCCCGCGCAGTCGCGCGGGCACATTCGTGACGTTCTTGCCGTGAAGAACGACCATCCCGGAATCGGACTGCTCGAGGCCCGCGATGATCCTCAAGATCGTTGTCTTGCCGCTCCCGGAAGCCCCCAGCAGGACCACGATCTCGTCCTCGTCGACGCTAAAGCTTATGTCCTGCAGGATCGACGTCTCGCCAAAGCTCTTGCTGACGCCGATAAGCGTCACCGCGGCTTTGCCGAAATCCATAGGCGTTACGTGAATGTCCAGGTCCATAACCGATCGCTAGTCCGCGTCAAACCAATCACGAGCAAAGTACAGAATACTAAAGATAACAAACGAGAACAGGGCAAGAACTATCGCGATGGCATTTGCGGCTTCGACCTGGCCTTCGTTGAATTTGGCGAAGATGTAGAGCGGTGCCGTCTGCGTGCGTGACGCCAGGTTACCCGAAACGAGGATAGTGGAGCCGAATTCGCCGACCGCTCTCGCAAATGTCAACAATGCGCCGCTTACGATCGCACCCCGAAGAGCCGGTAGCGTGACATGCCAGAACGTCTGCCAGCGAGAAGCTCCCATCGTGGCGGACGCTTCCTCGAGTGTCGCGCTCATCGTCTCGAACACCGGCTTTATGACGCCGAATGCAAGCGGGAATGTCACGAAAATGTTCGCCAGAATGATCGCAACGCCGGTGAACATGATGTGATAGCCGTGCGGCTCGAGATACCGGCCCAGCAAGCCGTAAGGGCCCCACAATAGCAGGAGGGCGAACCCGGCTACTGCCGTCGGGATCGCCGTCGGCAGCGAAATGGTGACGATGATCGCGTTGCGGCCCCAAAAATTGTATTTGGAAAGTACGTAAGCCGCAAAAAGTCCAAAAAAGACGTTGAAAACCGTCGCCCAAAAGCTGGTTGCGATCGACAGTTTCAGTGCAAAGATCGCCTCGGGAGCCATCAAAGCGGACCAGAAACTGGCAAGGCCGTTGCTTGTGCCAAATATGAAGATCGAGGCCAGCGGAAGCAGGATGAGCGGCAGCATGATGCCGATCATTACCGACACGCTGAGCGGCTTAACAAAGTCGAATCCGCGAACGTGTCTGACGCCGGAGAGATTTGTACTCATACGCTAACGCCTCTGAACCTGGTCCCGAAAAATGTTCTCGATCACCTCAGGATAAGCCCGCCCCCATCCGCCGAACAAGTTCACATCGAACGGGTCCGAGATAGCCGAAAATTCGCTGTGTTCGGTGTTCAGCGCCTCATTTGTAACGGAACGGAAATGGTATTTGACGAACGCCTTTTGAGCTTCGTCGCTCCAGAGAAACTTGATGAACGCCTCGACGAGCGGACGCGTGTTCGCGTTCAACTCGCGGTCGATAATGACGACCGGGTGTTCGCTGAAGATCGTCGAGCGCGGGACGACGATATCGACTGCGGCTCCGACCTGCTTCATCATCAAGCCCTCAAGCTCGTAAGTGATCAAAGCGTCGCCCTGGCCGAGTTCGAACTGCGTTCTCGCCTCACGAGCCGATCCCGGCGACGAGATCACGTTCTTCCAGATCCCCTGAAGCGTCTGGAGAGCCCTTGCAGGGTCCCGTTTGCCGGTCTCGGCCTCAGACCGCTTAAGTTCGGACCCGTAAATTGCCAGGATAGACCACTGAGCGCCGCCCGAGCTGACCGGATCAGGATGTATCACCTTAACGCCAGGCTTCGCAAGATCCGCGAAATCCGATATTCCTTTTGGATTGCCCTGACGAACGAGAATGATGAACGGTGTCTTATTGACGATCCCGCCATTAGGATATGCGTGCCAATCGACGCTGGTCGCCCCGCCGGCAAGCAATCGGTCCGCATCGCGCTCGATCGAGAGGATCGCAACTTCCGCGGGTGCACCCTGCAGTATCTGGTTGGTGACCGTCTCGGATCCGGCGAACGAAGACACGAAATCGACGTCGATCCCGTGTTCGCGTCGCCACTTAGCCTTGAACGCAGGGTAGATCTCCTTTTCCAGCGGCTCTTTCATTATGGAGAACCCGTAAACCGTTATAGTCGGCCCGCCACCGCTATCCTGTCCGGACGGCAGACAGCCCGCAAATGCCATAAGCATCGTTACAAGGATCGCGATCCTGAACTTAGCGGCTGATCTCATCGGTTTTCATCGGGCCCGAAAAGAAAAAATGGCCGTGAAGCATACTTTCACAACCATTTGGGATCTAGATGCACTCCTCCGTTAGTGCCTACGAGGTTAGCTGTCGGGCTGGAAGCGAAGAAGTCTTCTTCTGTAATTCAGATGCGCCCCGCGCCTCGCATCCGGCGAGGCATTTGGTTCCCCCGTGCAGTATCCATTTAGGGATCTGCTTCGGCTCAAAAATTTGTAGTAAGTTTAGCTAAACGGGAAAGAAAAAGCCACAAAAATGATCGACGAATGTTCGGCTGCAAACGTTCGGCCCGTTTTCGCTCGGTCCGATCGGTCATAGCAAATGAAACGGAGGCCGCCTGCGACAGCGGCCTCCGAACGCAGCATTTGGCAGCGAATTAAGGGTGATATGAACCCGGAATGGGCAGATCGGAATTCGCGCCGAACACCTGTGCCATAAAGCCGGATGATGACCCGTTTATGTACCAAGTCCCCGAGGAAGGCCGATAAACGGCAATATCGTTCTTGCCGTCGCCGTCGTAATCGCCGGGAACGGCGATATCCGTACTTGCCCCAAATCGTATGAACATGAACTGCCCGTCAGAGGTTCTGAGTATGTACCAAGTGCCGTCCGACGGTCTGTAGACCGCAATATCGTCCTTTTTGTCGCCGTCATAATCGGCGGGTACAAGAATGTCGGTCTGCAGGCCCCATTGGAAACTGGTGTAGTTCAGCGACGGATTGCCGGACGCCTGGGCAAAATACCAGCCGTGATCGCTAGGCCTGTAAAATACCAGGTCCGTCTTTCCATCACCGTCGTAATCCATTACCAGCGGAATATCACCCGGCGATCCGAATACGAAGGACGAAACGGCCTGGTTACGGCGGTTCCAGATCCACCACGTGTTTGAGGATTTGCGATAGATCGCGATGTCGACAGTCCCGTCACCGTCGTAATCGCCGGTCATGGGCGCGTCGCCCGGGATACCCCATGGATAGCCGCTGAACGTATTGTCGAGACTGTTGAGAACGTAAAATACGGCTTTTCCGTCACCCGAATTCGACCGAAATACTGCCAGGTCCGTTTTACCGTCTCCATCGTAGTCACCGGGGACCGGTATATCGGTGTTCATTCCCCAATGCGACCCCATGAACCCGGCGGTCGAGCGGTTTATGTACCAGTTACCCTCGGACGGACGGAAAACCGAGACATCCGTCTTGCCGTCGCCGTCAAAATCCGCACGCGCTTTCGGGCCCGTATTTATGTTGAAGACGTTGATGTTGCCCGATGTCGCGTTAAGCGAAACATTTATGTCGGCCGCCGTTATCGTCTGGTTTCCGACCGTAAACAGCTTGGTAGTGAATGTTCGCGAACCTCCCGGCAGAGTGGTGTCTCCGGGCATCGTGGCCGAGCCATCTGTCGTAGTCAAATGGACCGTTCCGGGATAGCCCGTTGCGATGTTGTTAAAGCCGTCAAGTGCGCTCACCGTAAAACTGAAATCGATACCGCGAAACGCCGTGCCCGGGGCCGAGACCGCGAGCCTGAATGCCTGTGCCGAGCCGACAGTAACCGAGTTCGATATGCCGCTGATGGCAGGATTCGAGGTGTCGAAAGCCGAGATCGTTTGCGGGCCCGCTTTGAAAAGAGTCACCGTGAATGTGTCTGAACCATTGGTCAACGTCGAGTTTGCCGGCAATAACGCGGGCGAACTATCCGTGCTGGTGAAATGGAGTGTGCCCGTGTAACCGCTAGATACGTTGTTGAACTGGTCAAGGGCGACGACATTGATGTTGAACTGGCTGCCGGCGACCGAGTTCGGCGGAGCGGTGATCACAAAATGCGTTGCCGGGCCCCCGAGATTGGTAAGCGAAAACGACACCTGAGACAGGCCCGGCGTTGCGGCGGTGACGCTATACGGCCCGCCAACCTGTCCGTTCGAAAAAAATGGCGTCGATGCGACGCCGGAGGCGTCCGTCAATATCGTAATGCTGGTCGAACTGTTGCTAAATGTTCCCGACGGCCCGGACCCCGGGGCGGTAAACGTCACGGGGGCGTTTTGGATCGGTGCATTTGAGCCGTCCTTGACGGTCACCGCCAGCGGAACGAGAAAAACAGAATTGATCATCCTCGATTGGGGCGTCGTGTTCGGGTTCGTTACGATCGAGCCGGGTGCCGGAAAACTGACCGAATTTCTGGCGTCGGAGCGAACAGTCGAGATCTCGAAAACGGAGAACCCGAGTAAGGCGAGGAAGAACAAGTACGTAAACGGGTGAAAAAAACGAGATGGTTCAGTTTTTAATGTCATGGCAGAATGCGATGCTCCACGCAAAAATCAGTGAAGTTAAACGGATCCCACCGGCACGTCAAATCCTGAACTTCAAATCTCCGATGATGCAATGATCCGCGCAAAAAACCACGCACATTCATCGCAAGGGAGGAGAACAAATGTTTTATGTAAGGATTTTACCGCCCCGTGGTTTGGCTGTCAACGCTTTTCGCGGCTTATGACGCACGGGACGACAGTAATTAACAATTCGGGCTATTGAACCGACGGCTTTGCAGGAACGCGGATCCGCAGAGCATTTGGGACGACCTTAAATGTTGCGGGCAAACGTCCGGGCAGCTCGCCGTCAGTCTCGATGCGTGCGTCCGCCGCTTCGTCCGCTGCGGAAACCTCGACGCGTGTTGCGAGCGTGTATTTCACTTCGTCGAGGTGAAGGTGAGTGCCGCGGTAAAGGGTGTACGCATTCACTATTATGCGGGCCGCCCCCATGTCGCCAATGTTTACGACGTCGAGCAAGCCGTCGGTGAGTTTTGCGTCAGGTGCGATCAGCATACCGCCCCCAAAATATCGCGAGTTCGCTACACAGAAATTCACGGTTTGGAGGGTGCGTACTTCGCCGTCGTCGATCCGGACACGCAAGTTGAGAGGCTCGATGTCCATTACTTCGCGAAGTGTGGACATCGCAAAATTTGCACGGCCGCGTATCGAACCGATCGGTACCCAATCGAACACCTTTGCCGATTTGACCCTCGTTATGATCGAGGATGCCAGCCCGATCGAAGAAACGTTTACGAAATATCGCGACGCGGACCGTCCAATATGATCGTGAAACGCAACATGGCCGACATCGATGCGCTTTGTAATTCCCGATCGAAGTGCGGCCGCGGACTCGCGAATTCGCGTCGGCATGCCAAGCGTTCGACGAAAATCGCCCCCAGTGCCCGACGGCAGCACACCCAATTCCACACCCTTACCCGACCGTAATATACCGTTAACGACCTCGTTGATCGTGCCGTCGCCGCCGCAAGCAATGATGAACTTGACGCCCGCATGAGCAGCGTCCTCAGCGATCTCAATGGCGTGCTCCGGCCCCTCGGTGAATGCCGCCTCGAACGGGCCGAAGTGCGTCCGAAGGTCCGAAGCGGTGGACGCCCAGTTACGTTTCGTTGAACCGGACGCTGAGCCCGGATTCACGATCACCAGCGGCAGAGTGGTGTCTGCCCGGTCACGATCTTCACTCTTTTTAGTCAAGGCCTCGTTAGCTCGAGACCGTGGTCTCGGTATTAGATTAAGTAGCTTGTTTTCCACCCGGTGTCAAAATACGCGTGCCGCCGCGTATGCTCGCCATCGCACACCCGTGAACGACTCGCCCGTTGTCGCGTGATCGGCCACCGATGCCGCAGCCATGAACTCCTCGATCTCCTTGATCGAACGCGGCAGATTGCGGGTCATCCACTCGACGCCGGTCTCGGTGATCAACATGTCGTCTTCGATCCGGACGCCGATGTTCTTGTATTTTTCGAAAGCGGGTTTGACCTTGGCGATAAAGGCACGATTTTGCGGCGTGTCGGGCAAGTAGCTGAGGGCGTCTTCGCGAATGTATATACCCGGTTCGTTGGTAAACGTCATTCCGGGCTTTAGCTCGATGCCGTTGCGTCCAACGTCGTGGACATTCATCCCCAGCCAGTGTCCCACGCTGTGCATGTACCAGATCCGGAATTGATCAGAATTGTTATCAGTGGTCAGCCCCAGGCGGAAAAGCCCGTTCCTCAATACCGTGTCGGCCACCTTGTTCAATTCAAACATCGTCGCACCGGGCTTAGACGCTTTTGCAACAGCCTCCTGCGCGTCGTACACGATCTGATAGATCTCAGCCTGTTCTTTCGTGAATTTGCCGTTGACCGGCACCGTCCGCGTTACATCCGCTGTGTAGTGGTCGTATTCGGCACCGACATCCATCAAGAGCAGTTTCCCCGGAGTGATCGGCCCTTGAGACTCTTCGTAATGGAGAGTGGTCGCGTTCGGTCCGCAACCGACGATCGACGGGTAGCCCCAGTAGTCGGCGTTCCGGCGTCGAAAGGTGTATTCGACCTCGGCCTGGACCTCGTACTCCATTTTCGCTTTGCGGGCCGCGGCCCAACCGCGCATCTGGGCTTCGGTCGTTATGTCTATCGCATGTTGGAGCAGCTTTAGCTCGAACGGCGATTTGATCTGCCGCAGGTCGTCGAAAATGTTCCGGGCATTGGCGATCTTGTATGCAGATGACAACATGTTCGCCAACTCGTTCTCGGTCCGGTATTCACGTACACCTTCGCTGTCCAGCCGGCTGCTAGGCAACAGCAGATACACCTTTGTGATCGCTGCATCCTTCTTTGCCTGCAACTCGTTCAGAAAAGTGCTCCACTGGTCAGTATCGACGATGCTCGATATACCGGAGATCCTTTTCGCATCGTCCTTGGAGTACATTCTGCCGGTCCAGGTTTCCTGCTGCGGATCGCGGTTGGGCATGTAGATCGTTTCGGTAACGCCGCCGGCGGACTTTCTGATCACGAGAGTGGCGTCCGTCTGTTTGAGGTTCGTCAGGTAGTACAGGTTATTCTCCTGGCGAAACATGTAATCGACGTCATTGGCATAGATCCGCGGTTGGCCGGACATCAGTATCATCACGCTGTTGTCGTCCATTCGGGCAGCGACGGCCTTTCGCCGGCGGGCAAGTTCGGCCTGTCGTTCGGCGTCCGTGAATCGCGGAGCGGGCGGCGTGATGCGGACCGATCCCGGACCGTCGATCGTCCATGCAGGCACGGATACCGCAGCAATGGCCAGCAGGAGCGTCAGCGCAATAATTCGTCTCATCTTGTAACCTCTACCTTTATATCTGAACTGGTATGATTCCCGAACTCATCCCCGACTGAAACGCGGACCACATAGCCGCTGGGAGCCAATGTCGAAACATCGAGAAACCCTTCACCAAACGTGTTTCCTTCGACATGGTTCGTCGCTATGTAGTTGAAGATCGTTTCTCCCGTCGCTCCCGAGCGGCTGCCTTCGGCATATACCAGTCGAACGGCGGCAGCGTCGGGCAAACGGTCAAACTTGATCGACCACGTCATTGGCCCGGCCGGCGAGAGGTCGCTTTTTAACAACTGATAGCCGACTTCGTAAACTCCGAGCCGCCTGCGTTCCGCGTTTCCATCAACCTGATCGTAGGCTCGAACGATGATACGCGACTTTCCGGACAAGAGGATACGGCCGTCCGCCGATTTTGTTTCCAGCGGATGCCAATTCTCGTCGGTGATAACCGCCTTTTCGATCGTCGGCGGACGCGTGTCCGACACGCCGGGCAGGACCAGTGCATCAAGAGCGTTCATTTCGGACCCGCTCCGGCCGGCAATGAGGTGGACGTGGTTCATCGGGTTAAGCGTCCCGATCGGCTCACCTGCGTGAAAGTGGGACCCGCGCGGCACGCGAACGTCGATCATTTTGCCGATCGTGTCGGTGGTGAACAGGAACCGGGGGTCTCCAAAAGGCTGTCCGCTAACATATCGGCCCAAACGAATATGTATGTACCCAAGTGTCGGCATCCGGACAAGTTCGCGCAGAGTGCCGAAATTCTCGGCGGCCAGGGGGCGCAGGACCTTTTCATCGCGCACAAATCGCGCGGTCTCTCCGTACGATCCCGCGATGTCGAGGCCGTTGTGAAAGTGTATGTCGTCGTCGCCTGGCCGGATCTCGCCGCGAAGCTCGCCGAGCGTGCCGGCGATATCACGCTTGACGGTCGGCGGGTCGAACGGCCAGCGCGCGGGAGCCATATCACGGAATTTCGCCGGGTCCTCGCTCAACATTCGGATCTGTTCGGGCGTGACCTCGCGGCCTCCGCTGTCAGAGGAAAAGCGGCGGATCAGGCGATTTTCGCTGTCCGCTACAAACAGATCTCCGTTTGGGGCAAGAGCCAGTCCGGACGGCCGGTCGAATCGTGCACGTGCGGCGGATCCGTCCCGCAATCCACGCCTTTGCCCCGAGATCGTCGTGACAAGAGGGACAGTGTTGCCGTCCAACTGTCTTATTGCGTTGCCGTCGGTTATATATACTCGTCCGTCGCGGCCGACCGCGAGAGCGGTAGGCTCCACGAACGATGCCGCCGAAAGGAGCCCGTCGACAAGCTCCTGACGGCCTGTTCCACACAGCGTCCACGTTGTGCCGTCCTTTTCGACCACGCGAATTCTACGATTTCCCGTATCCGCGACGAGCAGCCTGTCGCCCCAAACGGCGAGCCCGGTCGGCGTGTCGAACTTCGCCTGATTTCCGAGACCGTCGGCAAATCCGCGCGAAGATCCCGAAACAGTGGACGTTCGGCCATTTTGTATCACGCGTATCCGGTCGTTATACGTGTCGGCGACGAAGATCCTCCCGTCAAGAGCGACTGCCACACCCGTAGGGCCGTGAAATTGGCTCTCCGCGGCGGTCCCTTCGGCAAAGCCAGGAGAACCGTCGATGCCGGCGACGATCTCAGCCTTTCCGCGGAGGTCGACTTTTTTTAACGTATTCGAGCCCGCATCGGCAACGATCAGGTCATTGCCCAGGAATGCGAGTCCGGAAGGCGTATCGAGACCTTCGATAAGAACGGTCACGCCGCCGGCGGCGTCGATCTTCCAGATCTTTCCAAAGTCACCGTCGGAGACAAACTCCTCTCCGCCTTTGACCGCGATGCCGAACGGCTCACCGAAAACCCCGTCGCCGCCGGCGAGCGTCGTGACCTTGGCAAACGGGCGCGGCGGCACTTCCCGAAAGTAAAAATAGGTGCCGACAAGTATTGCAGCCAATATTCCGGCCGCGAACACGAGCGATATGAATATGATCAGGAACCGGGATCGTTTCACGCGTATGGAGGTTTGCTTTGTTCGGACCGAAGGTCCATTCTGATACTATATCGACACGAGGGAACAACTTAAAATAAGGAGATACCAATATGTTTTCACTACAGGAACTCTTGGGTCAGGAGCAAGGCGATCAGGCTGTCAATCAGATCAGCCAAAACGTCGGAGCTGAGCCCTCGATCGTAAACACGGCGATCCAGGCGGCGCTTCCGATGCTGCTCAACGGTCTCGCGAGCAACGCGTCAACACCCGAAGGAGCGCAGAACCTCGACAATGCACTGGCGCAGAACCACGACGGCAGCGTTCTTGATAATCTCGGCGGCCTTGCGGGCATGATCTTTGGCGGCGGGCAGAGTGCCCCGGCTACACCCGCGGCAGACGCCGGCGGCATCCTAAGCCACATCCTTGGCTCAAACCAGGGACAGGTCGCACAGCAGGTCAGCAGTCAGACGGGACTGGGGACCGGACAGGTCGCACAGATACTGATGTTCCTGGCGCCGATCGTGATGGGTTATCTCGGACGTCAGAAGCAGCAGCAGGGCCTCGATGCGGGCGGCCTCGGCAGTCTGCTTGGCGGCCTGGTCGGCGGCGGCCAGGCGCAGAGTCAATCTGTCGGCGGTTCAGTTCTGAACATGGCGTCCGGGATGCTCGACAGCGACCATGACGGCAGTGCGGTCGATGACATCGCATCGATGGCGTTCAAGTATATTACCAACAAGTAAAAGGGCTGGCGCCAACGAGCGAGCGATCGTTAAAGTGATGAGATAGGCCGCGCCCGGAGCGCGGCCTACTTGCGTTTTACGCGCTTTTGGCTGCGGATCTCTGCTTTGGTGTAGTTTTGGCCGGGCCCTTTGCGACCTTTTTCTTTGTCGGCGTAGATCTTCCCGACGGCGTACCGTTATCCGCTTTGGCCGTCGCCTTTTTGACGGTTTTTCCGGCAGTGCGTTTGCTTCCGCCATTGTCCGAGAACAATGCCGTTGCGACCTGCTTGGCCTTGTCTGCGAAAGCTTCGAATACGCCTTTGTATTCCTCCCTGTTCTCCGGCGTAATGCCGTTGGCCCGCTGAAATTTTTCTTTCTCCTTTTCCATACGCGCCCCGAGCTTTTCGAGCGCCTCGGCCTCGAAATTGTCCTCGACCTTCGGAAACATCTCACTTTCTTCTTCCTTGACGTGATGCCGCGTATCTTCGATCAGGACCTTGAGTTTGGCTTCTCGAACCTCGTCTTTTCGCGACCTGCCGATCTCCGAGAGAAACTTCTTGATCTGGGAATGTTCTTCGAGGCCCTCAAGAACAAGGTCCTTAAGTTCCTTGCTCGTGCGTTTCACCGCGGGGTAAAATACCACCTCTTCGACGTGAGCGTGCGTCTCCAACTCTCCGCGTATCCGCTCGAAAATATCTTTATGCTTTGACGGTGACGTGTTTTCTATCCGTTTGAAAAGTGTGTCAACTATCCTGTGATCTTGTTTTAATAGGTCAATCGCGTTCATTCTATCCCTCCATAATTATTCTTGGAACCATCAAACGATAGCCAAACCGGACGACCGGCAGGGTATGCAGGACTACGATTGTTCGATTATGAGGCTGGCCGGGATAGACGGTGAAACCTGGCTGACAGGCAGGGCGTAGAATATTACAAAGTGGAGCTATCACGTTGTAATAATTCCGTTAGTAAGTGAATTTATGATCAAATCCATTCTGTTTCGCCGGTTCTTCGCCGGTTCGCTGTCGCTTTTGCTTTTGTTTTCGACGTTCATCTCTGGACGCACGGTTGCGGTTCCGTTCGCCTCGTTCGACGACACCAAAAAGCTTCCACCTGTAAATTGGATCCGAAGCCGTACCATCGACATCAAGAATGTCGCGATCGATCTAAGGTTCGACTGGGACAAAGAACAGGCGATCGGCTCGACGGTCGTAACTTTTGCACCGTTCCAGGACATCGACTCATTCACACTCGATGCAGCAATGATGACGATAGATTCGGTCACTCAGGTCGGCGGTGGATCTCTGAAGTTCAATTACGACGGCAAGAAGGACAACGACAATCTAGAGGTCGTACTCGGTCGGACTGCCAAAGCGGGCGAGGATCTCAGCGTTAAGATCGAGTACAAAACAAATTATGTGAACAAGGCCGAAGACGGTACGTCCATCGGCAGTTTTGGCAGAGGATTGCGGTTCATCAAACCAAGCGCGGACCAGCCAAACAAGCCGCGACAGATCTGGTCGCAGGGCGAGTCGGAGTTTAACAGGTACTGGTTCCCGTCGTACGACTCCCCGAACGATTTTCGCACGCAGGACCTTAGAGCGACGGTTGCCAAGCCGTTCTTCGTCGTATCGAACGGAAAGCTTGTCGAGACAAAGGACAACGGTGACGGGACCCGCACGTTTCATTGGGTGATGGACCAGCCGTTCTCCAACTATCTCTCGTCGATCGTGGTTTCTGAGACGCGCCCGGTCGAGCAGAAATTCGAGGACGTGCCGATCTATAACTATGGCTATACGTATGAGACAAAGGAGGTCGCCGAGACGACCAAAAACTTGCCCGCGACGATCAAGTTCTTCTCCGAAATAACCGGCGTTAAATATCCGTATCCGAAGTATTCGCAGGCGTTTGTCGAAGATTTTGGCGGCGGTATGGAGAACATTTCGGCGACCACACAGATCGAGGAGATGATCCACGACGAACGCGAACTGCTCGACACCGACAGCGAATCGCTGCAGTCGCATGAGCTCGCCCACCAATGGTTCGGCGACTATGTCACGTGCCGCGACTGGGGACAGATCTGGCTCAATGAGAGCTTTGCCACATACATGCAGGCGATGTGGGACGAGAAACTCAAAGGACGTGACGAATTTCTGTACTCCGACATCCGCGCGAACCACGATGCCGTACTTGGTTCGTGGAACCGCGGCGACCGGCGTCCTATCGTGACCAAATACTATGCCGACAAGGATGCGATGTTTGACAATTATGCTTATCCGGGCGGCGGCTCGGTGCTGCATATGCTGCGGACGCAGCTTGGCGACAAGCTCTTCTCCGCAGCGCTGAAGAATTACCTGACCCGAAACGCTCATCAGCCGGTCTCGACCGAAGAACTCAGGATCGCGGTCGAGGAAACGACCGGGCAGTCGATGGACTGGTTCTTCGACGAATGGTTGTACAGGATGGGGCATCCAATATTTGACGTAACACAGAGTTATGACGAATCAGCGAAGAAACTGTCCCTCAACGTCAAACAAACACAAAAGATAGACATAACCAACGAGTATCCGCAGACCGAGTTCTTCCAGTCCTGGGTCGATGTCGAGATCGACGGCAAAGTGACGCGTGTCTGGCTGAAGCCGCAGGCAGATAACACGTTTTCATTCGATTCTGCGACGAGGCCGAAACTCGTTAATTTCGACTATCAGAGCATGCTGCTCAAGGAGATAAGGTTCGACAAATCGACCGACGACCTGCTCTATCAGATGAAGAACGACAGCGACGTTCTCGGACGCCGCTGGGCGATGGCCGAGCTTGAAAAAAAGGCGATAGCCGGCACCGACAAGGCACGCATCGTCGACGCGCTGCTGACATCGGCCGAGAAGGACCCGTTTTGGCGAATTCGACGCGCCGCCGTGTCGGTCGTTGCCAATATTTTCTCGCCGGATCCGCCGCCGGGAAAGGAGCGTGTTACGCCGGTGCTTGAGGATGCGACGGTCAAGGTGATGCTTCGCCTCGCAAAACAGGACAAGCAGTCGCTTATTCGGAGCGACGCGATCAGACTCCTGGGTGAGACCAAGGACCCGAAATTTGCGGACATTTATTTGGATGCGTTGAACGATCGCAGTTACACAGTAGTCGATAACGCCGCCTTTGCCCTCGGTTTGACAAAAGATCCACGAGCCTTAGACGCCCTGACGAAACTCGCTAACACGCCGTCGTGGAGAGGAAGAATGGCAATGGCTGGGATCGGCGGTTTGGCCCCGCTGGGCGACAAGCGAGCGCTCGACACGGTTTTCAAGATCGCTTCTGACACGAGGGTGCCGATCAATCCGCGGGCCAGGGCACTTGCAGCCATTGGGGCATTCGGAAAAGGCGACCCGCGCTCTTACCCGTTTTTGTTGGAGAGATTCAAAGCCGGCTTGAAGGATGGCAGCGAGCGGACGATGTTCCGCGCCGTGCAGGCGATAGTTCAGCTCGGCGACCCTCGCGGTCAGGAAGTCTTCGACATGCTAAAGGAACGCTACAAGGATGAACCTAACGCGCTGAAGAACATAGGTGAGCAGGAAGAGCAGTTCAAAGCGGCGATCAAGAAGCCCTAAACGCCATGCACCGGGCGATTTGGACTGACTTTCATTGTATAATCCGCGGTATGACCAACTCTAAAGTTAGACGATTCAGCACGTTATATGTTCTGACCGGTATTTTTCTTTTGTTCCAGGTTGGCGTGTTCGCGCAGCCGCAGTCTTCGCCGATCACAAGGCAGGAAATGCTACGCGGATCGATCACGCCGGAACGCGAATGGTGGGACGTTCAGCATTACGATCTCTGGGTGCAGTTCATGCCCGAGACCCGAATGATAAAGGGTTCTAACACGATCACGTTCAAAACCCTGAAGCCGGGACGCAAGATGCAGATCGACCTTCAGACCCCGCTAATCATCACGAAGATCACCCATGGAAACGAGGATCTGAAGTTCGAGCGAGAGGGAAACGTCTTTTGGGTCACATTTCCCGCAGAGATCCCAGCCGGCGTCGAAGACAAGGTAAGCATCGAATACGGCGGGCGACCGACCGCCGCGACAAATCCGCCATGGACTGGCGGCGTGTCGTGGGGCCGCGACGACATGGGCGATTGGTTTATCAATACGACCTGTGAGGGGATCGGGGCCAGCATCTGGTGGCCAAATAAGGACATCGGCTATGACGAGCCCGACCGCGGAATGAACATCAACATCACGGTCCCTGAGAACCTGGTCGATGTCTCGAATGGCAGGCTAAAAGGCGTCGATCACGACGAGAAGGCCAAAACGAAGACATACCACTGGGTCGTCACCAACCCGATCAACAATTACGGCGTCAATGCCAACATTGGAAATTACGTCAATTGGTCCGAAAAATACCAGGGACTCGGCGGCACACTCGATATCAACTATTGGGTTCTTCCTCATCAAAAAGAAGCCGCGATGAAGACGTTTCAGGAAGTGCCGCGGATGCTCAAAGCTTTTGAGCATTGGTTTGGAAAGTATCCATGGTACGAGGACGGCTATAAGCTCGTGACCGTCTCATATCCGGGGATGGAGCATCAAAGCTCGGTCACCTACGGAAATTACTTCAGGAACGGCTATCGAGAGCGTGATGTGAGTTTTACCGGAATTGGATTGAAATTCGACTTTATCATCGTCCACGAGTCGGGCCATGAGTGGTTTGGCAATAACATATCGATGCGTGACGCTGCCGATATGTGGATACATGAAGGATTTACGAACTACTCGGAGAACCTTTTTGTCGAATATTACTGGGGAAAGAAAGCCGGCGAAGACTACGTGATCGGCAGCCGCCGTAACATCCGAAACGATTCGCCCATCATCGGCACCTACGGAGCCAACCGCGAAGGGTCTGGCGACATGTACTACAAGGGAGGGAATCTCTTGCACACGATCCGCCAGATCGTCAACGACGATGAAAAATGGCGGTCGATACTACAGGGTCTCAACAAGGACTTCTGGCATCAGACGGTTACTACGAAGCAGGTCGAGGATTACATTTCACAGCACGCGGGTATCGATCTAAGCAAGGTATTTGATCAATATCTTAGGACGGTCAAGATACCGCAGTTCCAATACAAGACCGACGGAAACAAGCTGATCTTTCAGTGGAATAACGTCGTCGATGGGTTTAGTATGCCGCTAAAAGTGGCTATCAATGGCAAAGATACCTGGGTCAAACCAACGGGACAGCCGCAGACGTTCACCTACACCGATTCCATTACGACCGTCGTGCCGGATCGGAATTTCTATGTTGGAACTGAAATACTAAAATGATCGGGTCCGGAAAATAGTAAGTTAAGTTCAAGCTATGAAGAAATACATATTTATCTTCTTTCTCGTCCTCGTCCAGAGCTTGTCCGCACAGGTAAAGCAGGATTTTCTGAGCGCCAATATCGATCCGTCCACGCCGCCCTCTGCGGACTTTTTCCAATACGCGAACGGCGGATGGATCAAAAAGACGCCGATCCCGGAGTCCGAGCGAGGTTGGGGGATCGGAAATCTGGTGCAGGAAGAGATATATAACCGGATACTGAAAATAAACAAAGATGCGGCTGAGGCCAAAGCCGCTCAGGGAACGACCACCCAGAAGATCGGGGATTTTTGGTTTGCGGCGATGGACACTTCATCGATCGACAAGAAAGGCCTCACTCCGCTTCAAAAATACTTCACCGAGATCGATCGCTTGCGATCGTACCAGGAACTGACGAAGATCGCTGCCGAGTTTCATCGGATCGGCGTAGATTGCTTCTTCCGTGACGGGATTGGCCAGGACGATATGGACAGCGAAACCGTTATGTACCAACTTAGGCAGGGTGGGCTGGGACTTCCGAATCGAGAGTACTATTTCAAGACGGATGACCGGACCGCCAAGATCAGGGACGCGTACAAGCAATATGTCGTTACGACCTTATTTCAGCTCGGGATGTCCCAGGCAGATTCTCAAAAGGCTATGCAGGAGATTTACGATCTTGAGCTAAAGCTCGCGACCTCGAGCAGAAACCTTGAAGACCTGCGAGATCCCTACAAGAACTACAACAAGATGACGGTTGATGAGTTGACCAGTAAAAGCGTCAACTTTGATTGGAAAGAATATACGCAAGCGTTTGGAATCACAAAGATGCCAGCAAATTCCCTCATTGTTGGGCAGCCTGAATTTTTTGCAACCTTCGGAAAAGAGGTGAAGGAAACGCCTCTGGCCATCTGGAAAAACTATTTGAAAGTTCGTGTCGTTCAGGCGTTCGCCGAGTATCTCGACGAGGTTACATACATGAATTTCTTCAATTATCGCAGAAATTTCTCGGGTGCGAGCATGCCGAGACCGCGGTGGAAGAGAGTTTTGGACAGTGAAGAAGACGCGATGGGCGAATTGTTAGGCCAGCTATTCGCAAAAGAGTACTTCAATGAAAAGGCAAAAAAGAGATACATCGATCTGGTCGAGGCGATCAGGACCGCCTATGTTGACCGCATCAACAACCTAACGTGGATGAGCGCTGAGACAAAAGCCAAAGCACTGGAAAAACTCAGCAAGGTTACAAAAAAGGTCGGCTATCCGGATAAGTGGAAAGATTTCGGATCTCTCAAGATCGACCGCGGATCTTATCTGGACAATATGGTTAATGCCAATATCTTTTGGCGGGATTACTCTCTCCATAAACTCAATAAGCCGGTCGATCGGACCGAGTGGGACATGACGCCGCAAACCTATAATGCGTACTACAATCCCAGCAACAACGAGATAGTGCTTCCGGCCGGTATCTTTGCCGTACCTGGCGTAAAGGACGAAGATCTGGACGACGCCTTTGTTTACGGATACGCGGCCGCGAGCACGATCGGACACGAGATCACACACGGGTTTGACGATCAAGGCCGACAGTATGACGCCAAGGGAAACCTAAAAGACTGGTGGACGAAAGCCGATGGCGAAGAATTCAAGAAACGCGCCAAGGCGATCATCGAGGAGTTCAACGAGTTTGTCCCCGTCGATGATAAGCACGTAAACGGGGAAGCCACACAAGGTGAAAATATCGCTGATCTTGGCGGATTGCTGTTGGGCCTCGACGCGTTTAAGAAAACGACCCAGTACAAGGAAGGTAAATTGATCGGCGGGTTGACGCCGCTTCAGAGATATTTCCTCGGCTATGCGTATGGTTGGATGTACCAGACGAAAAAAGAGTCACTTGCCAACCAGGTATTGACCGATGTTCATGCACCGGCGAAAGAGAGGGTCAATGGCCCTGTCGTTAATATTCCGGAGTTTTATCAGGCGTTCGGCGTCAAGCCCGGTGATAAGATGTGGAGGGACGAGAGTAAACGAGTTAATATTTGGTGATGGTTGCAGGAGGGCACCTCTACGGGACGCAAGATCATCTTCTTCGGAGCCGCATTGTTCAATTCATTGGTCGCAGGGGCAGCCTTCGCGATATGGATCGATTATAAACCGGCAAACATGTCTGCCTCGTTCTACACGGAAAAGATGCAGCATGCGATCCGGGTGTTCACGATCCCTTTACCGATACTTGTTGTTCTCGGAGTGGTGTTTGCCATTGGGGCGTTGATCGTAGCGCGCAAGGAGAGGACGTCGGCACTGTTATTTGGCCTCGCCACCGTGTGCATTCTAGTCGTCGCGCTGGTAACCGCGTTCGGGAACATTCCAATTAACAACCAGATCATCACATGGAACGCCAACCAGCCGCCCGACAACTGGAAGGCATTGGCGGATTCATGGTGGACATTCCAATCGATTAGAGTAGTTGCCGCGGTGATTGGGACTAGTTCGATAGTTATCGCATTCTTATCGCGTTTGGAACGCCCCGCTAGTTGACCAGCGTGTCGGACGGCTATAAACTGCATACGGCGTGGTGAGTTATTGCGACTTGCGGCCACGTAAAATAAGCGGCTAAACAGCAAAGAGTTTATTGGAATCGTCTCGGAAACTCTGTGCTTGTTTGGCACGGGGTTTTTTGTTTGAGCTGTTATGGATGATTAGGAATGATGGAGGATCAGGACGTCAATTTCGCGAACGTCGAATTCGAACTAGAGGCTCACGAGAATCTGGATGGGTTGATCAACAGTCTCGGTGAAGAAATCTCAATTTCGTTTCGTGACGAGCTTGAGAACGGGACTCATTTCCTTTCATTTAGCTTGCGAGAAACCTACGACACACCTGACGCAGCAATCGCCGCACTTTGTTCGCTGGTTGAGGAACTTTCGCCTCGGGTAAGGAGCATTTGGGATAATTGCGAGGCACGAAGGTTCGACATTGGATTTGAAAGCGGAAACACCGAGGTTGGGAAGTGTACAAAGATCGAACACGACACAATCAAGCGTGTATCAGATATTGGTGGCTGCATCGTAATCACGATCTATCCAATTTCGGAGAGTTGGAAACTTGTGCGCTCTTAATGAACATAAAGAATGATTTCCTTCATTGAACTACTAAAAGAAAAAATCATCGTCTTCGACGGAGCGATGGGCGTCTCGTTACAGGCCGCAAATCTGTCAATTGACGACTGGGGCGGGCCGAATTTTGAGAACTGTTCGGAGAATCTGCTTTACACACGGCCTGATGTTGTCGAGCGAGTACATACAAGCTTCCTGGACATCGGCTGCGACGTGATCGAGACGAATAGTTTCGGCGGCAGCGAGGTCGTACTGACCGAGTTCGGTATTGCCGACAAGTGTTACGACGTCAACAAAAAAGCGGCCGAGCTGGCTAAACGGCTGGCGAACGACTATTCGACGTACGATCATCACCGATTTGTCGCCGGCTCGATCGGGCCGGGCACGAAGCTGCCGACTCTCGGACACATAACTTACAAGGATCTAAAGAACGCTTATGTCGAGCAGGTATGCGGACTGATAGACGGCGGTTCGGACGTCCTTATAGTCGAGACTTGTCAGGACCTGCTGCAGACAAAGGCGGCGCTGGCGGCGATATTCGGGCATTTTGAAAGGACAAGGTCTCGTATCCCGGTCATTGCGCAGGTAACGATCGAGGTTTTCGGCACTATGCTCAACGGGACCGAGATCGGCGCGGCATTGACGGCGCTCGAGCCGTTCCCGATCGACGTCATCGGCATGAACTGCGGCACTGGGCCGAAACATATGACGGACAGCTTTCGTTATCTGTGCGAAAACTCGCCGCTGCCTGTCTCGATACTGCCGAACGCGGGGCTGCCCGAGGTCAAGGACGGCAAGCAGCACTACGACGAGACTCCCGAGAG
>JBGAVC010000054.1:0-26591 GCA_044228265.1 Pyrinomonadaceae bacterium
TGCCTTGGGCAACGTGAAATTTACCGAACGCGACCGGAATGCGGTGGCTGGGCAGATGTCCTATACGCAGGCCGATTCGGTTTTCCGGCTGCGCGGCGGCGAGCCGACCGCCTGGGATTCGAAGTCGCGTGGTAAGGCACACGAGATCGATTGGGACAGCCGCAACAATAAGTCCTATTTTCGCGGAGCTGTGAGCACGACATACTACAGTCAGAAACAGACCAATAACTCGACGCCGTTCTCCTCGTCGGACAAGCCCGTATTCATCACATCAGAGACCGCCGAGTTCGATCACAAGGCGGAAACCAGCATTTTTACGGGAAATGCCCGCGGGTGGCAGGAGAACAACTACGTCCGCGGCGATCGGTTTTTTATTAAACAGGGTGAAGGGAAGTTCTTCGCCGATGGCAACGTACAGAGCTTGTTGTACGACGCGAAACAGAAGAATAAAGGCAAAGACAGCTCGACGCCGGTTTATGCGGCCGCTTCGTCGCTCGCTTATGATCGGGACACGCGGCTCCTGAAGTACGTGAAGAACGTCGACATCCGCCAGGGAACAGACCGTTTGACTTCGGGAAAAGCCGATATCTATCTCGATGAAAAGAACGATATGTCAAAGACCGTGGCCGAGACATCAGTCGTAATGACTCAACCAGGCCGACGAGCAACCGGCGATTGGGTCCAATACACTGCCACCGATGAGCTTGCGATCTTGCGTGGTTCACCCGCCACTGTCAATGATGCCGAGAACGGGTCTTCGCAGTCTGCGGAGTTGAGCTTCTATATGCGCGAGAACCGCATCATCAGTGTCGGTAAAGCCAAACCAAATACCGCCGGAAGGATCAGGTCCGTGTACAAATTAAAGCCCTGACAATAACGAATGGCCGACCCCAGATCTAACGGACATGAGAACGGTGACCATCACCAGCCCGAGCACTCGCTCGTCGCGCTCGACCTGCAAAAGACGTACGGAAGGCGCCGTGTCGTCGACGATGTGAGTTTGACCGTCGGAAAGGGTGAGGTAGTCGGGCTGCTCGGTGCTAACGGAGCGGGCAAAACGACGACATTCTATATGATCGTCGGACTTGAGCCGACAGAAACCGGGAAGATCATACTGAACTCTCGAGACGTTACGGGTTTACCGATGTACCTTCGTGCGCGGCTCGGTCTTGGTTACCTTCCACAAGAGCCGTCGATCTTTCGCAAAATGAGCGCCGAACAGAATATTCTGGCCGTGCTCGAGACGATGCGGCTCTCGCGTGAAGCGCGGTTCGCCAGGCTCGAAGAGCTTCTCGAAGAATTCGGTGTTTCGCACGTTCGAAAGATCCGCGGCGATGCTCTGTCGGGCGGCGAGCGACGACGGGTCGAGATCGCGAGATGTCTCGCGACCGAGCCAGAATTCATACTTCTGGACGAGCCTTTTGCCGGTATCGATCCGCTTGCGATCGACGATATTCGCGAGATCATTCTCTATCTCAAACAACAGGGGATCGGCATTCTCATCACCGATCACAACGTCCGGGAAACTCTCGATATCACCGACCGTGCATACATCATGGCCGAAGGTAGCATACTTCGTTCAGGCAAGCCTGCCGAACTCGTGGAAGATGCCGACGTTCGCCGCCTCTATCTCGGCGAACGGTTTACATTGTAAGGCGAATCATTTCCCCTTTAAGGGCCAAAGTCAGTATAATCAGGTTAGGAAACGGCACCACTTTGGTCGGCTCCCGGCAGACTTTTACGGGTTCGGCTGATCGCCATCCGATATGTCATCCTTAAGGCTCACACACCAGCTACAGCAAAAAATGGTCCTGACGCCGCAGTTGCGGCAGCGGATCGAAATGCTGCAGATGACGTCACTCGAGCTCGCCGAACTGATCGAACAGGAGATGGTGACCAATCCGATCCTGGAAGAGGTGCAACCAGGTGACGAGGTCCAGGAGATCTCGGACAGCATACTCGACCAAAACTCAGACGGCCATGACGCCGAATTTCAGGCTGGAAATGATCCGGGTTCCGAGGCCGCGCGCGAATCCCTCGGCGAGGGTGTCGAATACGAACCGATAGCAGCGGAAATGCCCTCGGCCAACGGTTCCGAAGAGAGTGGGCCGCTGGAAACCAGCGTCGATGACGATGGTGGGACCGAGACGTCCGATTCATTTGACGAGATCGATTTCGGTCGGGAATTTCAGGACTATCTGGATCCGGGGTATCGGACGCAAGAGATCGAATACAAGGACGACGCGCCTAGTTTCGAGCAATTCTTAACTCACTCGCCCAATCTCAGCGAACACCTTGATTGGCAACTCAACCTATTATCGCTCGATGACGACTTACATGAGGCGGCCAGTCTCATAATCGGCAATTTGGACGAAGACGGCCGTCTGAAAGCTGCGATCGATGAGATCGCCGAAATGGTCGGATGCAGCGAGGAAACAGTCGAAAAAGCCCGCCAGGCGGTGATGCAGCTTGACCCGGTAGGCTGCGGAGCGTTTGACGTAAAGGAGTGCCTGCTCGCGCAACTCGAGGCTGACCATAATAGCAACGGCCTTGCGGCACGGCTCGTATCCCAGCATTTCGAGGACCTCCAGCCGCACCGCCTGCAGCATTTGTCAAAAAACACGGGCCTCGACATTCACGTTCTGAACGACGAGATCAACCGCATCAAGCTTCTCGATCCGTATCCAGGGCGGAGATATTCGAACGACGAAGCCATCTATGTCGCTCCAGAGGTGTACATTGAAAAGATCGACGACGACTACGTGGTGTTTTTTGCTGACGACGGCAGCCCACGTCTTCGTCTGAGCCCTGTATACCACAAACTTGCCGAACAGAGCGACACGACCAAAGAGACCAAAGACTTCCTCAAGGAGAAGATGCGTTCGGCTGTCGACCTGCTCCGAAATATCGAGCACCGGAGACAGACGATCTATCGCGTGGTGGAGTGCATCGTTCGAAGACAGCGAGACTTCCTGGATCACGGCGTCGAACAGATCAAGCCGATGATGCTCAAAGACGTCGCCGAGGATATTGGAATGCACCTTTCGACCATTTCACGGGTCGTCAACCGAAAATATGCTCACACTCCACAGGGTGTCATCGAGTTAAGGCGTTTTTTTAGCGAAGGCATGCTAAATGAAGAGGGCGAAGAGGTTTCGACACGTATTCTGAAACTTAGGATCAAGAAAATGATCGAAGAGGAGGATTCGAAGCAGCCCATGACAGACGACGAGATCGCCAAGATCCTGAGTAGGGAAGGCGTTAAACTTTCAAGGCGAACCGTCGCTAAATATCGGGATCAGCTACAGATACCCGGATCGAGGGAACGGAAAACAATAATTTAGGCTGGCATGAGCTTTTCCATCAAAACACTATGAAATTCGATATAACCGGAAGACATTTGGAGATCACTCCCGCTTTACGTGCCCACATTGAGTCACAGTTTTCTAAGATCGATTCAGTATTCGACGGCAAGCCCGCCGATGCTCATGTGATCCTTGAGGTCGAACGCGGACGGCACCGTTCCGAGATCGTCGTAAATTGGCGGAACGAGGCCCTAATGGCGGATACGACCGATTCGGACATGTACACGTCGTTGTCTCAATCGATCGAGAAGATCGAAAGGCAAGCACGGAGGATCAAGGACAAGATCGTCGATAAATCTCATAAGGCGGTAAAAGTGACCACGCTTGACGCAAAAGAAGACGTGGTCAGTTGACCGCAGCCTATGGCAAGAAAGACGACGGAAGACTGGGACCTGCCGGCCCTGATCATCATTACGGGGCTGAGCGGCTCCGGAATGAGTTCGGCAACTAATGCCTTTGAAGACCTTGGATACTTCTGTGTCGACAATTTACCGTTAACAATGCTCTCAACGTTTGGGCGCCTAATGGTAAAGAACGACAAGGGCGTCGCCGCCATTGAAAAAGCGGTCCTTGTTATCAACATACGCGAGCGGCACTTTCTCTCGGAGTTTTCGGCCGAATTGAAGAAGCTGGCCCGTAAGCAGCTAATACCATACATCGTTTTCTTCGAGGCTTCGGACGATGTGCTTCAGCGAAGATTTTCGGAAACCCGACGCCCGCATCCGGCGGACGACGGCAAAGGGCTGCTGCCGGCGATCCGAGCCGAACGGCGGGCCATGACCGATGTCAGGCGCCTCGCCGACCTGATCATTGACACGTCGGAGCATACGGTACATACCCTCCGAACTCTCGTTATACAGAAATTCAGTCCTAATCTTGACGGGCGGCCGCTTCGAGTCGAGATCGTAAGTTTTGGGCATAAGCACGGTAATCCGCGTAGCCTGGACTTACTCTTCGATGTCCGGTGTCTGCCCAACCCTTTTTTTCAGGCCGAGCTTAAAAACCTGCCCGGCGACGACCCAAAGGTGCTTGAGTTCTTTAAGAAGTATCCTGAGGTTGCGGAAATGGTGGAGCGATTCGGCGATCTTTTGCGGTACTTGCTCCCGCGCTATCAGCACGAGGGGCGCGCGTATCTAACGGTCGGTTTTGGATGCACGGGCGGGCGGCACCGTTCGGTAATGGCTGCAAATGCGGTAGGTAAACTCCTCAAGGCAGAAGGATTTGACGTATCTGTCACTCACAGGGACGTCAAAAAATAAGCGGCCGCGAATTACGGCCCGAGGCAACGATGGACGACAAAAAAAGGATCGGCGGAATAATAGTCTCGCACGGACAGCTCGCCAACGAGTTGCTTGCCGCAGCGGAAGCAGTCGTAGGAGACCTCAATAACATTACTGCTGTGTCGATCGGCTGGCATGATGACGTCGAGATCGCGCGAGACGAGATCTCGCGTGCGATAAAGCAAGTGTCCGCCGGATCCGGCGTGCTTGTCCTTACCGACATGTTCGGCGGCACTCCCACCAATATCTCTGCGATGTTCCTTGACGAGGATGAGATCGAAATAGTGACAGGTGTCAATCTGCCTATGGTCATTAAGCTTGCGACAGTGGGCACCGCTATAGGCCTTAAGGAACTGGCCGCTGAAGTCGAGGAGCAGGGCAAGGCTGCGATCTGTCGTGCCGGCGAGTTATTGCGGCCCCAAAAAATGAAGAAGGATGCTTGACCGTCGGATTCGGATCGTAAATCCGCTCGGCTTACATGCGAGAGCGGCTGCCAAGCTTGTTCGGTTGGTCAACGAGCATCGTTCCTCAGTTCTCCTGCGCTGCAATTCGTCCGAAGCTGATGCGGCTTCAATACTTAGCATCCTCGCTTTGGCCGCCGGACAGGGAGCTAACATCGTGGTTGCCGTGGAGGGGCCCGACGAGGGAGAGACGCTCGAACTCATCGAGGAACTATTTCGTGACGGCTTTGGTGAGCTTTAGCATATATGGGTGATAAGAAGATCGGGATCCTGGGCGTTCCGTTGGGCTTCGGCGCAGGCAACCCCGGCAGTGAGCTGGGCGTTAACGCGATGCGCCTGTCCAAGGTCCGCGGACGGCATCTTGCCGAGCACATCCGCAGCCTTGGCTACGAGGTCACTGACCACGGCGATGCGCATGTTGTGCAGCCGCGATCTGATTCTCCGCGTCAAAGCCCGCTTCACCTTAAAGAGATGATCTCTTCGAGCGTGAACATCATCGGGTTGGTGCGGGAGATCCTGGACGCGGGCGAATTTCCCGTGATACTCGGTGGCGATCATTCGATCGCCATCCCGACCTTTTCGGCCATATCAACCCAGAACCTTGAGACTGGCGGTGAGACCGGACTTATCTGGTTCGATGCCCATGCGGACATCAACACGCCGGCGACTTCGCCTTCAGGTAATATCCACGGGATGCCGCTCGCCACGCTGCTTGATCACGGCGCCGATGAACTTACCGGCCTCTGCGGAATCGGTCGAAAACTTAACCCCCGATATCTCGCTCATGTCGGCGCCCGCGACCTTGATGACGGCGAACGTGAAATGATCGAGCGGCTTGGGATCCGCGACCGGTTCTTTACGATGAGCGACGTCGACAAACTGGGTATCGCCGAATGCGTCGAAGAAGCTGTAAAGATCGCGTCCCAGGCGCCTGGCGGATATGCAGTGACTTTTGATATTGATGTGATCGACCCGAGATTTGCTCCCGGATCTGGAACGCTGGTGCGCGGAGGGATGACCTATCGCGAGGCACATCTGGCACTTGAGATCATAGCCGAACGCGGGGGAATGGTCTCATTTGAGATCGTCGAGGTCAATCCGTTACTTGATCAATCGAATATCACGGTCGAACTCGCATGCGAGCTGATCTTGTCGGCTCTCGGGAAGACCATTCTCTGATCGAGGAGATCGGTCATCGCTGAGCTAACGCACCAGGTCCTCATACCAGTCTTTCCAAAATCGTCGTATCCGCCAGCCCAAGAAAATAGTGATCGGGTGCGTGATGACCAGGGTCCGTACGATCCCCATTTTGTCGAAACGCCGGGGTGAGGTCAGGACCGGCGGCTTTTCGATGAACGCAACGGTGCCGCCGGATGAGCGTGCAAGGCGGGCAAGTCGCCAGTGAAATTCGATGTCTTCGCCGACATATATCGTCTCGTCATAACCGCCGACGGCGTCGAATGCCGATCGCCGGCAGAATTGAGCTGCGCCCTGACGCATTTTGAGAAATCTGCCCCAGAATTGCCACCCCAGGAGATAGTATTTGATCCATTTGCGATTTGCCGGTGTGTAATTTACGTCTACTGCCCCGCCGATACATTTTGATTCGGCAAAGCACGTCGCGATCTGCTCGAATAGTCCCGGTTGGACGCAGGTGTCGGCGTCGAGAAACAGGAGAATGTCGCCACCGGCTATTTCAGCGCCCCTATTTCTGACCCGTGAAATATTATGAATTGTCTCTGTGACCACCGTCGCACCCGCAGCTCCGGCTATCTCTCTCGTTTGGTCAGTACTCACATTGTCGGCAACGATGATTTCTACAAGACCAACGTTTGCCGTCGACGAGGCGATACTCTCGAGCGCCGCCGCGATGAATTTCTCCTCGTTGTATGCGGGTATGACGACCGAGATCTTCATTACTTCGTTTCGCTTCTCGCGAAAGCACTATGACCGTGACAAAGGAAATAAGCCGGTCTTCCCGGTGCAAAAAGTTCGTTCAAGGATTAGAATTTAGATTCTGGCCTTGTCGATCGGGTCGCTAAGTCAGCAACTTTCCAATTGTATATGAAACTGCGTATTGCCGTTATCTTCGGAGGCCGTTCGGGCGAACACGAGATCTCGATCAGGTCCGCAAAGACCGTGATCTCGCAGATCGACCACCACAAATACGATGTCGTGCCGGTTGCGATCAGCAACGACGGAGAGTGGCTAAGCCCGGCGGAGTCGGTCGGGTTGTTCCCGCTCGAGACACAGGAACAGTTTCGTAAAAGATTTGGTGAACCGCGTTCCGAACGGCTCGCGCTCACCGGAGATGCGTTGAACCGTGGGTTCGTCGTCTGGCGTAAAGACGGTAACGCAGGCCCGTTTGGGGTCGAGAAGATCGACTGCATTTTTCCCGTTTTACATGGCACGTTCGGCGAAGACGGGACGATCCAGGGGTTGTGCGAGATGGCGGACCTTCCATACGTCGGATGCGGTGTTCTTGCGAGTTCCTGCGGGATGGACAAATCGTTCATGAAGACGCTGTTTCGCGAGGCGGGACTACCGATCTGCAAACACGTGTGTTTCCTTCGAGACGACTGGGAAAACGGTCGAAACGGCATCATCAACGATGTCGAGAAAAAGCTCGGTTATCCATGTTTCGTCAAACCCGCGAATCTCGGTTCCTCGGTTGGGATCTCAAAAGCGATCGATGCCGCATCGCTTAGCGATGCGATCGCATTGGCCGCTGAATATGACCGAAAGATCATCGTCGAAGAGGCTATCGAAATGCGGGAGATCGAGTGCGCGGTCATGGGAAACGACACGCCCGAGGCAAGTCTGCCGGGTGAATACCTGATCCGTGACGAATCGAAGAAGTTCCTGGATTTTACGGAAAAGTACACCGGAACGGGGAACAACGAGTTCGTCGTGCCCGCACCGATCTCCAACGAGCTTATCGAAGAGATAAAGAGAATGGCCGTCGCCGCGTTCAAGGCGATCGATGGCTCGGGTCTGGCTCGAGTCGATTTTTTCCTTAGAAACGATGATGATACCTTGCTCGTCAACGAGATCAATACAATGCCCGGTTTGACCGATGCATCGGGATTCCCAAAAATGTGGGCCGGCAGCGGCAAGAGCATTTCAGAGGTCATCGACGAGCTCATCGACCTGGCCATCGCTCGCCACAGCGACAAACGGCGCAATCGAACCCACAGATAACACCTGCTCATTTCCGAACGAGATCGCTGGTTCTTGCATTTCCGGCCGATCCGGTTTATCTTTCGGCATAAGCCAATACAAACTGGTCATTAGGGCCGGCCTCGACGGATCTGGAGACCACCGGATACCTTTCGGCGGATGCAATCTCCAAGAGGGATAGGAAGGAGGGTAATAATGAAAAAACGGATCGCCGCCGCGACCCTGCTCTTGGTACTTCAGGTGAGTATACCGGTTTTTGCTTTCAACGGCGTGACTGCGGATCGTGGTTCTACTGCCGCATTATCGACCGGGGTATTCGGCGGTTTTGCGGAACGTTGCCAGGTGATCACGAGAGGTGGAAACCTTAACGTGCGGAACGAATACGGCGTCATAATCGCGAAGTTGCCTAACCGTACATGGGTCACAGTTCTCGGCCGTTCCGGCGATATGACGCGTATCTCGGTCACGGTGAGACGTCGTTATATACGCGGTATGGTCGCTTCAGAGTTTCTCGGGTATTGCTTTTAGCCCGGCGCTAATGGAATTGAGCGTAGTTTAGGCCTTTCCACCAATACGAGTTCCCGTTGTCCGAGTAAGGAGGCAAAGGGTCTCGGCGGCACAATGAAAAGGCTTATTATCATCGTTATCCGAGCATATTCGGCGGTGCGTTTCGTTCGCCGATGCGTTCTTTGGTGACCGCGGTCGGGCTGATCCGTTCCATGCCGAATAAACTCTTGATCGCAGCGTTTTTGATTGCGGCCATGATCTGTGGAGCCGGCGGATGTTCGCGCAACGCCGCCAGATCTTCTGCGGCGGCTGCCGCGGCCCTCTCCGAAAGTGCTCAAAACCGATCACGGGCCGCGATGCCTTCCAAGACGCCGATCAACCTGGGCAAAACCTCGAAGATACGATTCTTTCTCGTTAATGCGGTCGGATCGGAAAATGCCGGTGACGCGAGTCCTTGCAACAAAGACCTCGTGGCCGTCGACCGAACCGTTAAGCCAACCGCCACGCCTTTGCGGGCTGCGATCGATGAACTGTTGGCCGCTCCCGAGCAAACGGACGCGAACGGCCGCCTGGTCGGTAATTTCGTGAGAGGACCCGGGCTGCATGCCGAAGCCGTCGAGATCCGAAACGGCGCCGCGTCGATATCCATCGCCGGCAGCCTCGATCTTGATAATTCCTGCAGACGCTCGCTGGTCCTCTCTCAAATAGAAGCCACGGCCCGGCAATTCCCCAGCGTCAGATCGGTCAGCGTCATCCTCAACGGGGTCACGCTGACCAAGGAAGTCTCCGAAGGACCTTGAGCCCGGCTTATTTTGCCTTTGGGGCGTGATAACCCTTTCTCGCTCTGATGGTCAGCCCCGGCTTATCTATCCGCACCTCGATCGCATGCCATTTGCCGTCCTTATTTGATTCTCTCGGCTGATAAGCGAGCGTGTACTGGCTGCCCAGTTCCTGAACGATCCGTTTGAATGCATCCCGAAGTGCTTGTCCACCCGCGGCGGCGACAAATGTTCCACCCGATCGTGACGCAAAGTTCTTCAACACGGCCTGATTCATCCCGCGTCGGCTATTTCCTTCGTCCGGAGACGACATATCGACCGTATAAATGGTCGCTCCCGCGGCAAGAGCGGCTCGCAAAGCTGCCTCAGCGGAATGTCCGCTCTTGGTGTCCTCGCCGTCCGACAGTACGATGATCGCCCGACGCGTCTCCGGCCGCTTGCCCAAGAGATTTGCTGCTTGAAAGACGGCGTCGTTAAGTACCGTCATCCCGTCCGCTTTGAGGTCGAAGACCCTTTCCGCGATATCGCGGCTGGCCGAGAAATCCTGTATCAGATCCACTTTTGAGTCAAAGTGATAGACTGCGGCGATATCTGATCCACGCAGCCCGTCCAGAAACCGTATCGCGGCCGAACGCGCCATACTCACTCTCGATTCCATGCTGCCTGACGAGTCGATCAGGATGACCGCCGCGAACGGGGTCTCCTCCGCCGCAAAGGTCTTGATCTCCTGTTCGGCCCCGTCTTCAAAGACGTGAAACTGACGCTGCGTCAGGCCGGACACGGCCTTTCCCGCGGCGTCTGTAACGGCGGCGTTGATGAGTACGATCGACGAATCGACTGTGATCACCTCGTCGTCTTTGTTTTGAGCTGGTGCAAGGGATGGGACAAGCAGAAATAACGTAAGAAACCAGACCAGGCCGAAGATTCGTTTCGTCGCGATCGGCATTGCGGCCATTACTTTCCGGTGCGGAGCCAGCGGGTCAAACGGAGGACGGCATTCGTTGATCGGATCGCGGACGCCGAGATGCTGAATCGCGTGGTCTTCTTGAGATCATCCAGCAACTTTTGCGAGGCGGTGCGAAGCGATTTGAAACCGTTTGCCAACGAAGTCGGCTTCTTGTCCGGACCATCGGCAGCTTCCTCTTCCGAGTCGTCCCCGCCGCCGAGTTCCGAACGTATCTTCTTAACGAGCTTATCAAGCGCGTCGAGTCTTTCGAAGTCTTTTCTCTCGAGCGGAGCTTCAGGATCGACCGATTCCTCGAGCGCTTCCGATAGATCGAGAACATCCTGGCCGCGTTTGATCATCTCGTCGAATTCTTTCTTTTCTTTCTCGATCCGCATCTTCTCGAGCATCTCGCGGAGACTTGCGGGTTCTTCACGCTTATTCTCTTTCGGAAACAGCGGCGAACTGTTGTCCGCGGATTGGGCATGCGCAGCCGAGCCGGCAGTGAATACTACCGCCACGGCAAAAAGCGAAAAGATCATTCTTAACAGCATCGCTTATTTCGGCGGACCCGGCTTAACCGGGATCTCAGTAGGCCCGTCGGGTGAAGTGCCGGTCACAGCCTCGACCAATTTCGACAGGAATTCGTCTTCTGCAAGGCCCGAGCTCTGTACGGTCGTCCATTCGGTACCCAGTCCGTTGCCCGAACGGCCCTCGACCTTGGCGATGACCGAAACATTGTTCTGCACCCCGTCTATCGATTGAACCTCGATCGTTAACGTGAACTGCGCCCGCGTCCACGCCGTGTCGCCTGCTTCGATAACGCCGTACCGGCCAAGCTGGTTCTGGGTAATGACGGCACCTTTTGCAAATACGAATGGCTGCGTGACGATAAACCCGTCCTTTAGACGCGAGGCGGCCTCGTCAACGACGATCTTTTTTTCGCGAAGCACGTCCATGATGCTCTCGACCAGCACGTCACGCCGCGAATTAAGCCTATACGGGTTTGCGAGCCTTGCCCTTACTTTGGTCTTGCCCTCGCCCCAGTCGAACGACCTTCCGGCGTCGTTTGGCCGTGAGGTGACCTTGTTGCCTTCGTCCTTGATCTTCTGGGTCTGCGAATCGACACCCTTTTGGGGAAAGGCCGAGCCGCTCAGAAGAAGAGCCGCGAATATGGTGAATAGTGCGTATTTCATTTTATTGCCCGTCGCCGCTCCAACAGCCGTCCGACTTGAATATAACGCAATTCGGACACTATTAAAAGATACGATGTTTCAGCCGATGCTTTGGTTGTAGCTGTGGCCGGGTCAGCCCGTGTTTTTGGCCCGATGCTGCAGTTCCCACAACAGCACGTGTTTGAGAAAGACGTTATACGCACCAAAATAGGATATGCAAAGGCCGGGAAAACCGTCCATGATGCCGCCCTTGAGAAAGTAGGTCGAAAAGAACGCAAGCGGCGGAGCGATGGCTGCTTTCAACGGGGAAGTCGCCCTGCCGGCGTCGAACATCTGCCGGGCACCGAGGGGCGCATAGCGTTCCTGTATCATCCGAGCGTGCTCGGCCGGGCCGTCGACGCTGAAATGCAGAATATGGCTCTTTAGGTCGCTGACGGCCGCACTCGCGTCCATCTCGAACGATTCGTGCACGACGACGTCCTTCCAACGGCCGCGGCGACGGTCGAAAAGCCGCAATTGCCGGTCGGGATACCAGCCTCCGTGACGGATCTCGCGGCCCATGTAGATGGACAGTCGCGGGACCCGATATCCGTCTGCGGCTTTGTCCTCGCCGATCGCCAGGATCTCGTCACGCAGCTCCGGTGTGACCCGTTCGTCCGCGTCGAGGCTGAAGATCATGTCATGAGCGGCATTATCCAATGCAAACTGCTTTTGACGGGCGAACCCACGCCATTTCTCGACGATCACTCGTGCCCCCAACTCCTCGGCGATCTCCCGCGTCCGGTCCATGCTTTCCGAATCGACCACGAGCACCTCGTCGGCCCATTCCACGGACCTGATCGCGTCCCCGATCTTCGCCTCCTCGTTGAATGCGATAATGACGGCCGAGATCTTCACGAATAGGATTTTCGCAGGTTTTCGACGAAACAAGAAGAGAGTCCTCGGGTTCGACTTTTTACGGTGATGGCTGTCCGCAAGTTCCGGAGCGATCGAGGCTGCCCATTAACGCTGTAACTGAAGACAACATTACAGTTACGGCATCAACCACAAATTATCAAAAGAAAACCTCCGAATTGTGACCTGTGTCACAGACAACGCTGGACAGTTTTAGTAAAGCTCGTCGGGTACGAGAACCTTCCACCCTTTTGTTGGCCAGCTTTTTGCCGGCAGTTTTTGTAATTCTGTTCGACCGGGATGCGGGCCTGAGCGACCTGTACAACGGCGAAAGATGGAGGAATTATGGGTTACTTAGAGTTGAGCGCGCATATGACCGTGCGCCCGGGCTGCCTCGTTGGTTTCAAGAGGCAAGCAGCCGAGTTGATCCGCATCACGAAGGAAAAAGACACGAGCACGCTGCGTTACGACTGGTTCATTAGTACGGACGGCACTGCCTGTGAGGTTAGAGAAGCATATACAGGCCCTGAAGGGCTTATCGAGCATAACAGAAATATCGCCGAGGCCCGTGCCAAGCTATTCACGGATTTCGCCGATGATCACTATATGACCGTCTACGGTGAGGTATCACAGCCGCTGATCGAACTGCTGCAAGCGCATGCCGCCGGATACAAGTGGTTCGTCTTTCACCAGGGCCTGGAAACAGAGCCGCAGACTCCATTGCGGTCGCCGGCGATGGAACACAAGGCCGCATAGCGGCATCGACACTGACCCTACAAAATTGAGGAGGTACCTATGTCTCCGACAACACTTCAAGCAAAGATAGACGACTTTCTCGCCCAAAAACGCATAGCGGTTGCGGGCGTATCTCGTAACAACAGTCACCATCCGACCGGAAACCTCATCTACAACCGGCTAAAGACGACCGGGCACGATGTCATCCCGGTCAATCCAAACATGCAAACCTTCGAAGGGACTCCCTGTTATCCGGACCTGCGATCGATCCCCGGCGGTGTCGACGGAGTAGTGATCGTCACACGCCCCGAGGCCACAGAGCAGATCGTGCGGGACTGCCATGATGCCGGCGTTCCACGCGTGTGGATGCATAGGTCATTGGGGAAAAAGGGTTCAAGCGTCTCGCAAGAGGCTGTTGAATACTGCAGCGAGAACAATATCGGTGTTATCGCCGGCGCTTGCCCGATGATGTTCGGCCCCGGCGCCGACTTTGGTCACACGTGTATGCGATGGATGCTAAAACTCACAGGGGGACTTCCGCAATGAGTCGCCGGAATATCGCCCTCGTACTGATCCTTTTAGTCGACGTCGGATACATCGCTTGGGGCGCGGGAGCGGCGGTATCGCCTGAAGGCCTGCTTGGCCCGGGCGGTAAAGGGATCCTGCCCGCTGCATTCGAGGGCTACTCCGGCGCGTCATGGTCTGACCTCGTAAACGGGTCGCCGCTGATCGCGGGTTACGTCAGGATGCTTTACCGAATGTACGGCATCTACTGCGCTCTCTTCGGTGTGATGGGTTCCGCCATCGCCGTTACCGCATTTCGCCGCGGTCAGAGCTGGGCCTGGTGGACTTTGCTCGTCGGCAACACGGTAGCGTTGGTTTCTGCGATAACGATGGACGCGATGGGGAACGCTATCGGTCCGTTCGAGGTAACGGAATATATTGGTCTCGCACTAGTGTGGGGAGCGTTCGCCGTGACTGCGCCCTTTCTCGCGGTTGAACGGCAGCGTCGCTCGCTTACTGCGTCTTGATACTGCCTACTCCGTAGCGTCCGCGATTCAAGGCAAAAGCCAGGAGCGTGACGAAGCACGCCCCGAGTAGCTTTGATGATCGACTGCTGTCGATCGTTCGTTACGTCTCTGTCCCGATCAGTACCTCATCAGGCTGTCGCCATTGGCACCGAACTGCATGGCACTGAACCCGCCAACGGCATTGCCTGACTGGCTGGAGTTCAGGATGTACCACGTTCGGTCGCTCGGACGGTAGACGCCGACGTCCGTGCGTCCGTCACCGTCGTAGTCGGCCGGAACAGGCGTGTCACCTGCCATACCGAACTGGACGCCGGAGAAGCCAGCGGTACTGCCCAGCATGTACCACGTGCCCGTCGACGGACGGAACACAGCCGCGTCAGCACGGCCGTCACCGTCATAATCGGCTCCAACCGGGATGTCGCCGTTCATACCGAACTGGACACCCGTAAAGCCGGCTGTCGAGCGAAGCATGTACCACGTGCCCGACGACGGACGGAATACCGAGACATCGGCACGGCCGTCACCGTCGAAGTCAGCCGCGACAGGAACGTCACCGTTCATGCCGAACTGGACACCTGAGAAGCCGTTTGTGCTGCCCATGATGTACCACGTACCGGTCGACGGACGGAATACCGCCCGTCGGCACTGGCCATCACCATCGAAGTCAGCGGCAGCAGGTATATCTGACGACATACCGAACTGCATTGCCGAGAATCCGTTGGTCAGGCCAAGGATGTACCACGTACCCGTCGAAGGACGGAAGACCGCGGGATCTGCCACACCATCGCCGTCATAGTCGGCGGCCATCGGTATATCACCATTGGTTCCAAACTGGACGCCGCGAACGCCGCCAGTAGAACTGGGTGGTAGTACCACGTCCCGTCCGTCGGACGGCTTTAATGTCCGATCTATGGTCGCCGTCAAAATCGAAACGGGTTTCGGTGATCAGCGGCGGTCCTAGCGAGACGGTGTTGGTGAAGCCAGTTCATTGAAGTAGTAGTTGCCGGAGTTAACGGAACGGGAATACCGCTCACATGATTCAGCGTGAAAGTCGCCTTCCTGTTAGCGATGTCCTTCGTCAGCGTACCGTTAAAGTTCGGCAGCCCGCCGGTCGCTGTCAGCGTTGAGGAGCTGATATCCAGCAACGCGGTTCCGGCGGCGGCAGACTCGGTAACAACAATGCTGGTACCGAAGTTGAAGGTACCGACACCCGGGAATCCAGATGTTGGCGGGAACGGCCCGTTGACGAAAGTACATGAACCGGCAGCGACAGTGACCGGTGTGGACGGATACGGCCAGGTCGTCAACGGATCGGCCGGAGCGAGCGTGAACGTGAACAGCGTGCCCGCGGCAATGCCAGGACCTGCATTCTTGCACAGTTTGAGGATCGCCGGGCGGTAAATGAAATCCGTAAATTCTATCTCCGCCGTTGTGTTACGTGCTGCAATTACCGCGTTTGCGTTAAAGATATCGGGGTTAATGCCGGTTGTGAAAGTGCCTACCCCGGGAATAGTAATTGGTACCTGGGGAAATCCTGTCGAAGCACGGATCCTCGATACCTGGAGAGCGATCTGTGTCGTACAGCGCACATCCGGGGCACTGATCGAGCGGAAGCACCGTCTTGTTATTTGGCGAAATGCCAAGTTCCTGTATAAGAATGTCGATCCCACGACCCACGTTCCAGGAACGAACGTGCAGAACCCACCTTGGGCAGCCGGACCTCCCAGAACGTCGACGTCGACCGATCCAGGCGTTCCCGGTAACGGCCCTTGAAGGCCCCAAACACGGAATCTGAATGTCGTCCCGATCGGGAGATTCACAAGATCAGCTGTTATTTTGCAGATCTTGATACGGCCTGGCAGCGACCGGTTGAAGAACCGTACCGTCGTCTGGTTCGCCGCACCGCCTGCCACATTAAGATCGACGTTCGCGGCGCCGCCGTTGGTGTTGTTTGCAAGCACTAGCCCGTTCGCGTCGAAACCCTGATCCAGAACAACGCTATTTAATGCCTTGTCGGGAAGGTCGTTACGTTTTCCAGCCGATAAGTTGCTTTGGCAGGCTCAGTGCCCACGCCGTGAACGGTGCCGTGGCGTTCGCTTCGACCGCACCGACATCGCAGATCGCAGACGACTGGTTCGTGGCATTCGCCGGCCGGATGGCGCCTCGTTGATCTGTCAACGGGCACACTGTGTTGTCACCCGTATCGACTGCGGCACTCGGCAGGATCGGAGCCATTGTCAATATCGGGCCGCCATTGTTTGCCAGTGGTCTGGTCCAGTCTGAGCAGGCGTCTTTATAGTGGCTGCTGCCCAGCGGAGGCCATCGGAGATGTTAAAGGGGTCGGCACTGATAGGTCCTGTACACTCGACCGGGCCGCTCCCGTTAACCAGCAGCGTGTTTAAAGGTACCATTCCACTCGAAAGAATACTGGCCCCCGCAGGCGAAGAATTCGTCGAAAATGTACTGCTCATAATTTGACTTGCGGGCAATGCAGCACTACTTATCGCTCCACNAAACCCACCTTGGGCAGCCGGACCTCCCAGAACGTCGACGTCGACCGATCCAGGCGTTCCCGGTAACGGCCCTTGAAGGCCCCAAACACGGAATCTGAATGTCGTCCCGATCGGAAGATTCACAGGATCTGCCGTTATTTTGCGCATCTTTACGATACCAGCCCGGCAGCGAGCGGTTAAAGAACCTGACGGTCGTCTGGTTTGCTGCACTGCCGGGCGACGTTGAGATTGACGTTAGTGGTTCCGTCAGTTCGTGTTGTTCGCCAGCGGCAGTCCGTTCGCGTCGAATCCTCTATCCAAAACGACGCTATTTAATGCACTTGTCGGGAAGGTCGACGTTTCTGCCGGGATATTATGCTTTGGCGAGCTCAGTTACCCACGCCGTGAACGGTGCCGTGGCGTTCAGTTCGACCGCACCGACATCGCAGATCGCAGACGACTGGTTCGTGGTATTCGCCGCCAGATGGCGCCTCGTTCGTCAACGGGCACACTGTGTTGTCACCCGTATCGACTGCGGCACTCGGCAGGATTGAGCCATTTTCGCTCAAGTCGGGCCGCCATTGTTTGCCAGTCCTGTGTCCTCCAAGATTGATTCGAGCGGATGTCTTTATCGTTGCGAACCGCAGCTGCAGTCGCTCGGCGATGTTAGCGGGTCGGCACCGATAGGTCCGACACTCCGGCCGGGCCTATCCCGTTAACCAAAAGCGTGTTTGAGAGGGTCATTCCACTCGAACTAATACTTGCCCCCAAGGACGAAGAATTCGTCGAAAATGTACTGTTAATGACCTGACTTGTGGGCAACGAAGCACTGCTGATCGCTCCGCCCTGGTTTGAGGCGGAATTCGCGAAAAAGGTGCTGTTCGTAACATTAAACGTTGACATCACACCGCCATAGATCGCACCCCCACTCCCAGGGTTCACTGAGTTGCCTGTAAACGTGCTGCTGTTCACCCTGAGCGAGGTCTGAGAGTCGATGAAGATCGCTCCACCCGTAATCGCGGAATTTGAAAAGAACGATGAGTTGGAGACATTTATGGTGGAAGAGACGAGGCCGGCTATAGCTCCACCCAGGTTCGACGCAATGTTTCCCCTGAATGTGCTATTGGTGATGTTAGCCGTTGCGTTTGTACTCACCAGGAGGCCCGCGCCATTACCGACCACGTTGCCGTTTGCGATCGTCACAGCGTTTAGGTTCAGAGTACGGCCGAAGCCCAGGAATAAGACCCGTGTCGCTGAGTTACCACCGACAGTAATGCTGCGGCCGAAGCCGTCGATCGTAAGATCTGACGTAATGTTCGCGAGCGGGCCGCCCAACAGGATCTGCCCACTTACGCTGAAAGTGATCGTATCAGCACCGGCACCGTTGGCGTTAGCGGCGTTTATAGCCTCGCGCAGCGTGCAGTCGGCAGCGTCGCATGTGCCGTCATCGCTGTCGGCAAGGCTGTTGACCACGGTTGGTCCTGGATGATCGTAACGTTTACTGTCGGTCTGGAGAGGGATCGTTACCGTGATCGGTCCGGGAGCAGAATCTGACCGGCACCGGGAAAATCTGGCCAGTACCCTGAACGTGTAATTGAAGAATCCTTTAACATCAGGATCGGCCGGAAGGTCGGGGGTCATCCTGCCGGTCGTGCTGCAAGCGCCGCGAACTTCGGTGATCTCTGGATCGTGCCCTACTCCTCGTCTGGTTGAAGAACGTCGCCACCGTCTGGTCGTTGACATCATCTCGCCGGGACCGCGACGACAAGCTGTTGAAGTGCCGGGTTAAAACCAATGAATCGATTGATCGGACCTGAGATTAAATCCCTGCAGAACCGTATTCTCGAACAGTTTCAGTAATGGTGACATTGCCCGCCGCGACCTGGATCGGCGTGCGAGCAGCCTCCGGCAGGCACTTGTATTGTTCCGTTGACGCCGGAGATGGTGAAGTTGAAGATCGTGCCCGGCGTGATCGGATCGGGAACAGGCCCGTTGTTTACGATATTCTTGCGCATCTCGAGGTGCTGGCGGTACGGCGGCGACGATATTCGAGTCCGTTAACGATCCGCTGACGCCGATGACCTTGCCCGAAACCGTCGAGCCATGTCCGACACGGACAGAATCGCGTGCAATGATGTTGGCGTCGATCACCGAGCCGGTGCCTAAGACGGCCGAACGGCTCGCGAAAACGTAGACATTCGTCGCCTGTGCTTCTCCAGTGAGCTGTATCGATGAACTATCACGGGCCGTGAGATCGCCGTCAACACGGAACACAAAGCGTGCATTGGCGTCGCCGCCTGCATCGACCGTCATGCGGCCCGCAAGCGTGGCATCGCCGACGCAGTAAACGCCCGGAGAGAAGGTCTGTCCGGCAAGATCGCCTGACACCTGCGAGCAAGGCAGTTGATCGACAACGCTGAACACGTCGAGAAGGTCGCGGCGGCTCTCAGCCGATTCCTCCGTACTGAGTGCGTTTGCCGAGACTCCCAAAACCTCGCCGGTCGAACCGACAGTGCCGCGGATCTCCGAGCCCTGATCCGTAACGCCGCTGCCGCCAAAGACGCCAAGATTCGACGCCGACTTGAAGTTCAACGCATAGTTGAGCATCTCGACGGTCCCACCACCGGCGATCTCGCCATTTGCCGCGTTAGCTTTTGAGCCCGCCGGCAAAAATATGAACGCCACCGCCATCGCAACGACAAAAAACGCCGCAAGGCCCGAATACAACCGCACATTTGACCTGGACTTCATGGTTACCCTCTCTCAAAACAAAATTGAATTCGACCGTCCTTCAATGAGCGGACGAGAGCAAATACATCTGGAAGTGAAAACCATATAGGTCGAATTCACTTGTTTTTCCAAAGAAAGCACCAAAACATCAACGAAAAAAGGCCACCTTTGCAAGCAGCCTTTTTCTTTTCGAGAGTTTGCTGGTTTTTACTTGAAATTGACCGGCGAATCTACCTGAATGTTATTGACCCTGAAAGAGGTAGCAGTCACACGCTGCAGGTCGGCGAGAGCCTTGTTGTAATCCGTCTCGGCGCGGATCTCGGCGTTTCTCGCGTTTGTCAGCGTGTTCTCTCGTTGAAAGAGCAGGAAAGTGGTCGAACGGCCGGCGTCGTAGAGTTTGCGCTCGCCTTCGAGTTGGCGCTCGGCGGCCTCGCGGGCACGGCGTGCGGTGAGAACACGCTGCCGCGAGGTTTCAACGGCCTGAACGGAGTTACGGACGTCAACGATGACCTGCTGTTCCTGCGAGCGAGTCTGGGCGGCGATCTGCTCGCCGGTTATTTTGGCCCCTTCGAGCTCGGCCTTCGCTGTGCGGTTATGAATGGGAAAGGAGATGGTAACGCCGACAGAAAAGTTGGGTGCATCGCTGCGGAAAATGTTGGCCAGTGACCGGTTAAATCCGCCAAACAAATACGACGGCGATGCGGGTACCAGTATCGGCGTGTTCACCAGCAGCGGAAGATTGATCGACGGAAGTGCCCTGACCTGGTTGATACCGTTGAACAGATTCAGGTCGCCCGTCGAAGTAAACAGATTAGTCGTAAAAGCGCTGTTCGTGCCTCCGCGGGCAAGGCCGTTGAGCGAAAACTGTGTGTTCAGGTCGATCTGCGGCTTCATCTGGTTGCGATAATACTGCTGGTCGATCTGGTTGATCTCGGCCTGCAGCTTCAACCGCTTGAGCTCAAAGCGGTTGTCCATCGCGTCTTTCATCGCGGCATCGAGGCTCGTTGCGTCCTGGCTGAAGACAGGTTTGTCCGTTGGGACGAAACTCATTTGCCATTCTGCGTTGAGAGGGTCTTTGAGCACGAGCTGCTTGAGCGTGTTCTCGGCGATCGATACTTGCTGGGTCGCCGAAAGCAGATCGCCTTCGCGGTTAGCAAGCTCGGTGTCGATCGAAGCTCTTTCGAGCGGCGCGGCTGCCCCGGCGTCGATCCTGGCCTCGATCTGCCGCAGGTTCTCTTTGGCAAGGTTTACGTTCGCCTGGACATTCTGCTGGTTTCGCAGGGCAAATACGAGGTCCCAGTAAGCAGACTGTACTGAGGAGATCGTCCGGGCCGCCTGCAGCCGAAAATCCGTGTCGTTCTGTTCGAGGCGCTTCTTCGCGATCTTGATGCCCTGACGGCGGCTGTCGATGCCGAAATTTCGAGCCAGCGGCTGCGTATACGCGACTCCGAGCGACGACGAATATAAGGCGCCCGTTGTCGTGATCGTGCCCGAACTGGTCTGCGACTGCGCAAACGCACTTTCGGTCCGGTTGTTGTTGAAAAATGCCTGGTAATTACCGCCGCCGGGCTGGATAAATCCACTGAAATTAGAACTTACGCGCAGATCGTTGGTCGCCTTGGACCCCGTCGACTGGCTATGTGAAAACGTCGGCGTCACCGTGAACGTCGGGTCGTAGATCCCGAGAAGCTGTCTGATAAAGGCGTCCTGGATGCGTTCCGTCGTTCGGGCGATCTCGATATCGTTATTGTTGGCGAGCGCCCGGCGTATAACGTCGTCAAGTGTCAACGAGAGCGGCTGAGCCGTCTGCACACCTACGCGCGCAGTGGTCGGTACGCTAGAGTAGTCTGTTTTCAGTGTCGTGGAAGCCGCAGGCTCCGGATCAAGCGCCGTCTGTGAAACTGTCGTCTTTGCAACTTCAGCAGCCGGCTTGGTCTGCGCCGTCAAGTGAACGGCCGCGGTCAATAGAACAAAAATTATTAACGATATGGATCGCTTATGGGTCATCTTAAATTAGCTCCGGCTGTCGGCCGTCGGGAATAAAAAAGGCAAATAAATCCAAACGGTTACTACGTCGCAACAAGTGCCATAGTTTCAACAAATTTGGACCGTGGCCGAGAGCTCGAATCTTTGAATTATGCCCGGATTTAAGTTATCGTCAAGCTATCGGACAACGGAAATTTCCGGAGGATAATTTAACAAAATGGCTATAAAAGTAGGTATTAACGGTTTCGGCCGCATCGGCCGCGCGCTTCTCAGAACGTGTCTGGATACGAGCGATATTGAGTTTGTCGGCGTCAACGACCTGACCAGCACGGACACGCTCGCGCATCTTTTGAAATACGATTCGGTCATGGGCAATCTCGGCCACAAGATCACCGCATCGGACGGCCGCATTCATGTCGAAGGCGAGTCGATCCGCGTGTTCAGCCACACAGACCCGGCACAAATACCTTGGGACGAGGTCGGGGCGGAGATCGTCGTCGAATCGACCGGCCGGTTCACCAAAGCAGAGGACGCGGGCAAGCACCTGCGCGGCGGAGTCAAGAAGGTCGTTATTTCGGCACCTGCCAAAGGCGAAGACGTTACCATCGTGCTGGGCGTGAACGAGGGGATGTACGATCCTGCAAAACACAACATCATTTCCAACGCATCGTGTACCACTAACTGCCTGGCTCCTGTAGCCAAGGTGATCCACGACAATTTCGGAATAAAAAATGCGTTGATGAACACGATCCACAGTTATACGAACGATCAGCAGCTCCTCGATCTGCCGCATAAGGACCTTCGGCGTGCTCGTGCCGCAGCCCTTTCGATGATCCCGACGTCGACCGGAGCAGCCAAGGCCGTGGCGCTCGTAATTCCCGAGCTAAAAGGCAAATTTGACGGTATCTCCGTCAGGGTCCCGACACCAAACGTCTCGCTCGTCGATGTCGTAATGAACGTCGAAAAGCCGACTTCCGTCGAAGAGGTCAACGCAACGCTCAAGGCCGCTGCTGAAGGCCCGCTCAAGGGAATACTGGCTTTCTCCGAAGAGCCGCTGGTTTCGATCGATTTTCGTGGAAACGACAATTCCTCTATAGTCGACGCCGAAAACACCAAGGTCATCGACGGCACCTGCATCAAGGTCCTCTCGTGGTACGACAACGAATGGGGCTACTCGTGCCGCGTTCGAGACCTGATCAAGTACATTGCCGAGAAGGGAATTTAACCGCCTTTTTTACGCAAAGACGCTCATAAACGCGGGCCGCGACGTCCTGGATCGGCCCCGTTTGAGCACACCGCCAGGTAAGCCGCCATGAATAAGAAGACGATCAAGGACGTGGACATTAACGGTAAATGCGTATTTATTCGCGTCGATTTCAATGTTCCGATCAAAGACGGTGTTATAACCGATGATACCCGCATTCTCGGGGCGCTTCCGACGATCCGATACGCGGTCGAGCAAGGGGCACGTGTCGTACTCGCCTCGCACCTGGGCCGTCCGATCAAGGATAAGAAGAAGGCTGAGGAGAAAGGACTGCCGTACGACGCGAACAAATACTCTCTGCGGCCGGTCTTCGAGTACTTGTCGAAGTCAGGCGAGCTAAATATTGCATTTGCTGAAGATTGTGTTGGTGAATCCGTTGAAGCCAGGACAGGGGCTCTCGGTCCGGGCGATGTTCTCCTTCTCGAAAACCTCCGATATCACGCCGAGGAAGAAAAGAATGACAGCGCGTTTGCCGAGCAGTTGGCCAAGGGCGTTGACGTGTATGTTAACGACGCCTTCGGCACCGCTCACCGTGCGCACGCGTCCACCGAAGGCATTACACATTTTGTTCCCGTACGCGTCGCCGGGCTTTTGATGGAAAAGGAGCTCAATTTCCTCGGCAAAGCTCTCGATCATCCTGACCGGCCTTTTGTCGCGATACTGGGCGGTGCAAAGGTCTCGGACAAGATCCCGGTCATAGAATCTCTCATTAAACGCCGTGTCGACAAGCTGCTTATCGGCGGGGCGATGGCATACACTTTCTTCAGATCCGAAGGCTTTACGGTTGGAAAATCGCTGTGCGAAGACGAAATGATGCCCAAGGCCCGGGAGATCGAACATCTCGCCAAAGACGCCGGCGTTGAGTTGATCCTGCCGACCGACCACCAGGTCGTGGACAGCTACGATCCGCTGCATTCGGCCAAAACGATACCTATCTCATTCACAAATGCAGGCCATGTTGGTCTCGATATCGGTGTTGAGACATGCGCTGTGTTCGAACGTGCTTTAGACGGGGCGCGGACGATCATCTGGAATGGCCCCATGGGCATGTTCGAGGAAAAACCCTTCGATCTCGGGACGATCGCTGTTGCGGAGGCGGTCGCACGAGCTACCGAAAAGGGTGCGATCTCGATCGTAGGAGGCGGCGACTCCGTCTCGGCAGTCAATCAAGCCGGGCTGGCTGACAAGATCACTCACATTTCGACAGGTGGCGGTGCGACGCTCGAATTCCTGGCCGGAGACACCCTGCCGGGAGTGGCCGCTTTGGACGATAAATAAGGCATGAAGCCCGCCGTTAACGCGCTGAAAAACGTTGTCCTGATCGTCACCGGCATCTTTTCGGCGGCGTTCGGACTAAAGGCTTTCTACTCTCCAGCCGTTTCATCGACGGCGGAGTGACGGTATTTCGCTGTTGCTCACCGACATCTTCGGCTGGCCGCTATCGATCCTGCTGGTCGCGATCAACCTGCCTTTCATCGCGCTTGCATACAGGCAGATCGGTCCGCGTTTTGCTGCGAAGAGCGCAACAGCGATCTTTGGCCTTTCGGTCTGTTTGTACCTCGTTCAGTTCCCCGATGTCACGCCCGACAAACTGCTCACCGCTGTTTTTGGAGGATTTTTTATCGGGGCGGGCATCGGGCTGGCAATGCGAGGCGGAGCCGTACTCGATGGTACGGAGATCGCTTCTCTCGTCAGCCGGGTCAGCCATCTCTTGCGCGTTGGCGACGTTATACTGATCGTCAATATTTTTATCTTCCTTGCCGCGGCGTTCTTTCTCGGAGTCGAGTCAGCGATGTATTCGATACTGACGTACGTCGCCGCGTCAAAGACGGTCGATTTTCTACTTCACGGTGTTGAGAATATACGGCGATCACGATCGTTTCTCCGCGTGCTGACGAGATAAAGCGGGCGATCATCGAGGACCTTGGCCGGGGCGTGACGGTTTTCAGCGGTCGAGGCGGCGTCGGCAGCACAGGCGTCACGGAGACCGAACAGCCGATCTTGTACAGCGTTGTGACGCGATTGGAGATCGGAGGCGTGAGAAAGATAGTCGACGACCTTGACCCGCATGCGTTCGTGACAACGCACGGCCTCTCCGATGCCCACGGCGGGCTCATTAAGCCGCACGTTCTGCATTAGATCGCGTCGCGCGGGCGACAACCTGCCGCAGGCGGTTGCTGGACGCGAGCAGCGTGATCGCCGCCTCGGCCGCAAAAGGCACCGAAGCAGTGAAAGTTAAACGGAGGGCCTTGCAGGCAAGCAAACGGCGATCGAACCTTGCCGAGTAACGCCTATTGTAAGTCGCGGCGAGGTCCTCAAAGCCCGATCCCGCAGCAAAATGATCAACGACTGCCTCAGCAGCGATCTTCGCGCTCTCGAGCGCGAGAAGAATGCCGCTGCCTGTAAACGGATCGATAAAGGCGGCTGAATCACCGATCGAGATCAGACCTTTGGCCGGAACCAGCGGACGGCGCCCGTAACCCTGAATAGGCACGGCAAGCCACGGTTTGACCGCCACCGCCGTTCCCATCGTGAGGGCGGCCCGAGAGTTCGAAAGAACGGTCTCACGCCATACCCGCTCAGGATCGTTACCCAGACGCCGTACCTCGCGTGACGAAATGATAAAGCAGCAATTGTGAACGTCGTTTTCAACCTTGTTGCAGTCGCCATATCCGCCTTGAAAGGCGTAAAGCTCGCACACTCCATACGGGACGAGGGCGCCGTGAAGGTGGGTTTTGAATGCGACCGATGTGGCCGGCCTTTTGCTCGCTCGCGGCTCGACAAGCCGAGCAAGCGAGCGGTCCCGGCCGGTGGCATCCATAAAGATCCTGGCGGATGTCGACTCGGCAGTTCCATCAGGTCTTTAGTCTTGGGTGCCGACAATTTATCGCCGTCGCGAACGATACCTGTAACACGCGTTTCCTCGCGGACATCGACGCCTGCCCGTCGAGCACGCCCGATCAGCAAGCGGTCCAATTCGGCCCGACTCAACCCGATCGCATCGGAATCGGAAGTACCGAACCAGGAACTGCTGATAGAGGCATGTTGGCCGTTTTTTGCAAAAAAGACCGTTTCGCTGTAATTCGAACCGCCGCTGAGTCTGATTTCCGGAAGCACGCCGAGCTCCTGAAAGTCGGAAATACACTCAGGCGAAATGAACTCACCGCAGAGCTTTTCACGTGGAAAACGCTTTTGTTCGACGAGTAATACCCGCAGCCCTGCCGCCGCAAGTCGGATCGCAGCCGAAGATCCGGCCGGCCCGGCTCCGGCGATCGCCACGTCAAAATGTTCGATCCTTCTCTCCATTGATCTAGATCCCCGAAAGTACAAGACGATACGCCGCAGAACGATTTACTCGTACGTCCGAAAGCCCGGCTTCGGCGGCCAACTGCTCTAGTTCTGCACCGTTAAAGCTTCGAGGATCGACAGCGTGCTGCCCTCGCGGGTAAACCGCTGAAGCAGGAATCGTGACGCCATTTTGAAGAGATAATATGCATTCCGGCTGCGGTCCAGGTCGATCACGAAGATCCGGCGACGCGCGACCCGGCTCATTTCCGCGAGCAGAGTTCGGGCATCGATGTCGTTGAGATGATGGAGAACGAGCGAGCAGAACACAAAATCGAAACTGCCGTCCGCGAACGGCAGGCTGAGGCCGTCACAACAAACGGACGATATTTTGCCATTCGAATCGTCTTTCCCAGGAAACGCGCGGCGTTTACGTCGATCTCGCGCCCCGCGAGCAATCCTCCGCGGCCACCCAGCCATCTCC
>JBGAVC010000055.1:0-25136 GCA_044228265.1 Pyrinomonadaceae bacterium
GGGCTGAGTTTGATCTGTTCGAAACGCTTTGCGGACTCGGAGATAGTCATGTCGGCATATTCGCCGATGCCGAGTCCGCCGACCTTAACAGCCAGGCTCTCGGGCTGAAGCCGCCGGCCCTCGCACACGGGACACGCGACGGGTGAGATCAGGTCCTCGAGCGCGGCTTTGATCTTTTCGGACGGAGGGCTTTCGATACGCTCGCGCATGACGCGCATGGCACCTCGCCAGTCGCGTTCGGCCGTGTAAGTGCCGTGGCGAAACGTAAGCCGTTTCTTGGTGCCGTTAAAAAATGCGTCGAGTATCTCTTTTGGGAGGTCGTTGAATTTAGTCCCGAGCAGCGGGTTCGGCCCTTCGTCCGACGATAGCCCCAGGACCTTTTTGATCTTTGACAATTTAGTACGCCGTTTTGGCGCGTTCGCTGTGGGCGGAGCGAGCGGGTCGCCGGTCGTGAATTTCTCGATGATCGCTACGAGCGCGGTCATCAGATACGATGCACCGGGCTTGTCGATGCCGTTCAGGAAATCGACCTTTCCGGCAGGCACGTCGCCGTCGGGGACGATCTTTGAGCGTTCGATATCGAGCACCGTCCCGATGCCCTGGCAACGGCGACAGGCGCCGAACGCCGAATTGAAGGAAAATGAACGAGGTTCGAGCGGCGCGATATTGATACCGCAATTTACGCACGCCATCCGTTCGGAATAGAGCTTTTCCTCGCCGTCGACGATCGAGACGAGCACCGCTCCGCCGGTCAGCTTGAGCGCGGTCTTGACCGACTCGTTGAGCCGCTCGCGAACGCCCTCTTTCATCAGTAGCCGGTCGACGACGACCTCGATCGTATGGTTCTTTCGCTTGTCTAGGACGATGTTTTCGTCGAGCTGTCGCAGTTCGCCGTCAACACGGGCCCGTAGGAAGCCGTCTTTGTGGAGTTTTTCGAGTTCCTTTTTGAATTCGCCTTTGCGGCCGCGGACTATCGGTGCGAGTATCATCACGCGTTCGCCCTCGGGCAATTCGGCGACGCCGGCTGTTATCTGGTCGACCGATTGTCGCGTGATCGGTGCGCCGCACTGATGACAATGCGGCTGGCCGACCGACGAGAAAAGCAGCCGTAGAAAGTCGTAGATCTCTGTCACGGTGCCGACCGTCGAACGAGGGCTGCGCGAGACGGTCTTTTGCTCGATCGAGATGGCAGGGCTCAATCCTTCGATCGAATCAACGTCAGGCTTTTCAAGCTGGTCGAGGAACTGTCGGGCGTAAGCGGAAAGCGATTCGACATAACGACGCTGTCCCTCGGCATAGATCGTGTCAAATGCGAGCGAAGATTTGCCCGAGCCGGACAGGCCCGTGACGACGACAAACTTGTCCCGCGGGATGTCGACGTCGATGTTTTTTAGATTGTGCTGCCGCGCTCCGCGGACGGCGATCTGCTTAATACTCATTACAGACAAAACTTCCGGCTGTATCCGAAACGAGTATTTTACCAGACGCAGGCAGCAAATTGCGAAGTCGCGTCAGGAAGAGCGGGAGGCGGGTCCGCCGATGGTTCAGTGCAGAACGCCAAAGACCTTGCGAAGGAGCGAGGTAGTCCGCCCGATCGGGTCTCTGCGGATCTTTTTCTCCTCGTCGGCGACCAGCATGAACAAGCCGTCGAGGGCTTTCTGGGTCACGTAGCCGTCAAGGTCCGTCGCATCCCTGCCAAGGAACTGGGCAGCGAATCCGGCCTTGCCGATCATGTTCTTATAGCTCTGTGTGACGCCGACCTTGGCGGTGAACTCTTCGACGATCGGCCGAAATTTCTTACGCAGTGTCTCCTCGCTCGTCTTGCGAAAAAACTGCGTTGCCGAGTCGTCCTGACCACTGAACAGGATCTTTCGGGCGTCGTCGAACGTCATCTTCTTGATCGAGTCCACAAAGACATCGATCGCGACTGGAACGGCCTTTTCCGCAGCGTGATTCATCGAAGCGATAAAATCGTCGACGGCTTTTCCCTGCCCCGCAAGACGGAGGCCTTTTTCGAGCTTTTGCAGCGATCCCGGCAGCGGTATCCGGACACGTTCGTTGTCCAGATATCCGTTGTCCCTGCCAAGTATCTTTACCGCGGTCGTGACACCCTTGGTGAGAGCTTCTTTAAGACCGCCGGTGATCTCACTGTTGGTCACCTGCTGTGCCGATGCCGCTGTCACAAATAAAAAGAGGTTTAGTAGCGCGATCGCGGGATATTTCGAGTAAGGCATGTTTATCTCCTTGCGCCGACAATTTTCATTTAGCCGTCCCTTGTTTCGCTACTGCATCCTGGGCCGCTTTGATCGCTTCCTGGTCGCCGAGATAGTAGCTTTTGATCGGCTTAAGATCGACATCGAGCTCGTAGACAAGCGGAATGCCGGTCGGAATGTTGAGTTTGACGATCTCGTCGTCCGCGATGTTGTCGAGATATTTGACCAGGGCCCGCAGGCTGTTGCCGTGAGCGGCGACGATCAAACGTTTGCCGTCGCGGATCTTAGGCGCGATCTCGTCCTTATAATACGGGACAACGCGTTCGACCGTGTCCTTTAGACACTCGGTCAGAGGGAATTTACCCTTCTCGATGGATCGGTAACGCGGCTCGTTGCCGAGATAACGCCCGTCGCCCGGCTCGAGCGGGCCGGGTGGAATGTCAAAGCTGCGACGCCAGACGAGCACCTGCTCGTCGCCGTACTGCGCGGCCGTCTCGGCCTTGTTTAGGCCCTGAAGGGCTCCGTAGTGCCGCTCGTTAAGCAGCCACGATTTGGTCTCGGGTATCCACATCAGGTCCATCTCGTCGAGAATGATCCACAGCGTGCGAATGGCGCGTTTGAGCACCGAAGTGTACGCCTCGTCAAACTCGAAACCCTCGGCTTTCAACAATTTACCGGCGGCGTGGGCTTCTTCGATTCCCTTTTCGGAAAGATCGACGTCCTTCCATCCCGTAAAGCGATTTTCCTTGTTCCACTGGCTCTCGCCGTGGCGTATCAATACCAGTTTGTACATAGCTTCTATATGAATACGATCCTGCGATCGAACCTAATTAATAATTACGCATTAGTAACTACCTCTCCAGTATACTCTTGACCTCGCCAACCAAATAAAGCGAGCCGGTGACAAGGATCAGGCCATCTTCGCCGGCGAGTTTTTCAGCAGTGGAGATCGCTTCGCGGACGTCATCTGTGAGTGAGACTTTTTCATGCGGAAAGTTGTCCGGGACTGACGATGCGAGTTCGTCGGCGGTCATTGATCGCGGGTTGCCGGGTTGCGTAACAACGACATGATCCGCGCGCGGGAAAAGTATCGCCGCGATCTCAGCGACATCCTTTTCACGCATCGCGCCGAAGATCATCGTCACAGGGCGTTGTTCAAATTCGTCAAGATACGCCGCGAGGGCTCGTGCCCCACCCGGATTATGGGCACCGTCGAAGAGCCAACGTCCCGAGTATTCAAGGCGACCCGGATGACGTGTGTTCACCAGTCCTCGTGCGATATTATCGTCGCCGATCTCAAAGTAACACCGCAGGGCGTGGGCGATGGATACCGCGATCGACGCGTTCTCTCGCTGGTGGCGGCCTTTCAGGCCGAGGTCGTCGGGCAACCTATTCTGAGATAACCATTGAGGGTTGACGCGTATCACGGCACACTCGCTACCGCTCGTGTTTCCGCCCTTTATGTTGCGGAGCCGATCTTCGATGACGGACGCCCCATCAGGAGGCTGGGGGCCGATGATCACTGCCTTAGTTCCGGGGCCAATGATCGCCGCCTTTTCCGCGGCGATCTCTTGAATCGTATCTCCAAGATATTCCTGATGGTCAAGATCGATCCGCGTGATCGCCGCTATCTCGGCATTTGCGGCCGTCGTCGCGTCGAGGCGGCCGCCGAGGCCGGTTTCGAGGATAGCGATCTTCACCTTTGCTTCCGCAAATGCGACTAACGCGATCGCCGTGACCTGCTCGAAGAAGGTCGGACGATATTCGAGCTTGCCTTCGGCCAAGAGACTTTCGGCTGTCTCACGGACCGTCGTCGCGTGACGGGCGAATTCGACTTCGCTTATATCCACGCCGTCTATTTTGACCCGCTCGGTTATAGAAACAAGATGCGGCGACGTGTAAAGACCGGTTGGTATGCAGGCCTCGCGGCAGATCGAGTCGAGAAACGAGCACACCGAACCCTTGCCGTTCGTCCCGGCGACCTGCACTTTCAAATATTTTTCCTGGGGGTTTGCAAGCGCGGCGAGCAGCGTGCGGATGTTCTCGATCCCGAGCTTCATCGCGGCGACTTCGTTACCGAGCGAATACAGGTAGGACTCGGACTCAACGAAATTCACGCTTCTCCGCCGTCGAGCAGCCGGCGGTGATAGTTGATCTGGCCGAGATGATAGCTGAAGTGAGCGGCAAGATGGGTCAGGAAGAAAGCTGTCGTCATCGGCTCACCGAAGACTTCGATCGGATAAATGGCCGCAAAAGCCGCCTCGTCCAACTTGCCAAGCGTAGCGATGACTTCCTCGCGAGCTGCATCGATTCCGGCCAGAAGCTCGGTTCGCGGAACGCCTTTGCTTGAGAACTCAGATTCGCGGTCGCGGACATAACCGGTGCCTCCGAGGACGGCCCCGAAAAAATGCCTCAGGTTGCCCACAAGATGCAGCGTTAGATTTCCTCCGGAATTCGGGATCTCGCCTCCGATTTCCCAAAGGCGAGCTTCGTTCGAATAAGCCGCGACCTCGTCTTTCAATTTCGCAAGGTCCCGCGAAAACAGTTGGATAAGTATCTCGTTCAGCATATCTTCACCCAGATGCCTTGCTGCTCTTGTTCATCATGAACGCGAGCATGCGGATGATCGTCTCCCGCATTTCGCGCCGGTCAACGACAATATCGATCATTCCGTGCTCGAGCAGGAATTCGCTTCGCTGGAATCCCTTTGGGAGTTTTTGCCTTATCGTCTGCTCGATCACCCGCGGTCCGGCAAACCCGATCAGAGCTTTGGGTTCGGCCAGGATGACGTCGCCGAGCATAGCAAAACTGGCGGTAACGCCGCCCGTAGTCGGATCGGTCAGGATCGAAATGAACGGCAGGCGGGCTTCGTTAAGCCTGGCGAGAGCGGCCGAGATCTTGGCCATTTGCATCAGGCTCAGCGTCCCCTCCTGCATTCGCGCCCCGCCCGATGCCGAAAATATTACGACGGCACCGCGGTCCTCTAAAGCATATTCGATCAACCGGGTTATCTTCTCTCCGACCGCCGAGCCCATCGAACCGCCGATGAAAGACATGTCCATGGCTCCCGCGTAAACCAGATGGTCGTCGACCTTTCCCTTGCCGCAGACGATCGCTTCGGGCAGCCCTGATGATTCGACGGCTTGGTCTATCCGGTCGGTGTACGGCTTAGAGTCAAAAAAACCGAGCGGATCACCCGAGGTGATGTTCTCATCGAGTTTCTTGTACTGCCCGCCGTCAAAAAGGTCTTTCAATCGCTGTCGGGCCGAGTAACGAAAATGGTAGCCGCAGTGAGTGCAAACCTCGTGCGAATCCGTCAGCTCCCGTTTGTACAAGGCATTGTCGCACTCGGGGCATTTGACAAAAATACCCTCGGTTTTGACGGTCCGTTCCTCATCGGATTCCTGATCGTCGATCTTCGGCCTGTCCCGTCGAAACCATGACATAAAACTTTGAACCAGCTACAAACCAAGGTTAGCACACGCAAAAATCTGTTCAAACAGCGCCGCGCCACTCACCCCTCAGGCTATTTCAATACATCCATCATTTGCCCGTGCAGCAGTCCGTTGCTGGCGCAGATCGGCGGCCTGTAAACACTAAATTTCGAACCGTCGTAATAGCTGACACGGCCGCCGGCCTCTTCGATGAGCAGGCATCCGGCAGCGACATCCCACGGATTGAGGCCTTCTTCCCAAAAGGCGTCGTATCGCCCGCATGCAACATAAGCCATGTCGATGGCTGCTGAGCCGTCTCGGCGCACACCGCGTGAACGCAGCAGGAACTCGGTCAGATGGCGTGCAAAATCCCGGCGATCCTTAAAATCGTACGGAAACCCGGTAACGATCAGGGCGTTCCCGAGGTCTTCGGTGTCGGAGACGCGGATCGGCTTATTATTCAGGCTTGCACCTTTTCCCTTTTCTGCCGCAAACAGTTCATTTCGAGTCGGGTCGAAAGTAACGCCAATAACGATGTCTCCGTCGTGCTCGAGCGCGAGCGTTACGCAAAAACAAGGGTATCCGTGGGCAAAATTAGTGGTACCGTCGAGCGGATCGATGATCCACTTCCAGGTGTTTCCATCGCCGATGGTAACGGCATTACCCGACTCCTCGGCCAGGATGGAATGCTTAGGGAAATACGACTTGACCCGTTCTATGATGAGATGTTCGCTTGCAAGATCCGCCTCGGTAACAAGGTTGATGTCCCCTTTTTTTGTAACGTTGATCTTTCGTCCGAACTTCTCGAGCAGGAGTTGGCCGGCGTCGCGAGCCGTCTCGATCGCAAAATTGAGCATAAAAAGATTTAACCACAGAGTGCCTTGGGTGGTCAGGTGAGAATTGCGGTTCCTCGTTATCGGAGAGGGTGATTACTGTTTGAGTCGGCGATCGGCGAGTGCAAGGAATTCACGGACCTGATCGTCCCAAAAATTCCAATCATGACCGCCGGGATGTTCGCGATATTCGTGCGGAACGCGTTTCTCGAGCAACAATTGTAGGAACGCCTTGTTGTTCTCGTAGAGGAAATCTTCGGTGCCGCACGACTGATAGATATAAGGCAGCGATCTGGTTTTTTCGCTTGTCAGGCCCCGCACGATCTCAAAAATGTCGTTCGACTTTCGCAGGTCAGATCCTTCGGGGCCGAAAATTTTGTCAATAGATGCGCCGATAGTCTTACCGATATTCTTCTCCGTCCACGAGGCGACGCCGAGCGCTCCACTGAACGAGCCGACGAGACTGAACTTTTCAGGATACTTGAGCCCGAATTTCAAGGCGCCGTAGCCGCCCATTGAGAGGCCGGCGATAATACGTCCGCGTCCGTCACTTATCGTGCGATATCGGTTGTCGATCTCAGGAACAAGTTCGTTGACAATATAGCTCTCGTATTTGTCGTTGGTGATGCTGACGTTATCGGTGTACCAGCCGTCGCCGCCTTCGGGTGTGACAATGATGAAATTGTACGCTGCGGAGTAGTCTGCAACGTGCGTCTTGGCTGTCCAATTTTCAAAATGTCCCGTCAGCCCATGCAGGAGATAGATGACCGGATAGATCCTGCCGTTTTGGGCCTTTTCATCGTAGTTGACTGGCAAAACGACCCGAAACGGCATTTTTCGGCCCATCAACCGGCTGTTAAGCTGCAGCGTCTGGACTCGGCCGCCCCCGTCCGGAACGATCTCCGAGCGAAGTTCGCCGGACGCCACTACACGAGGCGCGGCTTGCGCGAAAGCCGCAAGAGAAAACCCGAGAATTAATAGAAATGCTCCTAGGCGCTTTCTCATCTCAATCAACGAAAAACCTTACCGAACCATCCTCCGTCCGTCTCTTCCTGCGTTATGTGTATGAACTCTTCAGCGTCGAGCCAGACACCCGAACACCGGTCGCAGACGTCGATCTTGATATTTTGAAAGTCGGTTCCGACGAGCGTTCCGTCACACTTCGGACACTTGAGTGCCGGGGCCTTTTCCTTTGCCAGTTTTGCTTGTGTCATAAATAAAATTGCACGTTTTCAGATCTCGCTCTTGTGTACGGATCGCATCCTCTGTCGCGCCTTCTTTGAACGCCGGATCGGGTTGCGCTTCTTAAAGCTGCTCTCGGCCCAGTCGGACACCTGTTTCAACGGGTGCCACTCGAAATCCTGGAGCGGAAGCACTTCGCTCGACGAATCGCGGAGCTTCATCGTGCTAAAGGCAACAAATATTATCAGGCCGTTATAAAATACCTGCGACGCGAAAACAAGCCATCCGGGCATGATACCAACTTCGGCGCGGCCAATGAACTCAGCAACGTCATGCGGCGGGCCCGGTTGGATATAAAGCTTGAGCAGCCATGACAGGGCGAGCAGTACAAAGATCCAAAGATAATTGGCGCGCAGCCGGCGGCCGACGGCTTCCCACTCGCTGATAGTAAAGTGCGGAGTGATAAGGTCAGCGGAAATGTGCTCGGCCCATTCTTTGTCCGGCGGCACGGTCCTCGCCGACAGCATAGGAGCAAAGTAACCGGTCTCGACGATACGCACCCGGTTGGCCCAAACCTCGTAATACCGGTACCGCCGAGCCTCCATGAACAAGAATATGGAGACCAAAATAGTGTTGATCGGGATCGCGAAGTGCGGGTTATTCGGTGAGCTGAAAACGAACGACAGCGTGGCTCCGGCCGTGATCACTGCCCAGTTCGTTGTTGCGTCGAGCCGCCCGCGCCACACGTTGGAGCGCTGCACTTCGCCTCGGTAAAAATGCACCATCGCCGTATTGAATTCGGCGGGCTGCAGCTTTTGAGCGATACTTATCGGAGTGGACTTTGGTTTTTGGTTTCGCTTCCTTACTTCGTCCGCGAAGGCGCGAAACGACTCAGGAAATGTGGTCGTGTGAATGTCGTCGTCTCCTGGTTGTGTTCCGAGACGCACATTTTCGCTCATATTTAGAAACCGGAGGAAAAGAAGGGGCGAGAAGTCCTTTCCAGATACAGTAATTGTTTAACATTTATCGGCTTTGGATGCAAGAAAATCGGCGAATTGACGCGGTTTGCCGCGACACCGAGCAAGTGAGTTGGGTCTTGGTAATTGGAAATGGCGGATGATGACGAAAGATGGATGCTCGCGGCCATTGAAGCCGCTAAGAAGGCTCAGTCGCTCGGCGAGGTGCCGGTCGGTGCCTGCGTGATCGATCAGGCTGGTGAACTCATCGCCATCGGCCACAACCGGACGATCACCGACAATGACCCCACCGCCCATGCCGAGATCGTGGCATTACGGGCGGCAGGAACGGCCGTCGGCAATTACCGATTGACGGGCGCGACCGTTTTCGCAACCATCGAGCCCTGCGCGATGTGTGCGGGAGCCCTGGTTAACGCGCGGGTCAAGCGGCTGGTATTCGGTGCCGTGGACGAAAGGTTCGGCGGCGTCGAATCGCATTTCGGCATCGGTATGGGAAACGAACTCAATCACCGCATCGATGTCACCTCGGGAATGCGGGCCGACGAATGCCGCGAGTTGATGCGCACATTCTTTCGTTCTCGACGAAACAGGCCGAAACCTCTAAATTGACCGTCTTATTTGCTCAGCTGAATTTCCTTGGACGTGCAACTTGATAAAGCTTGTATCGAACCAGTAGAATTGTAGGTTCGCACGGAGAGGTGCGAGAGTGGTTGAATCGGGCAGTCTCGAAAATTGCTGTGCCTTAACGGGTACCGTGGGTTCGAATCCCACCCTCTCCGCCAGCTTCTTGATAGTTGTTTGAAATTGGAATTCGGTCGGCGCAATAAGGTCATTATTGTCGAAAACTAGGGAGGATCGACTTTATGTCACTGAACAAGAGGTTGTCGGCTGAGTTTTTGGGTACCCTATGGCTTGTCCTCGGGGGATGCGGGAGTGCGGTATTGGCCGCGGCGGTCCCCGGCGTCGGGATCGGTTATCTTGGTGTTTCGCTGGCGTTTGGTTTGACCGTCCTGACAGGGGCCTATGCATTTGGGCATATATCGGGTGGTCATTTTAACCCTGCGGTGTCTCTAGGGCTCTGGGCCGGGAAGCGTTTTGAGCTTAAGGACGTCCTGCCCTACGTTATAGCTCAGGTTCTCGGAGCCGTCTTGGCGGCGGGTGTTTTGTATCTGATCGCTTCCGGCAAGGCGGGTTTTACGCTTGGCGGCGGGTTTGCGGCGAACGGTTTTGGCGATCATTCGCCGGGACATTATGAGGTGCTGGCTTGCTTTGTGGCCGAGGTCGTTTTGACGTTCTTTTTCCTGATCGTCATTCTTGGATCCACGCATAGAAAGGCTCCGGCGGGTTTCGCCCCGATAGCGATAGGGCTTTGTTTAACGCTGATCCATCTGATCTCGATCCCGGTGACGAACACTTCGGTCAATCCGGCGCGAAGCACCGGCCCGGCCTTACTCGTGGCCATTTTCTCGGATCCTTGGGCTGTAAAGCAGCTTTGGCTATTCTGGATCGCCCCGATCATGGGTGCGTTGCTTGCCGGATTCCTCTACGGATGGCTGGTTGGTGACGATGAGACACCGGCGGAAGAAAATGTTGAAGAGTCAACGATCGTGATCGAGGAAGTCGAGGTCAATATGACCGAATAGTTTTCTCTTCATTTCTCCAAGATCGGAGGTTTGAAGCAAATTCTTGAAAATTCAGTTTCGCGGGGAAAGGTGCAGGAGTGGTTGAACTGGCAGCACTGGAAATGCTGTGAGCCTCAAAAGGGTTCCGTGGGTTCGAATCCCACCCTTTCCGCCATCTATTAGCTTACAGTTGGCAACGGGCCGTGCGCAGTCGATCACCTCGGCCGCATTCGTCTCGTGACAACTGCCATACGGCCCCAGGCTCCGCACAAAGTTTGAGTTGTGAACTCCGCTAGGCGAGGAATCGAGCAACGGTAGCGATTTCAGCTTGTGTTGCGGTTAAGTCTGGGGCCGCCAGATCTCCAACAAATATCATTTGTTAGATCGAAAGAATTCTTTCGATCTCGGCATGCTTATTCTTTTGTACCCATGCCAGCGGCGTCGCCCACGGTGCCGCGGATCTTGTTCGATCCGCACCATTCTTCAACAGATACTGCACCATTTCCGTATGTCCCCATTTTGCGGCGAGCCCGAGCGGAGTTGAGCAGTATTCTTCGTCAATGGCGTCGACATCGGCCCCGTGAGTAAGCAGCAGTTCTGCCTTGGTGACATCGCCCTCCTGAGCCATGTCGTGTAGCAGCGTGACGTTATGCCAAGTATGGTGTTTGGCGTCCATGCCCTGTTCAATCAGAAATTTTGCTATGTTGTAATGCTTGAAGTAGTAGGCTCGTCCCCACTTCGACATCACCGGCACGGTCGCTCCATACGAGATCAGCAGCCTGAGCATTTCAGGATCGGGATCGTTCGCAGATCGGCAAAGGACTCCTTCGCCCCAAAACAATAGTTTGTTCTTGGCAAGTTCCGAGTTCTTCTCCAACATTGCCCTGACGTGGGTATGCTGTTGTTTAGCGATGCTCCGCTGAAACTCGACGGTCTCATCGTCGTGGGGGTATTGGATGCCGCCATTATCTCCCTAAAATCGCTGTCGTTCCGGATGAAGCTCGTAGTCCTCGAGCATCGCCGCGATCTCCTCGAGGCCGCGATCGATCGCTATCGTCGTCAAGCTTTCGTTGAACGGGTAGATCTTGTAAGTCGGATCGTGTGCCCCGTTTTCCAAAAGGTACTCGACGAGGTCAATGTGCCCTTATCGGACCGCGAAATGGATGGGCGGCGTATAGTTGTACTGCCCAAAGATCAGCGGCGGATTGGCGTCGACCAGGCGTTTGACACGCTCGATGTCTCCGTCGCGGCTGGCGACAAGTATCTCCCACAGCTCGGTCGTGTTTCCGGGTGCATCTCCGTCCAGATCGACCAGCAAACCAAGTGACAATTCATATGGTTGGATCATCGTTTAAGAATAGCGCCGCTCATGCGCCATGCAATGGACTGCAACCGAAAATTTATTGCGTGAGACCGGCAATACTCCGTCGATTGTTTTCAAAGCAGGAAACGTCTATATTACCTATCGTCTAATCCTGAACTTTTTCCGGAGAAATTGAATGAAGAACTGGATCCGCGTGTATCTTTTGGTTTTCGTGTTCGCTTTTTCACTGGCGATATCTGCTTTTCCGCAGACGGGCACTGCGACGTTGTTTCGGCAGCCGACAATAAGTAGGACCGATATCGCCTTTTCTTACGCCGGCGATCTCTGGATAGTCGGTCGCGGCGGCGGTGAAGCACGGCGTTTGACCACAGGCATAGGTATCGAGACGAACCCGTATTTTTCGCCCGACGGTCAGTGGATCGCGTTTACGGGCGACTATGACGGCAATACCGATGTATATGTGATCCCGGCGGCCGGCGGCGTGCCTAAGCGTCTCACTTATCATCCTGCCGGTGACTTTGTATCCGGTTGGACACCGGACGGCAGGAACATCTTGTTCTCGTCGAACATGAATAGCTCTTCCAATTATGCTCGGCTGTTCACAATACCTATCGACGGTGCCGGTTTACCGGTCGAGGTGCCTCTGCCGATGGCGCAACGCGGATGGCTGTCGCCGGATGGCCAATTTATCGCCTATGAACCGCTTTCACAATGGCAGGGCGACTGGAAACACTATCACGGCGGGCAAACACAGCCCATCTGGATCGCCCGACTCTCGGATTCCTCGATCGAAAAGCTCCCGCGGCAGAACTCGAACGACAAATGCCCGATGTGGGTCGGTGACAAGGTCTATTTCCTCTCTGACCGCAACAGCCCGACGGCGGCCGTGTCGCTGTTCGTCTACGATACGCGGTCAAAGAAGGTCGATCAGGTGTTTGAAAACAAAGGACTGGACATCAAATATGCTTCGGCTGGCGGTGGTGCGATCGTTTATGAGCAATTTGGCTCGATCTTTACGCTCGACGAGGGTTCAAGAAGCCCGAAACACGTTGACATACATGTCTCAGGCGACTTCCCGGGTGTTCGTCCGCATTTTGAGAAAGTCGGCACGCGGATCAGTAATGCAGCTATCTCGCCCACCGGTGCTCGTGCGATATTCGAAGCACGTGGCGAGATCATTTCAGCCCCCGCCGACAAAGGCGATGCGCGGAACCTGACCAACACGACGAATGTGATGGAACGCGATCCGTCATGGTCGCCCGACGGCCGATGGATCGCCTACTTCTCTGACGAATCAGGCGAATATATGCTTCATCTCCGCGATCAGACGGGTATGGGCGAGGTCAAGAAACTTGCCCTCGGAAACGCTCCCGGGTTCTTTTCCTCCGCCGTTTGGTCCCCCGACAGCAAGAAGATCGCCTATAACGACAACCACATGAATCTGTGGTATCTAGACGTCGAGAAGGGCGTAAATACAAAGGTAGACACCAATCCTTACGGGACACTGGACGATGTGCTTGAACCTTCATGGTCGCCCGACAGCAAATGGATCACGTATGTACGCCAACTGGATAATCGTCTACGCGCCGTTTACCTTTACTCACTCGAAAAGGCCCAGGCCAACCAGGTGACCGACGGACTGGGAGACGCACGATATATAGTTTTCGACAAGAGCGGCAAATACATATTCTTCACCGCAAGCACCAATGTCGGTCCAACGATCAGCTTTGCCGACCTTTCGGGTGTCGATCACCAAACGACGCGAAGCGTCTATGCGATCGTGCTTAGGAGCGACATTCCTTCGCCGCTCGCGCCTGAGAGCGACGAAGAAAAGGTCGCTCCGGAAAAGAAGGATGACGCCGGACCCGCGGCTCCGGGCGCAGATAAACCGTCTGAACCAGGTGCCGCGAAACCGCCGGCGAAGAAGGGCCCTGAGCCCACGCGAATTGATCTCGACGGTATCGACCAGCGAATCATTTCGATACCGCAAATACCGACGCGTAACTTTAACGCGCTGTATTCGGGTAAGCCCGGGATACTATATGTGACCGAGATACCACAGGGCCCACAGACAGGCCCATTCGGGTTGACGCTGCACAAATACGACGTCGAAAAGCGAAAATTCGAAGAGGTCAAGGCCGGCGTCAACAACGTTCACATCTCGGAGAACGGCGAAAAGATGCTATACAACCAGGGTCCGGCCTGGAGCCTTATTTCGACAACGGCTCCGGCAAAGCCGGGCGAGGGCATAGTAAAGACTGCCGATATGGAGGTCTACGTCGATCCGCGGGCTGAGTGGAAACAGATGTTCGACGAGATCTGGCGCGGAGAACGTGATTTCTTCTACGATCCCGGCGTCCATGGCCTCGACTTGGCCAAGGCAAAGAAACTCTATGAGCCATACCTGGCGACAGTCGCTCATCGTGACGACCTGAACTACCTGTTCCGCGAAATGTTGAACCAGATCACGGTCGGGCATATGTTCATCGGCGGCGGCGACCAGCCGCGTCCGGCATTTGTCTCTGGCGGACTGCTTGGTGCGGATTACAAGATCGAGAACGGACGTTACCGGTTTGCCCGCGTATACAACGGCGAGAACTGGAATCCACAGCTTCGTGCCCCACTAACGGCGCCCGGCGTCAACGTGAAGGCTGGCGAATATTTGCTTGCGGTCAACGGCCGCAATCTGACGTCTTCGGACAATATTTACCGGTTCTTTGAAAGCACGGCGGGCAAGCAGGTTCTGATCAAGGTCGGACCAAACCCGGACGGCAAAGACTCTCGCGAGGTCAACGTAGTCCCGATCGGTTCCGAGAACGGGCTGAGGAATTTAGCGTGGATCGAGGACAACCGCCGGGCCGTTGACAAGCTGAGCGGCGGCAAACTGGGTTACGTCTATATACCGAACACCGGCGGCGGCGGTTACGCTAGCTTTAACCGTTACTTCTTCGCCCAGACAAACAAGCAAGGCGCAGTGATCGACGAACGGTTCAACAGCGGTGGACTCCTCGCCGATTACGTCGTCGAATACCTCAAACGCGAGCAGCTTGCCAAGATCGCGTTTCGCGACGGAAAGGACTGGAACGTGCCCGCCGGTGCCATCTACGGGCCCAAAGCGATGCTCATTAACGAGCTGGCCGGTTCGGGCGGCGATGCTATGCCGTGGTTCTTCAAGAAGCTTAAGGTCGGAGCACTTGTCGGCAAACGCACCTGGGGCGGCCTGATCGCTGCCGCCGGAATACCTCCGCTAATGGACGGCGGCAGCATCCGATCGCCCAACGGAGCCGTTTACGGACTCGGCGGCGAATGGGAAGTTGAAAATGTCGGCGTGGCGCCGGATATCGAGGTCGAGATGGACCCGGCCGTCTGGCGTACGGGCCGCGATCCTCAACTTGAACGTGCGGTCGATTGGCTCTTGGCCGAGCTGAAGAAGAATCCGCCCAAGGAGTATAAACGGCCGGCATATCCGGACTATTTCAAAGGCACAAGCCTTGGCAAGCCGTAACAGCCGGACGTTCGGCTCATACGGCATAAGACACAGAAAGGCGGTTTCCTTGTCGATGCCTTTTGACTTTTGCCCTTCTCCTTTAAGCTTTGTTAAATGACCAAAGATAGGACGATTGCTCATTACCAACTACTGGACAAGATCGGCTCCGGCGGTATGGGCGACGTCTATCTCGCCGACGACACCAAGCTCGGCCGCAAGGTCGCCATCAAATTTCTCCATGAGAAATTCGTTAAGGACGAAAACCTCCTAAACCGGTTCATTCAGGAAGCAAAGGCGGCGTCTGCACTCAATCATCCAAATATCCTAACGGTTTACGAGATCGGTGAATTCGAGGGAAAACACTTCATTTCCGCGGAGTATATCGATGGCAAGACGTTGCGCGAGCGGATGAAGCAGCGGCTGACATTCGACGAAACGCTTTCGATCTCGCTGCAGACGGCGGAGGCCCTGTCTGCGGCTCACAAGGCCGGGATCGTTCATCGCGACATCAAGCCTGAAAACATAATGGTCCGTGCGGACGGTTACGTGAAAGTGCTCGATTTCGGTCTAGCGAAGCTGACCGAAATAATGAACTCTGGCGGCGAAGAAGAGACCAAGAAGTTGGTCAAGACAAATCCGGGTGTCGTCATGGGTACCGTTGCGTATATGTCTCCCGAGCAGGCTCGCGGCAAGAACACAGATGCACGGTCGGACGTATTCAGTTTCGGTATCGTCTTGTATGAAATGCTTACGGGAAAGGTCCCGTTCGCCGGCGATACAATGACCGACGTTCTATCTTCGATCATCAGCACAGAGCCGGCTCCAATCACTACTCTGGCTCCTCACCTGCCGCGCGAACTGCAGCGTATCGTGCAGAAGACTTTAAGGAAAAAGCGTGACCTGCGTTACCAGACAACACAGGACCTGCTTGTTGATCTCAAAGATCTTCGCGACGAACTTCAGATCGAAGCAAAACTTGAGCAGACAGCGGTCCCGAACAAACCGGACTCAGGCCAGGTAAGTGCTCCTCGGCACTCAACGAGCTCCGGCGGCGGAACGAAGGATTCCCTGCTATTGACCGAATTCGAGAACACGACCGGCGAGGCGATCTTTGACCAAACGCTCAAGATGGCCCTCGCCTTCTCGCTTGCTCAGTCGCCCTTTCTTGACATTGTCCCCGATTCACGTGTCAGCCAGACGCTGCGATTGATGGGCCGCAGGCCCGACGAACGCGTGACCAAGGAACTAGGCGAAGAGATCTGCATGCGGCAGAATCTGAAGGCCTTCATCACCGGCTCTATTTCGAGCTTCGGAGACATTTATGTCCTGACCCTCGAAGCGGTCAACGCCAGAACCAACGAAAGCCTCGGTCGTGAGTTCGAACAGGTCAACTCGCGTGAGGAGGTTCTCAATGCTCTAACCCGCGCCGCTGCCGGCATCCGCGAAAAACTCGGGGAGAGCCTTAGTTCGATCGAAAAATTCAATGTCCCCGGCGAATCGATAACCACGTCTTCGCTCGAAGCCCTAAAGATATTCGTGCTCGGCCGCGAGCAGATCGTTAACGGTAAGCAGTTTGAGGCGATCCCGTTCTATAGGAAGGCGCTCGAGATCGACCCGGATTTTGCTCTCGCCTACACCGAACTCGCGGTCGTCTATCGCAACACCGACCAGTGGAAGCTGGCCGCAGAGATGACCGCAAAGGCCTACGAACTTCGCGATTCGGTCAGCGAGACTGAGAAACTGCGCATAACTTACTACTATCACAACTTCGTGAACGGCGAGATGGACAAGGCGACCGATACGCTCGAACTGTGGCGAAACACTTATCCGAATTTCGTAGTTTCGTATGTGAGCCTTTCGGACTCGATGGAGAGGCTTGGCCAGTCCGAAAAAGCCATTGCTTATGCCCGCGAAGGAATACGGATCGATCCAAACTACGCCACTATTTACATGAACATGGTCGAATCGCTTGTCTCCCTGGGTCGCTATGATGAGGCCAAGGAGGTCGTTAGACAGGCATTTGATCGAAAACTGGACGGTACATACTTTCACCTCTTCCCGCTGATGATCGCATTCATCGAAGACGATGCCGCCGCGATGGACAAGGATCTTAGATGGTTTGCGGGCCGGGATGATGAATATATTGCATTTGATGTCCAGTGCGGCGCGGCGGCATTCAAGGGACAATGGCGATCGGCCCAAGATTTTTCGCGGCGTGCTATCGACCTTGCGGCACGAACAAATGCACGTGAGGTAGCCGGAAAATACGCCGCAGAGCAGGCGTTGAGGATCGTTTTTTGGAGTTCGGGCGCCGGGTTGCCGGCTCCCGACGATAGCCAGCTTCTTACCGTTTTGAAGGCTCAGACAAACAAAGCCATTAGCCTTGAGAAAGGACAGCGAGTGCTGACGTTCGCGGCACTTTCGTTAGCCGTCGCCGGCCGGGCAGACGAAGCTCGATCGCTTGCCGACGAACTGCAAGCCGACAAGCCGAAAGACAGCATCCTCAACCATTTGTGGCTGCCGACAGTTCGCGCGGCCCTTTGGCTGCAGGCCGGTAAGATCAAGGAGGCTATCGAAGAACTTGAGATCACGGAACGGCTGGAAAAGGCCGGCGAATTTTATCCGCAATATCTGCGTGCTTTGGCCTATCTGCAGCTGGCCAAAATGCGCGACGCGGTCCGCGAATTTGACAAGATCGTTAACCACCGCGGCGAGGCTCCGCTCTCGTCCATTTATCCGCTCGCCCAACTCGGAAAGGCACGTGCGTTGAAAGACAAAGCTGAATACGAGAAATTCTTCGAGCTCTGGAAGGACGCCGACGACGATATGCCGGCGCTTGTCGCTGCAAAGGCCGAGTTCGCGGCGTTGTCAAAATCTAAATAGCGCTTCGATCAAAATAGACGCTGTCATTTAACCCCCCAATTTACTTCTCGCATCAGATTTGGAATATACTTGCGCCATCTCATCTTTCGTTATCGAAAGAAGCGAGATCTCAACCGGTCCAACCATGGATAATGAGCTAAAACCTGACACCAGGCTGTCGCATTACCGCATCATTTCAAAGATCGGTTCCGGCGGCATGGGTGCGGTCTATCTCGCACAGGACACAAAGCTCGACCGCAAAGCCGCGATCAAGGTACTGCTGCCGGAACTCGGCCAGAATTCGGACAAATTGACGCGTTTCATCCGCGAGGCCAAAGCGGCTTCGGCGTTGAACCATCCAAATATCCTCACAGTTTACGAGATCGGCGAAGCCGACGGCAGAAGCTACATCGCGACTGAACTGATAGATGGAATGACCCTTCGCGATCATCTCGATTCGACGCGTGTCATGCCCTTGAGTTCTGTTCTGAAGATCGCCGTTCAGGTGGCCGAGGCGCTCGCCGCCGCTCACGCGGCGGGCATCATTCACCGAGACATCAAGCCCGAGAATATAATGGTCCGAAAGGACGGCTATGCGAAATTGCTTGATTTCGGCCTCGCCAAGCTTTCAGAGGCGGCTGGATTACCGGCTGGCGGCGAAACGATCCCGGGTATCGTGATGGGAACGATCGCCTATATGTCTCCCGAACAGGCGCGCGGACGCCGGGTTGACTCCCGGTCAGACATATTCAGCCTCGGCGTTGTCATGTACGAGCTTCTGGCACGCCGCCTTCCCTTTGCTGGCGAGACTCCCAGTCACACGATCATCGCAATTCTTGAGAAGGCACCGACGCCGGTTTCGGTCATAAGGCCCGATGTCCCCGCCGAACTCGAACTCATTCTACGGCGGACGCTCGAAAAGGACCCTCAAAACCGCTACCGCAATGCCGCCGACCTCGTCCTTGAGCTAAAGGCCTTGCGCAAGAGACTCGAATTCGAAGCCGAGCTTGAGCGGACGTCGGCCCCTCATCAGACTGCGGAACAGCGGACTATGATATTTCAGACGGAAGTACCGCAACCGGCTGGCAATACGATCGCCGTGCTTCCGTTTGTCAATATGAGCCATGGTGAGGAAGGTGATTATTTTTCCGACGGTCTCGCCGAAGAGCTGTTGAACGTGTTGTCCAAGATCCAAGGGTTGCGTGTCGCGGCGCGAACCTCGGCGTTTTCGTTCAAAGGAAAACAGACTACCATCGCGGAGATCGGCCAGGCACTCAATGTGGAATCGGTGCTCGAAGGCAGCATACGAACGTCCGGTAATCGCGTCAGGATCTCGGTCCAGTTGGTAAAGGTAGCGGACGGTTATCATCTATGGTCGGAAACATACAACCGGAAGATGGATGATATTTTTGCAGTGCAGGATGATATCGCGAGCTCCGTCGTCGGCGAATTACGGTCGATGCTGCTCGGCACAGACCCGGACACTGATGCCGTCTCGCTTGTCGAATCCGAAGTAAAAGAGGCGGTCAAGGGCCGTGCGACCAGCCCTGAAGCGCAGCGGCTAATGCTGCTCGGCCGTCACTTTCTGGACCGCACGACACCGGAAGATACTTCACGGGCGATCGGATATTTCAGACAGGCGCTCGAGATCGATCCCGGATATGCCCTTTGCTGGGCTGAATTGGCTCGGGCATTTTCGATCGAGGCTGGGCGGGCGTGGGTGCCGGTAAACGAGGGATTTGACAGGTCACGCGACGCCGCTAAGCGGGCCTTGGACCTGGAACCAGAGCTTGCTGAAGGATATGCCCAGCTTGGACGGATCCAGGCTACGCACGATTGGGATATTCTGGGCGCCGAGGATTCTTACCGGCGAGCCCGAGAGCTGGCTCCGGGAAGTTCATCGGTCCTCGACGGGGCGAGTATCCTCGCATACAAACTGGGAAAATTTGACGAAGCTCTAGGGTTGAGCAACCAGGTACTGGCGCAGGATCCGTTGAGCGCGGCGTTTTGGCACAATCTGGGCCTCACGTGCCATGCAGCGGGACGGCTTGAAGAAGCGGCAACAGCTTTTTGCAGGGCGATCGAACTTGTGCCCCAACGTTTCGTCTCCACGGCTCTACTCGCTCTTGTAAAAGCCGATCAAGAACGGCTGGAGGAAGCTCTTGAGACTGCTCACGGCGAGCCCAACGAGATGTGGCGTATATGGGCTCTTGCCATCATCGAGCATCTTGCGGGAAATGAGGCCGAGGCAAACCGTGACCTAAGAACCTTGCTCGACGAGCACGCCGAAGGAAACGACTTTCAGATCGCCGAGGTGTATGCCGTCCGCGGCGACTGCGACAAAGCGTTCGAATGGCTCGAACATGCCTTCGATAGCCGTGACACAGGATTGACGCACTCTCGCGTCAATCCGCGTTTCAAGGCATTGCGTGAAGATCCTCGATGGCCGACATTTCTCGAAAAGATCGGGCTCGGCGGCGAAGGGACATCAGCAGTTTCTGAGGGGATCCGGACAAGAAATTAGCCGTTGCCGCCGTCTATCGTGTTCGGTTCCTGGATCGATTCGGTATTCGGTTCCTGAAGGCTCGTTGTATTGGGCTCCTGGATACTACTGGTATTCGGCTCCTGGATCGTGTTCGGCTCTTGAGCCGGATCGGCATTACGTTCCTGTGCGTTGCTCATGACTGTTTTTTCTCCTTGTTAACGTTAAATCCGGCCAGAGAAGCACGTTTTCCGATATGTTCGTGAATTGGGACTTCCGCCCCGAACGCTTCTCATCAAAATGTTTCGCTTAGATTTCATACTTTAGTCTCGGCCACCTTTGTTGTCAACAAAAAGAAGTAGTCAGGGGCACCCGTTACTTACTTTCTATAGGAGCCGTATCGGACCCGGGCTCCGCCCGCCCGGGCTCGAATCTTCGTAGCACGGTCAGAACAATGATAGTCATCGCGGCCGCCAGGATCGCGATCCCGAGCATTCCGAGTCCTACTGTGATGCCGATCGCCGCCGTCATCCATATGCCGGCTGCGCTGGTGAGGCCGCGGATCCTATGCTCTTCCGTCAGTTTGAGTATCGATCCGGCTCCGAGAAACCCGATTCCCGTCACGATGCCCTGGATCACTCTGGATGCACCTTCCGAAGACAATCCGAATGACGAGCCAGCCACGACGAATACGCAGCTTCCGAGCGTGACAAGGATGTGTGTTCTGAGTCCCGCCGACTTGCCAGCGATCTGCCGCTCGTAACCTATCGCGGCCCCCAACAGCGATGCCGCGATCAGGCGAATGACGACAAGAGCAAGCTGATGTCCATCAGGCAGTCCGTTGGTGAGTTCCTGCCACAGTATTTCCATAACGATCTAGACCTCGCGCGCGGGATATGCGAACAAGTTATCACGTATCCGCTCGCGCGGGGCCCATAGTTTAGGTGCGGCAGCTCTATCCAGGCCGCCAGATCACACCTCGATGGCCGCCTGTGCAGCCGCGAGCCGGGCGATCGGGACGCGGAATGGCGAGCAGCTCACATAGTCCATTCCGATCCGGTGGCAGAATGTCACGCTGTCGGGGTCGCCGCCATGCTCACCGCAGATCCCTACCTTCAGCTTCGGCTTTATCTGCCGCCCGCGTTCGACTCCCATCCGCATCAGTTCGCCGATACCGTCGGTATCGATCGTCTGGAACGGATCATAAGGGAGTATCTTGAGGTCGAGATACTTCGGCAGGAACCCGCCGATGTCGTCACGGCTGAACCCAAAGCTCATCTGCGTCAGATCGTTGGTCCCGTAACTGAAAAAGTCGGAGACCTCCGCCATCAGGCCGGCCCTGATCGCTGCCCGCGGCGTTTCGATCATGGTTCCATAGAGATACGGTATCTTTTTGAGCTTTTGCTCCTCGCAAACCTCTTTATAGACACGGTCGACGATCACTTTCTGGTGCTTTAGTTCGTTGAATGTACATGTCACGGGCACCATGATCTCCGGCAGTGCCTTTTTACCGGACTTGATCAGCTCGGCGGCCGCTTCTAGGATCGCGCGGACCTGCATTTCGGTTATCTCCGGATAGCTGATGCCGAGACGCACGCCTCGATGGCCGAGCATCGGGTTATTTTCGTGAAGGGCGATCACCCGGCGTCTGAGAACGCTCATGCTGATGCCGAGGACCTTGCTCAATTCCTGCAATTTAGCCTTGTCGTGAGGGACAAACTCATGCAGCGGTGGGTCGAGCAGCCTGATCGTAACCGGCCGGCCGTTCATCACCTTAAGGGTGTCCTTGACGTCCTTCTTGACGAACGAGAACAGATCGCCGAGGGCTTGTCGTCGTTCCGTTTCAGACTTGCTCACGATCATCCGGCGAAGTAGAAACAATGGCTGCTCGCCGCCTTCGCCGTAGAACATGTGCTCGGTCCGGAAAAGCCCGATGCCCTCGGCGCCGAACTTGAGCGCTTGTTTGGCGTCTTCGGGCGTCTCGGCGTTCGCACGTACGCCGATGAGCTTGACCTTGTCCACGAGCTTCATCAGCTCTTTGTACGAGCGGTTCTTGTCGAGATCTACGTCGACCAGCGGCAGGCTGCCCTCGTAAACAAGTCCCTTGGTCCCGTTCAGAGTGAGCCAGTCGCCTTCGTGGACGACGTGGCCGTCCTTTGCCTTAAATGTCCTTGAGTCGTGATTGATCTCGATGTCGCCGCAGCCGACGATGCAGCATTTGCCCCAGCCCCGGGCGACAAGTGCGGCGTGCGAGGTCATCCCGCCCTTGGACGTGAGAATTGCCTCGGACTTGTGCATGCCGTCGACATCTTCGGGCGAAGTCTCTTCGCGAACCAATATGATCTTTTCCCCTTTCTTGGCCCACTCGACGGCGTCCTGCGACGAGAAGACGACCCGGCCTCGGGCACCGCCCGGACCGGCCGGCAGCCCTGACGCTATGGGCTTCGTGATCAGCTCGACCTTGGGGTCGAGCATGGGCAGCAGAAGCTCGACGAGCTGGTTCGGGCCCACTCGCATGACCGCTGTCTTGATGTCGATCAGCTTTTCTTTGTACATTTCTGCGGCCATTCGCACAGCGGCTATGCCGTTGCGTTTGCCGACGCGGCACTGCAGCATGTATAGCGTTCCCTTCTCAACGGTGAACTCGATGTCCTGCATGTCCTTGTAATGCGTCTCAAGCCGCTTTTGATACGTAAAAAGCTCGTCGTAAAGGTGCGGCATCAGCCGTTCGAGAGTCTTGAAATGCTTGCTCTGGGCATTCTTGCTGTACTCGTTGACGGGTGCCGGCGTGCGAATACCGGCGACGACGTCCTCGCCCTGTGCGTTGACAAGATATTCACCGTAAAATTTGTTCTCGCCGTTGCCGGGATTGCGCGTAAAAGCGACGCCCGTGCAACTATCGTCGCCCATATTGCCAAAGACCATCGCCTGGACCGAAACGGCTGTTCCCCATTCGTCGGGTATCTTCTCGATCGCACGATACTCGACCGCGCGTTTGCCGTTCCAACTGCTGAAAACGGCCCCAATGCCGCCCCACATCTGCTCCCACGGATCGTCGGGAAACTCGGCCCCGAGCACCTGTCTGATAGTCTTTTTGTAGTCCTTGACAAGAGCCTTGAGTTCATCGACCGTCAGTTCGGTGTCGCTCGTGTAGCCGCGCTGCTTCTTTATGTGCTCGAGTTTTTCGTCAAGGGTCTTGCGAACTCCCTTGCCGTTTTTGGGCTCGATACCCGCGGCCTTTTCCATGACGACGTCTGCGTACATCATGATCAGGCGGCGGTACGCATCATAAACAAAACGCTCGTCGCAACTCTTTTCTATCAACCCCTTTATCGTCGTCTCGTTGAGGCCAATATTGAGCACGGTCTCCATCATTCCGGGCATCGAACGTCTCGCACCCGAGCGGACCGATACCAGCAGCGGATCGGTCGGGTCTCCGAATCGCTTGCCGGTCAATTTCTCAATCTTGCTTAACGCTGTCTCAACCTGCGTCTTCAGGACCTTGGGATATTTCTTTTTGTTCGCGTAAAAGTAAGTGCAGACCTCGGTGGTCACGGTAAATCCCGGCGGGACCGGAAGCCTCAGCTTCGGGTGCCCCGCCATTTCGGCTAGATTCGCACCCTTACCGCCAAGCAGGTCCTTCATCGACCCGTTGCCGTCGGCCTTGCCGCCGCCAAAGAAATAGACGTACTTCGCTTCTTTCGTTTTTGGACCAACACCGCTCGACATTGCAGGAGCCTGCCCACTTTCGGTTCGTATAATAGCCGGACGTCGTCCGCCCTTTAATTTCTCAAATGTTGCCATGGCTAGAAATAGTTCACTCCCGCCCCGAGCCTACAACCGATCGATCCGTGAAATTAGGACGCAGGTCACAATTCCGGCAGATATTTCGAAATATTGCTTGCGAAATACGCGAAAAAGACCAAAGAGCGCGCCGCCCGAAAAACGTCCCCTGATCTTTCAAAAAATGGATCACGTTTTCCACCCGATCTGTCTCAGTTACTTTACGAACTGAGACAGGGTAAGACGCGTCATTGCCACACTTAACCCCGAAAACCGTCTCACTCTGGGAAAAGCCTCCCTTAACTGAGACAGCCCCGCCAGGAAAATGGCAGCTCAATTCAGGGCTAAGCACGTTCTTGCCCTCCACCTTCACGCAGTGAAATGATGACGAATGTTGCATTTATGCAACATTGTATCACAAAAGCCGTGAAGCTTCAAGGTTTTCTTCGATGCCACGCGAAGCCGACGCCGCTGTTTTTTTGCCGAGCGGAAAAGCTATGCTTTTCCGAACTGTTGCTATAAACTGACCGGCGGCTCCGCCGCCATAGAATGTTTCGAATATCCAGAACAACGCCCGCATACTATTTCACATCGGTCGCACATCACCGGCTTGAGATCTTTCGGTCCGAAAAACTCAAGCTTGTCCTCTGCAGAGCCCTAAACGAAGTCAGGCTAAACCACAATATACTTATTCTCGCCTACGTGATCATGCCTGATCATATTCATTTGCTCGTGCATGCCGACAAGTCGATGAGCGAGGCACTTCGGCTTCTGAATGGCGTTTCGGCAAGGCGGATCATTCAGTACCTAAAAGATAATGGATTTGACCGTTCGTTATTCAAGCTCCGCGGCGAAACCCGGGAACGAAATCACAAACATTCGATCTGGCAGCATCATCCGGATTCTCTCGAGATCTTTGGCGAGGAAACCTTTCGGC
>JBGAVC010000056.1:0-24982 GCA_044228265.1 Pyrinomonadaceae bacterium
AAAGGGGGCGATCCACGCCTTTACCAAGTCGCTTGCGCAGAACTTGATCGAGAAAGGCATCCGGGTGAATTGTGTCGCCCCGGGCCCCGTTTGGACGCCCCTGAACGTCGCGGACAAAGATCCCGAAGAGGTCGCGAAGCACGGTGCTGACACGCCCCTCAAACGGCCGGCGCAGCCTGAAGAGGTTGCACCCGCCTTTGTGTTCTTTGCATCAAACGCCGATTCGAGCTATATCACCGGCGAAGTCCTGACTTTGCTGGGCGGCGAAACGACCGCTGCGTAGGGGCTCTGTTTTGGAGGTAATTTTTCTTGCGTAAATTCTTTTTACTATGTAATGGCGCAGACAAAAGCACCGGCCCGACGCACTTAAGATCGTTCCTGGTTGCTTTCTCTAATACTCACGCGTAATTGCGTATTCGGTGCCTTTCGTCAAAAACGAAAGGCACTATTTTTTCGTCTGTATCACCGGTCTCGTCTAACTCGCAAAAAAGAAGGCCGCCCCAAAGAAGGCGACCTTGTTGTGAGCAATAACGTTTCGGTCCCGCGACTACCTGTAGACCTCTCGGCCGTGGTACGTCGACTTCCAGTCGTTTTCGATCGCCGCCGCGTCGTCATCGGTTCGAGGCCTCACGCCGAGTACCGTACCGCCTTTCTTAATGCCGTTTTCATAGACCACGGCACGATCTTCGGGAATTCCCCAACCGATCAGCGCGCCCACGAGGCCGCCCGTCAGTCCGCCTGCCCCTGCGCCTGCGAGAGCCGCGGCTACCGGCCCCCATACCACGAGCCCGAGGCCCGGCAGCACCAGGTTGGTGCCGATCGCGGCGATGCCGCCCAGTATCGCTCCCAGCGTGCCTCCGATCGCCCCGCCGACGCCTGTGCCTTCGGCCGCCTTTGTTCCAAGTTCTGAGTTGGGATCGCTGGCGTAGTACTTATTTCGAGTTTCATCCGACATGATCACATTGATCTCATCGTCGGTATATCCGCGATCGCGCAGGTTTTGATACGCACGTTCAGTGCTGTCTCGGTCGTCAAATAAACCGGTAACATATCCTCGTTCGCGTGTTGTCGTCGTTGCTTGAGTATTCATAGTATGGCCTCCAGTTTGGTCTGATTTTTTGTGATGTTCGCAGGTATCCGAAAAACACCCTCGAACAATTGTGTTCCAGCCGCCTGATGCCGGTATGGCAAAACAGGGCGCGCTCTGGATCAATGCTAGCGGCTGTGCTGTACGCGAACCGTACGCTTGAAGACTTAACGGGACTTATCGGTCAGATCATTCGCTCGTGACCGTGTAAAAGTGGCAGGGAAGACCGGTTTTTTGATCTATCAGGCAAGCTGGCCGCTGCCGTTTCCGCCGAAAAACCGGCGTTTACGCGGGGAATAAGCTGGCCAGTGAGTTCGATCCGAGGAAAGCAGTGACGCAGTTTTTTCAGGCCGGTCCACAAGGTCCCGGTTAAGCTACGGTTCCAAACCAGGCTCGTAGTTCGTCAGGAATGCCAAAAACCTCGATACTTCGACCATGTCCTTTCCGACGAATCTGACGCTGTGTGCGTCCGTACGCTCAACGATGGATAGGTAACTCAGTATCTCTGCCGGACGATAGTTCTTAAATCGAACGTCGAGTTGGACCGGGGTCTTGACCTTGTACGGCTTGAAGTCTCTGATCCTCACCATCGCAGCTTTCACTTTTTCACGGATCAGCGCGTAGGCAGCCTCGGGCATCATTGTCTTAGCGGAATGAAAGCCGTAATTCCATTTCACAATGGCTTCCTCGATGTTGCCGAGGGCTGCGGTAACCTCCTTGACAGCGGCATCATCGCCCGACACCATGATCACAGGTACATTGAAATGGCCGGCGACGGCGGCGTTAAAGCTGCCTTCGGTCATCGATACGTTATTTAACCTAACGTCCGCCAATCTGGCGCTTGAAAACGTGTGTGCCCGGACGCCTTGCGGATTGGTTGTGCTGGCATGGTAGCCGAGGAAGATCACGCCGTCGAAGGTCTCGTCGATCCCCTGCATCATCTCAAGCGGACGCGGAAAGCCGCGTACGAGCAAAACGTTTTTTGGAAGCTTCTCGACTAATAGGTTTTCGGCATTTCCGTGGGAGTCGCTGATCGTTACCTCAGTCGCACCGGCTTCAAAAGCGGCTTCAACAGCCGAATTGACTTCCTGGGTCATAAACTCGCGAAACCTGGCGTATTCAAAGCCTGACGGGGTCAACTGGTCCGCGGTGACCACGCCTGCGACGCCTTCCATATCGACGGAGATATATATTTTCATCTTCTTTGATTGTGCCGTAACGGCAGCGGCCGTCACTAACAAAAGCAGTAACGAATATATCAGGCAATGTTTTGTTTTCATGAGCTAACCTGGTCTTATCGCGAGTACTTGATCAACGTTTCACTGTGAGCCGATTCTGTCGAACGGCACGTTTCCAATTGCGTACTTTTGCCAGTCTTTGTAATCGAAATGCCACCATTCGGCCTCGTAAACGGTGAATCCCTCGGCTTCCATCGCGTCCCGCAGCAACTGTCGATGCCACCGTTGTAAAGATGTCCCGCCGGGATAGTTTGGATACGCGCGATCGGTCGTCTCATCATAGGTGCTGACCATCTCGACCGGCTTACCCGTCTTCAGATCAAAAAGCGTGAGGTCGACCGCCGCGCCGCGGTTATGACGCGAACCCTTGGCGGGATCGGCGACGAAGATCTTTTTGTCGGCCGGCGTCGCCTCCCAGAACACCTTTGTGACGTACCACGGCCTGTATGCGTCGTGGATGAGCAGACAATACCCGTATCGGCTTAAGTTGTTGTTGACGCGGGCAAGAGCTTCGGCGGCAGGCCGCTGGAGGAAGGCTCGTGCCTCGGAATAGAACACTGTACCGAATAGATTATTGGTCGTTGCGTAGCGGATATCGAGCCTGATAGTCGGGATGAGCTTCTTCAATTCAACGAGGTCCGGCGTGCGAAAATCACCGTTCTCTTTGGGCGGCGTCGCGGCGAGAGCCTCTTTAAGAAGGTCCTTTACCGGACGAACAGGCGTTACGTGTAATTGCGGCGCGCCGTCTTCCGGTTCGATCTGCCGACGGCTGTATGATTCGTCGCCGATGGCGACCTTTGCAGCTCGTCCTTTGGGATCTCGGCTAAATTGTACGGTCTGTTTCGGATGCTGTGTCTGATCGATGAATTTGAACTTGCTCTTCGCGAGTTCGGTCAAGCATTCCTGACTCCGGCCCTTGAACATGACGCAGAGGCTGCCGTTGTTCTCAAGGACGTACAGAATATTCGTGTCCGGGCCGTACTCACCGATCAGGCCCCGCCAACGCTCCGGAGCAGGCGCTGGTTTCGTCTGCCTTGACTTCGAAGCCGCAAGGCGTGGCAACGCATGAAGGTGATCGGTTCTCGGAGTGAGGGATAAGGCGGCAGTTTCCGCTTGAACCGCGAATGAAAGCGTTAGCAGAACCGCGGAGATCATTTTGTACAAAGGCATCCTCATCAGAGTCTCCCATGTCAGCGAGCATCAGTGAGCCCGATCGTCATGCCAACGAGATAGTCTCTTGCCTGACGGTAAGTTCCTGGATCCTATCTTCGTTTACCGCGTATCCGATACCCAAACCGGACGGCGCCGTGATCGTCCCTGCCGGGCTCACGATGACCGGCGGGTCGATTATATCTTCTTCCCAGTATCTCGACGACGCGGAAACGTCGCCCGGCATCGTAAAGGCCGGCAGTGTCGACATCGCGATGTTATGTGCGCGTCCCACTCCTGATTCGAGCATGCCGCCGCACCAAACCGGAACACCGTGGTCCGCGGCAAAACTCTGGATCGCTCTTGCCTCAGTATGCCCGCCGACCCGGCCCAGCTTGATGTTAATTATACGGCAGGCACCCAGCTCAAGAGCGTGGCGGGCGTCCCTGACCGAAGTAATAGATTCGTCCAGACAAATCGGAGTAGATATCTGTTTTTGGAGCTTAGCGTGATCGACGAGGTCGCCGGCTGAAAGAGGCTGCTCGATCATCAGGAGACCATATTTATCAAGCTCCTTGAAAAGGCCGAGATCACGGTCGAGCTGGTAAGCCGAGTTTGCGTCCACTGACAGCATGATGTCGGGAAAGTGCGAGCGGATCTTCTTAACCAGCTCGAGATCCTGACCTGGCATGATCTTTAGCTTGATCCTTTGATAACCGCTCTCGACCTCGCGGGTGACTTTCTCGACCAAGACCTCGGGCGATTCCTGCAAGCCGATCGAGACCCCGCAGTTGATCGTGGTTTGTGTTCCGCCGAGGTGCTTCCACAGCGGCAAATCTCGCTTTCTTGCCTCCAGGTCCCAAATGGCCGTCTCGAGACCGCCGATCGCCATCCGGTTGCCGCGGATCGGCGCAAGGATATTCGACACGTCAGAGGCATCGGTGATGGTGGTGCCTGTCAACATGGGCGCAATGAAGTTCTTGATCATCAACCATGCCGAATCTGTAGTTTCATGGTTGAAGAAAGGTTCTTCCGGTGCCGTGCACTCACCAAAGCCAACGGCCCCGTCGCGCCCGGTCACCCGGACGATGAGTATACGTCGCTTGAACGAGGTGCCGAAACTCGTCTTGAACGGCGCTCTCAACGGCATTTCGATCTCGCGCAAATCCAGTTTTTCCAGATCTATGGTGTCCATTCTATTTACACAAGATTCATTTGATCTTCTGGGCCGGGTTGCTGCTTCCTCCCTGCTTGAGAGTGAATCCGGTCACTTTCCCGTCAGCGCCAATTGCGAATACGAATTGGGCATTGACATCCTTAGAGAAGAACTCGGTCTCCGACTCCGGCAAAATGACGAATTTTGACTGCCCTGCGAGTTGGCCCATCAGTTTGCCGTCTTCGAGCGTGATCGAAACGATGATGTTCGTCCCGATGCGATACTCGCCAACGTATCTCTCGAGGATCTTAGCGTCGAGGGAGATCGCTTTTCGTTCCTTCGGCAGCTCGTAAGGTGCGCCGAAAACGATGGCGGCGAGGTTATTTGCGATCTGGCCGACCGGAGAGCCCTGAACATTGCTCAACGCGATCACCGTTACGTGGTCGTCAGGAAATCTCGCCAATTGGGTCGCGAATCCATAAATCGCACCGCCGTGTGAGATCTGGCGGCGGTCGTATCTTTTCCCAACGTTCCAGCCGTACGCATAACCAGCGTCGCCTTTTGGAGGCGTGAACATTTCATCCAGCGAGACTCGCTTGATCAACTTTTCGGTATAGAGAGCCTGGTCCCAGATCAACAGGTCTCCGGTCGAAGAATATAGTGAGCCCGCGGCATATGGCACCGACATATCCGTATATGAAGCGTTGATGATCTTTCCGCCGCGCTTTTGGTATCCGGAGGCCCGGTCGGGGATTATTCTGAGAGGATCGTCATACCCGGACTGTTTCATGCCAAGCGGGTCAAATATGTTCTCCTGCAGAAAGTCTGCGTACGTCTTTCCGGACGCTTTCCCGATCACTACGCCCAGTAAGAAATAACCCGAGTTGCTATAAGAGAACTTCTCGCCGGGTGCAAAATCAAGCGGCTGTTTCTTTAGCCGGTCGATGATGGTGTCCGTTTTGGTCGGCAGAACGGTCGTCGTCGCGAAATCGGGAAACGCGGTGTAATTAGTGATCCCCGAGGTGTGGGTCAACAGCTGCTTCAACGTGATCGGTTTCCAAATGTCGGGACATTCCGCGACATACTTACAGATCGGATCGCTGACGCTCAATTTCCCGCGTTCCTGGAGCATCATGATAGCCATTGAGGTGAATTGCTTCGTGACCGAACCCAGACGATAGATCGACCGAGGCGTATTCGGAACATTGAGTTCGATATTCGACATTCCGTACGCCTTGCTGACGATGGGTTTGCCGTCTCGTGCTACGAGGATCGAACCGCTAAAACCGTCGACTTTCAGAACGGCGGCCATGTATTCGTCCGCTTTCGCAACTATCTGATCGTTAGTCGCGAGTGAGCCGGCCCCGTTTTGCGCCGATGCCGACAGAGAAAACAACACGCACAAAGCCAGTAAGATCGCCAGCCGATATGGGTTATACATTGCTTTCTTCATTTGAACTTCCTCTATCGGATCTCCCTAAGTGCGTTATTTGCCGCCTTCGGCAACGCGCGAAAACCGTCCCATTCCACCCATTTCCACGTTGTCAACTTTGCCTTTTGCGTTCAGACCGAATTGCAGCAATCCTCTTCCCAGAACAGCATCCCGCCATTTGACCTGGAACGTGTCGTAATTCCAATGTTCGAGATCGCCGTTGAAATTGGGTCCGAAATGCACGGCCAGCTTTCCGTCCACAAATTCGATCTGGACATCGCCATACATCTCGTTGCGAAACGTACCGGCGTAATTTTGGAGGTCGACCGAGGGTTTGGTCCCCATTACGCGGTCGGCCAGGGCCTTTTGCTGAGCAGCCTTTCCCTGATCCTCAAGCGTCTTCAGCTTGGGTAAGGCCTCGGCCTGCCAGTCTTTGGGCTGCTCGCCGAGATACGAATCAAAGATGCGATATGCTAGGTACTGCGGCAGTACCGAGCCGCCGAGATTGGTCAGGATCACTACGCCGACATTTTTCTCCGGGACCATCGCCACAAGCGCTCGCATGCCGTCGATCGCGCCGCCGTGTTCGACGAGTTTTTTGCCGCGAAAATCGCTCAGGAACCATCCCATCCCATAACTGAAGAAATGTGCGTCCGGATAAAGGATCGGGTACTGGCCTTCGAGCCTGATGATCGTTTGCGGCGTGTGCATCTCTTTAAGGGCGGGTTCGCTGACAAGCTGCTTGCCCTCGAATTTGCCTTTTCCGAGCTGAAGGCGGAGCCACTGCGCCATGTCCGTCACATTTGAATTGATGGAACCAGCGGGCCCAATGTTGTCGATCAGGCGCCACGGAATAGGCCGCACCTTGTCATCGATCTTTGCGTGAGGCGTTGCGACATCGGTCGATCTTGAAAGTGTTCGGATCGTCGTGCCGCTTTCTTTCATGCCAAGCGGCGTGAAAATACGATCTGCGACGAAATCGTCCCACGACTTGCCGGTGATCGACGGAATTATCTGTCCTGCGGCCAGAAACATAATGTTCTGATAGCCAAATCGCGACCGCACACTCGAGGACGGCACCAGGTAACGGACCCGACGCAGAACCTCTTCGCGGCTGTAGGCAGTGGCGTACCATAATTGGTCTCCGCGCTCGAGGCCGATCCGGTGGGTCAGCAGATCGCGCACGGTCATTTCACGAGTGACGTACGGGTCGTAAAGCTGAAAGCCGGGAAGGTACTTTGTCGCGGGATCGTCCCATTTCAGCTTTCCTTCGTCGAGAAGCATGCCGATCGACGCAGCCGTGAACGCTTTTGACGAAGAGCCGATCGCAAAGATCGTATGTGCGTCGACCGGCTCGGCCTTGCCGAGTTCTCGCAGACCGTAGCCCTTGGCAAATACGACTCGGTCGTCCTTGACGATAGCGATCGCCAGCCCTGGAACATCCCAGTCTTTGATCGCCTTATTCACATAGTCGTCAAAGCCCTCGAACGGCGGCTGCTGCGCCAGAGCGTTGCTAATTGACGCAAATACGATGAGTGCGGTAAGAATGATCGCTCTATGAACGAAAGGTATTTTCATGATCCTCCTGTTTCCCTGGATACGAGCAGGTATCTTCCGACTCGTTGTTCCTTTCTATCGTTCCGATAAAATCCTTCGACCAAATAGCCGTTATTTAGTGCTTCCGTAAATGCTTGGCGCGTGGCTTCGCGCCATTGGGACGCGATAGACCAGTCTTTTCGTTCAATCTCGTTAATGTCCGCCGGGATCTCAATAATTGCTTTCCTGCTCGATCTCCCAACCGTCGCGGCGACGTAACGCGGCTTGTCATCCTCGCCGACTTCGACGAAGGCTGTAACGTTTTCCGAGTCGGACTCTTGAACGCTACCTTCGAGCCGTGTCCGCACATGCGGACTGTTGAGTTCCCATGTGACCCACAATCGATCGGTCCCGTTGCGATGCAGAAAGCTCGCGGCATCCTCGCCGTAGAAATTGACAAGATACCGGTCGGAACGCACGCCGAGTTTTCCGAAATTGAAATAAGCGTTCAAACTCTGCAGCGGATCAAAGGTCCACGTCATTGTCTCGATGCCTTGCGCCAGGACCGTCTCGCGTTGCTTCAGCTTGAGTGCATGGCCCAGATTTGAGCTTCGATATTCCGGGCTCACGGCAAGCATGTGCGAGTGATGAGTCGTCATTCCGTTCTCGTACCCGACAAAACCGTAAACAAATCCCGCGAGGACGCTATCGTCAAAAGCTCCGAGCAAAACACCGCCCGCAGCCTTGGCCGCGACGAGCTGGGTAAATGGCACCACATCAAGGTCCGGAAGCCCCCAAACCTCACGCTGGAGAGCCTCGGCCGCCCTGATATCGTCGGGCCGATCGATGTCCCGGATAACGATGTTTCGAGAAGCCATTCGATTTCGCGCCCGGAGGTCTGACCGCAAGCCCGAACTATGGGGCTTGCCGGCCTGGCCCGTAGATCACTCGGCCTGGTTTCGCTCCTGTATGCTTGCCGTTCTCGATGACGACCTGGCCGTTCACTAAGACGTAATCGATACCCGTTGGCGTCCTGTATGGAAATTCATAAGTCGAATTGTCCTGGATCTTGTCGTAATCGAAGATGACCACGTCGGCCCAGTAACCCTCCTTTACGAGTCCGCGCGAAGCCAGTCGCAGCCGTGTCGCCGGCCACGACGTCATTTTGCGGATCGCGTCGGGAAGCGTCAGCACGCCCCGCTTGCGGACGAATTCAGCGATCAGTCTCGGAAAATTTCCGTAAGATCGCGGGTGCCCGGATCCGGCCGTGTTCGGATCTTCCAATTTCAGTGACGCCGAGGCGTCGCTGCCGAGACTTACCCACGGGAACCTCACCGCCGTCTCGATATCCCGCTCGCTCATCATAAAATAGAGCGCACCGGTGCGGCCGTTTGCCTCCAGAACCAGGTCAAAAGCTGCATCCGCAGGATCTTTTTTCAGTTCTTTTGCGATCTGCTCAATGTTCTTGTTTTCGAACTTCTTGTTGTTCGGGTTCCCGGCGCCGACGAGTACGATATTCTTCCAGCCGCCGGATGCCTCGATGATATTCCACCAGCCGGGCGATCCGGTCTTGATCTCTTTCTTCAATCGGGCCCGCGTCGACGGATCTTTCAGGCGTTCCATCAGCTTCGCGTTCCCGCCTTCGGAGGCCCAGGATGGAATAACGGCCGAAAGGCCTGTGCCGCCGGCGGTGTAAAGGTACATATTCGCCGCGACATCAACCCCCCGTGCGCGGGCCGCGTCGATCGTTTTGCCTGCCTCCGGCATCAGCTTTCCCCAACCGGGAGCGTATGCTGCTTTGAGGTGATATATCTCAACCGGCAATTTGCCCTTTTCGCCGATGGTGATCGCTTCATTGATCGCCTCGAGCAGTTCCTTGCCTTCACCGCGAATGTGGCTGATATAAATGCCGCCGTATTGTCCGGCGACTTTGGCTAATTCGGCGATCTCGTCCGTTTTCGAGTAGCTTGCGGGAGGATAGATCAGAGCCGTCGAGATCCCGAAAGCACCGTTCTTCATCGCGGTCTCGATTATCGACTTCATCCGGCCAAGCTCTTCCGGCGTCGGATCGCGGGCCTCCTGGCCCAGGACAGCGACCCGCGCCTGCGTTTCGCCATAATAGGTGCCGAAATTCATGCTGATGCCGCTCTTCTCGAGTGAACTGAAGTAGTCGGCCAGTTTGTCAGCCTGGACAGGTGCCCCGCCTTCGCCGGCGATCCCGGTCGTAACGCCTTGCAGCAGTTTGCTTTCGGCCAGACCATTTCGGGGAAGAACGCCGCCAGATTGGTCCTGCATGTCGATCCAGCCGGGCGACACATATCTTCCGGTCGCGTCGATCTCGCGTTTGCCACGGCCAAATATCTTGCCTATCCGAACGAAATGACCGTCTTTTATTGCAACGTCGGCAATTATCCACGGATTACCTGCGCCATCGAGGACCCTTCCATTTCGAATGACAAGGTCATACGTCGGCTGGTCGGTTTGCGCGACGATCTGGGTTGCGAGCAAGCTGGCGATCAGCCAGCTAACCAATGTGAGAGCAAAAACTCTTCGAACTGAATTTCTCATTTCTTATCTCCGGAAATACCCGACGAGACCGCGGCGGTCTTCTGATCAGAGGAATACTTTTTCATTAGATCGATCGCCCGGTCGGCCAGCTTGATGAGGTGCGGATGAGCACGGTTTGCGTTAGTTAGGATAGCAAAGCCGAATTTGCGGTCGCGGTTTCCAAGCAAGAACGCTGTGTAGCCGGATAGGCTGCCGCTGTGAGCGAAATACCTGTCGCCGTCCCTAACTTGCACCCACCAGGTCAATCCGAAGCCGGCGTCGGCATTGCCCCAGATCCCTTCGATCGGTCCTTTGAACTGGTCGAATTGCCGCGTCATCATTTGCTCCATTGTCGCTTCGCTGATGATGCGCTTTCCTTTGAATATTCCGCCGTTCAGATTCGTGATCAGCCAGTTCGATTGGTCAAGAACAGTGCCGTAAGTGATCCCTGCCGGAAACACCGCAGCCCGGATACGAACGCTCGGCCGCTGCCGTCCGGTCTTTTCATCGACAACGTACGGAACCGAGAGTCGTTCGTCCATTTCGGGCGTCAGATCGAAGGCCGTGCTCGTCATCTCGAGCGGGTCCCAAACATGCTCCTTTATATATTGTCTGAACGGGACGCCCGAGAATTTCTCGACGAGATAACCGACAAATGCGAAGGCGGCGTTCGAATACTCCACCTTGGTCATCGGCGGATGTGCAACCTTTAGCGATTTGCGGACAAAATCGTCGAGCTTCATCGGCGCGTCGTTGCTCCAAAGCGCGACGGCTCCGAAATCGCCGGTTAAGCCGGAAGTATGGGTTAACAGGTGCCGAAAGGTCACAGGATTCTTCGGATCGTCGCCCTGGATCTGAAAATCGAGATATTTAGATACGGGATCATCGAGCTTGAATTTGCCCGCTTCCATCTGTTGAAGCAGCGCGACCGTCGACATTGCCTTGAACGTAGAACCGATCAGATAGACGGTTTCCGGCGTGGACGGAGTGTGGGCCCATAGATTCGATTCGCCATACGCTCGGGTCCAAATGACCTTATCGCCTGAGATCAATGCGATCGAGGCCGAAGGCATCTTGCCATCTATCATTGCCTGCCGGATCGCGGGCTCGAGTTCCGGTATGACTTTTGAAAGGTCGACAGTCTGGCCAGAGAGGTTTTTTGGAACCGCTGATAAGGCTATAAACGCGAGGATCGCTAACAGTATGACCCGCAACTGCTTTTTATATCTTTCTATCATCGTTTCAATTTCAATTGATCAGTTCGCTGACGACCTGATGGGCAATTCAATGCACGAAGCTCGCTGACCCGAACGATATACTCGCTGGGTCGCCTTCTGAAAATCGGACTCGTTCGCAAGGAAGATATTTGGAACAAATTTCTGGGGATTTCGATCTATCAGCGGAAACCAACTGCTTTGCACCTGCACCATGATACGGTGACCTTTGAGGAATGTATGATTGTTTGTATGAAGATCGATGTTGTATCCAACGATCTGATTTGCTGGGATCGGCTCCGGCTTTGTAAATGAGTTACGAAAACGGCCACGCAGGACCTCGTCCGCTATCATCAATTTGTAGCCCGGCAACTTCGGGTCGTTTTCCGGATAGATATCGATCAGCTTGACCACCCAGTCACTGTCCGTTCCCGTCGTCGACGCAAACAGATGCGCAACGATGTCGCCTGCAATCGTGATGTCGTCCTGCAGCGTCTCGGTCTGCCAGGAAAGCACGTCCTGTCTGTCGTCGGTGAACCGCTGATCCCCGACCAACCATGTCGTCCAGCCCGAGCCTCCAAAGGTGGGGCTGATAGGCTGTTTTCGATATGGTACCGGATTGGCTGGATCGGAAACGTAACTGTCAAATTGCTCGCCGGGCGCAGCAGGTTTGGTAAATGAAAGTTGTTTGTTCGCTTGGAAATAAAGTTGGCGAGCTTTGACACCAGTTTTCGGCGGCCACTGATCGTAGGTTGTCCAGCGATTCGTGCCTGTCTCGAATGTGGTTGCTTCCGGCTGTTTGAGCCTTCCTTTGTTTTTCAAATAGTACGCAAACCAGGGCCGCAATATGTTTGTGCGAAAATCCTTGCTCGCCGGGGATCCAAACTCGACGTTGCCAAGTTTGTCGCCCGTCGCGCCGTTCCAGCCGCCGTGGTTCCATGGACCGACGACCAGATAGTTCATATTGTTGGTGTCCGTTTTTTCGAGTATCTCGTATGCCTTTATCGGCCCGTAGAAATCTTCCTGGTCCCACCATCCTGCGACGTGCATGATCGGCACGCGTGTTTTCTTGATCTGATTTACCAAGGCCTGCTGCTGCCAAAACTCGTCGTAGTTCGGATGATTGACGAAGTTTTCCCACGTCGGCATTTTCCCGTTGAAATATTTTGAATTGACATTCGAAAGAGCACCCAGGCTGAGATACCACTGGTACAGATCGGGCCCGTCGAACTTAAATGGGTTAACTCCATTCGCCGACTCCAGCGCATACGCATACTCAAATCCGTAACTTAGCCGAAAGGCACCATTGTGATGGAAGTCGTCGCCGAGGAACATGTCGGACGGCGTAGCAGACTCAGTCACGACTTTTAGCGCCGGGTGCGGATCGATCACGGCCATCATGACCAGCCAGGCTCCATACGACGTGCCCGCCATACCGACCTTGCCGTTATTGCCGGGAACGTTTTTCAGGATCCATTCGATCGTGTCGTAGGTATCGGTGCCTTCGTCAATTGTGGATTTGTTACCAGGACCGCGCGGATTGCGGAGCATAACGAATTGGCCTTCGGACTTGAATTTCCCGCGAATGTCCTGGAAAGCAAAAATGACACCTTCATCGATCAATTCAGCGAGCGAGCCTGGAAAGGCGCGGTAAATACCGTCAATACCGTACGGAGTGCGATTGAAAATGATCGGAAGGGGTTCGCTACTCGATTTTGGCTTATAGATGATCGTGTGCAGCTTAACGCCGTCACGCATCGGAACCATTTGCTCGATCTTTTCGAAGCCTGCGGGCGGATCCGTCTGCTGCTGTGCGACCGCACAAAGCGGAATGGAGACTACGATCACAAACAGCAATAGCTTCTTACTTAGAAGATTCGCCATATTCAATACTCCCAGGAACTATTTTTAAGGCCGCGGCTTCGACGTCCGGTCGATCGACGGCGGCCTCGGCTTCATTATCGTCGGATTTTGTTCGAGCAGTTTGAGTCCTTCCTGAACGGCCCGCTCGAGTTGCGGATCACGGCCCTTGATCACCTCCGACGGACTGTAGGGAACCGTTACATCCGGGGTTACGCCGACGTTTTCGACATCCCATTTACCTTCCAGGTTATAGAACGCAAGTATCGGTGCGGTGATCCCGCCGCCGTCTATCGTTGGAGGAGTACCGAGTGTTCCGACCAGTCCGCCCCAGGTGCGCGTCCCGACCAGCGGACCAAGCTTTCTCACACGGAAATAGAATGGCATCGCATCGCCGCCGGAGCCAGCCGATTCGTTGATCAGCATTACTTTTGGTCCGTAAATGCCGGCTATCGGCGAGAAGAAGGTGTTTCCGTCGCGAAGAGCAAAAAATCCAACAGGTTTTCGGTCAAGCTCGTTGATAATAAAATCCGCGATCTGCCCGCCCTGGTTGTAGCGCTCATCGACAACCGTTCCTTCCTTATTCTGCTGGGAATAAAAGTAGCGAATAAAGGACGTATAGCCGGGACCGCCCGTATTTGGCAGCCAAACATAAGCAAGTTTGCCGCCGGAGAGTTTGTCGACCAATCGCCGGTTGTCCTCGACCCACGAACGCGTCCGAAGCCCGTTCTCGCTCGCCACCGGAACGACGGTGACCAGCCGGGAGCCTTCCGCCGTCGGTTTGTTATTGACCCTTAAGACCGTCTGCCGGTTGGCGGTGTTCTCGAAATAGCTGTAAAAATCGATCTTGGTACTGACCGGCTTGCCGTTTACCGAGAGGATATAGTCTCCCTCCGAAACATTGATGCCGGGTGCGGCTAGCGGTGCCCGCAATTCAGGATTCCAGTTTTCGCCGTTGTAGATGCGGGCGATCTTGTAACTGCCGTTATCGGCCTTGATGTCCGCACCGAGCAGGCCGACATTGACCGGGTCTTCCGATGGGACGTCGCCTGGGCCGGTGAGATACGAGTGGCCAACGGTCAGTTCGCCGCCGACCTGAGCTATCAAATAGCTGAGATCGGAGCGATGGCCGATGTGGGCCAGCAGCGGCAGGTATTTCTGATAGATAGCGGGCCAGTCGGCGCCTTGCATTTTCTCGTCGTAGAAATATTCGCGCTGGATACGCCACGTCTCGCGGAAAATATTTGCCCACTCGGCTTTTGGGTCCACCTTCATCTCGAGTTGGGCCACATTGAGCGGCCCGTCGCCGACTTTTGGCGGAACCGGTAGGCCATCCGTCCCGACGACTCCCCAACGTCCGGGGCCGTAGTTATAGATCAGTTTTTTCTTATCTGCGGATATCGAGTAGCGTGCCATGCCTTCCAAAAACGGCGCGGCGGCATTGGCTCTGACGAGATAACGGTTCAGTTTCAGAACCGGTACGCCGGTCGTCGCTTCTGTAAAGAAGATCGTTCCGGCCGGTCCGGCCTGAAGATTGCCAAAATCCGCCGGCCGCACGCTGGTTGGAAGGATCCTCTGAAGAATCCCATTAAAATCGATGCGCACGTCCACCGGGCCGGGCTTCGGCGGTGCTGCAGCCGCGGCTCCGGGCGGCGGCTCGTCGCCGGTCTCAGGAAGGAACGGCGAGGGATCGCCCGAGCTAAGTACCGTAACATAAACACCCCGTCGAACCGGGTGGTCGATCGAGCTCATTTCGAGCCAACTGGATTTTGGCCCGTAGTCGGTGCTTGCCAGGAAATAGAGATACTTGCCGCCCGCGTCAAATGCCGGCGAGATGGCATCAGCCAGGCCGTCTGTGATCTGATGGACCTGTTTATCGGCGACCGAATACACAAAGACGGCTCGAAAGCGGCTCTTGAGATTTTTCGAATATGTGATGAATTTAGAGTCCGGAGACCACGAAGCGTCCATTCCGCGGGTCGGATCACCGTCCGTCTCAGCGTCGGCCTTCGTCGCCGCGCCGCTCTTGACGTCGATCGTCCACAGGTTTCCGTGGTTGTCGTCCGTCAGGAACATCTGGCCGTTCGGCGACCATTGCAGATTTGCAAAGTAAGCGGTCGACGGCAACGCTATTGTCCGAGGCTCCGACAACCCGGACGCATCGCCTACCATTAACTGATATTCGCCGCTGGCGTCCGAGAACCACGCGAGCTGACTGCCGTCCGGCGACCACGCGGGATCATGTTCATGGGCACCCGATGTATTTGTCAGGTTCCTGTAATCGCCTTTTCCCGTTGGAACGGTAAATATGTCGCCGCGGGCCTCAAAGGCGGCTCGGACGCCTCCCGGCGAAAGCACTGCTCCACGGATAGCGTCGCCTACTTTCTTGAACTGAGGCCTGGTCCACGGCAGGTCTCCGCTAACTTCGATATTGACCTGTTTTGCCTTTCCGCTCTTTGTGTCCAGCAGATAGATATAGCCCGCCTGCTCGTAAACGACCGCATCGGAGGACGCCGAGGCGGTCATGACGTCGAAATCGTCGTGGTTCGTAAGCTGTGTAACTTGTTTCGCACCGAGCTTGTAAGAAAAAAGATTGGCCGTGAAGTTTCGGTCCGATATGAAATAGATGGTGTCGCCGACCCACATCGGCGTGCTGTCGTTGCTGTTGGTCCACGGCAGGGTTTCGACCGAGTTGTCCGCAAGATTTATGATCGAGATCGGGTGCGTTCGTCCGCCACGATAGTGCCGCCAATAACTGCCCTCAAGCCAGCCGGGAAAGAACGTCGTTGAAAATTCTTCGTACGCCAGTCGACTGCCGTCCGGTGAATAGGAACCCGTGTAAGCACGCGGGAGCGGCAGGGACTCAGCCATTCCGCCATCCACATCGACCGTCCACAGGCGGTTATAGGCCTCATTTGGCTGGCTGTTTCGTATCGACGAAAAGAGAATACGTCGGCCGTCCGAGCTCCATCCTCTGACTCGATCTATGCTGGGATGATACGTCAATCGTTTCGGGTCGCCGCCCGCCGCCGACATTACGTAGACATCAGTGTTCCCCGCGACCGTCGCCGAGAATGCGATCTTCGTTCCGTCAGGAGAAAAATACGGGTCTCCTTCAACCCCCGGCGTCGAAGTTAGACGACGCGCCTGGCCTCCGGAACGCGAAACGATCCAAATATCCGAGGCATACGCAAAAGCGATCTGGTCACGGCTGACCGTGGGATGCCGCAGCATCCGGGTCCCTTGCCCGAAAATCGTAAAAACCAGTGAGATCAAAAATGGAACCGAAAATAGCAGCCGTCGGATGGTCATGGATTTATGATCCTCTCAATGAATGTGTGGGCGTGCAGCCGAGATTTCGTCTGCGACTAGAAACTCGTTATCGATCTGCCCGGCAAGTCCGTTTGAAAGAAGGCGGTCCCTTCAAGGACCGCCTTTCGGCCGCTAGGTTGTTTAGAAATTCAGTTTTAGCGCGAACTGGATGATTCTGGGATTTACCGACGTGGACGAGATAACCCCAAACGTCGCTGCTGACGAAACACTGGTGCCAGGATTTGAAAACTGCGGCGTGTTGAACACGTTAAAGAACTCCGTCCTGAATTCCAGGTTCGAACCCTCAGTTAGAAAGTGAAGCCGCGTTCGTTTCACGATCGCAATATCGGAGCTATTTTGGCCGGGGCCGGTGACGATGCCGACCCCGCTATTGCCAAAGGCCGTTCCGCCGCCTGCTTCAACAGGTATCCAGGCAGCCGCCCCCGTTCCGCTTCGATTGATACAGGCGTTATTGAAATATCCGGGTCCGAGGCTTGCGCCTCCCAACCTGCTGATAACCGAACCCGTAGTCAGGAGGCCCGAAGCATCGCAGCCGACGGCGAATTGGGCTCTGTCACTCGCTATTCCGTACGCATTTTGCGCATTTGTCCCGGTGATGGTTAGAGGTGTGCCTGACTGGATCGTGGTCACGCCCGAGATGGACCATCCGCCCAAAAGGCCGCTCACAAAACGGTTCCCGGCTTTCATCGTGGGGAAGTTGTACACGTAACTGAATATAAAGCGGTGCTCGCGATTGAAATCGGCGCGGCCATAGTTAGCATGTCGATCGACCTGGTTGCCAGGCACGGGACCGGTGCCGGATGCACCGGTGTTTGTACCCGCGTCGCTGTATGCGTGGGCAAATGTGTAAGAGGCCAGAAATTGAAGGCCTCTCGACAACCGTTTAGTCAGGCTCACCTCCAGGCTGTCATAGCGCGAGACCGCTACCGAGTCGATATCTATCAGCCCGATTGGCGAGAACCCTAGGATCGGAACCCGAAGCCGCACGTTAGCTGCTGATCCTAAGTTGGTCGTTACGCCACGGATCGGTGCCGATGGGCTTGCCAGAGCCGCCTGATTCAGTTGATGCGGGGAGATGAGGTGCCTTCCCAACGTGCCGACATATCCGGTCTCAAGAAGAAACCCGTGGGTAAGATCTGTCTGAAGGTTCAAGCTGTACTCATGGGTAAACGGCGGCCGGTAATGAGGATCGACAAGGTTGATAGTAAGTGACGATGACGATGTATACGGTACAAACGTCGGGAGTGCCGGGAGTGGAGCGAACGGGTTGGCGAACGTCGCTGTTGGGCTTAACACGACCTGGCGAAGCGAAGCGAACGGCTGGCCGGTCGCAAGCTGCAGGAACGCCTGTCCCGTCGCACGCGTATGATAGATGCCGTAACCACCGCGGAGCACCATGTGATTGGTAAACCGCGAACCTGGCAACTTCCACGCAAATCCTATTCGTGGGTCAATATTGTTTTGTCCTACGCCAAGGATCCCAAATTCATTATCGAGTTTCTTCACGCCCGCCGGAAGGGTCCCATTGAAATTGGAAGAGACCATAAAACCGGCGAGCGACCCCGTTGCCGTAGCGTTTGGGTCAGCGAGGCTGATATCAAAACTCGCGTTACGGCCGCCGATATCGGCGAGGTGTCCAAGGCGCTCGTATCGCACTCCCACGTTTAACATCAGTGATGATGTCAACTTGATATCGTCCTGTACATAAGCGTTACCGTCCCAGACCTTCCAATCCCGGTCGAGGTCGCCCGGAACATCGATCGTTACGGTCAGATTCGATACCGTGGAACCGTTGCCGCCGGATGCAACAGGTCCTCCGTCGCGCCCTAAGAGCAGATCCGCCCAGCTTTGAAACTGTATTCCGCCAAAGAATGTGAAGTTTTTCAAGTGGACCCTCGATCTGGTGATGCCGCCGCCGAACCGGAAAGTTTGCCTTCCGCGGATGTACGTCAGCGAGTCCTGGAAATTATAATGACGTTGCTCGAGCGTGAGGCTCTGGCCGTTGCCGCCCGTCGAGCCCGAACTCGCGACGCCTATCACCGGAAACTGGTTCTCGACCGGCGGTGCATTTACGCCAATGTCAGAGTATTTGAATACTTCCTGCTGCAGACTTCCGACTGTCGTTCCGTTGTAGCCAAAGTCAAATTGATTCAACAGGTTCGAGTTGAATGTATACACGTGCCCAATGGTCAAGTTGCGAAACTTGTTGGGAATGAAGTAAGGAAATCCGGGAAACGAAGTTCCGAGTTGTGAAGGAGGCAACGGCTGTACCAGATCGCTGTTGGCAAAATAGAACCGGCCCGTTATCCGGCTCTTGGCCGTGTGCAGAATGTCCATGTTTGTCATGAACTGGTTCTCGTTGAAGGTGCCCGGGACGCTGAAAGCCGAGAATCCGCGGGCGGCAAATGATAACGCGTTGTTTACCGTTTGAGGGGTCGGGATAACATACTGGCCGTTCGGCAACTTCAAATTCAGAAGCGCAAGCGCCTGGTTGCTGATGTTCGATCCATCGGCCGCGATCGCAAGACCGCCAAAAGCCCCGGCCTGTCCCGCGAACAGTGCTCCCAGTGCTGCCCGAGAGCGATCGTTCGTAAAGGCCGGGGTAGATATGTTGGCCGCTGCCCCGCCGGCTATGCCGTTTATTTGCCGTGTTCCCTGATATGAACCGAAAAATGAGACCCTGTCCTTTACGATCGGACCGCCGAGGGTCCCTCCGAACTGGTTTTGCCTCAGCACTCCACGCGGCTGTCCGGTCCGGTTCCTGAAAAAGTCGTTGGCGTTAAGCTTTTCGTTGCGGAAAAATTCGAACAGGCTTCCACGAAATTGGTTTCCACCACCTTTGGTCACGACGTTTACGTTAGCGCCCGCATTGCGGCCGTATGTCGCGTCATACTGTCCGGTCAACACCTTGAATTCTTGGATGGCGTCCGGATTTGGGATAGGTATGCCACCGCTGAAGTTGCCGCTCGACTGCAGGTCATTAGCCTGAACGCCGTTGAGCATGAAATTGTTGTCGGCCCCGAATGCTCCATGCGAACGGAAGGCGCCGCCGGTCAGGCCGCCGCTTCCACGACCGAGTTCGTCGCCGCGGGTGACGGGCGCCGAAACGCCCGGCGAGAGGGTTGCTATCTGCGTAAAATTTCGGGTCACCAACGGCAGGTTGCTAACGACTGTGCTGTCCGCAACCCTCCCGAGCGCGCTCGACTCGGTCTGCAATACCGAAGCATCGGCCGTAACGTTGACCTGCTCGTTCACCGAGCCCACCTCGAATCGAACGTCGAAACGGGCGGTCTCGGTCACGTTGACCTGGAGGCCGGTCTTAACCGATTTCTTAAATCCTTTTGCTGTGAACTCTATTCGGTAGAATCCCGGCGACAAGAGCGGAACCGTGTAACCGCCATTTTCAGACGTTACCACAGTGCGTTCTTCGCCCGTCCGTTCGTTCGTCACCTTGACCTGCGCCCCGGCCACCGCGGCGCCGTTTGCGTCACTGGCGGTTCCTGTCACGGCTCCCGTTCCCGCGGTCTGGGCGGAACTCGTAACTACAATGATCAAGCAGAGTACGCTGATGCAAAAGATTTGAATGGTTTTCATTACTTGGTTGCTCCTGCTATTTGGTTTTCACATGCGCTCGGGAGGCGATCTCGTCGCCGGGAATTACTGAATTACGCGCATTGGACATGGTCTGTCCAAGACTCGAAATTCGTTCAACTTAGCCCGGTTTGATTCCTGTTCGTTACTAATGAACCTTATTCGTACACCAACTGATGTCGAATGTCAACAAGGTGCATCATATATTGCATCAAATGCTGAAGCTTTTTTCTTTCGCCTCGACAGCAGTGAATGCTGACGAGCCTTCCGACAGTCAAGTGTTGTAGTCACAACAATTAACAGCGATAGATGGGCTTCAGTCCGTTATGGCCACGCCGATGTTTCAAGAGGATTTATCTGGAACCGGTCCGCATCAATGTTTGCAGATTTCATCCAATTCCCATATCATACAGCATCTGTTGCAGCATTTCGGTTTTGAGATGAGCGGAAAATAGCAGGTTGAGAGATGACGGCCTGACGCCGGCCCGCCTGCGATATACCGACCGGATAGCGAAAAGACCGGCAGCACGGCTCATATGGGTAGTGATATCAAGAACAAACTCAACGACGAAAGGCCCGCCGAATTCGCGCAAGCGTTGGCCGCGTCAGAGGTCGACGGCAACCCCGCAAAGACCGGGCTGACTCCGCTGGGCGCCAGATTCTTCGACACCCAGGCTAACCTGAGCGCGAGCCGCAAGCGGCTGGTCCGACAGATAATCGACGAATCGAACGAAACGTTCTTTCTCTCGTCAAGGGAGCTGGGCAGACGTTACAACGTCGATTCCGCAACGATCGTCAGGGCTGTGCAGGCACTGGGTTATGAAAAGTTCGCCGACTTTGCTCAAGACCTCCGCGAACATTTCGTTACGCAGATCACTCCGTACACCGCGATGAAGGCTGCCGAGCAGTCTAAATTAAGCGTCGCGGATCGCATCAGAAGAAGCGTAGAACAGGATCTTGAGAACCTAAATGCTCTCCGGTCCAGGATGGATGCGGACAAGCTCGTAGAGATCGCCCGGCAGATCAGCCACGCGCGGCGGATCATTGTGATAGGCATCGATTTTGCTGCATCGCTTGCCGGGTCGCTGGCTTACGCGCTTGTCCGATTAGGATTTGATGCCGAGGCTCCGGCCGGCAGCAGCGGGGCTGTGCAGAACAAGGTCAATATAATGACCCCAAAAGATCTGCTTATCGCCATAAGCTTTGGACGCGGTTTGCGTGACACGGTCAACGCGGTGCTGTCCGCCCGGCGTCGAAACGTCCCGAGCATTGGAATAACCGACAGCGACTCGACGCCGATCGCAAAGTTCTGCGATACGCATCTCGAAGCCTCCATCGCCCGCGCGTCGTTCATCGACTCCTATACGGCGCCGACCGCACTCCTTAACGCCCTTCTCGTTGCCTGCGCGCACATTCAGTCGGCACGCTCTCTGGAGCATCTGCGGGAATCTGAAGAAGAGAACATCTCCGGCGTTCGTTGGTACCGGGAACAAAAGGGCCTTGATACACCCGGAGAGACCAGTTAGGTTGAACAAGAATACAAAATCAAAAAAGGCATTCCAGCGAGGAACTGCCGATGGCCTTGTCCTGACGAATGGGCTTAAGGTCAACTAAGGTTGAGAATAAAACGGGGCCGGATCGCTCCAGCCCCGCGGTGGGAGATCGAGGTTCCGCTAGAGCCGCTGAACGGTCACCACGTTGGTGAGCGGGTTTACGGTGAACTTAAGCAAACGAGTGCCGCCAGTATTGCTGACCGTTCCCGTCGTTGAACTACCGGACGTCGTTCCCGACGATGTCGAGCCACCCGAAGACGAACCCGACTGCGAAGTCCCGCCCGATCCCGTGAGCACATTGGCCCTGACTGCCGCAGTGAATGTGAACATTATTGTGTTCGGATTGTTGAACCGGATAGTCCGGTTACCGCTCTCTTCATTCGGGCTGAATTCGCCTCCGACGAGCTGAGAGTAGTCAAAGTCGGCCGGGCCCGCGACTCCGTCCCCGCCATTGTCGGCATTGGCGACCCGAACGGTGTTGCCGGTCGATTGGACCGAAACTATCTCGAAGGTGATGTTTGGGTAATACGAAGCCGTCGACTGGTTCTTGAGGGCCGCCACTATTTCGGTTGCTCCCGCCGGGAACGTTACCGAGCGGTTCAGGACGCCGACCGACGATGTCACATCGATCTCGGCCCGCTGCGAAACGATGATCGAACTGACGTTGCTTGGATCGGTGACGAATTTTCCGATCCGCCCCGGGACGATCGAACGAACCCGATAGCTGTAGGTTCCCTCAGGCAGGTTCGCCAACGAAATGCCGCTCGTGTTGCCGGCCACCTGCTGAAGGACACTCCAGGTGGTTCCGTCGGTGGACTGCTCGACCTCAAATGCGTCGGCAGTTCCGGTGGGCGACCACGTCAAATTAAAGCTGCCGTCAAAATCGTAACGCTTCCCGCTGGACGAATCCACAAAATTTGCAGCGATCGGTGCCAGATCTGGCGGCGATCCGCCGAGGGTCTGGGTACTCGTCAACGTATAAGGAGTATCCGCTGCCAGCCAGCCGTAGACGCGCCAGGTGTATGTTCCGCCGCTGGTGACCGGCACGGAGATATTCTCCGGCCCGCCGGCTATGGCGCTGTTGCCCACGATCTCGCCGGACGGTGCGACCAGGTACAGATCAAGGTCCGATAGTCCAAAGTTAGTGCCGGCGGCATCGGTAAACGTCAGATTGCCGTCGATCTTGACCGTGTTGTTTCCAACCTCGAACGGTATGTCGTTATATGTGAATCCGTCGCCAAGGTACAACCCCTGATCGTGCTGGGCACCGGCGTCGCCTGCGAGCACCTGACCGGTGAACGTCTGGGAAGTTGTCGCTCCTCCGGAAGCATCCGGCAGGCTCGGATCCGCCCTGAAATACAGCGGCATGCGGATGGTACGGCCACCGGCGGCGGGTGTGGCGGCGACGTACCATTGTAGCTCGAGCGACGATTCGTCGCGTACTTGATTGCCGTCGACCGATACGGTCGCGGTAAATGTAGCGGACCCGCCTGGAGACAATGTCACACTCGAAGGGCTTACGGATGCCGTAATGCCCGGCCGGTCGAAATAGCGGTTATTCGCCGTCGAGAGGTTGTAGACCCCGCCTTGTCCGGAGACATCTCTAACCGTCAGCGTCACCTGTTTTGTGTTGACGATTCGGTTGTTCAGGATGGGTGAAGCTCCGAACGAATAGCTTCCCAGGAAACTGGGCTCGACGATGCCGTCACCCGTTACACCGATCAGTGCCTTTGTATTGACGGCACCTGCAACGTCGATCAATCCGCCGCCCTGAGCGATGATCGGATCGGCGCTGTTTCCGTCAGACTTTGGTGAGCCCGTTGACGTTCTCAGATTTGTCGCCGTGTTGATCAGCGCGGTCCGGATCATGTCGGGGTCCCAGTCGAGATGTGCCTGCTTGATCAGGGTGACTGCCCCGGATACGTGCGGTCCCGAAAAGCTTGTTCCGCTTGCGTGTATGAAGCCGGTCGGATCGAACATGGTTCCCGTATTTGTTTCCGCCGCGCCGACTCTGACCGTCGCGCTATAAATGTCCACGCCGGGTGCGGTCACATCCGGTTTGATCTGTCCGAGCCCCGCGACAGGTCCGCGTGAACTGAAATCGGCCATTTGCGGCGTAAATGCTTTTGCGGCATTGAGTCTTATCTGATTTGCCGATACCGTGCCTGAGCCGATCAGTGACTTAAGATATTCACCGTTTGATTTGCTGATGCCGACGACGGGGATCGTCGAAGCGCGCACTGTCGCGGCCGAAAGTTCGCCGTCGACGTTGTTGTAGATGACGGCGGCGACCGCGCCGGATGCGGCTGCCGAAGCTGCTTTGTTTGAGAACAACCCGGTGCCCAGACTGCCGGCTACCGGCAGTTCGGGAGTGTTGTACGTGCTGCCTCGAGCTATTAGCGCGATCTTTCCGCTCACGTCCGAGGGGCAGTCGGCCGGTGTTTCAGCCAGTCCGCAGTAAACGTAATTGTTCGAGATGTCCGAGGTGATCTCAGCCGCACCCTCCAGAAGATTCGCGATCATTCCGGTACGCCCGCCCGTGGTCAGCAGGTCGGCCGTGTGCGAACCGCCGCCTGGGTCAGTATTGGCTCCGACTGCGATCACGTGCCGTCCCGATGCGGGTGAGCCGACAGTTGATTCACCGGGCCCGCTGTTGCCGGCCGAAGCTACGACGATCGTCCCGAGCAGAGCGGCATTGTCGGACGCTACCGCTGTAGCATCATTCGGACCACCCGCACCGCCGAGGCTCATGTTGATGACGTTGGCGATCGGTTTAGGCTGTAGATTTGGGCTCGTCGGCGACACGGCGTCTTCTATCGCCATGATCGTGGATTCTGTCAGGCAGCTGCCCACGTCGGCACAGACTTTATAACCCATCAGCCTGGCCTGGGGAGCGACGCCATGCAGTCGTGCGTCGTCGGCCGTTCCGGGAAGTTTGTCTGCTCCGGGAGCGATCGCGAGATAGCCGGCAATGTCCGCTGACGAGTGTGTTCCATGACCGAATCCGTCAATTAGTCCCGCGGTAAAAGTCAGATAATAGATGATCTTCTTATTGGTCGAGAGGGCGGCTGCCGCCGGAGCCAAACCGAGACGCGGTGGCGTCGGATCGCCGCCGAACATCGCGCTCGTCCAGTCCATTCCGGTGTCGAGGACCGCCACGTTCATTCCCTGGCCTTCGTAACCCTCGCCGATCGTGTCGAATGGCGTCAATTCCTGAATTTTGCCGTAAACCTGCGGAGCTCGAATGTAATCGACGCTCTTTTCAAGCTCAATGTGCATTTGAGCG
>JBGAVC010000057.1:0-24204 GCA_044228265.1 Pyrinomonadaceae bacterium
ACTGGTGAGGATGGCCCGGGCGTGATCGGAGGCGTAGATCTGCTTCGAGCTGTCTCACTTGGCGAAGACCTCGATATGGGCCGCGAGATCGTAGTCATTGGGGGTGGAAACGTTGCATATGACGTCGCCAGGTCGGTCGTCCGCCAGATCGCTTTTGACACGGCACGCACGGCCGCGAGGCTTTCCGAGACTACGAACGTTCACCTGATCTCACTTGAAGGCGCGGAAGAAATGCCCGCGGACACTATCGAGATCGTCGAGGGGGACGAAGAAGGTATCAAGCGCAGCAACGGCTGGGGACCGACAGAGGTGGTTCGCGACGAAAAAGGCAGTGTGACTGGCGTCGCGTTTCGCAAATGCGTGCGGGTTTATGACGAAGATCGAAAATTTTCACCGCTTTACGATGATGAGGAAAAGAAGGTAATTCCCTGCGACACCGTCCTTCTGGCTGTTGGCCAGGCACCGGCCCTCTCCTTTCTAGACGACGGCGGTAAGGACGTAGAACGAACACGCGGCGACTGGCTCAAGGTTGACCTAACTACACTACAGACCACTGCCAAAGGGGTCTTTGTCGCCGGCGATCTCGCACACGGAACGCGCTTGCTGATCGACGCCGTCGCGTCCGGCAAGGCAGCGGCGCGTTCCGTTTATCAATATCTGACCGGTAACACGCTCGAGCATGAACTGGTTAAAACCCACGTCGTTCTTGACCGATACCGTCGTGAACGCGGCTACGAATCGATCCGCCGCGTCGAGGTGCCAACGATCGAACCGGCCGAGCGGCTCAACCATCCCGAAAACGTCGTTGAGATCGGCTACAGCCGTGAAGAGGCCATGCGCGAGGCGTCACGCTGCCTAGATTGTGGAGTAACGCCGGTGTTTGATGGCAGCCGATGCGTACTGTGTGGTGGCTGCGCGGACGTTTGCCCAACCGAATGTTTGAAGCTGATCTCGCTCGACAATCTCGAGTTTGATACCGATATAGGACAAATGATCGATTCATCGATCGGCAACGATGCCGAACTGAGCCAAAACTCGGCGATCCTAAAAGACGAGGATCGCTGCATTCGGTGTGCTCTGTGTGCGATCCGCTGCCCGGTGGATGCGATCTCGATGGAACGAGTCACATTTTCAACAAATTGGAGTTCTGTATGACGACCCATCCAAGTGAAAAGAAATCACGTTTTGACCCGGAACCGATGCCGCGACGGGATTTTCTGGGACTCGCGGCCCTGGGTTCGATGGCGGCGGCATTCGCACTCTCGATCTTCGGGATGCTGAAACTTCCAAAGGCAGCCGTGTCGGCTTCTCCAGCAAAGAAATTTAATGTGGCGTTACCGGACACCCTTCCGGAGGGCGAAGCGTTCGTACCGCCGGGACGAAACGTTGCGGTCTTTCGCGATGGCGAAGGCGTATTTGCAATCTCGACGGTCTGCACCCATTTGGGGTGCATCGTGAAGACAAGCGCCGCCGGATTTGATTGTCCCTGCCACGGCTCGGGTTTTCAGAAAGACGGAACGGTAAGAAAAGGGCCTGCTCCGACACCGCTGCCATGGCTGAAAGTCTCAAAAAATGGAAGCGTTCTCACCATTGACGAGGAAGCAACTGTAAAGACTGGAACAAAGGTGTAGATCATGAAAGCAGAAGGCTATTCAGCATTACACGAATTCTGGATCAATCTGCGGGGCATCCCTAATCACGTTTATCGGGCGATGTTTCGCGGCGGTCCCCCAAAGACCGATCGCACTCGGTCGTCGTTCATCTTCGGCAACGTCTTCCTTCATCTTCATTCGGTCCGCACGCATCTCTGGAGCCTGCGTTGGAGCACGACGATGGGGCTCGGCATAATGACGACCGCGGCGTTTCTGATAACACTCGTCACCGGCATCCTGCTGATGTTCTACTACAAGCCGTATCCGGACGTCGCCTATCAATCGATCAAGGATATTCATTTCATCGTACCTACTGGCCGCTTTATGCGGAACATACACCGCTGGGCCGCCAACGTGATGGTCGTCACCGTGATACTGCACATGGCACGAGCGTTCTACACCGCGTCGTACCGAAAACCTAGGGAATTCAACTGGTTTATAGGCTGGGGGCTGCTAGTCACAACACTGGGCCTGTCGTTTACGGGTTATCTGCTTCCCTGGGACCAACTCGCCTACTGGGCGATCACGATCGGGGCCAATATCGCGCAAAGTCCTCGAGAGATCACCGACGCACTCGGGATCACGGCTTGGGCAGATATCGGCGGCCTGCAGCGTGAGATATTGCTGGGGTCGGACAAGGTCGGCGAAGAAGCATTGATCAGATTCTATTTGCTTCACGTAATGATCTTGCCGCTGACCCTTGTCATGTTGATGGCGGTGCATTTCTGGAGGATACGCAAGGACGGTGGGCTCGCAAAACCGGAGAATGCCGATGAGATGGTCGCCGAGGAAGCCAAGGAGTTTTATCCGGTCTTCACGGACGCGCCGACCAAGACATACCATCTAGCGGCCGTCGTAAAAGGAAAAACGCCTGCCGTCGGCAGCGGGCCGGAACACACGGTTCCGTCAATGCCGCACCTTTTCTACGCCGAGCTTGGCGTGTTGATGCTGACAACTCTCATCTGCGTCGGGCTGGCTTTCGTTTCTGATGCTCCGTTAAAAGAACTGGCAAATCCGCTCGTTCCCGAGAATCCGGCCAAGGCTCCGTGGTACTTTCTCGGCCTTCAGGAGATCGTCTCGTTCTCGGCATTCATGGGCGGCATCGGCATTCCGATGTTGTGTGTGATCGGCTTGGGCCTGATCCCATTCCTCGACCGCGAAAAGGAAGAAACAGGCGCGTGGTTTGGCGGGCCCGGCGGCTGGAAGCTGGTGAAATGGTCGGTTGTCGTCGGATTTGCAGCTTCGATCGGTGTCGAGGCATTTGCTATACATTTCGGTTGGCTGCGCGAGTGGTTCCCTGACATTCCCCAGCTTTTTATAACATTTATCAATCCCGGTACGGTGCTAACGGCGATCTACGCAGCCTATTCGATCTGGGCGGTCCGAAAGTACAACTCAACCCGTGCCGGCGCTCTCGCTCTATTCACCTGCTTCCTTTGCGGCTTCATTGTGCTGACGGTGATCGGCACCTATTTCCGAGGCCCGAACTGGGACTTTTTCTGGTCGCCATCAGATTGGGGAGGCCATTGACGCTATGAACAAGAATAAATATCTGTTGATGGTTTCAAGTATCGGGGTATTCCTGCTCCTCGCCGCCGCAGCCGTGTCCGAGAACTTCATGAAGGACTGGCACGCCATTCAAGGGAACGCCAAGACCACGGAAGGTCCGATCGATCTGCGGCTTCGGCAGATCGTGAATCCGCAGCTCAAAATCACAGACCGCTGTGTTACTTGTCACGTCGGGATGGCATCCGGCGAGCAGATCACGACCGATCAAAAGGTAGGTGCAGCCCATAAGCCTGTCGTCCATTCCCCGACCGAGATCGGCTGCACGACGTGTCATGGCGGACAGGGACAAGCAACTGAGAAAGACGACGCTCACGGGAATGTTCACTTCTGGACCGAGCCGATGCTGCCCGCAAAGTATGCCTATGCAAGCTGCGGAACCTGTCACACGCCGCTCAATGTTCCAAATCTGCCAACTCTCGATAATGCTCGCAAGACGTTCGATAGGCTCGACTGTTACGCGTGTCATCGTCTCGATGGCCGCGGCGGCACACTTCGTCCGGGCGGCAATATGACCGGCATGGAAGGCCCCGACCTGTCACATGTCGGCCTGAAAGGCTACAACGCTGAATGGTATGCGGCTCACCTGCAAAGGTCTCAGCAGGCGACGGAACCGGCCTGGAAAACGTCATTTCGAGACGTAAATGAGGCAGACCGCTCCGCACTGAAGATCTTTCTCGATACCCAAATGGGTGCACCAAAGCTGATCGAAGCAAAGGCGCAATTCAACACGGTCGGCTGTGCCGGATGTCACACCGTCGGAACATTCGGCGGCGATGCGGGCGTGAACCTGTCGCTTTCCGGTTTCAAGGATCCCAACCAGCTTAACTTCTCAAAGGTTCCGGGCGATCACACTCTAACCAACTGGGTCGTCCAGCATTTCCGTTCACCTGCGTCCACGGTGGCGGGTTCGCAAATGCCCGCACTTGGCTTGTCTGATAGCCAGATCGACCTGCTGACGCTCTATACACTTTCGCTCAGACGGCGCACTTTGCCCGACGTTTATCTTCCGAAAGACCGCGTCCGGGCAATGCGTTTCGGCGAGCGCGAGTTTGCTAAGGACGGCGAGACCATTTACACCGCGGTGTGTTCAAGTTGTCACGCGGCAGACGGACGTGGAACCCGGTTCCCGGGCCTTGTTCCAAATCCGTCGATAACAAGTCCCGAGTTCCTGCAGCTCGCCTCTGACAATTTTCTCTTTCAAACGATACGTAATGGCCGGCCCGGACGGCCGATGCTGGCTTGGGGTGATCGCGTGAATGGATTCAACGACGAAGAGATTCGCGCTGTTATCGCCTACCTTCGCTGGCTCGGTGGGAACATCCAGGCACAACCTGATGCCAAGGCTCAATTGTGGGCGAGAGGTGATGCATCATACGGAGCCACACTTTTTACTTCAAATTGCGCGGGTTGTCATGGAAAAAATGGTGTCGGTGCAGATGGTCCGGCGCTCAACAACAAAATGTTCTTGTCGAGCGTTTCAGACACCTTCCTGGTCGGAACGATCACGCGGGGCAGGAGCGGGACTGTGATGCAGGGTTTCGGTGACCCATCGCCGATCCGAAGAGCATTAACCCAAGCCGAGGTCGAATCGATCGTGGTTTACATACGTTCATTGAGCACAAAATAGTTGAACATTAAACGAGGAATGTTATGAAGAAAGAGATCTCAAGACGCGAATTTATGGCGAGAATCACCGCAGCCGGATTTGGGGCACTGGTGGCATCAACGACAAATGCCTGGGGCCTCGAGGCAATAACAAATCCGCTGGCCGCGTATCCAAACCGTGATTGGGAAAAGGTCTATCGCGATCTGTGGGCATACGATTCGCGTTATACCTTTACCTGCGCTCCAAACGACACGCACAACTGTCTGCTCAACGCACACGTGCGCCAGGGCGTTATTACTCGAATCGGCCCGACAATGAAATACGGCGAGGCCGTCGATCTACTCGGCAACGGCACTTCGCATCGGTGGGATCCGCGTGTTTGTCGAGAGGACTCGCCTTGACGCGGCGTTTTTATGGCGACCGGCGCGTAAACGGAACGATGGTCCGAGCTGGCTACAAGAAATGGTACGAGGCCGGATTCCCTCGCGGCGCCGACGGGCGTCCGCCCGAAGAATATTTTCAACGTGCCCGCGATGAGTGGGTTCGAATGTCGCACGATGAAGGGGCCGTCATCGTCGCTGCCGCGTTGAAGAACATCGCCGAAACCTACACCGGCGATGAAGGCAAGCGAAAGCTAAAGGAACAGCATTACGACGAAGCGACGATCGAGGCCACGCAGGGTGTCGGTACGCAGGTCATGAAGTTTCGCGGAGGAATGCCACTCCTTGGCATGACCCGCGTTTTCGGCATGTACAGAATGGCGAATTCGATCGCACTGCTCGATTCGCACATTCGCGGCGTCGGTCCTGACAAGGCGATGGGGCCCAAGGGCTTTGACAATTATTCGTGGCACACTGATCTGCCTCCAGGCCACACGATGGTCACGGGCCAGCAGACGGTCGAATTCGATCTAAACTCGGTCGAGCAAGCAAAACGGTTGTCGTCTGGGGAATGAACTGGATCACGACCANAACTTGCATCGGTGGACTCCGCGTGTCTGCCAAAAAGGGCCCTGCTCTAACGCGTTTCTACGGCGACCGGCGAGTAAACGGAACGAGGTCCGACGGTAGTTACAAGAAATGGTACGAGGCAGTTTCCTCGCGGAGCCGATTAGCGTCCGCCGGAACAGTATTTCCAACGAGCTCGCGATGAATGGGTGCGAATGTCATACAGTTTATCGCAAGGGGCCGTCATCGTCGCTGCGGCATTGAAGAACATCGCCGAAACGCAAATACCGGCGACGAGGCGAAGCCTGGCGAACAGCATTTACGACGAAGCGACTATCGAGGCCACGCAGGTAGGCGTCGCAGGTCATGAAGTTTCGCGGAGGAATGCCGCTGCTGGCATGACCCGCGTCTTGGCATGACAGAATGGCGAATTCGTGGATCGCACTGCTCGATTCGCACATTCGCGGCGTCGGACCTGACAAGGCGATGGGGCCCATGCGCTTTGACAATTATTCGTGGCACACTGATCTGCCCTGGCCACACGATGGTCACGGGCCAGCAGACGGTCGAATTCGACCTTAAACTCATTGAGCAAGCAAAAACGGTTGTCGTCTGGGGAATGAACTGGATCACGACCAAGATGCCCGATGCTCACTGGCTGACCGAGGCTCGAATGAAAGGCACCCGCGTGGTGGTCATCGCTTGCGAATATTCGGCAACTGCCACGAAAGGAGACGATGTCCTAGTCGTCCGTCCCGGAACGACACCAGCTCTCAATCCTCGGTTTTGCCAACGTGATCATGCAGGAAAATCTGTATGACAAGGAATATGTGCAGCAGTGGACGGACATGCCGATCCTTGTCAGGATGGATACCCTCAAATATCTCAAAGCGGCAGAGGTTTTTGGGGGCGATCAAGCCGTTCTAAAACAAACATTTATCAAAGGATGTTCCGCTGCCGATCCAGCAGACAGTCCAGAATGTCGTGCCTGAAAGCTCTGGCTCAATGGGGCGATTACGTTTTCTGGGATGCGAAAAGAATGCCGCACAGCCGCTCACCCGCGACGATGTCGGCAGGAATTCCAAGGCGGTGGACGCAATGCTCGAAGGCTTCGTCGAGGTAACCCTGGCGGACGGAAGCAAGATCAGGTGTCGTCCAGCATTCGATCTGGTCAAAGAGTACGCGGCACATTTCACGCCGCAGACGGTCGAGGAACTAACATGGCTCCCGCTGCCGCCGTTCAGGAAACTGGCCCGGCATTTTGGCCTGATCCGGGACGACGCTTTTTGCCTTGGGGATGGGCCCGAACCAGTTCTTTAACAGCGACAACAAGGATCGCGACGTTTCTCCTGCTCGCCTCCCTCACAGAAATGTCGGCAAGATAGGCGGCAATGTCGGATCCACGCGGGAAACTATCGCACGGCTCTTTTAACGGAGCACCGCAATACATCAACGAGGATCCATTCGACATTGAGCTGGACGAGACAAAACCGGCCCGCCCGAAGCAGTATTGGAGGGCCGCCCACTACTACAATCACGAGGATCATCCGCTCCGCGTGGGCAACGCGATTTTGACCGGCAAGACACATATGCCGTGCCCGACGAAATCGCTCTGGTTTGCCAACGCAAATTCGATCCTCGGTAACGTCAAATGGCACTACAACATGGTCGTCAACGCTTTGCCGAAGATCGAACTGATCGCGGTCAACGAGTGGTGGTGGTCGACGTCATGCGAATGGGCGGACGTCGTTTTCGGCGTTGATTCCTGGGCGGAGCTTAAACATCCGGACATGACGGCGTCGGTCACAAATCCGTTCCTGCTCGTCTTTCCAAAAACCCCGATCCCGCGGATCTTCAATACGATAGGCGATATCGAGGTTTACGCAACGGTTGCGTCAAAACTCGCCGATCTGACCGGAGACAACCGCTTTAACGACTATTGGAAATTTGTCCGCGAGGACAGAACGGACGTCTATTTGCAGCGAATACTCGACCATTCGACCAACACAAAAGGCTATAAGTTCAGCGATCTTCACGAAAAGGCGATCAACGGTGTGCCGGCGATCATCAACAGCCGCACGACGCCGAAAAATGTCGGATACGATCAATTGGTAGACGCCACGCCGTGGTACACAAAGAGCGGTAGGCTCGAGTTTTATCGCGAAGAAGACGAGTTCATCGATGCCGGCGAAAATTTGCCGGTTCACCGTGAACCAGTCGATTCCACCTTCTACGAACCAAATATCATCATCTCGGCGCCACACGAGGCGATGCGTCCTAAAACGCCGGAAGACTACGGAGTCAAACGCGACGATCTTAGCTGCGAAACTCGCTGTGGCCGCAACGTCATCTACACCTGGGCAGAAGCAAAACAGACAGCCCATCCTCTGATCAAGGACGATTACAAGTTCATATTCCACACGCCGAAATTCCGCCACGGCTCGCACACCACGCCGATCGACACGGATATGAACGCGATGCTGTTCGGCCCGTTCGGCGATATATATCGCCGCGACAAACGTTCGCCGTTTGTAACCGAGGGTTACGTCGACATCAATCCGTCGGACGCTCAGGAACTTGGGGTCAACGATGGCGATTACGTCTGGATAGACGCCGACCCCGAGGATCGGCCGTTCCGCGGTTGGCAAAAGGATAAGAAGAATTATGCATTCGCCCGGCTGCTCTGCCGTGCAAGGTATTACCCGGGTACGCCCCGCGGCGTGACGCGTATGTGGTTCAACATGTACGGTGCGACGCCCGGTTCGCAGCAGGGACAGCAAGAACGGAAAGACGGCCTGGCAAAGAATCCTCGGACAAACTATCAGGCGATGTTTCGCTCCGGCTCGCATCAATCGGCAACACGCGGTTGGTTAAAACCGACCTGGATGACCGATTCGCTGGTTCGCAAAGGAATGTTTGGGCAGGAGATGGGCAAGGGCTTTGCGGCAGATATCCACTGCCCAACGGGTGCTCCGCGTGAATCATTTATCAAGATCACGAAGGCCGAACCCGGCGGCATTGGCGACGAACCGCTATGGCGACCGACCAAGCTTGGCATAAGACCTAGAAGCGAATCGGACGCTATGAAGCGTTATCTCGCCGGAGATTTTATAAACAAGAAATAGTTAACTCAATGGACGCGACGCGAATACACATATTCCTAAACTACGTCCCGCTGATCGGGATCTCGATCGGCGCCGTTCTGTTGTTGATAGGAATGTGGCGACCGATCAGCTATGTCACTCGGTCGAGCCTAGGTCTATTTATCGTAACGGCGTTGTTGACTCTTGTGGTTTATGCAACTGGTGAAATAGCCGGCAAAGGAGCTCACCTTGTGGCCGGGCCGCCCTGGACAAACATAGTCGCCCATAGAACTTCTGCAATGCCGACATTTTTCGCGATCGAACTGACCGGCGTATTCGCTCTCGTCGGTCTGATCCGGATGATCCGCGGAACGGGCCTGGCACGTTGGTACGCACTCGTTGTTCTGATCCTAGCGATCGCTTCCCTTGCCCTGGCCGCGCGAACAACGCACATCGGAAGGCATATCTTCGTTCTCAACGCATCGTTCGCTCCCCTGCAGCATATAAACCTCACGGGGCACCTCAGAGACACAGATAGAAAAGATAGCATCATGGAGAAAAACCTATGGCACGCGTAAACAACTGGCAACTTGGACGAGAAATGTCCTATTGGTACCCGGAAAGCAGGCCGCAGAAGCAATTTGCCGCCGTTTTCGATACGAATAAATGTATTGCTTGCCAAACCTGCACGCTGGCGTGCAAAACGACGTGGACCTCTGGCAAGGGCCAGGAGTATATGCTCTGGAACAACGTCGAAAGCAAGCCTTACGGTTCCTATCCGCTTGCTTGGGACCTTAATCTCCTGAGTTTGCTCGATGGGCAAAATTGGGGTGAGGAAAATGGTCAATCTGTTTATAAAGGAAGCACCATTTTTGAGTCAGCACCTGCCGGGGAACGCGTTCTCGGTTGGCGGCCGGAGGATGAGGACTACGCCTATCCGAACGTTGGCGAAGACGACTGTGCCGGTGGCATCGAGCACGGCGCCAGCATCGAGATCCCACACGCAATGGCGTGGTTCTACTATCTCGCCCGTATCTGTAATCACTGCACTTATCCGGGATGCCTGGCCTCGTGCCCTCGAGGTTCGATTTACAAGCGACCCGAGGACGGCATCGTGCTCGTCGATCAAAACCGATGCCGCGGTTATCAGGAATGTGTTCGTGGCTGTCCATACAAGAAGGTCTTTTTCAACCCGATGACATCTACGTCGGAAAAGTGCATTGCGTGTTACCCGAAGATCGAACAAGGCCTATCTCCTCAATGTTTCGCAAATTGCATTGGTAAGATCCGCGTTGCCGGATTTATCAATACGCCAGACAAGGCGCAGGCCGATAACCCGATCGATTACCTTGTACACATTAAAAAGGTGGCGCTCCCGCTCTTTCCGCAGTTTGGCCTTGAGCCAAATGTTTATTACATTCCGCCGATCCATGTTCCGACAGCCTTCACGAGACAAATGTTCGGTCCCGGCACTGAGAAGGCGGTCGAGATCTACCGCAACGCCCCGAACGATCAAGATCTGACGAGCCTTTTGGGCCTTTTCGGTTCGACCGAAGCCATCATGCGCAAATGGAAACGAGTCGGCGACAAGGCGATCGGCATGGATGAGAATGGAAAAGAGCTGGTCAATGTTCCGTTCAAGGAACCGGTCCACATTCGCCCGGCATACGACAAGCTCTATCAGATCACGCGCACCAATTGTCCGTGAGGAGGTTCCTTATGAGATTCCTAACGTCGCTCACTATTTTGGCTCTTTTATTCGCGACTTCGTGCAATAAGGTTCAGGTCCCGACGCCCGAGGTCAATGTCGCCCAGGTCAAGGAGATCACGCTTGACCCAAATGCGGCCGTCTGGGATGCGGTTTCGCTCCACGCATCGAAAATGATCTTGCAGGATCTTGTAGAGCCGCGTCTTTTAGAACCGTCGACGTCTGAGGTGATGGTCAAGGCGATCACCAACGGCAGCGAAATAGCATTCAGGCTCGAATGGCTGGACGAAAGCCAAAGCGACATGCCAGGGCCTAGACATTTCATTGACGGCTGCGCGGTACAACTTCCTTCAAAGGCCGATCCGAATGTCCCGGCCCCGCAAATGGGGGAAGTCGGGAAGACAGTTGAGATCTCGTATTGGCGTGCCGATTGGCAGGCGATCGTTGAAGGGCGAGCCGACAATATCAACGCGATATATCCAAATGCATCGATCGACCACTACCCGGCCGAGGCCAAGCCGCTAGAGAACAACCCGCAGGCTCAGGCAGAGACTGCTGCTCGATACGCTCCAGCACGGGCACTAGGAAGCCGGCGTTCCGGCCCACGCGAACAACCGGTTGAAGACCTGATAGCCGAAGGGCCGAGCACATTGTCGCCGGCCCCGAACGCTGTCTCAAAGGGAAAGGGCGTCAAAACGCCCAAAGGCTGGGCCGTCGTCATCTCGCGGCCGATGCCAGCCGGTTTCTCGACAGCGTCGCCATCGCAGATCGCGTTTGCTGTCTGGGAAGGTTCCCACGTCGAGGTGGGAGCTAGAAAGATGCGGACCGGCTGGGTGCCGTTGATCTTAAAGTGAGCAGAGAAAATATGGCGGTGATCAGTGATCTCATGAAGGTTCACAAAGTGATCGACGAATTGTTCTTCGAGCACCAGCGAGCTTTGCTTCATTTTAATTTCGAAAAGGCACTTGGCCTTTTTAAAGCGTATGAGTCAACTCTTTTTAGCCATATGGCTGACGAGGAAAACATTTTGCTCCCGGTTTATGAAACGCGGGCTGACTTCCCGGAAGCTGGGGCCCCGAAACTCTACTATGAAGACCACGCCAAGATGCGTTCCTACATTGAACTCTTCAAGCAAAAGATACGCGAAATGCCGACCGAGCCTGACATGGACCGAGTCCTGCTTCAGCTTCTGGATCGCGAAGCATTTTACCTTCGCCTCTGCAGCCATCACGACCGGCGTGAGGCCGACTACCTTTATCCGATACTGGATGCCCTACTAGCCGACGAAGAAAAGTACGAAATGCTTGAACGCGTTAGACTTCGCGGGGAAAGACATTGACTATGGGGCCATTATGAAAACCAAAGGAAACAGTACTAGAGATCTGCTCGCCGAAGCGGCAGAATGGCGGCTGATAAGCCTACTATTCGATTGTCCGTCAAATGACTGGCTCAGGCAGGTCGCAGATCTCGCAAAACCCGTGACTGACAAGAAACTGAAACGTGCCGCAAAGGCTGCTCAGAAAGAGGCCAGTGAAGGATTATTTCATTCCATCTTCGGGCCAGGCGGACCAGCCCCGGGTCGCGAGGTGAGCTATCGCGGCTGGGTTCAACCGGGCTACATGTTGGCGGAACTGAATGGCTTTTACGACGCGTTCTCCTATCGACCAACCACGAACGAGGTGCCTGATCACGTTGCGGTCGAGACCGGGTTCATCGCGTACCTGCGATTGAAAGAACTTTATGCCTGGGAGAACGGCGATAACGAAAGTGCCGATGTAACTTCCAGGGCATCAATAACGTTTGTCGACGATCATATTTCAAAATATGCCCAAAGGCTGTCCAAGTTGCTTGCCGCATCCGGGATAAATTATCTTAAGCTCGCTGGAGCAGCGCTCTTTGACCGCGTCGGCCCGGACAAAGACAAATCGAAGCAAATATTTCTGCCGGTGCTCGACGAAGAGAACGAGCCTGCATTTGAATGCGGCGGAGCGGCTATATGATTCGAACGGAATGCCGCAACCTTACGACTGTTTTGGTCGCGTTCGACATGGTTGTAGGGGAACGGACTTGCGTCGCGCTCTTTCGTCGTTTTTCCCTCCCCTTACCTATTACACAACTCTTACATCTGTCCCCGCAAATAGCTGATAGCATTTGAATTACGAAGAGAAAACGCATACGGAAAAGCCGAGCGTTTCAAATCAAAAGAGCTGTATCTAAATCAGTATTTAGCTTTTCGCGGGAGGCCTGATTAATCGTGAGAGTATTATTTGTTTATCCTGTTTTCCCCGAGACTTACTGGAGCTTTCGCCACGCACTGTCGTTTGTCGGCAAGAAGGCCGCGTTTCCGCCGCTTGGGTTGCTGACCGTTTCCGCGATGTTGCCCGAAAATTGGCAACGGCGTCTCGTAGATATGAATGTCCAGCCGCTAACCAGGAGCGATATTGAATGGGCGGATATTGTCTTTCTCAGCGCGATGATCGTCCAGCGGGAATCACTCGATCAGGTTGTAAAATTATGCAAAGAACTTGGCAAGCGAGTCGCAGTCGGCGGCCCGTATGTCTCGACGAGCTCGGATCTAGTACCGGAAGCGGATTTTGTCTTCGTAGGTGAAGCGGAAACCACCTTGCCGGAGTTTATCGACGATTTGAAATGCAGCTCGCCAAAGCGTATATATCAAGCAACCGAGCGGCCCTCCCTTCTATCCACGCCAGTGCCGGATTTCGGTTTGATCGACATAAACCAGTACTCCTCGATGAATGTCCAATTTTCCCGGGGCTGTCCGTTTTCATGTGAGTTTTGCGACATCATCGAGATCTATGGCCGCTCGCCACGCACCAAGTCAAGCGAACAGATGTTGGCCGAAATGGAGGCCATGTGGGTCGCGGGCTGGCGCGGCACGGTGTTTATCGTCGATGACAACTTCATCGGCAACAAACGCGAAGTTAGAAAATTCCTGCCGGACCTTATTGAATGGTCTGAGCGACATAATTTTCCATTTTCCTTTTTGACGGAAGCAAGCGTAAATCTAGCCGAAGATGATTCTTTGCTCGAGATGATGCAAGCCGCCGGCTTTCACCGTGTATTTCTCGGTATTGAGACGCCCGCGCCCGCAAGTCTGAAAGAAGCCAACAAATCTCAGAACACAAAACGCGATCTGCTTGAATCGGTGCGAAAGATCCAAAGCTATGGTATCGAGGTCATGGCCGGCTTTATTGTCGGATTCGATAACGACCCGGACGATATTTTCGAGCGACAGATCAACTTTATCCGTGACAGTGCAATTCCACTTGCAATGGTCGGGCTTCCTGACCGCTTTTCTTCCCGACACGCAGCTTTGGAAGCGTTTGGAGCGTGAAGGCAGACTCGTTCACGAAAGCAGCGGGAATAACACGGATTGTTCATTAAACTTTGTTCCAAAAATGGATCGGGAACGCCTGGTCGAAGGATACAAAGCTATTTTAAGGACCATTTACAGTTCGGAGGAATTCTATCAGCGCGCACTGGACTGCCTATCACGCGTAAGAAACGATGCGGCAGCATTGCAGCGAGACACCGTCATCGGCGTTCTCAAGTCCTTCATCAGAATCGTGTTGAGACTCGGCGTACGCGACCGGGAACGACTTCGATTCTGGAAGTATTTATTCGAGTCAAGACTTTCCCGCAGTCTTGGAAACGGGATCGCCCTTGGCGGCAATGGGTTATCACTTTAGAAAAGTCACGGAGATTCACCAGGCAGAATTGCCCTGACGGGGTTTGCGGTGACGGGACGCAATTGGCCGGCGAAGTTGATTTCGCCGACTGATCGGTTTCGGCGAATTCGGAGAGCTGCCAGATCAGACCATCATTTCTAGAATATCCTGGTCTCTTTTCGGTAGTGTCGGGGTTTGGCGGAACAGAATCTCGATACAGTTTCAGGGACCTCTTCGGCTTCCTCCATTTCGTGGGAGCGACTAGAGCGAACCCTTCCTTGTGATTCTTGTAGGTCCAGGCCCGGTAGTCCTCGGCATCCCATCCTTTTTCGACGGTAAAGAACACAGGAGAGACTTGGTTCGCGAACCAGTTCAGTGGTGTTCGGATTCGCGGATCAATCGTCCGGCGATCTGAGCAAGCTCGATGCCCCGTTCGATAGCTTTTTCGTACCCGATCCGCTGTGGTATGCCAATGAGAACCACAACGGCAGGCCTCCGTACGCGACGCGTTAGCTGCATTCGATAATCTGACGGATTAAATCCTGTGCACCTTCGTCGCTGAAGATATCGAGGTAGGACCCTTCCTGAGCGTGGGCCTTGTTTCGTTGAGTTCCGGGCCGCGTAGATGATCGCACCGCAATCGTATGCGAAAAATAGCCATTTGTGGGGATCTGATCGTGATGCTGTCCGGAGTGTTCGATACCATTAATAGATGCCGGACCGAACGGGCCGCCAATGCTCCGCCACCGTAGGCGGCATCAACGTGAAACCAGATGCCCTGGATTTACAAATAGCGGCGATTCCGCGAGATCGTCGATTATTCCGGCGTTTGTTATTGCCGGCGGTTGCGACACGGCAAACACTCTGGCACGGTCCCCAACAGACATCCGGGAAAGAGTTTCAGCTAAACGAGCTTTCGAGGCGGCTCTCCGTTTCGATCAGAAGGACATCGTTGTCGATGACCTTTGCCATCGCTTTATCGATGAATGGGCACCATTCGACGCGATCACGATACCGCGCGTTTTTTGATTGCGTTCGTCCCGGTCTCGCCAGTATTCCCGAGCGGTGACCATTGCCGAAAGATTTGCCTCTGTGCCTCCGCTCGTAAAAACACCAAAGGCTCTGGCGGGCATTCCAGTCAGTGACACCAGCCATTCCATTGCTTGGTTCTCCGCAAAATGCAGCCAGCTCCTTCAGCCAAAACGCACCATGAACACTTGTTGCCGAGGTCACGAGATCGAACATCACGGCCGCCCGGGTCGGAGATGCGGGAACGAACGCAAGATGCCGGGGATGATCGATCGGAACACTCGCCTTGACTAGTACGTCCTTAAAAAGCGCGAATGCCTTCTCGCCGCCGATGCCCTTAGGTGTAACCGTTTCACCCACGAGGACCTTTAACTCCTCTGCCTTCACCAGGAAAGCCAAGCTTAGGANAAAGATATCGAGGTAGGACCCTTCCTGAGCGTGGGCCTGTTTCGCGAGTTCCGGGTTGCGATAGATCACGGCGCCGCAGTCATAGGGCGAAAAAAGCCATTTGTGCGGATCGATCGTGATGCTGTCCGAGTGTTCGATACCATTAAATAGATGCCGGACCGAACGGGCCGCCAATGCTCCGCCACCGTAGGCGGCATCAACGTGAAACCAGATACCCTCTGATTTACAAATAGCTGCGATTCCCGCGAGATCGTCGATTATTCCCGCGTTTGTTGTGCCAGCGGTTGCGATCACAGCAAACACTCTGGCACGATCCCCAACAGACATCCCCGAAAGAGTTTCAGCCAAATGCGAGCTTTCGAGGCGGCTCTCCGTTTCGATCAGAAGGACATCGGCGTCGATAACCTTCGCCATCGCCTTGATCGATGAATGCGCCCCGTTTGACGCGATAACGATACCGCGCGTTTTTTGATTGCGTCCGTCCCGGTCTCGCCAGTATTCCCGAGCGGTGACCATTGCAGAAAGATTTGCCTCTGTGCCTCCGCTTGTAAAAACACCAAATGCTCCGGCGGGCATTCCGGTCAGTGAGACCAGCCATTCCATTGCTTGGTTCTCGGCAAAAATACAGCCTGCTCCTTCTAGCCAAAACGCGCCATGAACACTGGTTGCCGAGGTCACGAGATCGAACATCACGGCCGCCCGGGTCGGAGATGCGGGAACGAACGCAAGATGCCGGGGATGATCGATCGGAACACTCGCCTTGACTAGTACGTCCTTAAAAAGCGCGAATGCCTTCTCGCCGCCGATGCCCTTAGGTGTAACCGTTTCCCCCACGAGGGCCTTTAACTCCTCTGCCTTCTTAGGAAAGCCAAGCTTAGGATCGGTATCGGAAATACGGCTGATCGCGTATTTGATAACGTCGAGCGACATCTCGACAAGATCGATATCAACGTTGTGCATAAATTTGGGAATAGGAGCAGTCTTACAAGGTAGCTATTTATCAGAATCCGGAATAATGTCCGATCACGACCGATAGTACGACAATCACGCCATAAATGATCTCCCAAACGCCGATCTGCATCGCTTTCATTTTACTCCGACCAGGTGAGAGCCCGGCTATAGCTCGATAGGCCAATACCGACATAGCCATAAGCGTCAAAATCGAGCTAAGTCCATTGAACGCTAACATTGATACTAGAAAGAGAGCCGCGATATGGGCGAGTGTCGGGATCATCCGGGAATACTGCTTACCTTTTTCCAGACGAAGACGCTCGCGAACATACAGGATAGAGGCAATTGACCTTGACGCAAAGATCGCCCATAGAGCGGCGGCGTTTACCAACGGCATATTAGCTGCCAGTCCGATCGCCGCGATCGAAGCCGACATAACGATAGCTCCCGTCAACTCAGGTATCAACTTGCGGCTTTGTCTAGAGGCATCAATGTATATCTGAAAAATAGCGAGCGGCAAGACCCAGATAAATGGGAGTAACGACTGGACGCCAACCGAAAGGAGCGTACCAGCAAGTCCAATGGAGAATATCGCACCGTAGCAGAGCAAAAATCGAAAGGCCAGGCTCGCACGCTCCCTGTTCCGCATGCCAAAGCGGTCGGCGATCAGGACCTTTAGCGGTTGCCGTGTGAGAAACGCACCGATAGTAAGACAGGCGATCCAAGGAGCTCCGGTTGAAAACGCGATCGCCAGACCGGCGATTATGGGTTCGAGCAAAAATGCCCATCCACCGTGCTCGACCGGAAGAGCGACTTGCCGCACGCGAACAACTCGAATTGGTGCTGTTATCGGTGCGGCAGTCGACATGCTTTGGTTGATTCCGAGCGAAATTAGGCTCGTGCCTTTTGTTCGAGTTCGATAGCACGTGGAAAGAGCAGATTGTTCTCAAGGTGAATATGCTGGTGCAGATCACGCTCAAATTCCCCGAGCCGATGATACAGGGCGGTGAAACTCGGGCACGCCTCCGCCGGCAGAGTGTAGTCATTCGTAACTCGACGCATTTTGACAAGTAGTTCGCCGACTTCTTCATGCTCGATGTTCATCATATTCACCGGATGCTGAACCGTTCCGAAGGGCGGAAACGCAACGCTCAGATGATTTGAATAACTATGCTCTAGTTTTTGAATGTATGGGAAAAGAACCATTTCTTCTTTCACCATGTGAGGACCCAGATCATCACATAATGCCTGAAACAAATCTTTCAACTCAAGAAGATAGGAGTAGTGATCGCCGTGACGGCTGGCGACTTTAGCCATCAACGGTGTCAAATGGCTCATTTCGTCGCGTGTATAGACGTGATGTTTATCCAAAATATGATCGACGAGATCGCTCAAGTCCATTTTGGAGAACGATTCTTGATCACTATTTGCTGATCCATCCAGAACGCCGTCGATCTTCTCCTTGACTATTTCCGGACTCGCCCCGACGTTTCGACAGGCGTCATCGAACGGCGTGTCTCCATGACAACAATAGTCGATCTTGAATTCCTCAAAGACGCGGGTCGTCGACGGCATCTCAAGTGCTATTTCGCGAACTGTCTTACCTTGAACACTGATCATTAATTCATCCTCCAAATGTATACTCCAGCATAATTGTCGCCTATGTTTACAGGAGGAAATATGATCTGGGTCATGTTCTAAAACTCATTGAGTGGGGCTTTGGGGGTGGGAGTATCGGTCAGACTGGCCTTCACGCTCCGTTTGACACGACCCTAAAAGAAACGCCGTTTGTTATATTGGACAATCCCCAACTCACAGCCATCAATAATTCTTTCAATTTTCGGCAAAATCATTCCATCGCCGGATGTCCGTTCTTTTCTTTAGAATTCAAATGTTCAACCGTAAGAATTCCATCGTTCAAGTGGTAAATGCGGTCGAAGCCTTTAACCATGCGCTCGTCATGAGTTACGACGATGACAGCGGCTCGTTTCTCGTGTCCGAGTTGTCGTAATAAATCCATAACGGCTTTACCTCTTTCGGAATCAAGTGCGGCGGTCGGCTCATCGGCGAGAATCACTACCGGGTCGTTGACGACGGCACGGGCAACCGCTACTCGCTGTTGTTCACCACCGGAAAGCGTGGCCGGGTAAATATCTGCCCGATGCCCTAGATCAAGTCTTTCTAATAATGCTCTGGCACGTTTTAGCGATTCTCGATTTGAAACGCCGTTGAGGGTCAAGACAAGAGCAACATTTTCGACAACCGTTAGAAACGGAATGAGATTGTAGGATTGAAAAATGATTCCCATTCGCTGTCGCCTCAGCAATCGATCATCAATCAACACTTTCTTTCCTTCAAAAATCGTTTCTCCGGCAATTTCGATTTTTCCGCTGGTTGGCGGATCAATCAGCGAAATAGCACGTAAAAGTGTGGTCTTCCCTGAACCGCTCGGTCCCATTAAGGCGACCACTTCACCTGCCTCGACATCCAAACTCGCGTCTTTGAGAGCGATAACTTCCGTATCACCTTCCCCGAAAATCTTGGTTAAATTTTGAGCCGAAACCTGCTGCATCATTCTCCAACAAGTCCGAAAAACCTGAAGATTGCCAGAGTAGTTTACCCCGCCATGGCCGTCGTCGCGTCAATACTGAGAGCTTTGTGTATACCAATCCCACTGGCCGCGATACAAATACCAATTACGATCCCAAAAACCATTATTTGATCGCTGACCAGCAACACGAGACGACGCGGAAAATACTCGTAAGTTAAACTAATGATTATGGTTCCGAATACAAATCCAAGAAATCCTAAAATCAATGATTGCTGCAAAATCAAACCGACTATCTTTGAGTTCGGGGCTCCGATAATTTTCAAGGTTGCAATATCTCTGGTTTTCTCCAACGTCATCGTGTAAATGATGAGGGCGATAATCACAGCCGCCACAACCAAGAGAATTATGCGGAATAGAAGGATCTGTTGTCTCGCTCTTTCGATTACATTTTTTGCTAAAAAATCTTCTTGCTGCTGGGTTGTCAAAACATTGTAATGCGTCCAGCGCGCGATGTTTTTAGCGACTTCTTCGGCGTTTGCCCACGGTTCCAGCCGAACCAAAATAACATTTGCAATATGTGAACTCTGGAGTAATGAGGAAAGATTATCGGCAGAGACACCCGAAAGTTGCGGATTTTGCGACAAATCCGATTGCAGACGTGCCCGGTCATTACGAATCGCTTCATTGGATTTAAGAAACTGAAGTTCCTGTGCGTCTTCAAGCGTGATAAAAGCGGCCGAATCTCCCGAATTAGAAACAACGCCTTCCGTCAATCCGACAACCTCTAAAGTTATTCGTCCGAATTTGAATTGAGTGCCAAGCGAAACACCGGCTTTGCGGTCAACTACCATCTCATATCGGTTCTTCAGAATTGGTCGCCCCGCAGCGATTGCGGGAGGACCGCCGAGACCACCCAGACGATAACCGATGACCTGAAGCCGCAGGATTTTCTCCTGATGTTCGATCTGCAGCAATTGATAAGCAACAGGACTCGCTTCGCTCACCCCCGAAACCGTGAGGATATTGCGATAGAGATCTTCGGGAACCCGCGAACTTTCCGCAAATGGACCATTGGTATCTTTTTGCACGACCCATAAATCAACTTTTGGGGCACGAACAATGCTCAAAGCATCCTCGACCATACCGGCGTAAATTCCATTCATTGCCATTACGGTTGTGAGCAGCAAACCGAGACCTACCGCAGTCAAAATAAACCGACCCAACCGATATTCAACATCATGGAGTGCAAGGTTCATTGTTTCACCTGCGGCTCTTCTTTACTTTCTTCGGCAGCGCTTGAAACTCGCCGACCTTCATTGCTCAAATCGGATAATTTGCCCGGAGAAACGACGACTTTATCTCCGCTTTCAAGTCCTGAAATCACTTCCGCCCAGCCGCTTGCATCAACCATTCCGGTTTGTATTTTTCTAAAATGCAAACGATTTTCAATCACCAGCCAAACGCCGATTCCTTCTTTCGAGCGAATCAATGCAGATGCGGGAATAACTTTAAGAGTCCTTGTTTTTGGTCGAATTATTGCTTCTAGCTGTTCGCCAAGCCTGATATTCTCGGGTATTCGCTCAAACGAAATATCAACCGCAACTTGTTCGGTTACGCGATCACTTTCACGCTGAATCCGTGTTACTTTTCCCTGTACATTCCCCGTCTGCATCGAACGCAAAGTAATTTCGGCAAGATCACCAACTTCAAAAGAGTTTGAATTGCTTTCATCAATAAAAACAGTCGCCCAAATTGTTGTTGGATCGGCAATTTTGAGGATCGGGGTTCCGGGATTTACTACTGCACCGGGTTCGAGTTCACGACTGACCACATATCCGCTTATTTGACTGACAATCACACCTTCAGATTTCCGCGCATCTGCTGATGCAAGTGCAGCTTCGGCAACACTTATATCTTGCTCAATTACTTTCAACCCGGTTCTTAGCGTTGCGACATCATCATTTGCGACTTTCAGCTGGGCTTGTGCCTGCTTAACATCTTCGCCGACTGTATTGATTTGAGCTTCGATGTTTTTCACATCTTCCAATGCTGTATTTCGTTGAGCTTCGGCATTTTTTACATCATCGTCAGCGGCTTTCGCCTGCGTCAGACGTTCTTCCAAGTCCATTTTTGAAACATCGCCGGATTGGTAAAGTTTTTGCCACCGACTAGCGTTGTTTTGTGCTTGGAGGCGAAGAGTTCGTAATTTTGAAATGGTTGAATCTATGGAGGTTACGGCAGATTTCGCCCGACGCAAAGACGCTCTTGGAACTTCCCTATTAGTCATTATTCGTTGAACAGATGCTCGCTGAACTTCAACGGCGGACAGCGCCCGTTGAATCTCCGCCCGACGAACTTCCGCAGTTGACCTTGAACGCTGCAATGTGGATTCGGCACGCTCCATTTCAGCCCGTAATTCAGAATCTTCGAGCGTCGCTAAAACCTGTCCGTTTGAAACCGTATCGCCTTGATCCACGTCAATTGAAACTAATCGCCCAGGTATTTTGGAAGCAATATTTACAACGAGTTTTGATTCAACCGTTCCAATACCTTGAATCGATGGGGTGATTCTTCTCTCCGATACTTCTGTAACCGTAACCTGCGGCGGACGCAACCAAAACCACAAAAGCCCCCCAGCCAGAGCCAAAAATCCTGCTCCCAGAAGAACTCTCAAGAAAGATTTTGTGTATCTGCCTTTCATAACGGCTCATCGTTTCCATTAAGCTGTTTCGAAAAATCAATTCTCCTTGAATTTGGTCAATAATACGGAAACTTTTGATAAAGCTCTTATTTCGTGAACGACATTTGGTTCGATCGTAACCAACACACCTTCTTTTAGTTCAACTTCTTCTTTTTCTTCGCCGACGATTAATAAGCCTTTTCCCGCGACACATTGAATCGTAATCGGTTCGGCGGCTTTATGAGCATCCAAAATGGCTTTATTGCGAAGCGTAATTTGGACGATTTTTCGGCGATCACCATCAAAGAGCGGCGTAACCTCTTTATCTTTGCCGTCGCCGACTTTAGTTTGTAAATTCAACTTTTGCATCTTTCTTTCCTGACTATTGACATTAAAACCGATGACCGTAATCATCAGAGCAACTCCTAAAACTACAGTTAAAAACAAAATTCTCTTCATTTTTGACAAACCTCCACGCTGCCTCCGAAACTTAATTAAGATCCAGACAGTTAAAAAATACTCGATTAGCCGATCAAATCATTTCCCTCTGATCGAAATCCGAAACCCGCGCGTAAAGCGGGCAAAAACTAATCAAACTAGTCAGCAAAAACACAATTCGGACAATCGCCGAGCCTTTATGGTCGGACCGGGAAAAATGCCGTTGTAACCCCAAATCGTCGTATCATTGGGCTTATTAGCATGCGGCGTCGCCTTTGGGGTGGGGATAGCGGTCAGACTGGTCTTCGTCGTTGTGGGCATTTAGACAAACAAAGTCCTTTTCGATCAATATTCTTATTTCAGTATGTTCGTCCGCTAGATAGGTTCCGGCAAGGCTAACCTCGTCGGAACTGGCCCAGGGATTAGCATCGGAGGCGGGTACGCGAACCACGATTATCCCGTCCGCAAAAGAGGCCGAAAAATTACTGTCGGGCGTCTTTTCGAGCACGTAGCCAAAGTCGTCTTTTCCTAGCCCAAACCGCACATTGTCCCGTATGGCTCCTGTTTGATCAAAAGTTTCGACTTCGGAGCGGCCCAACCGAAAACGAAGAGTGTTTTCTCTAATTCGAAGTTTCATGATCCAATTCTCAACACAAGTTTTGCACTAAGGAACTTAGCAGGACACGGCTCAACCAAATATGATCCAGATCACCTTTTTACAAGGCCTAACGGACAAGAGTACGAAGGTGATCAGTCGTTTCGACGAATATTCTTCCGCCAACTATTTTCAGATATCCCTTTTCCGCGAGCTTTCGGATAGTCCGGATCGTGGTCTCGAGCGAAAGCCCTGCCATCTCAGCTATATCTTGCCGTCGATGGGTGATCTTCTTAACTTCGCCGGCATTCATTTCACCCGTAAGCCTCAAAATAATGCTCGCAACACGCTGCTCGGCGGATGGCGTGGCCAAAATCTGAACGGTATCGGCACGGTCACGGAGAATGCCACACATTCGGTTAAGCACCAGGGACGAAAATTCCGACGATGATTCCATTAAGGCGAGAAACTCACCCCGCGGGACCATTAGAAGCGAGCTGTTCTCGATTGCGACGGCTGTTGCGGGAAATCGCTTTCCATCCATCGCCGGCGGAATTGCAAAAATCTCGCCAGCCTGAAACGTGCCAATGATGATCTCCTTACCCGCCTCAGGATAGCGAACCATTTTGATCTTTCCAGCCAATATGATCGGTAAAAATGTGGCCTGATCACCCTCGAAAAAAACGTGCTCGCCGCCACCGAACGAACGTCTGCGTCCAATAGCAAAGAGACCTTCTGTTAGCTCGGCACTAAAATGGTCGGATATTTGACTCATGAACGTATGAAGCCCCCCAGCGATTCCCAAAACAATAGTTACATTTCATGAGCCAAATCATAAATCGAACGGCCGGAATTTGATATTTAATAAGGGAGCACGAGGGGACTCACATGAAGTATTTTCTCCGTACACTTTTACTAACAGGAAATTCGACTGTGATCTATCCCGTTTACGAAGGGCCTTCTACTCATTTTTACATTACTCGCTATCGATCCGGATCTTCTTTGACCGCGAGTTTTCACGCTGCCGATCCGCATAAATACGCGCACTGGTATTTTCGCCTGTAACGTTTCGAATATATGATAACTATCTAAGCCCAAGGAATTGCTCATTAGTTGTACGCACCATATTCTCTTTTAGGTTGGCACTCATTTTGCAGACGACAGATGGTTGCCCTATAGAAAAAACGAATGCCCATCGAGATCACCAAGCCAGCTACTTCGATTAATTATCGCAACCCGACCTTGATCGGGCTCGGGGCATCAATGGCTCTGACGGCACTTGTTATTGTCGGTTCGCG
>JBGAVC010000058.1:0-24570 GCA_044228265.1 Pyrinomonadaceae bacterium
CCTCCGGCACCGATGTCATACGCCCAGCCGTCACCGCCGATCAACCAAACACTGCGATAGATCAACTGGTCGGCGACTGAGAGTCGATGACGGGCTTCGGGCCGGTCGATCTCGCGAAGCCTCGATTTCAGCACGGCAACGCGTGCTCGCTGCTGCTTGATCTCGCTTTCGAGGTTCTGAGGGGCCTCGATAAGCTCATCGACGAATTCCGCACCGAGTTCATCCGTCAGGCTCTTCAATAACTGATGGGCCATTGCAACCTGTTTGTCGGCCGTGAGCCGCATTCCCAGGCCAAATTCGGCGTTGTCCTCAAAGAGCGAATTCGACCATGCCGGGCCAAGCCCTTTGGCGTTCTTGGTCCAAGGGGTCGTCGGCAGGTTGCCGCCGTAGATCGACGAGCAGCCAGTTGCGTTCGCCACGAGCATCCGGTCGCCGAACAACTGCGTGAGCACCTTGATGTAGGGCGTTTCGCCGCAGCCGGCACAGGCTCCCGAGAATTCGAACAGCGGTTCGAGGAATTGCACGCCGTGGACCGTCGAAAAGTCGATCTCGGTCTTTTCGTTCTGCGGCAGGCTCTCGAAGTATGCGATCTGCTTGCGTTCGGGCTCAAGATCCTCGGCTTTCTCGTCGAGGTTTATCGCCCGACGACTTTTATCTCCCGGCGAGTCGACCGGGCACGACTCGTAGCAGAGGTTGCAGCCGGTGCAGTCTTCGAGATAGACCTGAAGCGTGAATGCCGTCTCGGGAAATCCGCGAGCGTTGATCGACGCTGTCTTAAATCCGACAGGCGCCGCGGCAAGCTGGTCTTTGTGATAAAACTTCGAACGGATCACGCTGTGCGGGCAAACAAAGCTGCAGTTCCCGCACTGAATGCAGAGTTTCTGGTCCCAAACCGCGATCCTGCTCGATATATTGCGCTTTTCCCATTTCGAAGTGCCGCTCGGAAATGTACCGTCCGCGGGCATCGCACTCACGGGTATGTTGTCGCCGTCGCCGGTGATCATTCTTTGCGTGACCGTTCGGACAAAATCGGGAGCGCCGGCGCCGACTGCGAATCCGCGTGCGATCTCGCCCGTCGCCGCCGCCGGGATCTCGACCTCGAAAAGGTTCTCGATCGTCAGGTCGACGGCCTGGAAATTCTTATCCACGACAGCCTGGCCTTTCTTGAGATACGTCTTCTCGATCGCCTTTTTGATCTGCGCGATCGCTTCGTCACGCGGCAGCACGCCGGAGATCGCAAAAAAGCACGTCTGCATGATCGTGTTTATGCGTCCGGCCATTCCCGTCTTCCGCGCGACCTCGGCAGCGTCGATCACGAAGAACCGAAGCTTTTTATCAATGATCGCCTGTTGATCGGCAAGCGGCAGTTTGTCCCAAACCTCGCTCGGTCCGAAAGGGCTGTTGAGCAGGAATGTGGCTCCCTCTTTTGCCAGCGAGAGCATGTCTTCCTTACCAAGAAATCCAAACTGGTGACACGCAATAAAGTCGGCCTCCGTGATCAGATAAGGAGCACGGATGGGTTCCTTTCCGAAACGTAGATGCGAGACCGTCTTGGCACCTGATTTCTTCGAATCGTAGACGAAATAACCCTGAGCCGAAAGTTCCGTGCTCTCGCCGATTATCTTGATGCTGTTCTTATTCGCCCCGACCGTGCCGTCCGCGCCAAGCCCAAAGAACAAGGCCTGCGTCCAACCGGACGTGTCGAGTTTGAAAATGTGATCGACCGTCAGGCTCGTATTTCCCACATCGTCGATGATCCCCACGGTGAAGTGACCCTTCGGCTTATCGGCAGCGAGTTCGTCAAACACCGCCTTGGCCATCGCCGGCGTGAATTCCTTTGACGAAAGCCCGTATCGCCCGCCGATGATGACGGGCATCGCAGCGCGGTCACCAGCGGAAACCGCTTCCATTAGCGTCACCATCACGTCCTGAAAGAGCGGCTCGCCCGTAGCTCCAGGCTCCTTTGTCCGGTCAAGCACCGCGATGCGTTTTGCCGATTCCGGCAATGCCGCGACGAATTCGTCCGTCGGAAACGGCCTGTATAACGAGATCTGGACAACGCCCACCTTTTCGCCGCCGCGGTTCAACGCCGCCGCAGTCTCGGTCGCCGTCTCGACGCCCGAGCCCATCAGAACCACAACACGTTCCGCATCTTGAGGCCCGAAATAGCTCACGGGAGCATAGTTCCGGCCGGTCAGATCGGCGAATTTCCGCATTTCTTCAGCCAGTATCCGCGGCACGGCCTCGTAATATGGATTGACGGTTTCGCGGCCCTGAAAATAGACGTCAGGGTTCTGCGCCGATCCGCGAATAAAGGGCCGGTCCGGATTCAAGCCGCGGTCTCTATGAGCTATCACGAGCTCGTCATCGATCATTGCCCGGATCGTCTCGTCCGGGAGAAGGTCGATCTTGTTGACCTCGTGCGAAGTGCGAAACCCGTCAAAGAAATGCAGGAAAGGTATCCGCGAACGCAGCGTCGCCGCCTGTGCGATCAACGCCATATCATGCGCTTCCTGAACGCTCGCCGACGCGAGAAGTGCGAATCCCGTCGTGCGGGCCGCCATCACGTCCTGATGGTCGCCAAATATCGACAGGCCCTGCGCCGCCAGCGACCTTGCCGCGACGTGAAAGACGGTCGATGTCAATTCGCCGGCGATCTTATACATGTTCGGCAGCATCAGCATCAAGCCCTGCGACGCCGTAAATGTCGTCGTCAGCGAGCCCGTCTGAAGCGCTCCGTGCACGGTCCCTGCCGCGCCGGCCTCGCTCTGCATTTCGATGACGTCGGGAATGTTTCCCCAGATGTTCGTAATGCCTTTTGCGGCCCACTCGTCGGCAGACTCTGCCATCGCTGACGACGGCGTGATCGGGTAGATCGCACAGACCTCGTTGACCCGATACGCGACATGGACCGCGGCTTCGTTGCCGTCCAGGGTGACGGGATGTGATTTGGTGGGTACGTTCATATCGTCACCTCGCTTTCGGCCTTCATTTCTATGGCGTGACACGGGCATTGCTCGTGGCAAACGCCGCAGCCGGTGCAGAGGTTGTAGTTAAATTTGTATCTCTTGCCGGGACCGAGCTTGATGATCGCCCCTTCGGGACATGCTCCAAAACAGCCGTCACATTCGAAACAGTTGCCGCATGAATAGCAACGCTGCGCCTCGTAACGTGCTTCCTCTTCGGTCAACCCGGCGACGATCTCGTCAAAACTCGCCGCTGCGACCTCGGGCTCGATATGAGGCTGCGATCGAGGGTCCGCTTGCGTTCGATACCAAACCTGCAGTTGATCAACGGTAACGAGTGGGTTGTTCTGAGGTTTTTCGTAACTGGTCTCGCGGAACCAGGCGTCGATATTGCGGGCTGCCTTTTTGCCGTGGCCGGTCGCCGTGGTTACCGTTCGCTCGCTCGGGACCATGTCTCCGCCGGCGAAGATTCCTTCGTGCCCGGTCATCATCCGTCGATCCACAATGACCGTGCCATCGCTGTCGAACTCGATCCCTTCGATCCCCTTGAGAAAAGCCGTATCGGTCGATTGCCCCAGAGCAAGGATCACCGAATCGGCATCCAAGGTCTCGAATTCGCCCGTCGGCACCGGCCGGCCGTCGACGATCTCCATTTTCTCGACGGTCATCGAAGTCTCATCGAGGTCCTTGATCGTCCGCAGCCAGTGGATCTTGATGCCCTCGCTAAATGCTTCGTCGGCCTCGAAATCATGTGCCGGCATATGCTCACGGTCGCGGCGATAGACGATGATCGCCTCTTCGGCCCCAAGCCGCTTTGCCGTGCGCGCGGCGTCCATCGCGGTGTTTCCGCCGCCGTAGATAGCGACGCGGCGGCCGATCTTTGGCGCGAGTCCCAGTTCGACGTCCTTTAGAAACGAAAGCGCATCGAGTATCTTGCCCGCTTCCCTTGCCGGGATCTCGGTCTTTTTGCCGATCTGTGCGCCGATCGCGATGAACACGGCGTCAAATCCACCGTCGTTCATCTCCGCCAGGACATCCGTGACCTTGCGGTCGAGAACGATCCGGACGCCCATATTCTCGATCCGCCCGATCTCGGCCCTTAGCACCTTTCGCGGAAGCCTGTACGCCGGAATGCCAAAATTCATCATCCCGCCCGCCATCGGCCCGGCCTCGTAAATGACGACCTCGTGGCCCCTGCGTGCGAGATGATACGCGGCCGAAAGCCCGCTCGGCCCCGCACCGACGATGAGAACGCGTTTGCCGCTCGTCTGCAGCGGAGCGCCAAATTTCCATTTTTCAGCGATCGCGAGATCCCCGAGAAACCGCTCCACCGCGTGAATACTCACCGACGAATCGACCGAGCCGCGATTACACGAGTCTTCGCACGGGTGATAGCACACCCGCCCATGGACCGCCGGCATTGGGTTCTCCTCGGTCAGCTTTTCCCACGCTTCGCGATACTTCCCCGCCTGTGCGAGCCCCAGCCACGCCTGCACATTCTCCCCCGCCGGACACGCGTTGTTACACGGCGGAAAAAAGTCCACGTAAACCGGCCTCTTCGTCCGCGTCGGCCCCGTCCCCGAGCTGTGCTGGCTTAGGTCTGTCTTGGTTGTAAGGTCTGTAGAGGAGTTGAGCATAAGATATTATCAAATCCATGCTCAGAGCGAAATAGGACGTAGGTCACAAATTTGCGATCGATCCCCAGTCGATACGCTCTCGGTACTGGCAGATCAGGACCACCGCTTGGCTGCACGGGTCAGTAAACGAATGCGTTTGGCGTCGGTTTGTCCTCTGATAGACCGAATTGCTGAGCCGCAAAACCCGAAGTCGATTGCAGAAGATACCAGTTCCCTTCCGATGGCCGATAGACTGCGACATCTGCCTTGCCGTCGCCGTCGTAATCACCCGGGACCGGCAGATCGTTCAAAGTCCCGAATCGAACGCCGTAGAAACCGAGATCTTCGCTCCTTAGGATGTACCAAGTCCCGTCCGACGGCCTCCAAACCGCTATATCTGTCTTCCCGTCGCCTGTATAGTCCGCCGGAACGACCTTGTCGCCGTTCGTGCCGAACTGTATCGCAAAAAACCCGCCCGTAGAGCTGTTCAAACGGTACCAGACTCCTTCAGATGGCCTGAATACGGCGACATCGGCCTTTCCGTCACCGTCAAAGTCGCCAAGCGTCGGAATGTCACCCGAAGTACCGAATTGCGTCGCCGAGAACCCGGCAGTCGACCGCTGCAGATACCAGGTCCCATTCGAGGGCCTGAAAACAGCCTGATCCGCCTTGCCGTCGCCGTCGAAATCCGCCGGAACGGGAATATCACCTGATGTGCCGAATTGAGCACCGTAGAATGTCGAGTCCTCACTCCGCATGATGTACCACACACCGTCAGACGGCCGCCACACGGCAATATCCGCTTTGCCATCCCCAGTGAAGTCGGCCGGCGTCAGCTGATCGCCCTGTGCACCGAATTGATAGCCGGCGAAACCTGCCGTCGAGCGGTTGAGGTACCAAATGTTGGTCGACGGACGGAAAACCGACACATCGGACTTGCCGTCGCCGTCAAAGTCGGCAGGAGCACTCTGGGCGGCCAGATTGTATTCGAAGATCCCGCGTCCGTGAGTCGCGATCCTCAAGATGCGCTTCGATGGCTGCAGTACGATCTGAAACACCGCAACTCGCGGAAGCCCGTTGCTAAACGGTGTCCAGGTGGCGCCGCCGTCGAGCGACCGAAATACGCCAATGTCAGTGCCGGCAAAAAGCTGCTGCGGATTTGCCGGGTCGATCACAAGCCCGTTGGTGGGCACGTCAGGAATACCGCTGCCGGCGTTTGTCCACGTAGGTGTCGCAGCATTGAGATTTGTGGACTTCATCACGTGCTGATTCGGAATCCCAAACCCGCCGAGAGCTACATAGGCTGTGTTCGAATTCGTCGGGTCGATGGCGATCCTACCCACAAGCCGCGCCGGTATAGCTCCGGTAATATCGGTCATCGTCGTCGCGGCGGACGTATTCGAGTAAAGCACGCGGCCTGTCGTCGTGCCAATGAGCCGTACATCATCTGTTAGCGGAGCAATGGCAATGGCGCTTACGTTTCCGGACACCGTCTGGCTCACGACGGTCATCGTTGTGCCCTGATCTATCGAGCGGTAGAGCTTGTTCGAACCAAAATATACTGTATTTCCCGTGCTGCCGGTCGCATTCGGGCCTAGGACTAGCGGTGGATAAAAGAGCGCCGAATCAAAACAACTTATCCCGTTCGCGATCCCACCGCAGCCTAGTACGCTGCCGCCGTAGATCGGCGTTCCGTTGGCCTGTGTCGTCGTCGATCGCTGAAATCCGATCTCATCTCCGGTGAATGCGAATGTGTGATACGATTTCACATTGGTCGAGGACGTGGAATTGCTGTCGATGACCACCATGCCGCCGTCACCGCCTATTGCGGTCGTCCACGTTACGCCATCAGGGAAAAGATACAGGGTGCCATTGTCTTGCGTTCCGCCGAGCGTGTAATTTCGGTCAACAGGATGCACGGCTATGCTTTCGAACTGTACGGAGCTAAGCGAAGAGTTATTCAGACTGACCCAGTTAAGTCCTGCATCGGTCGATTTCCACACGCCACCGTCGCTTCCGAAGTAAATGACGTTCGAATTTGACGGTGCGACCGTAATGGCGTGGCTATCGACGTGCAGACCCGTCGCACTGGTAGTAAAAGTAGCTCCACCATTGGTGGAAAATCCAAAGGGCAAAGACGGTGAGCCACCGAGGTAAACCTTTGCAGCATTGGTCGGGTCAACGGCAAGGGCGATATCGTAAAAACACTGATAGGAGCAGAAACCGCCTCCGCCGCCTGGTGAAGTGAATGTTGGCGTCCCGGGTGCCGTGGAATCATACGTCGCCGAGGATAGAGTCCCTCGTGATGTCCCGTTAGCACAAAAAACCGTGACTGTCGTGCCAGTCTTTTGGATCGACAATTCGGCCCTTCCCAGCTCGGAGCCGGCTCCCGTGGCAAACACCTTTGTGAACGTCGGCGTAGCCGTGTCTGCATTGGTGGAAAAATAGATCCCGCCGTCGCCATTTCCTGCCGAATCGACAAGTGTGACAAACATCCTGGCCGGATTTCCCGGCTCGAGCACGCCGGAAAGAATATCGCGGTCCGCATTTGCAGCAGATACAGTCAGCTGCTGAAAGACGGGGCTGGCAGACATCGCATTAGTTGACCGATATAGCCCACGAAGCGGCAGCGTCGCGCCTGTCGTGCTCCCGGCGATCCCGGCTGTGCCACTGTCTGTGCCGACAAAAATGATATTCGGGTCCGTAGGGTTGACCAGGATCTTGCCTACCGAGCGGCCCGAGAATACGTCCTGACCGCTCCCGTTAAGCCGCAACGGAGCAGATAAAGTAGGGCTCGCGGAATCGGCGTTTGTGATCCGGTATACACCTGCTCCAAAAAAACAGCTTGGGCAAAACCCTGGCTCGCCGGTGCCTACGAAGACGGTAGTCGGATCGGACGGAGCGATCGTTATCGCCCCAATGGCAAGCGACAGAGCGCTGTCCATGATCGGCACCCAACTGGCGCCGCCGTCCAGCGACCGGTAGAGCCCGCCCTGGGCCGTGCCAACATACACGATGTTAGCGTTCGTCGGGTGCACGGCGATCGAAGTTACCCTGCCACTGACCGGATCGGTGCGTCCCGTTGTTAGTCCGTTTGGTATCGGCGCCGGGCCAAGCGGATGCCACGTGGCCACGCTGGGGGCGTCCGGCCGCAGCGCAAGCTCCTTCTCGCTTCGCTCCATTTCGTCAATCGCTTTCGCCCGTGAATCCAGTTCGGCTGTATCGAATCCCCGCAAAAGCGCAATATATTCATCGCGCTGTCGCAGATACTCGGCCTTGTCCATCTGCAGCCCGGCCGGGAGATCGGGATCATTGTCCTCACGGTCGGCAAAAGTGTACCAGGTCGGGAGTCCAAGGAGCGCGAGTAGAGACAGGAAGGTCAGGGCGACTTTGACGATCTTCATAGAATTCCTCCGACCTGGCAACAGGCAATTCGCGTGAGGTACGTCAATCTGATTTACATCGTTTTACCATATCCGGACGGAGATCAAAAGTATTTTATTCGAGGATCGAGAATGAGGGGTCATCTATGAAGTTGGACGTAAAGTCAAGCTCAGTTAGAGCGGTGCGGTTGACGATTCTCGAACTGGTATCGGATCCTTCCTCCTTAGTTCCTCCCCGTTATTTATCGCTGCGCTTCGACCCTTGTGGCCCACCAACGCCTTTATCACATCATCGCAACTATCTCCCATTCTTCACACAACTGGTAAAATGGAAATAGTAGGTTGGTCGTGGATCGCTGATCGTCGATGGTCGGTCGTTGATGGTTGCGGACGGCCGGGGTCTTTGACAACCACCAGTCTCGAGCCTGAAGTCTGGAGCAGGAAGGGCTGAGGGTCGGGATGGGCTTAATTACATAACGTGTCAAGCGAATTACGCAAGGTTGCGCTTTTCGGTACCTAAGTTATTTGTTCTCTGAGATTTACGTGGACCATTTTGCGCGGCCATAGCCGTTCCACTTAAGACTTCTAACACATTTCTTAAGTGGAACGGTTTTTGAGGCTTAAGCCCTGTGTTTCCAATGGGTTAGCCGTTCCACTTTCGCAGAAGAAAATTAATCACATGTGTTTTTAGCATTCAGGGAACGCTTCGAAGGTACGATGAGGGCCGCGGGACGCGGCGATGAGCCCTTACTTACGTGCGGGCTACGGACACGGCGGGGCTGCGGACATCGCGGATTTGGACACGATTTTGTACGGTCAACGTTTGGATTTAAGATAGACATCTCAGAGCAGGAGATCTTTTAGACAATGAATAAAAAGCACGTGATATCGATAATTACAATAATGGCCGGCTTGCTCGGCTTGATGATTTTTATGACAAACGATATGGGGACGACACAGGCGGCTGAAGCGCCGGCGAATCCGCTTCTGGCTAAATGGTCGGGACCTTACGGTGGGCTGCCGCCGTTTGACAAGGTCAAGATCGCCGATTTCAAGCCGGCTCTCGAGGCCGCGATGGCGGAGAACCTGAAGGAGATCGATGCGATCGCCAATAACAAGGCGGCACCGACCTTTGAGAACACGTTTGTCCCGCTCGAAAAGTCGGGCGATACGCTCCACCGCGTCGGGATCATTTTCGGCATTTGGGGTAGCAATCTAAACACCGCCGAGTTTCAACCGGTCCAGGCTGAGATGCAGCCGAAACTTGCCGCTCATGGTGACAAGATCATCCAAAACGTCGCTCTCTTCAGCCGGATCAAAGCGGTCCATGATTCGCCCGCGTTGAAAAAGTTGACGAGCGAGCAGCAGCGGCTTGTGAAGGTCTATTACGACAATTATGTGCACGCTGGAGCCGCACTAGATCCGGCCAAAAAGACGAGGCTCGCTGAGATCAATCAGCAGTTGGCGACCGTTTACACCAAGTTCAACCAGAACCTGCAGGGCGAAGAAAGCGAGCCTTATGTCCTGATCGACAAGCGATCCGACTTGGCCGGACTGCCGCAATCGCTCATCGACGGTGCGGCCGAGGCGGCGAAGTCAAAAGGCAAAACGGGCTGGATGATCCGCAACACGCGTTCGTCGACCGACCCGTTCCTGACGTACGCCGACAACCGCAAGCTTCGCGAGCAGGTCTGGAAGATGTATGTGAGCCGCGGCGACAATGGCGATGCTCGCGACAACAATGAGACGATCAAGCAGATCCTGGCCTTGAGGGCCGAGCGGGCACATCTATTCGGGTTACCGACGCATGCACATTGGATACTGCAGCAGAATATGGCGAAAACTCCTGAAAACGCGATGAAGCTGATGGAAGGAGTCTGGCCGGCCGCCGTGGCACGTGTTCACGAAGAGGTCGCCGATATGCAGGCCCTTGCCAACAAACTGGGTGACAAGATCAAGATCGAGCCGTGGGACTATCGCTACTACATGGAAAAGGTCCGCAAGGAAAAATACGACCTCGACGAGAACCAGATCAAGCCATATCTACAGCTCGACAAGATGCGCGAGGCTATGATGTGGGTCGCCGGACAGCTCTTTAACTTTAACTTCAAAAAGCTGAGCGGCATTCCCGTGTTCAACCCCGACATGGCCGTTTACGAGGTCACCAACAAGGTCACGGGCAAACATGTCGGCCTGTGGTACTTCGACCCTTACGCCCGTGACGGCAAAGACAGCGGCGCGTGGATGAACCAGTACCGCAACCAGTCACGCGTCGGCGGCGACATCACGACGATCGTGTCGAACAACGCCAACTTCGTCAAAGGCAAGCCCGGCGAACCAGTGCTGATCTCATGGGACGATGCGACCACGATGTTTCATGAATTTGGGCACGCCCTCCACGGCCTGTCGTCGAACGTGACTTATCCCACCCTCTCAGGTACGAACGTGGCTACTGACTATGTCGAGTTTCCTTCGCAGTTGCTCGAGCACTGGGTCGCAACACCCGAAGTGCTGAACAAATTCGCCGTCCATTACCAGACCGGCAAGCCGATGCCGCAAGCCCTGGTCGACAAGATCAAGAAGGCCGCGACGTTCAATCAGGGATTTGCGACCGTCGAGTATTTGGCAAGCGCACTGATGGATATGAAGATCCATCTCGCAGGCGACAAGCCGATCGACCCTCGCAAATTTGAGAAGGATGAGCTTGCCAAACTCGGCATGCCGTCCGAGATCGCGATGCGTCACCGGCTGCCACAATTCAGGCACATTTTTGCGAGCGACGACTACTCGGCCGGCTATTACAGCTATCTCTGGTCGGACGTGATCAAGGCCGACGCCTACACAGCGTTCACTGAGGCCGGCGGCCCGTACGATAAAAAGGTCGCCGAGCGGCTGCGAAAATATGTATTCACGGTAGGCAATACGATCGATCCGGCGGACGGCTACAGGCTTTTCCGCGGACGCGATCCAAAGGTCGATGCGTTGATGATCGAACGAGGATTTCCGGTGACGACTCGATGATCTAGGATCTAGGTTTCGAGGAGCTTCCTGTTTGGAATGCGGCTGTCGAGTTCGCATTGAAAGTCAATGAATTTAGCAGCAGGGCGGACTTTCGCGGCCTTGGCGACACCAGAAACCAGCTCGAACGAGCCGCTCTCTCGATTTCGAACAATATCGCCGAGGGGTTTGAGCGCGGCACCACCGCTGACCTGATCTACTTCCTCTATATCGCGCGTGGGTCCGCTGGCGAATGTCGCTCAATGCTACGAATTTGCGAAAGAGTTCCGCGTTTTGTCGATCTCAGATCTGAGATCTCAAATTTGATAACTCGCGCAGTTAGCATTTCAAAGCAGCTGCACGGCTGGCTCGAGTCCCTGAAGAACACGGATATCAAAGGGTGAAGTTCTACACAAACAAGGAGAAAAAGCGTATCGAAACAGACAAAGATTTGAAGACTTTGACAAGGATATGGAAATGTATCGACAGCAGTTGCGTGAAAAGCTGATGCAGCGTGAAGCCGAAATTCATAGATCGAGCCTTTAGGCCTCGGGCGACGAAGAACTAACGAAACTTGCCGTTCTAAACACAGATCTTTGAAAACCTAAACTAAAAGGGGCCCCACAGGTACTGTCACACCTTGATTCCAAGATTCCTCATCCGCCGGTAAAGATGGCTGCGGTCAACGCCCACTATTTCGTCGGCGGCCCGGGAGACGTTGCCGTCAAACTCGGCGAGCTTTCTGAGGATGAATTCGCGCTGGTACGCGTCCGTGGCTTCTTTAAAGTTCGGGAACCGGAAACTTACCGCCGCGAGCTCGCTACCACTGGCAAAGTCGGGCAGATCGTCAGCCGTGATCTTCTCTTTCGAGGTCATGATCACGATGCGCTCGATCGAGTTTCGCAGCTCGCGAACGTTTCCGGCCATTCATAGTTCTGCAGCGAGTCGATCGCGTCCGTCTCGAATTGCTTGGGCGTTTTGCCGTACTCGAGCGAGAATTTCTTGTTAAAGAACTCGGTAAGTACCGGAATGTCCTCGCTCGTTCGCCCAGCGGCACCTGGAACGGGATCACGTTTAGACGATAAAGAGAGGTCAGGCCGAAAATGGCCGTTCTCAATAAGTCCGTCCAGCGGCTTGTTTGTCGCTGAGATGACTCGGACGTCGACGGAAATCGCGGTATTGCTGCCGACAGGCTCAAGGCGCTGCTCCTCGAGCACTCGCAGCATCTTTGCCTGAACACGCGGAGACATATCACCTATCTCGTCGAGAAACAGCGTGGCACCGTCGGCGATCTCGAACTTCCTTTCTTATCACGAGCGGCTCCCGAGAATGCGCCTTTTGCATGACCGAAAAGCTCGGATTCGACGAGTTCTTCAGGAATCGCGGCTGAGTTGTTGTTGATCTCGACGAACGGCTCGTTTCGGCGTTTTCGATTGAGCGTGGATCGCGCGGGCAACAAGCTCTTTTCCCGTTCCGCTCTCACCGAGATCAGAACGCGGCCATCGGTTGGTGCGACGATCGCTATCTGTTTACCCCGCGAAGCGCCCATGACGACTGGAGTCCCCGACCATGATATATCGGTCTAAGCCGATTCGTCCTGAGCTGGGCGTTGGCGATCTCCAGCACGCTGCTGACCGCGTTGCGGACCGTGACCAGCGTCCTCAATGCTCAGCGGCGCCGATAGAGTCGGAAGACGCACCGACTTAGTCCGAACGCACGGCGGATTCGATATTGCCGTGGCCCGATATCGTAACCACGGCTGGAATCGTTACCCTCTTCGCGCAGTTTTTGCAGGGTATCGAGACCGTCAATGCCATCACCGAGCCAAATGTCGAGTATAGACGCAGTTCTACTGCGGGTCAATTGAAGGCACTCTTCACCGGAAGCCGCCGTTACCACCGCGAAACCCTCGTCTCGAACTCTAAGAAGAGGTGTCCCTGATGCCCGGATCGTCGTCAACGATAAGTACGGTATCGGTCGTGGATCTGGCTAAGAACCGGCGGCTCGATGATGAAAACGCTCCTTGAGGGTGGTTGGATACGACTTTGATCTTGCCTTTGTGCTCGGTAATGATCCGCTGGACGATCGCCAGCCCGAGCCCCGTTCCTCGACCTTTGGTGAAAGAAGTACGGCTGAAAGAGCCTCTGAAGATCGACGGGCGCGATGCCGCGGCCGTTGTCCCGAAGTTCAACCACGACAAGGTCACGAGCCTCATCGAACCGCGATCCGATCGTGATCGTCTTGTCGGATTTCTCGGGATCAACCTCGATCGAGTTCTCGATAAGGTTCACGAATGCTCGCTTTAGTTGCTCATCGCTCATCAGTTCCGGAAGCTGCCGTCGAATTCGGCGTCGATACGGAGGTACAAACCGATCCTCGCCACATCCCGAAGACGACTGTTCCGAGAACCTCGTTTGCTGAACCAGCCTCGGGCTTCATCCGGAAGCCGCTGATCTCGAAGAGAGCTCGTCGACCATCGATTTGAGGCTCTATCTACCTCCTTGATATCGTTTCTGGCGTTGCCCTCTTTGACGATCCGAACGGAGTCGGCATTCGCCTCAGGCATTGATTCGACGGTCAGTGGAAATCCAGCGGCCGCCGGCGTAGCGACCTTGACCCCGCTCTGTACGGCACAGCGTTTCGCGATGCGTTCGGCCGAAAGCTGGATCGGCGTGAGCGGATTCTTGATCTCGTGGGCCATACGGCGGGCGACCTCTTGCCACGCGGAAGCACGCTGTGCCGCGATCAGTTCGGAAAGGTCCTCGATGACCAAAACAACGCCGTTATCATCCGGCAGCGACGCCGCGGTCAAGGCGACTGAAAGGTCTGGGGCGATATCGGTACCGCCATCGGTATTCTCCCGTTTCAGGATCACATGCTCCGACGCATGACCCACACGTCGGGCTCGAGCAAGCAACCGTCCGATGACGGCGCGATTCTCTTCCTGAACGAGCTTGTCCAGCTCAACGCCGGTAAAATCGGCACTTTCGAGCTTTAGTATATTGATCGCCGCTCGATTTATCGTGCTCAGCCGTCTCAGCGTCAAGGAGATCACGCCGTTTGGCAAGGTTTCGATAACCGTCTCGATATATCTCGCTGCCGTTCACCAGTTCGGCGGCGTTCGCCTCGGAACGGTTTTAAACATCGGCTGAACGTGCGGCTAACATCACCAGCTCGTCTTCTGCGAAGTCGACTCCGGAATCCGTAAATTTATGTAGCAATTTCAATCGCCTTCGGCCAAGGACTTGATCGGCTGTGAGGCCGCGAGCAATGTGAACGCGACCAGAAGACGCGAAAATAAGGAGAAACGTGAGCATGCCTAATGTCAGCAACCCGACCTGTCGAACGGTGACCTGTTTCTGCTTCAAGCGTTCGAATTCGGAAAGCGAGTTTTCGACGATCTCACTGACTTGGCGCTTTCGCCGAACGGGTCGGTACGATCATCAGCTTTCTGCCTCCAGACATCCCCATGACCGAAGCGTCGAACCCCCGGCCGTCTCGCAGTTGTGGCTCAGCCATGTCTCCAGTGCACGAACGGCCGCCAGGATGCCGTCAAGTTCTGCCCTTTGTTCGGCTGGAACTTCGCTACGTACGCAACGAGCGTTCTTGTTTTCCGGCGAGCACCTCAATATGGGTCGAGGGTTACCGGACCGCTATCTCCGCGAGTTCGGTCGGTCGATCGGTCTGTTTTCGATCAACTCCGCAACCATATGCGCGGACTCATCCAATGTCTCCCATCTGTCCGTTAGAGACTGGACCTGCATTTCACGGGCTCCGCGGATGATAAGCCGAAATTCATAGATCGAGCCTTTAGGCCTCGGGCGACGAAGAACTAACGAAACTTGCCGTTCTAAACACAGATCTTTGAAAACCTAAACTAAAAAGGGGGCCCTTTTTAGGTACTGTCACACCTTGATTCCAAGATTCCTCATCCGCCGGTAAAGATGGCTGCGGTCAACGCCCATTTCGTCGGCGGCCCGGGAGACGTTGCCGTCAAACTCGGCGAGCTTTCTGAGGATGAATTCGCGCTGGTACGCGTCCGTGGCTTCTTTAAAGTTCGGGAACCGGAAACTTACCGCCGCGAGCTCGCTACCACTGGCAAAGTCGGGCAGATCGTCAGCCGTGATCTTCTCTTTCGAGGTCATGATCACGATGCGCTCGATCGAGTTTCGCAGCTCGCGAACGTTTCCCGGCCATTCATAGTTCTGCAGCGAGTCGATCGCGTCCGTCTCGAATTGCTTGGGCGTTTTGCCGTACTCGAGCGAGAATTTCTTGTTAAAGAACTCGGTAAGTACCGGAATGTCCTCGCTCCGTTCGCGGAGCGGCGGCACCTGGAACGGGATCACGTTTAGACGATAAAAGAGGTCAGGCCGAAAATGGCCGTTCTCAATAAGTCCGTCCAGCGGCTTGTTTGTCGCTGAGATGACTCGGACGTCGACGGAAATCGCGGTATTGCTGCCGACAGGCTCAAAGCGCTGCTCCTCGAGCACTCGCAGCATCTTTGCCTGAACACGCGGAGACATATCACCTATCTCGTCGAGAAACAGCGTGGCACCGTCGGCGATCTCGAACTTCCCTTTCTTATCACGAGCGGCTCCCGAGAATGCGCCTTTTGCATGACCGAAAAGCTCGGATTCGACGAGTTCTTCGGGAATCGCGGCTGAGTTGATCTCGACGAACGGCTCGTTTCGGCGTTTCGATTGAGCGTGGATCGCGCGGGCAACAAGCTCCTTTCCGGTTCCGCTCTCACCTGAGATCAGAACACGGCCATCGGTAGGAGCGACGATCGCTATCTGTTTGCGAAGAGCCCGCATGACGACCGAGTCGCCGACCATGATATATCGGTCAGCCAGTTCGTCCTGAAGCTGGGCGTTGGCGATCTCCAGCTTTCGCTGCCTGACCGCGTTGCGGACCGTGACCAGCGTCCTCTCAATGCTCAGCGGCTTTTCGATAAAGTCGAACGCACCGAGCTTGGTCGAACGCACGGCGGATTCGATATTGCCGTGGCCCGATATCATAACCACGGCTGAATCGTTACCCTCTTCGCGCAGTTTTTGCAGGGTATCGAGACCGTCAATGCCATCACCGAGCCAAATGTCGAGGAGTATAGACGCGAAAGTTCTACTGCGGGTCAATTGAAGGCACTCTTCGCCGGAAGCCGCCGTTACCACCGCGAAACCCTCGTCCTCGAGAACTCCGCGAAGGGTGTCCCTGATGCCCCGTTCGTCGTCAACGATAAGTACGGTATCGGTCATTGGATCTAGCTTCGAACCGGCAGCTCGATGATGAAACGCGCTCCTTGAGGGTGGTTGGATACGACTTTGATCTTGCCTTTGTGCTCGGTAATGATCCGCTGGACGATCGCCAGCCCGAGCCCCGTTCCTCGACCTTTGGTGGAAAAGTACGGCTGAAAGAGCCTCTGAAGATCGACGGGCGCGATGCCGCGGCCGTTGTCCGAGAGTTCAACCACGACAAGGTCACGAGCCTCATCGAACCGCGATCCGATCGTGATCGTCTTGTCGGATTCCTCGGGATCGAAAGCCTCGATCGAGTTCTCGATAAGGTTCACGAATACTCGCTTTAGTTGCTCGGCATCGACCATCAGTTCCGGAAGCTGCTGTCCAAGATTGGCGTCGATACGGAGGTCCCCAAACCGATCCTCATACATTGAGGCGACCTGTTCGAGAACCTCGTTTATGGAACCAGCCTCGAGCTTCACATCCGGAAGCCGCGCGAATCTCGAAAACTCGTCGACCATCGATTTGAGGCTCTCTACCTCGCGAAGTATCGTTTCGGTGCCCTCTTTGACGATCCGAACGGAGTCGGCATTCGCCTCAGGCATTGATTCGACGGTCAGTGGAAATCCAGCGGCCGCCGGCGTAGCGACCTTGACCCCGCTCTGTACGGCACAGCGTTTCGCGATGCGTTCGGCCGAAAGCTGGATCGGCGTGAGCGGATTCTTGATCTCGTGGGCCATACGGCGGGCGACCTCTTGCCACGCGGAAGCACGCTGTGCCGCGATCAGTTCGGAAAGGTCCTCGATGACCAAAACAACGCCGTTATCATCCGGCAGCGACGCCGCGGTCAAGGCGACTGAAAGGTCTGGGGCGATATCGGTACCGCCATCGGTATTCTCCCGTTTCAGGATCACATGCTCCGACGCATGACCCACACGTCGGGCTCGAGCAAGCAACCGTCCGATGACGGCGCGATTCTCTTCCTGAACGAGCTTGTCCAGCTCAACGCCGGTAAAATCGGCACTTTCGAGCTTTAGTATATTGATCGCCGCTCGATTTATCGTACTCAGCCGACTCTCAGCGTCAAAGGAGATCACGCCGTTTGGCAAGGTTTCGATAACCGTCTCGATATATCGCTGCCGTTCGCTGAGTTCGGCGGCGTTCGCCTCGAGACGGTTCGACATCTGGTTGAACGTGCGTACAAGCATCGCAAGCTCGTCTTCTGCGAGGACATCGACTCGGAATCCGTAGTTGCCCTTAGCAATTTCGTCTGCGCCTTCAGCAAGGGCCTTGATCGGCTGCGTCAGCCCGCGGGCAATGTGAAACGCGACCCAGGAAGAAGCAAAGATCAATAGAAACGTCAGCATACCGAGCGTCAAAAACCCGACCTGCCTGACCGTCACCTGTTTCTGCTTCAATCGCTCGAATTCCAATAGTGAGTTCTCGACGATCTCGCTGACGGCTCTTTCGCCAAACGGGTCCGGAACTATCATCAATTTGCGGCCACGGGTCATGCCGACTACGGAAACGTCAAATCCACGACCGTCGCGAAGTTGCGGCTCGGTCAGGTTACCCGAACGAACGGCCGAAAGGATGCCGTCCAATTCGGTTCGTTGCTCAGCCGGAATATCACGCTCATATGAGAGAAGCGTTCGGTTATCCGGAGACAGTACCTCGATGTGTGCGAGGTTTCCGGATCGGGCGATCTCCGCCAACTCAGCGCCGTCGATCTCTCTGTTTTCGATCAGTTTCGCGACCATTCGGGCCAATTCATCGAGCGTCGCCCATCTATCGATCAGCGATTGCCGCTGCACCTCGCGAGCACCCTGAATAACGTTTTCCGGAATGTTCGAGAACCATTTTTCCAGAGCACGGTTCATGAACAGATACGAGAAGACCGCCATCGCAAGTATCGGCATTAGGCTGACCGCAAAGAAGTAAACCAAGAGTTTGGTCTTGATCTTTGATCCAAGCTGAAACGCACGACGCTCTCTCGCCAGCTTGATGATGCTTCGCATAAAGATGAATCCGAAGACGATCAATGCGGCGAAATTGAGGGATGAAAGAGCGTAGAGAAGCAGCGTGTCGCTCGCTGTATCAGCCGAAAAGCTCTTCCAGAGGTTTGACGACTGAAGCAGGATGAGAAAGACGAGCAATGCAAAGACAAACGCCCCCAACACCCAGGGGATCTTACGGTTGAACTCTTTTGGCTTTGCTCTCTCGGACACTTGGTCAGATTTTAACATAAATGACTCTTGTGGCCGTGTTGTTTACGGCTCGGCGGTTCGCTATCATCGATGGGTTTGGAAACGCTCAAGTACATACTTTTCGACAACGGTGGGATCATCCGGAGTGGGTGGCGTGCAGCCGCTTTCTTGTTCGCATTTGTGTTTACCTCGTTCATCGCCGGGGCCGCTCAACTTGTTGTCGTATCGGCACTTCGGTCTAAACCGGAGGCAGCAACTTTGGCCGGATTCGGCATTAACGGTCTGATTTTGACGATCGCCGCCCTGGTCCTCGGGTGGGGCTGCGGTAAGCTGTTCGAGAAGCTTCCGTTCAGGGCGATCGGGGCATATTTCACGCCTGGATGGTTTGTACACCTTGTCGCGGGCTGCATAGCGGGCGTCGCGGCTCTTTCTCTAGCCGTTGCCATTGCTGCTGCGATCGGGGGAGAACGATTTGCATTTGACGTCGACAGTGGAGTAACTGATATCGCCGTGTCCCTCGTTATATCCCTGCTCGTTTTTGGCGCCGCGGCTGCATTCGAGGAAACCCTGTTTCGCGGATATTTGCTCCAGACATTCGCCCGATCGGGCGTTCGTCCGATGGATGAACAGCGACCGCTGTATCACCCAGCATGGTCTCGGGCCGAGTCGTGGCGACTGTCAAGGTCCGATCCGTACCCGCGATCGGATATTTCAGGTAGGTGAGTTTGCCGTCTTTCTTTGTTTCTTCCTTTACTTCCAGGTCCGAAAGCACGGTCTTATCGAATGGACACCAGTTGACTATTCTCAACCCGCGATAGATCCATCCTTCCTCATAGAGTGTGCAAAAGACATTGCGAACGGCCGTCGAAAGGCTCTCGTCCATCGTAAACCGATGCCGCGACCAGTCGACTGACGCTCCTTCGCGACGCATTTGTTCCGTTATCGCGTTACCGTACTGTTCCTTCCAGGCCCACGCCCGGCGAACGAATTCTTCGCGGCCGACGTCTGTCGGCGATTTATGGTCAACTTTTTTCAACTGCTCGACGACCTTGCGCTGAACGGAGATTCCTGCGTGATCCGTACCTGGCAGCCAAAGGGTCCGATAGCCCAGCATTCGTTTCCAACGCGTGAGCACATCCATCAGGGTGTGCTGCAGCGCGTGCCCCATATGAAGGCTCCCTGTGACATTGGGCGGCGGGATCACTATCGAATAGGCTTTCGCGTTCGGATCCTGATTGATCTCAGGCGCGAAAAATCCATTCGCTTCCCAGCGTTGATAGTGGTCGTTTTCCGCCGACCCGGGATCATATGCCTTGGCGAGTTCCATATTATGAGATCTGAGTCTTCGGCCCATTTCAGACCGAAAGCGGCTAGTTTCACCGCGACGAGGGGAACTAACCGCTCAGTTTAGCGTACAAACCAAGTATCTATTTCCTGTCTTCTTCGAGCGCCTCCCGAATGAGTTTCTCGGCAATTATGGGAACCGAGGCCTGGGCTGCCTCGCGGACCGCTTTGTCCGACATTCGGGCCAAAACCGTGTTAACGATCTTTTCAAACAGTTCGGGTGCTAGATCCGCTTCTGTAAGAATACTTGCCAAAGGCCTCTCCTCGTCACGCGGGGCAAATCGCACATCCTCGACCACGCTTGCAGAACGCTGCACCTCATCGTCTAATGTGAATCTCAACGAGGCTTCAGGCTGATCTGCGATATCTCGACGATCCGAGGCAATCACTGCATTGGCGTCAGGTCCGGTCATCAAAGTTTCCACTCCCGATGAAACTTTCGGAACATCCTCGACATCGACCCGACGGTCAAATGGACCAGTCGCGGAGAGTTCCGGCGGATGCAAAACGACAGCGCCCGGATGCGTTGTTTCAATTATATCGTCGTCCATCCCCGCGTCGCCGAGTTCCGTTTGGACATAGGAATGATCCGCTAATCCAGCATTGGAACGATCGGGCTCCGCCGGGTCCGCCTGCGAGAGCGAGAGGACGCGACTCGCAGACTCATCATCGGCTTCAGCATCTGATGCTGAGGACTGCCGTTCCCAGTTCATTGGAGGTGGAACAACATGCTCATGACCAGCCGAGGTCGGCACTGGCCGTTCGCCGGACTCCAACTCAGCCGTATCGGCAGGCAATTCGGCAGTATCGAGCAGCTCGTTATCGGGCATCTCGAGCGTGTCCTGGAAACTCTCTGAGTACAGGTCTTCGATATCCGCTGTTTCAGAAGTTGACGCTTCCGACGTAACACCAAGCTCCAGATATGCAGTGACCTTGTCTACAAGTTCTCGAATTGAGTGAAAGGGTTTCGTAAAGTAATAATTCGCGCCGACCCGTGAGGCTTCGCCGGGGTCGAACTGTTCGAACGAGCCAACGAGCAGGATGACCGGAATGTTACGCGTCGATTCGCTTGATTTGATCGCTTCGCAGACTTCGTACCCGTTCTTTCCGGGCATATTGACGTCGGCGATGACCAGGTCAGGCCTGACCTGATGGAATTTTTCCATCGCTGAATCGCCGTCACCGACGGAGATGACATCTATCCCTTCGTCAGCAAATGTCAACTCGACCACCTTTCGGATCGTGACCGAATCGTCCGCTAATAAGATCTTTTGAGCTGTCACGTTGAGTTACTCCCGTTCAAGGCCGGACGGTCTATTTTACCAGAAACCGCTTATGTGTCACTCCCCGGTGACAAGGTCGGCGGCCAGATTGATCGCGGCGATCATGCTGGCCGCTTCTGCGACGCCCTTGCCGGCGATCTCGTAGGCCGTCCCGTGATCAACCGAGGTCCGCACCAGCGGAAGCCCAAGCGTCACGTTTACGCCGGTGTTGAACGAGATCGATTTGACAGGTATGGTCGCCTGGTCGTGGTAAAGTGCGATAACAACGTCGAATTCACCCTTGGAGCATCTAAGAAATATCGTGTCCGGTGAATACGGACCCGACACATCGATCCCGTTCGCGTCTCGGCAGTGTTCTATTGCCGGTACTATTTCGTCCGCCTCGTCGGTACCAAAAAGCCCGTCTTCCGACGCATGAGGGTTGAGGCCGGCGACCGCGATCTTGACTCTCTTCCCGAACAGACGCCCCAGCTCGCGGTCGGTGAATCTGATTAGGGCGATCAGACGATCCCGTTTCACCAGCTCGATAGCTTCTCGCAGGCTGATATGCGTGGACAGCAGGACGACCCGAAGATCTGCAGCGAAAAAGCTCATTGCAAATTCTTCGGTCTCGGTCAATGCAGCGAGAAACTCAGTGTGGCCCGGAAAATCGAACCCCCCAAGGGCAACTGCCTTCTTGCTGATCGGGGCCGTCGTGACCGCGTCGATCTCGCCCCGCCGCCACAATTCGACGGCCTTTATCACATATTCAGCGGAGGCCCTGCCGGTAACGGCCGAATCGATCCCGATTTCGAAGTCTGCAGGCAAGTTAGCAAGGTCGACTATCTCAGCGTGGTCAACCACTTTAACGAGGTCCAGATTCGCGGCGATAGAGCGGAGATGAGCGGCATCCCCGATCAGCTTGATATCGATGTTGTCAGCGATCTCCGAAGCAGCGAGAGCTTTGAGAACGACCTCGGGGCCGATACCGGCGGCATCGCCCATCGTTATACCGATCGTTGGACGTCCGTGAGGATCTTGCGGCATTTGCGATCTGTTTTTAGCTAGTCTGCCTGACGGCGGCGAAAAGTCGGTTCTTCAAAATCTTCGTCGGACGCGATGTCACTAGCTGAGAACGGGATCCGCGGAGCACCGACCGCTACGGCTTCTGAAAGCCTTGGCCTGGGTATCGCCGCGGCGGCCTGGCTCTCGAACCCGGTCGCGATCACTGTAATACTGATCGCGTCGCCCATGTCCTCCTTGATCACACTGCCCCATATGATATCTGCACTGTCTTCGGCCTCGCCTTCGATCATACCGATCGCATCCTCGATCTCGCCGAGAACCATCTGCGGGCCACCTGTGACGTTGATCAGGGCCGCCTTAGCTCCCTTGATCGAGTTCTCCTCGAGCAACTTGTAATCCAGCGCAGCCCGCATCGCTTTAGAAGCGGCATCTTCGCCGTCTCCGTATCCAATACCCATCAACGCCACACCCTTGCCGCGCATGACGGTCGTAACATCGGCAAAATCGAGATTGATTATGCCCGGCGTGACGATGAGGTCGGTGATCCCGCGAACTGCCTGAAGAAGAACGTCATCCGCACGCTTAAAGGCGTCCAAAATAGTGATCTTTTCTTCGACCTCTCGAAGCTTTGAGTTCGGGATGGTTATCAACGTATCGACAACGCCCCGCAGCTCGCTGATTCCCTGCTCGGCCTGGGCCATACGTTTTTTTCCTTCGACCCCGAACGGTTTAGTGACCACGGCGACCGTCAAGGCTCCAAGCTCTATTGCCAGGGACGCGACGATGGGAGCGGCTCCCGTGCCCGTGCCGCCTCCAAGTCCGGCGGTCACAAAGACCATATCCGAGCCTTCGAGCACGTCGAGCAGTTTTTGGTGATCTTCGAGAGCTGCATTTCGACCTGTCTCAGGATTTGAACCGGCGCCCAACCCCCGGGTCGACTTGCTTCCAAGCTGGATCTTCATCGGCGCCTTGGATGCATTCAGGGCCTGAAGGTCGGTGTTGGCGACGATAAAATCGACCCCTTGGATGCCAGCCTCGATCATCCGGTTGACGGCGTTGCCGCCGCCGCCGCCGACGCCGATCACTTTTATTCTTGCACCGGTTATCGGCGGTTCGTCGATAAACATCTTGATACCGGTATTGCTCATTTTAGGTCCTTCAAGCTCAAGCATTTCGATCATAGGATTTGCAAGCCGACGACGATCCACGGCCCTCAGTAAACTTCAAATAATAACTAGATATTGTGCTCTCGGCGAATGAGCATACAACGATTTGCGGTAAAAATCCAGCCGAACCGCTTCCCTTATCTAAATTTGTCGCGAATATTTCCGAGAAATTCCGCTACTCGCTTCACGGGCGAACGGCCCGTACCTTCCATGTCACGCAATTGGTCTTTCATCGACGCCAAAGCAAGACCGCAGGCAGTCGCCCACGCAGGACTCTCGGCCTTCTCGACGATTCCGCCAATGTAGTCTGGATCGGGGAAACCGAGCCTCGTCGGCGCATCGAAAACTTGCTCGGCAAGCTCACAAATTCCTCGTGCAAGAGAACCGCCGCCAGACATTACAACACCGCCTGAGATCTGATGGTGTGTTGAGCTGATCTCGCGGCCGATGTGCTGAAGCAGTTCGACGGCCCGCGGCTGCATTATGTCGCAAAGGATCTCTTTGGAGAGCCCGCGCGTCTCATTCCGGCCAACTGGCTGTATCTCGATCAACTCGTTCCGCTCATCTTCAGAAAGCAGGAATGAAGCGACGCAGCCGTACGCATGTTTGATCTTGGTCGCCTCGGGGATCGAGACTCTCAATCCCACCGCAATATCCTTGGTAAAGTGCATGCTGCCAAATGGAAAGACGGCGGTATGCTGAACCGCACCACGGCCGAAGATCAGTGCGCTTGTTATCTCGGATCCTATGTTGACGATCGCGCAGCCGTATTCTTTATCATCACTACTAAGTGTGCTCTCGGCTGCGGCAAGAGGTTCGAGCATGGTCTGCTCGACATCGAGACCAGCACGCTTCACGGCTTTCAAGAGATTTTGCCGGGCCGCACCGGGGCTGATGATCACATGAACGAGGGCTTCGAGCCGTGAGCCGCTCATTCCGATCGGTTCCGTTATGCCATCCTGCCCGTCGACTATGAATTCCTGAGCGACGCGATTTACGATGTCCCAACCCTGTGGAAGCGGCATGGCACTAGCTGATTCGATCGCACGGTCCACGTCGTCCTCGGTGACCTCTTTTTCCGGTCCGGCAACAGCTACCACGCCATTCTTGTTTTCGCCGCGAAAATGTTCACCCGAGAGATTGACTGTCGCGGAATGAATGTCGACACCAGCCACCCGTTCGGCCTCGCTGACCGCCTTTCTTATCGACTCTGAAACGGCCTCGGAAGACGTCACGATGCCGCGGCGCATGCCTTTCGACTCGGCTTCGCCGATGCCAATTATGTTCATCTTGCCGTCCGCAGCCGGCTCCCCGACGACGCACCGCACCCTGCTCGTTCCAACATCCAAACCGACCGATCGGACCT
>JBGAVC010000059.1:0-26914 GCA_044228265.1 Pyrinomonadaceae bacterium
TGGGCCCGCATCGGGCGGCCGCCGACAACGCGTTTCTCCTCAACCCCGGCGTTCGCTGGGCATGGAACTTTAAGAACGGGCTGCAGATCGTTCCCGGCATCGCCGCCCCGATAGGCGTCGGCCCGAGCCGCGGCGAGCGGGGTGTCTATCTGTACTTGAGCTTTGAGAAATAGCCTGACGGTGAATAAGAGGGAAACTCCGATCACTTTGAATATGATACATTTTCGTTAATGGCGGGGCTCTTAAACGAATTTGTTCGGGTTACTCAGGCTTTGAATGCCGGCAGCTGCGATTATGCCGTTTGCGGTGGCTGGGCGATGGCGATACATGGCTTTCTGCGAGCCACCACCGACATAGCTCTGCTGATCATGAGTGAAGATATCGATCGAGGGTTGGAAATAGTCGCTGAACTTGGATTTGATATTAAGGGTCTGCCCTTGTCCTTCGATAATGGAAGCACGGAGATTCGGCGAGTCTCAAAGATCGATGACGAATCTAAAGAGTTGATCACCCTCGACTTTTTGCTCGTTACCGAATTCCTGAAGGATGTGTGGATTTCGCGGCAGCGTGTGGAATGGGACAAGGGCGAGTATTATGTTGTTTCGCGACAAGGAATGATCAAAATGAAGCAGGTAGCCGCCCGTCCGAAAGATATGATCGACCTAGAGTTCTTGAAGGATATCGAAAATGCAAGTTGACATGTCCGCTGAGGCAGTCACCCGAAGGATGATCGCTCTCGACCAACTCTGGGAATTAGCGGTCGCTTTGAAGAGCTCCACGATAATTGACGACGAGGTCGTAGAACGGCCCGAGCCAGACGACACGCATTCAGCATCCGACCATCGCAAAGAGTAGCTTATTTTCATAATCACACCTTTCAGGGATACGTCGATGAAAGTTGATATGTCACATTCTACGGCGTGACGATCGCAGCCGGGTTGGCATTTCTCGCGACGATCGGAATACTCACTCTAAGTAAATACTCCGATAGATCGTCTCCTGGCTAAATACCCTCTCTCCCGTATCTACAGTTCGCGCAATTTGTAATGGTACTCAGCCATACTGCCGACCGCTCCAACAAAGACAACGATCGTGAATTCCTTGATCTCAGGTCCGGGAGGATGCAGGTTATATACCATTGTGGTCCCAACTTGCTTCCCGCAGTTACCAACACGGCCTGAAGGCTCCATCTTGAGCGGCCCCGGAGAAACTCCAGCCTCTATGCAACAGTACTCTCCCTTCCCCGTCGAGCACGAGACGGTAATTCTGACCGTAAAGTCACCCGTGATGACATCAGGCGGCGATCCGGCTTCAACCGTCAGTGTCGAGTCAAAAACACTGTTGACGATCAATGCCTTATTCTTCCCCATCTCCTTAACTACGTTGTAGCCGCCGATCGATTGACCTCTCAATCGCTGCGTGTCGATCTTTGTCTCGACAAGATCCCAAAGCGGAACATCCACTCGAGGCTCCGCAGTCGGTTTGGTTTCAGCGATCTCGCCGCAGCGCAGCGATTCCAAAGCCGAGCGAAGTATCGAGATCTGATTTGCAACCCTTACTTGTTCCGACTCGATACTCTTGATCTTGTTCTCTAAGGTCGTATACAAAGGGCTTGATGTTATGTCGTCCGGTGTGAGCCGCCGAAAGTCCATTGACGACCGTAGTTTTGTCAGCAAGTCCATGCAGTCGCGCCAAAGGGCCAATCCCTCACGGGCCTCCGCGAGAGACTCCGGACCCTGAGCCGCGTCGTTCGTTCTTTTTTTGTAGTACTCGACAACTCGAACCGCTTCGGCAAGCCTTTTATCTATTTCCTGGGCAGAATTGTTGACTAATGTGAGAGTTCTTTGTTCGAAACGCCTCCAGGCGATCAATTGAGATCTAAGTTCTGGAGCCTTAGCTTCAAAATTCTGAAGTCCATTTTTCTTTTCCAGACAAAGGGCGGCGCGCAGTTCTGTCGTTAAGTCCTGCCCAGATATATTTTCGATGGCTCCAGCGAGAGCGAATACCGCAACCGCCAAGGTTGCTGCCAGCGTAAACATTCGCCTGAGGGAACCCGCGGTTAGTGGTGCGTTTGATCCCGATCTCATACTATCCTCCGTTCGCAGCCGTCCGCTTTTATCTTGCAACAACGCCGAGGCTATTTCGTCGGAGACGGCCGCGCTAAAGCTCATGACCGATCAGCAACAACTTCGCTGCCATACCGATCAAGAACTTAGTCAATAAATCCGAAATCCATTGTCTTATAGAGCAACAATCGTGCCGCTCACTCTACGTGGAGATGACCCAAATTACGCGTCAACATGAACGAATGGACTTCCACGACCTGCTGCGGATCGTTAGCCACATGGAATATCTCGCGGTGTGCGGGAAATCTTCGCGATATCCGATGCTGTTCGCGGTTTTCGTCGTATAATCGCCTGCATGAAATTGATGAATGGTTTTGGCGTGCTGGTCCTGCTAGCTCTCTGTGTCGCAAAACTCCAGGCTCAGAGTGATATGGGAAAGGTCCCTGTGACGTGGCAAACTGCAGCCGAAAAGACCGACTACAAGAAAACGAGCAGCTATGCCGAAGCCGTTGCCTACAGCAAGCGTCTCGCCGCGTATTCCCGCGGCCTCGTCATTTATCGGAGTTACGGCAAGAGCGGTGAGGGACGCGATCTCCCGCTGTTGATCGCGGGGACGGGCGGAGCCTTCACGCCGGCAATTGCGAAACGACAGGGCAAGGCGGTCGTGCTTGTCCAAGCCGGAATTCACGCTGGTGAGATCGACGGCAAAGACGCCGGGCTCGCCCTGTTTCGGGATATCGCGATCACCCGGACGCGTCTCGATCTGCTAAAGAACGTCGTCATCCTCTTCGAGGTAATTTACAACGTCGACGGCCACGAAAACATGAATCCGTACATGCGGATCAACCAGAATGGGCCCGACGAGATGGGCTTCCGGGCGAACGCGACGAACCTCAATCTCAACCGCGACTACATGAAGGCCGACGCTCCCGAAACTCGCGCATGGCTTGGGCTGTGGAACCAGTGGAAGCCTGACATCTTTATCGATTGCCATGTCACCGACGGGGCGGATTTTCAGTACAACGTGACGTACGAGTATGCCCATTTTCAAGAGATGTCGCCGTCGGTCAAAACGTGGATGGACGAGCATTTCGACGGCCAGGTAGTACCGAAGGTCGAAAAGGAAGGAAATCTATTGACTCACTACGTCGAGTTCGCCGGCCGTGAAGTGACATCGGGAATTGCGACGTTCATCGCGACGCCGCGATTCGCGACCGGCTACACGCCCTTACGAAATCGCGCCGGCCTGCTGATCGAGACACACGTTTACAAGCCGTACAAGTCGCGCGTCCGCGGTACGTATGACACGCTGCGGTACTTTATCGAGGAGATCGGGAAAGCTCGCGATAGCCTCTTCGCAGCGAACACGATCGCCGACGCCCAAACGGTTGAACGCGGCAAGACCTATGACGACAAACGCCAATTCGCGCTCGGCATCGGCGTCTCCGACCGAGCTACCGAGATCGCTTTCAAAGGGCTCGATTACAAGATAGAGGACTCACAGATCTCGGGCGGCAAACGGATCGTTTACGGCACGACGCCGACAAATTACACCATCAGGAAATTTGACGAGGGAAAAGTGACCGCCGCCGTCGCCCCGCCGCTCGGCTACATAGTTCCGCCGCAATACAAGGACGTGATCGAGATCCTCAAGCTGCACGGGATCAAGTTCGCGGTCCTGAAAAAACCGCTGACCATCGAGGTCGAGAGCTATAAATTGACCGAACCCAAATGGGCGGCCAATTCGTTCGAAAACCAGATTACCGTGAACTGCAAGCCTGTTGGGATCAAAGAAACGCGCACATTCTCTGCCGGCTCGTTCGTCATCCCGACAGCACAGGAGGCGGCCAACGTGGCGATCCACCTACTCGAGCCCGCGGGGCCGGATTCGTTTGTTTACTGGGGATTTTTTAACTCCGTTTTCGAGCAAAAAGAGGGTGGAGACGGTTACGTCGTCGAAAAGCTCGCCCGCGAAATGCTGGCAAAGGATCCTAGCCTGCAGGAAGAATTTGACCGGCGCCTGCTCGATCCTGCGTTTGCCCGCAGCCCACGAGCACGCCTCAATTTTTTCTACGAGCGCTCCCCTTACTTTCTTAACCAGAAGGTCGGCATTTATCCGGTGGGCCGCATCGTCGATCATATACCCTAACACCGTCGAGATATTTTGGATCGCCGATGATACTTATTCTCTCCGTTCGACGCCTTAACGTTCGGAGGAATAACTATCATGGCAATAAATGCAAATGTCTTACGGCGGCCCTCCGACAGCAAATTGCTGCTGGCCGTCGCTGCTCTATTCCCGCTGATCGTTCTGGTCGGTTACTCGAAGACCTATTATTTCAAGGCATTTTTCACGGATGTTCCGGCGCTCGCGAACAACATTGTCCACCTGCATGCATTCATAATGAGCGCGTGGGTAGTTTATTTCGTGGTCCAAGTTGCTCTCATACGAACGAAGAACGTGAAGCTGCACATGACCATGGGAATGGCCGGTATCGCTCTCGCGGTCCTGGTCATCGCCGTTGGGCTTGCGACCGGATACAACTCGCAGATCGTACGACACGCAGCACCGCCCGGGGCCAACCCTCGTGAGTTCTTTATCATTCCGATTACGGACATGGTGCTGTTTGCCATTCTATTCGCCGGTGCGATCTATTACAGAAAACGTCCGGCCCAACACAAGTCGCTGATGATCCTGACGGCCGTCAATTTTATGCCCGCGGCAATTTCACGATTGCCGTTCATTCCGCCTGAGCTATCGATCCTTGCGGCGTTTGGCATCGCAAACGGGCTAGGGCTCGTGTTCCTGCTGTGGCACTCTTGGATCCACAAGAAATTTAACTGGATCTTTGCCGCCGGACTCACGATGCTGGTCGTATCTCTTCCGCTGAGGATCATGATTGCGAAAACCGATCTGTGGCACGGTTTTACCGCCTGGCTCGCAAGCTAGGCTCAGCTGGCAAAAGGCAGGCCGCTCGAAGCCTGCCTTTTCACCAGGCGAGAACGATTTGTTGTCATTTTCTCAGAGATGCCGGTGTATTCTTGTCAGAGCCCCGAACGTGCGTCTTATGAGACCTTTTGCCGTGGTAATTGTGGCCATCGTTTTTGGAAGTCATGCGATATACGCGCAACAACGCGACAGGGATCTTCAGGGTATGGTTCGGATACCGGCAAGTACATTTGTCATGGGAACCGAACCCTCTAAGGTCGCTGATATCGCCAAACGATTCAATATCGAGAGCCATCCCGATCTGATCAACACTGAGACACCCGCTCACAGTGTTTCGCTTTCGGCGTTTTATGTCGACATCTACGAGGTCACCAACGAACAATTCGCCAGATTTCTAAAGCAGAACCCAAAATGGCGGCCAAAAAAGGTACCAAAGGCCTTTGATAATGGGAACTACCTAAAGGATTGGAATGGCACGCACTATCCTGAAACAAAGGCAAACTTTCCGGTTGTAAACGTGACCTGGTACGCTGCGGTCGCTTATTGCCGATCGGTTGAAAAGCGGCTGCCGACAGAGGCTGAATGGGAGTTTGCCGCCAGAGGCGGGCTGCGTGAAAAGACGTTCCCGTGGGGAGATCAGCCGCCCGACCGATCACGGGTGAATTTCGCCGGAAGCGGGCTGAAAACCGCAACGCCGGTAGGCAGCTATCCGGCAAATGGCTACGGCCTTTTCGACATGGCCGGAAACGTCTGGGAATTTGTCGCCGACGAATGGCTGCCATACACCGTTGCGTCACAAACGGATCCTGTGGGCGGTGGAGATCGTTTCGTGACCAATAGCTATAAGTCTGTAACGTCCCGACGAGTGATCCGCGGCGGAAGTTTTGGCGGAGCTCCACTAAATCTTCGCGTCACGTACCGCGATTCGCATCCACCGAACGGAGCAAGAGAATTCGTCGGCTTTCGCTGTGCGAAATGACGCTATCGAAAACGCAAAACGCGGCCTTCAGGCAGGCCGCGTTTTGATCAGGGTTGGTGGAGATGAGGAGGATCGAACTCCTGGCCTCGGCATTGCGAACGCCGCGCTCTCCCAGCTGAGCTACATCCCCAAGTGACAAATAAAAGGTAAAAGGAAAAAGGCAAAAGCGCAAGTCCTATTGCGTGCCGGCGGGCAACAATGAGCCCTTCGGGTCCGAAGCGAATGCATAGCCGTCCTCGATCTTGCCGATCAGGCCGTGAAATGCGATCTTTTCCCCATCAAGTACAACGACAACGTCGCCCGGGCTATTCGTCTTTTCGTCGATCGGAAACTTAATGATGGTCGCATTCCCGTTATCCGCGGCCACCGATTCGTATTCAAAAGTGTCAGCATTAAAGCTGAGCGTCTGGCAAAAAGCAACTTCCATGAGTCAAATTAGAACATAAATGCCGCACAGTGTCAGTAGCCCGCACGCGGACGTGTCAGTAGCCCGCACGTAAGTAAGGGCTCATCACGGTCTCGAAGGATCGCGAGAGAACCGCCGCGCCGCGATCATGAAGCCATGGTTGAACTGACGATCGACGTGAGCCCTTAATCACGTGCCGGCCACTGACACGTCGACCGAGATCGCATCGTGGTCCGATAGCGCCGTGCCACCCGCATCAACAAGATTTCCGATGGTATGCGGCCGAGTACCGGGCGCGATCTCGACGCCCTTGCCCGCGAACCAGTCGAGCCGGCCAGAGACGTGCCCACCGACGCGGCCGGCTGCCCAGAATATGAACGGAAAACACCATTCGGGCACCCAGTCACGAAGGTTCGTGTTCTTTTCGATGCTCTCGATGTGATAATGCAGCGTCCCGACTCCGACCTCGTTCAGAGAGCGATAATCGTATCCCCGCTGCTCGAGCATGTTGAAGAGGTTTCGCTCGAAATATCGCTCGGGGTTGGGCAAATGGTTCTTTGCCACATTTTTTGGTCCCATAAAAACACGACGCCAATATCCCATGATCGCTCGCGTGGCGCTTTGCGAGTTAAATGTTGTTGTGTTCCAGTCACCGCCCATCAACACCGGCAACGGCGGCAACGTGTCGAGATGATCGAGAATGATCTGGATCTGTTTTTGCCTGTGCGCACGCGAACAATGCGCGTCGAGATGTATAGTCACTGCCCTAAACGCACCCGCCGGGTGCTCGATGTCAGCGAACAGCGCACGCAGTGACCCGAGTCTCTTCTCCTTGCCCCACATCTTGTCTTTGCCGTTTGGCAATGGAACGGCATGGACGTTTTTCATTGGGTACCGTGAAAACATCGCCAGGCCGTGTATCGAGCGAGTGTTTTCGCCCTCGATCTCCGACTCAACACCACTTCCCTTTTGCAGGGCGATGTAAACCGGAGCGAATGCATAATTCAGCCCGAGCGCCTCAGCGATCTCGCGAGCGACAAAACGGTTGCCGCTACGGGCCATGCCGTAGTCCAGTTCGGTGAGAAGTAGGAGGTCTTTGTCCTTAAGTTGGTCGTGAGTTCTTAGCGCTTCAACGATACCGTCGAGTTGGTTGCCGCGTTCGATGTTCCAGGCCAAAGCCGAGATCACCGGTGCGGCACACTCGCCACTGCTCGTGTTTCTGCCTTTTGGCGCCAGCTCCTCACTCACAACTGCGTTGAGAATACGTTCGGCCTCCGGTCTGATCCTGGCGTAGAACTCGGACGCCTCCATCTCACGGGTCGACTCAAATTTGAGCAGCTCTGGGAAATATCGGTTCAGGTCGTGGTCGAGGATCGACGATGGTCCCGTCATCAGGTCTACTTGCGGCGTCATAAAGAGACTAAGGATACGTCAGCGTTAGGTATTCTGAAAATCGGATCCATCGTCGTGCCTCTCTTTCACCGGCGCCACCGCCAGAAAATCGTTCGCGATACGTTCGCTGTATTGGTCCATCAGATCTTCGACGCGTTTCCGTTCGGGCGAGCAAACGATAAAACCGACGTGTTTCGGCTTTTGAACGCGATAGACGATCTCCGGATCGAGGTAGCCTGACGTGTCCGGTTCGTCGACGTTGGCGAGTGCCAACGCTATACCGGCAAAATCATGTCGAAGTTTCGGGAGAGCGTAAGGTTGTTCTTTGGTCGCTGTCTCTAGCTTTGCCCATTCGCGCCAGAGGTTGAAGCCGCACGCATGTTCCAGAACATTCGCGATATACGCTCCGCCGACACGGCAAGCGACTTCGAGCAGGTAAAAGCTGCCGTCTTCATCGCTCTGAAGGAATTCGGCGTGCGAGACACCTTGTCCGTAATCGAAACCGCGCAACAAGTCGGCATTCAGCTTCTCGAGCGGCCGCCGTTCTTTTGCGCGATACGGGACGATCGACGAGGTGAATACGCCGCCGTAGTGGGACACCTTGAAGGGCGTCGTTCCGTATTGGCTCACGCCACAGGCAACGACACGTCCCTTGTGAACAACCGAATCAACATGAAACACGCGACCCTCGATAAACCGCTCGATCAGGAACTGCGATGGGTGGTCGCGCCAGTTGTTTCGAGTGTCGAGGTCGTTGAGAACGTCCCAAACCTGTTCGGCCGTCTCGCATTTGCGGATGCCGAATGCCGAGACCTCGTGCCGCGGCTTGACGATCCAGGGCGGCGGGACCTCAGCCAGAAATCGGTTGATAGCGTCCGTATTGAAGGCACCGATAAACTCAGGACATAGCAGTCCGGCCGCGTGCGCGACGTTTCGCATCGTCAGTTTGTCGCGAAAGCGCCGCAGATACGACGCTCCCATTCCGGGTATCTGCAGGTGTTCGCGGGTGAGCGCGGCAGTGATCACGTCAAACTCGTCAAGACCGACGACTCGGTCGATCACAGACGAGCCCGCAAGGTTTGTTATTGCGCGAACATAGTCGACCGGCTGAGCGTTATCCTCCAATGTGGTCACATCGCTGACGGCATGCCACGGCCAGGCGGCGTCGAGCAGCTTTTTTCGCGTGACAAGCGTAACGTGCCAGTCGGCGTTATGTGCCTCTTCGAGAAAGTCGTCGCCTTTGTGCTCGCTTGCTATGCAGACAATGTGTTTCATCGTGGGATTCCCCGGAAACAGGCCGGTCTCACGCCCTCGGTTTCTCTCGTACGGATTTTATTTTGAATAAAAAGAATGTCACAATTTAGCGGTAAATTCAATGGAAATGCCCTTTTAGCGCGCCGCGCGAGAGGCCTGATTTTTAGCCGATCATGGGTGATATAGACATCATTAATCTCATAAGCCACCTGCTTATATACATGGTGGTCCTGTTGCTCGCGATCTCGGCTCACGAGGCCGGTCACGCTTGGGTCTCGTACCGTTTTGGCGACGACACCGCGTACATGCTGGGCCGCGTCACGCTCAATCCGGTCGCCCACACTGACCCGATCGGGACGCTTCTGATCCCGATGGTCTCTTTCCTCCTAGGTTCGATGGGTGGTGCGATGGGATCGATACCGCTCATCGGCTGGGGCAAGCCGACGCCGGTCAACCCGCGTAAGTGGACCAATTATAAGTGGGGCAATGTCTCGGTCTCCATCGCCGGAGTAATAGCGAATCTCATATTGCTTATCATCGGCATAGCCGCTGCGAAAATAATGCAGACGCAGGGCTTCACCGTTGCGGACTTTTTTGGCCGCAGCAGCAATCCGCTTGCTATTCTCGTCGGCTATATGATGACGCTGAACCTGTCGCTGTTCGTGTTCAATCTTCTGCCGTTCCCGCCGCTTGACGGCAGCAAGATACTCTCGACATTTCTGCCCGAAAGCACGCAGCCGGTTATCGCAATGCTCGAACAGTACGGTTTTCTCATCCTGATGTTCCTGATCTGGATCGGTGTCTTCCGGTTAGTGATCATGCCATTCTTTTACGCGCTGATCTTTGTATTGTCGCTGTAAGTTATGAAAAAACGTATTTTCAGCGGCGCCCAGCCGACAGGTGAGCTTCACATTGGCAACTATCTCGGCGCATTGAAGAACTGGGTCGCGCTTCAGGACGAGTACGACTGTTTCTACTGCATCGTCAACCTGCACGCGATCACGCTGCCGCAGGACCCAGGCCGCTTGAGGCAAAAGACGCTCGATCTCGCACGCATATACCTCGCGGCGGGCGTCGACCCTGAAAGGTCGGACGTTTTTATCCAATCTGACGTTGCGGAACACGCTGAACTAACCTGGATATTGTCATGCGTTGCCCGAATGGGCGAGTTGGAGCGGATGACGCAGTTCAAGGACAAGGCCAAAGAAGGCACGGCACGTGCAGGCGTCGGCCTTTTTACCTATCCGGTCCTGATGGCCGCGGATATCCTGCTCTATCAGACCGATCTTGTTCCTGTCGGCAAGGACCAGAAGCAGCATCTCGAGCTTTCACGAGATCTCGCCGAGCGGTTTAACCGCGATTTTGGCGAGACATTCAAGGTGCCTGACCCCTACATTCCGCCGGTCGGGGCCAACATCCTTTCGCTGCAGGACCCGGCGAAAAAGATGTCAAAATCGGACGAGAATCCGAACGGTTCGATATTCCTTCTCGACGACGCCGATACGATCACAAAGAAGATCAAACGTGCCGTGACCGACAGCGGGACCGACATCACGTTCGACGAATCGCGTCCGGCGATCCGTAATCTGCTGACGATCTATCACCTGCTAACGGGAAAAACCGAGAGCGAGTGCGAAGACCATTTTCGTGGGCTCGGCTACGGCCAGTTCAAGACCGAGCTTGCCGAAGCCACCGTCGAGTTCCTGCGGCCGTTCCAGGAACGCGTCAAACAATACGACGACTGTCTCGCTGCGGCAGATCCTCGATCGCGGAGCCGAAAAGGCGAGAGAGATCGCTTCGGCGACACTCGCGACAGTGTATTCGCGTACAGGAATTAAATAATATCTGGTTACTAATTAGTAATTAAAAATTAGTAATTAATAATTAAGAGTGGATAGAACTACCCAGTGAATTGATCCGCTCCGCAGCTAGGCATAACTCGGCCCGAGCGCCAACGTATTACTAATATCATGATCAGGAAAACTCTCGCAGCGTATCTTTTTTTTCTTGTCGTCGTCGTAGGCTTTCAGGCAGCCCTCGCACAAGATCAGTCAAAGCTGACCGTTGAACGCATATTTGCGAGCAGCGAATTTCAGCCCGAGCGTTTTGGCGGTTTTCGCTGGCTAAAGGATGGCGAGTCGTACGCCAAGTTCGAGCCGTCGGACAAGGTAAAGGGTGCATTCGACCTCGTGCGTTACGGTATCGAGGACAACAAACGCGACGTACTGTTGTCGGCGGACAAGTTGATCCTGCGGGCGAGACCAAACCGCTTGCCATCCAAGGCTACGAGTGGTCAGCGGACGAGAAACGCGTCCTGATCTACACAAATTCTCAAAAGGTTTGGCGGCAAAACACTCGAGGCGACTATTGGGTCCTCGACACCGTTTCGGGCAAGCTCACAAAGCTCGGCGGCGATGCGAAGCCAGCGACATTGATGTTCGCCAAGTTCTCGCCCGACGGGACCAAGGTCGGTTACGTTCGCGAGAATGATCTTTACGTTGAGGATGCCGCAAACGGCCAGATCACGATGCTTACAAAAGACGGCTCGCACACGCTGATCAACGGTACGTCCGACTGGGTGAACGAAGAGGAATTTGACCTTCGCGATTGCTGGCGGTGGAGCCCCGACAGCCGCTCGATCGCGTTCTGGCAATTCGACGCATCGGGTATCGAGGACTACATTCTCATCAACGATACCAAAGGCCTTTATCCGACCTTGACCCGGATTCCCTATCCCAAGACCGGAACGCAGAACGCCGCGGTCCGCGTCGGAGTGGTTCCGGCAAACGGCGGCGAGATCCGATGGTTAGAGACGCCCGGCGACCCGCGAAACAACTACATCGTCTCGGTCAATTGGTCCTCGCCCAACGAGATCTACCTGCAGCACATCAATCGGCTGCAAAATACACTCCAAGTCTTGGTCGCAGATGCAAAGAGCGGTAAATCGCGATCGATCCTCACCGAAAAAGATGACAAGTGGGTCGACGTGACGCTCGATGAGATGCGTTGGCTCAGCGGAGGCAAGCGATTCCTCTGGGTCAGCGAACGCGACGGCTGGCGTCGGCCTTACTCGGTTGCCGCCGACGGCAGCGAGATGAAGGCCCTGACAAAGGGAGCATTCGATGCGATGAGCGTTCAGTCGGTGGACGAAACCGGCGGCTGGATCTATTACATCGCCTCGCCCGACAATGCTACGCAGCGATATCTATATCGCTCGCGGCTCGACGGCAGCGGTCGACGAACGCGTGACTCTCGCCGAGTTCACAGGCACAAACAACTACAACTTCTCGCCTACGGGAAAATGGGCGATCCAAAGCTCGTCGTCATTCGGCAAACCAAGTCGCGTAGATCTATTAAAACTCTCGGACAAATCGATCGCCCGCAATATCGTGACGAATACCGCACTGCGGAGCAAGGTCGAAGGGCTCGCCCACGGAACGAACGAATTTTTCCGCGTCGATATCGGGGATGGCGTCTCGCTCGACGGCTGGATGATGAAGCCGCCCGGATTCGACCCGTCGAAAAAGTATCCTGTCCTTTTTTACGTTTATACCGAACCGGCGGCGACGACTGTCAACGACGCGTGGTCAGGTTCTCAGTATCTGTGGTATCTGATGCTGACACAGCAGGGTTATATCGTCGCAAGCGTCGACAACCGCGGCACACCCAGTCCGCGAGGCCGTGAGTTTCGCAAGAGCATTTACCGCAAGATCGGTGTCTTAAGCTCCTCCGACCAGGCCAAGGCCGTCCAGGCGATGCTCGCCAAAATGCCGTTCCTTGACGCTCTCGGGTCGGCGTTTGGGGCTGGAGCGGCGGCGGAGTCGCTACGTTGAACGCGATGTTCCGTTATCCCGATATTTACAAGATGGGAATGGCCGTCGCACCCGCGCCGGACAATCGCTACTACGACACTATCTACACCGAGCGGTACATGGGCCTGCCAAAGGACAACCCGCAGGACTACGACAACACGGCAGCGACGACCTTTGCCGCGGGACTAAAAGGCGACCTGCTCATCGTCCACGGCACCGGCGATGACAACGTCCATTACCAGCAGACCGAATACCTCATCAACAAGCTGATCGCGGCCAATAAGCCCTTCACGATGATGGCGTACCCGAACCGGACGCACGCCATATCCGAAGGCGAAGGCACGACGCTGCACCTTTACAGCCTGCTGACCAGATATCTCAATGAGCATCTTCCGGTGAAATAGATCCTATTATTTTGGCAGCTCCGAGCGACCTATGTAGAGTTTCTGTTCAGTGCCGAAATCGTTCTAACGCTCGTCGTCGAAATCGGTATTGCATACATGCACTTCTGTTGCACGGTTGACACCGGTGATAGAATAGTAATATGTGGATCGGTCTTGATGCTCGAGGCCAGGGCGGTCGTGATCTTTGAAAACATAAGTCTGGAGCAGCTGGATCGCTTTCGCGTGTATTCGCGTTAAATGGGCTGCACAAACCCCTGGTCGACGGAGTTGCAGGCACAAGTCAGCAGAATAAGTCTGAATCGCGAGTCTTAAAGCCTTGAGCCGGAAAATCGTTCGAGCGATATTCGGCTTTTGGCGAAATTACTTCATCTGCTAAACCTAATCGTTTCAAGCACTTACAAAATTTCGCCACACGTGTGTTTTTTGCGCAAAACTCCTGGAACGGGGCCAAAATATGGCCGTAAGCGTAATAGTGACAGCAGTTACGGCGTTGCAGACTTGGAACGTTGAACGCTTTTCCGGGAACACTTTTTGATCTGAGCGAACGTTACATAACCATTCGCTGGACGCTTGTGCCTTCGCCGATGGTACAATAGTCCAATACATTCCTTTCCCGTTTTCCTAGCCGGAAGACCGCAACCGCCACGTCGGTTTTCCTGAAACATCTGAAGGAGGCAGCATGGAATCGACCAAAAAGTCATTCGATATCCCGAAATTCAAAGAACAGTACGAGAACTACATCAACGGCGAATGGGCCGCGCCAAAGAGCGGTGAATATTTTGACTGCATCTCGCCCGTCGACGGACGTTCGTTCACCAAGGTCGCCCGTTCGAACGAAGCCGACGTCGCCGCAGCTCTCGACGCGGCCCACGAGGCGTTCAAGACCTGGGGCAAGACCTCGGCAACCGAACGCAGCAACATCCTGCTCAAGATCGCCGACCGGATGGAGCAAAATCTCGACCTGCTGGCGCGTGCCGAGACGTGGGACAACGGCAAGCCGATCCGCGAGACGACGTTTGCCGACATACCGCTTGCGATCGACCATTTTCGGTACTTTGCCGCGACGATCAGGACCGAGGAAGGCTCGGCGTCGGAGCTCGACAACAACACGCTTTCGGTCATCATTCGCGAGCCGCTCGGTGTCGTCGGACAGATCATTCCGTGGAATTTCCCGATCCTGATGGCGACGTGGAAGCTCGCTCCGGCACTTGCCGCGGGCAACTGTGTGGTGATCAAACCGGCCGAGCAGACACCGGCGTCGATCATGGTGCTGTTCGAGTTGATCGGCGACCTGCTGCCAAAGGGCGTCGTCAATATCATCAATGGTTTCGGCATCGAGGCGGGCAAGCCGCTGGCGACCTCCGAACGCATCGCCAAGGTGGCATTTACGGGCGAGACGACGACCGGCCGCCTGATCATGCAGTACGCTTCGCAAAACCTGATACCGGTCACGCTCGAGCTCGGCGGCAAATCGCCGAACATCTTCTTTGAGAGCGTGATGGACGCCGATGATGATTTCTTTGACAAGTGTCTCGAAGGTGCGACGCTCTTTGCCCTCAACCAGGGCGAGGTCTGCACCTGCCCGTCGCGAGTGCTCGTCCAGGAGTCGATCGCCGATAAATTCATTCCTCGATTCGTCGAACGAACAAAGAAGATCAAGATGGGACACCCGCTCGATCCGGAAACCATGATGGGAGCCCAGGCGAGCCAGGACCAGTATGAAAAGATCCTCAATTACCTGCAGATCGGCAAGGCCGAAGGTGCCGAAGTGCTCTGCGGGGGCGGTGCTCACAAGAACCCGGACCTCGAGGACGGCTACTACATCGAACCGACCATTCTGAAAGGCCACAACAAGATGCGCGTCTTTCAGGAAGAGATCTTCGGCCCGGTCACCTGCGTCACGACATTCAAGGACGAAGCCGAAGCCATCGAGATCGCCAACGACACGCTCTACGGCCTCGGTGCCGGCGTCTGGACCCGCGACGCACACGAACTCTACCGCGTCCCGCGTGCCATTCAGGCCGGCCGCGTTTGGGTAAACAATTACCACAACTACCCGGCCCACGCCCCTTTCGGCGGATACAAAAAATCAGGCTTTGGCCGAGAAAATCACCTGATGATGCTCGACCACTATCGTCAGACAAAGAATATGCTCATCTCGTACGATAAGAAGGCAATGGGATTTTTCTATAATTAGCGATCAGATTAATGCGGATGACACAGACAAGGCTTGATAATTCGATCAACATCGATATTTGTAGATTGGGCCTTGTGTGTGGCTCGAACTCTTTTTCAGAAATTTCCATATTCAAAATTTTGGAGCTGCTCAACAGATTTGGCGTTCGTTTGTCCCAAAATCCGGCCAAGAGAATACGGTCGGGTTAACGCTCGTTAAGAGCCGTAGAGAAATTACGTGATGGATCGTTACGAAACGGGAATCTCAATTGGGATGAAGGGTTTGAAACGCTTTTGGAATATTTGAAGAGAGAAACTTAACGATTCCAACGTCTTTTCGGAAGAAGTCGATCAAGATGACCATGCATATACTTCAGCCAAGACTAAGGCGTGGTGATTTTGATAATCAATGGATTTAGAGGATGATATTTACGATCCTTTACCGGGATCGTATTGTCGAGTATTATCGGTATTATCAACTCGATGCCGCGTGAATTGAATCCTCATCTATACTTTTTCCGAAGATTGTTGATTTCGTGATGAACATGCTAACGATCGGTTTTCACAAGGATGCATTGGTTTCTATGGCTACCCTTCCGAGAGTAAAAATCACGCCCGACGCCGCTGCGGTCGTTGAGCAACTCCGTGCCAAGCACGGCGAGCTGATGTTCCACCAAAGTGGCGGGTGTTGCGACGGGTCGTCGCCGATGTGTTATCCGAAGGGTGAATTTATGGTCGGCTCGTCCGATGTTTGGCTGGGCGAGGTCGCGGGCTGCGATTTTTACATGGCGAAGGACCAGTTCGAGTTCTGGCAGCATACAGAACTGACGATCGACGTCGTCAAGGGCCGCGGCGCGAGCTTTTCGCTGGAGATCCCGCTGGGGCTGCGGTTCGTAACGAAGTCGCGAGTGTTTACGTACGAGGAGTCGCAGAATCTGACCGAGACGCATCTCGGCGACGTTGCCCAAGCCCGCGCGTGAGCAAGGGCGAAGCGTCAGGTCTATGGACGTCGACCCTTATTCTCCGTGCGGGCTTTCGCCCTTGCTCACGCGGGCTTGCATCTGAGTTTATGAAGATCACAGTTTACGAAAAACCAACCTGCACGACCTGCCGCAATCTCTCAAAGCTCTTTTTGGAGAACGGCATCGGTTATGACAAGGTGAATTATTTCATCGAGCCGTTCACTGAGAAAAAGCTTGCCGGGCTGCTAAAGAAGACCGGTATGAAGCCGTTCGACGTACTGCGTCGGGCCGAGCCTGACTTTAAGCTCGCCGGCATCGATAAGGATTCGTCCGACAAGGACGTCGTGGCCGCGATGGTCAAGTATCCAAGCATTATTCAACGGCCGATCGTCGAGGTCGGTGACCGGGCAGTCCTTGCACGGCCGATCGAAAAGGCGTTGGAGTTGATCGGGAAGAGATCATGAGGTTAATTACGTTTATAGCTGTCCTGATGATCGTGACCGCCATCGCAGGATGCGACATGCGGAGCGGCACGGCCAAACGAGGAGATGGAGAAATTCTCCGGCACTCCGACGCCGGCCTTGTCGCCGACGCCGCCCGAGGCACCGATCGATCCTTCGGAGGTCATCAACGTTGATACCAATGTCGAGGGCGATAAGATCACGGTAAACGGCTACGGCCAAAAGAAGTCGATCGCCTGTACCAAGCTCAACCGCGTTATGATCAGCGGCGGCCAGAACGTGATGACGATCACCGGAGCGTGCCGCCAGATCATGATCAACGGCAACGGCAACCAGGTCACCAGCGACGCCGCGATCGAGATCGTCATGAACGGCGACAAGAACAACGTCCAATATTCGCGATTCGTTAACGGTAAACGACCTATTATCAAAGACAACGCCGGCGGGAACACCGTCGAGAAGATCGCAGCAACAGGAGCCAACATTGAGTCAAACCAACGGAAACGGTAACGGCCACAACCCGAAGCCCCGAAATGTCCTCGGCGGCGAACTCCAGGTCTGCTGCACAGACCCGATGACGGGATTTTACCGCGACGGCTACTGCCGTACGGGGCTCGACGACACGGGCCGTCACACCGTCTGCATCGAGGCCACGGACGAGTTTCTCGCGTTCTCCAAGGCCGCGGGAAACGACCTAAGTACACCGATGCCGCAGTACGCCTTTCCGGGCCTTAAAGAGGGCGATAAATGGTGCCTCTGCATGCTCCGCTGGCGCGAGGCTCTCGAGGCCGGCATGGCACCGCGCGTCTACCTCGAATCCACTCACGAAGCCGCGTTGACGGTCGTCAGTCTCGAAGACCTTCGCAAACATGCCGTTGACGATTGAACCTTTCTGTTCTTAAATGAACGAATTCCGCACGATCGCCAATGGATGATCTCCAAAAAAAGGAAATAGGTCTCTACGGCCTGACGATGATCGCCATCGGCTCGAGCATCGGGTCGGGCATCTTTAAGACGCCGTCCGAGATCGCCGGTTACCTTCCCAGCGAAGGGCTGATGCTGACGGTCTGGATGCTCGGCGGGCTGATCGCGATCTGCGGAGCACTTACTTTCGCGAAGATCGCCGGTCAATTTCCTCGTGTCGGCGGATTCTATGTCTTTCTGAAAGAGGCTTACGGCGGACTGCCTGCATTCCTGTTCGGCTGGTCGATGCTGCTCGTTATAAACACGGGATCGCTCGCCGCGTTGAGCCTGGTCTTCACGTCTTACCTGAGTTCGTTCGTGCCGCTTTCCGACAATATCCAACTCGTGATCGCCGTCGCCACCATCACGGTCTTGACGGTGATGAATATATTCGGCGTAAAGTTTGGCAATCTGTTTGCCAGCATCTTTACCTCAGCCAAGCTGATGGGTATCTTGTTCGTCGTTTTCCTTGGGCTTTTCTTCGGGACCAACTCGGGCGTCAATTTTCTAAATACCGGCTTTCCCGCGGGCCAGAACACCGCGTTGATATCCGCGTTTGGGCTTGCACTTATCGGCGTCACGTTCTCGTTCGGCGGCTACCAGCATGCGACCTTTGTCGCTGCCGAGGTCAAGGATGCCGCCCGCGTCGTGCCGAAAGCATTGGTCATCGGCATCCTGATCGTCTGTCTCGCGTATTTGACCATCAACGTCGCCTATCTGCGTTTTCTGCCGATCGACCAGATCGCCGCTTCTAAGAGTGTCGCTGCGGATGCGATAAACACGATCTGGACGTTCGGCGGAAAGTTTGTCTCGTTTTTGATAATCGTCTCGGTCGTCGGCACCATCGGGATCTACATCCTGACCGCTCCGCGGATATACTTTGCAATGGCCGAAGACGGGCTGTTCTTCAAACGGTTCGCCGCGATCCATCCCGTTTACGGCACGCCAGTATGGGCGATAGTTTTTCAGTCGGCCTGGACGATCGTACTGCTGGTTTTTTGGAAGACCTTTTCAAATCTGATCACGTACGTCGTCTTTGTCGATGAGATCTTCTTTTTCTTGACCGCGTTGAGCTTCTTTTTTCTGATAAGACCAAAAAAGGTACCGGGTATCGTATTAGCGCTCGTGTTTCTGGCGATGACCGGATTTATTATCGTCAATACGTTATATGAGAAGCCGGAGCAAGCCGTCGCCGGCCTTATTTTTCTTGGGATCGGCAGCGTTTTCTTTGTAATTTTCCGGCGAACGAAACGCGGTCTGGAAACATGAACCAGTCTTTCATAATCAACCAACTTGCCGAGGACCGTGAGAACTATTTCAACGCGGTCGCACCGCCGATCATCCAGACGAGCAATTTTGCGTTTCCTACTGTGGATGAGTTCGTTGCCGCGATAGCGAATGAAAAATACGAACATGTCTACACCCGGGGGAACAATCCGACGGTCGACATGTTGTGCAGGAAGATAGCGGCGCTCGAAGGCTCAGAGGACTGTCTGATGGTCGGAAGTGGCGCCGCTGCCATCTCAAACTCCGTGATATCTCATGTCAAATCAGGCGACCATATCGTCTCAGTGCGTGAACCTTATAGCTGGGCGAGCCACCTGATGACAAAGATCTTACCTAAGTTCGGGGTTAATACGACATTTGTCGACGGCACCGACATAATAAATTTTGAAAACGCGTGTACCGAGAATACGACGCTCATCTACCTCGAATCGCCGAACTCGTGGACTTTCGAACATCAGGACCTTGCGGCGGTGGCCGCCCTCGCCAGACGAAAAGGCATAACAACCGTGATCGACAATAGCTATTGCACGGCCCTGTGCCAACGCCCGATCGATCTTGGGATCGATCTGGTCGTTTATACAGCGACAAAATACTATAACGGCCATAGCGATGTCGTCGCCGGGGCGATCTGTGGCTCCACAGAAAAACTTACGAGCATATTCCACAACGAATTCATGACCTTCGGCAACATCCTCTCGCCGCAGAACGCTTGGCTGATTCTTCGCAGCCTCCGAACGCTGCCGATCAGGCTGCAACGGTCTTCCGAGACGACAGTCAAGGTCCTCGAGTATCTGCGGACCTCCGACAAGGTCGAACGGATCTGGTACCCATTTAGCAACGATGATCCGCAATTGGACCTGGCGCGACGGCAAATGAGCATGCCGATGGGCCTGTTTTCCATTGCCCTTAAGAATCGGGATGTAGCGTCGATAAAGCGATTTTGCGAGTCGCTGCAGTACTTCCTGATCGCAGTGTCATGGGGCGGCCACGAATCGCTGATCATGCCCAAATGTGCGTTTGTCGAACCAGAGGACCCGCGTGTCAGTATGATCAGGTTTTATATCGGTTTAGAGGACGCGGATGTGCTCATAGAAGACCTCGATAATGCGCTGCGGCAGGTTTGATAACCGCGACTGACGGATGAGATCTGAACGATCTTCGCCAAGACGATGAACACCCTTGAGCATTTGCGGCAGCTTTTCCAATATAACGACTGGGCAAATCGCCGGGTCGTTGTCGCCTTAAAACAAGCCGGGACGGACAGGGCCCGGCAGATCCTGGCACATTTGCTGACGACCGAGCAGGAGTATTTCGAGCGGCTTTACGGCAAGGATTCGACCGGCTTCGACTTTTGGCCGGACTTGTCGATCAGCGAATGCGGCGACCTTGCAAAGGCGGTTTCGGCACGCTATGAGAAGCTTCTCCAAGGTTTTGAGGAAGAAGGCCTCGACATGACCGCCCGTTACCGCACAAGCGAAGGCAAACGTTGCGAAAACACGTTTCGCGAGCTTTTGACGCATGTCGTGTTGCATTCGTCGATACATCGGGGCAACATTATTCTCAATATCCGAGAATCTGGTGCCGATCCGCCAAAGATCGATTACATCGTCTATTTACGGGAGACAAACGCCGCTTGAGCGAACAGCCGGAACAATTTACGTTCGATTTTCACCGGTCGACTGCCCAGATCCTGACCGGCAGCGACGACCTGAAGATCAGCATCGGCGATTTTGCCGGCCCGCTCGACCTGCTGCTGTTCGTGATCCGTCAGGAACAGGCCAATATCTTCGACATACCGATCGCCCGCATCACGGAGAAGTATCTCGAGTACATCCGGCTGATGAAGCGGCTCGACATCGCGGTCGCTGCCGATTTTCTCGTTATGGCAGCCACGCTGATCGAGATCAAATCCAGAATGCTGCTGCCTCGCGACCCGTTTGCCGCCGAGGACGAGGAAACAGAAGATCCGCGAAAGGAGCTTGTCGACCGGTTGCTCGAATACGAGAAATTTAAGACCGCGGCCGGCATGCTTTACGAGCGTTCGACGATCGAGCAGGCCATATTTACCCGCGGACCGATCGAGTCGGACGACGAAGTCGGTGAGATCGACGCGACGGTCTTTGACCTGCTGACCGTCTTCCAAAAGATCGTCGCCCGCCATAAAGAAGAGATCAAACTCGAGATACATCGCGAAGAGATCTCGCTCGCTGACATGCTCCGAACTCTCAAAACCCGACTCGCCAGCCTCGGCGAACTGAGCATGCTTCGATTCTTCGAAGAAATGGACTCGAAACGTGAACTTGTCACCGCGTTTATCGCCGTCCTTGAGATCGTCCGGACCGAAGGCGTCCGACTCGTCCAAAAGACCACATTCGGCGATATCGTTCTCCGCGCGACCTAAAGAACATCGAACCAATTTACTCGCCTTGAGCCGATGCTTACGGCCGCTCATCTGTGCTAATCTGTGTTTTCTCTTATGGAATCCGCAGTTGAACAGAAGGCGGTCCGCACGCCATCCGAGCTTGTCGCATTGGTCGAGGCCCTCATTTTCGTCGCCGACGAACCGGTGACGGCAAAGCTGCTCGCCGAGGTTCTCGACGAGAACGCGAGAAAGCATCGAGGCAGCCATCGAGGAACTTGGCCGCGAGTACCAGTCCCGCGATAGCGGCCTGCAGATCCGTGAGATCGCGGGCGGCTGGCAGATCGCGACGCGGACCGAGCTGCACGAAGAGGTCCGCAAGTTCCTCAAGACACGCCCGTCCGCCAAGCTCTCGCTCGCCTCGCTCGAAACGCTCGCGGTCATCGCTTACAAGCAGCCTGTCACTGTGCCCGAGATACTCGAGATCCGCGGCGTCCAGTCGGCATCGGCCATAAAGACGCTGCTCGACCGACGCCTTATCATCGCAAAAGGCCGAAAAGAGACCGTGGGTCGGCCGATGCAGTACGGCACATCAAGGACTTTCTGGTCCAATTCGGCCTCAAGGACCTGTCAGAGCTTCCGAGCATCGAAGACTTCGAGGATCTGGTCAGTTAGCCATGAAACTCAAGATCATCGGAAGCGGATCATTCGGGACCTTTTTGCAAGAACTGCTTGGGCCGATCTTCGAACTGGCTGAAGATGCCGATTCCGTGATCCTGGCCGTGCCGATCTCGGCTTATGAAAGCGTCGCATCTGAAAACCGCAACAAACACCTGATCAACGTCTGCAGCGTCCAGAAGCCCAGCTCCGACATCGTCCTCAAATACAGCCCGTTCGTCACGAGCATTCACCCGCTGTTCGGCTCGCGGACACCGGCGGACAAACGTTACTCGCTCCTCACGCACTCGTTTGCGGGCTCAACGGACGCAAGCGACTTCGACGAACTCGAACGTCAGTTTATTGATGAATTTTCAAAGATCTCAAACATCTGTGTAAACGATCCAGCGGGTAACCCTTTCACGCCCGACTCACATGACCGCTTAATGGCCAAAACGCATGTCGCCGCCGTCCTCGCCGCTAAGCAGATGAAGGTCTTTGTCGATCGTGCTGCCGACGTTCCGGACGAACTGATCCCGAACAGCTTTCGGCTGATGCGAGTTTTTGTTCGCACGCTCGACGACATGCCGCCGGGAACCATCGAGAGCATCATGGCCAATCCCTACTATTGATCTCATCGTGAATTTCGACCACGTAGGTACATAGGTCACATACATTCATCGAAAGCTTACTTTGTGTCCTATCTTTCGATGTGGTGCAATCTACCTTATGCAGGAAAGATTGCAAAAGCTTATAGCCCAGGCCGGCGTCGCTTCGCGGCGTGCTGCCGAAGGCCTGATCGCAGCGGGCGAAGTCACCGTCAACGGTGAGATCGTCACCGAACTTGGTACAAAAGCCGACCCCGAGAAGGACCACATCAAAGTCCGCGGAAAGCTCATTAATACAAAGCTCCAGACACGTGCGAACACGTACATCCTCGTCAACAAACCCAAAGGTTATTTATCAACCACCAGCGACCCCGAAGGCCGAAGCGTCGTCACCGACCTCGTCAAAGGCAAAGGGAAACTCAATCCCGTTGGCCGCCTCGACTACAACACCGAGGGGCTGATCATACTTACAAACGACGGCGAGTTTGCCAATTTCGTGGCCTCGTCAAAACTCATCCCAAAGGTCTACGAGGTCAAGGTCAAAGGCCTGCCGAACGCGAACGCGATCAACAAACTCCGCCGGGGCCTCCGTCTCGACGACGGTTTCAAGACCGCCCCGGCCGAGATCAAGCAGCTTAAGCCGACCGACAAGAACGGCTGGTACGAAGTCACGCTCTACGAGGGCCACAACCAGCAGATCCGCCGCATGTTCGACGCCGTCGGACATTCGGTCGTAAAGCTCAAACGCGTCGCCATCGGTCCGATCACCGACCGTTCACTCGCAACTGGATCGAGTCGTCCGCTAACACGCGACGAGGTCGAGTCAATTCGCTCAGGGCCGGTTCCTAAACGCAAGCCCGCTCGGAAATAGCAGCCTGTCGCTACTCACTGTTCACTATTCCCTGTTCACTATCTTCCGATCAGCGCCCGGTGCTCGACCATCAGGCACAGGTCCTGCACGACCTTGATCCCGGCTTCGGCAAAGCGTTCGGCGACCTCGTCGTTGCGAATGCCGAGTTGGAACCACACGGCTTTCGGGCGTTTCATCAATATCTCCATCGTGTGCTTCGGGATGTCCTGCGAGCGGCGAAAGACGTTTACGAGATCGACCTCGCCTGGGACCTGCGAGAGGTCCCGATAAACGGGTCGCCCGAGTATCTCGGTGATTTCCGGGTAATACACGGGCACGGGAATGATCTCGTATCCCGCGTCGGCCATGTATTTCGACACGTAAAATGCCGGCTGGCTGGCGTGCGATTCGGGCTTGATACCGAGGACCGCTATCGTCCGCGTGTTTTCCAGCAGGATTCGGGCTTGATACCGAGGACCGCGATCGTCCGCGTGTTCTCCAGCAGATCACGAACTTCGTCGTCCGTGGTCAGGATATTCGGGTGAGAGCTCATAAGCCAATTATACATACGCGTTGCACAAGCCCGCGCGTAAGCAAGGGCGTAACACTCGACGTTAAACGCAACCAAGCCACCAACCTTTAGATTTTCAAAGATCCAAACAAAAACTTGCCTTAAAAGTTCAGATTATGTAATCATAACTATTTGTTATGCACGCTAAATCATGAACTTTGAACTCTCCGAAGAACAGAAACAGATCAAATACAGCATCCGCGAATTTGCCGAGAGCGAGATCGGTCCGCACGTCATGGAGTGGGACGAGACCCAGCATTTCCCCGAGGAGCTGAGGCCCAAGCTGGCCGAACTCGGCCTGATGGGCGTCCTCTTCCCCGAGGAATACGGCGGTGCCGGCATGGGCTATGTCGAATACGCCACCATCATCGAGGAACTCGGCCGCGTCTGCGGCTCGGTCGGCCTGTCGGTCGCCGCACATAACTCGCTCTGTTCGAACCATATCTATACATTCGGCTCCGAGGAGCAAAAGCAAAAGTACCTCGTCCCACTCGCCCAGGGCGAAAGCTGGGGAGCGTGGGGCCTGACCGAATCCCAGGCCGGCTCCGACGCGGGCGGCACGCGAACAACCGCCATCCGATCGAACGGCGGCTGGAAGGTCAACGGGTCCAAGAACTTCATCACCCACGCCATCGCCTGCCAGACGCTCGTCGCTGTCGCCGTGACCGACAAGTCCAAGGGCACGCACGGCATCTCGGCATTCATCTTCGACAAGTCGATGGAAGGCTTTCGCTCCGACAAGAAAGAGAACAAGCTCGGGATGCGTGCATCCGAGACGGCGTCCGTCGTTTTCGAAGACTGCTACGTGCCGGACGAGAACCGGCTCGGCGTCGAAGGCGAGGGGTTCCTGCAGTCGATGAAGGTCCTCGACGGCGGCCGCATATCGATCGCCGCTCTCTCGGTCGGGATCGCCCAGGGGGCCTACGAGGCGGCCGTTCGCTATGCCAAGGAACGTCAGCAGTTCGGCAAGCCGATCGCCGAATTTCAGGCCACGCAGTTCAAGCTCGCCGATATGGCGACCCAGATCGAATGTGCGCGGCTGCTCACGCTTCAGGCAGCGGCGACCAAGGACGCCGACCGGCCCGTCACTCAAAAGTCCGCAATGGCCAAACTCTACGCCTCCGAAACCGCCGTCCGTGTCTCCGAGGAATGCGTCCAGATCCACGGTGGCTACGGCTATACCAAAGACTACCCCGCCGAAAAATACTGGCGCGACTCCAAACTCTGCACCATCGGCGAAGGCACAAGCGAGATCCAGCGAACCGTTATCGCCAAGATTCCGATGTTTTGTATCGGCGGACGGGGTGGTTCGGAAACCGCGCTTCGTCTTAATGACTCCACGGAACGTCGCGTAATGTTAAAAAAATTAGTATGCTTCGGCGAGCAAAAACACCATTTCAAAGAATCACCGGAAGCGTCCGATCCAGACTATTTTGCTGTCCCACTGTCCCGGACCGACTGGGATGGTTCTCTTCCGGCAACCCGCTCAGGTCAAGTCCCCTGCTCCAGAACGTCCATTTCGCCCAAAGCGTTCACGGAACGTTCCAATCCTCGCTGGAACGCCACTAACTGTTGTATTACGCTTACAGCTATATTTTGAGTTCCCCGTTCCAGAGAGTTTACCCTGGAGCAACGCAAAACACACGTGTGGCAGAAATTTTGTAAGTACTTGAAACGGACAAGAGTTAGCAGATCACCTCATTTTCGCCAACAAAGAACATTCCTCGAACGTTTTTTCCGCTCAAGCAGATAACTCCAGACTCCCGACTCTCGACTGATTTTACATTTGTCCCACTGTCCCACGCGTTTCCCGCAACTCGATCGGCCGAAAATTTTCTTTACGCGAATTAACGCGAACGCGAGAGAGACCCATCTCCTCAGGTTAAGCCCTTCCCTGCTCCAGACTCAGGCCCCAGACTGATTTATTCCTGCTCAAGACCAAAGATCCTCGGCAAGACTCCAGACTTAGTTGTTTTCAAAGAATGCCCGGCCGTCCGCAACGATCGACTGATCAACCATCGACACATCCACGAACAGCCCACTACTTCCATTTTATCATTGGTGTCAATGACAATACGTACATGCAGACATAATACATTCTCACCGCTCGATCGGATGACTCAGCGGTCGGTCTCTCTGTTAGATCAGCCGTAAACGCCGGGTTCTCAATGCCCGGATCCGGAGTGCCCGCGCGCCGGCTTGAAACGCCGGACCGTCGTGAGTATGATATTCAAGAATTTCCCCACCGAACCTGTCTGATACTGCTCGCTAACGCTTGATCACGTATTCCAACTCCTGGAGATAACGGAGATGAAGGTTCGGCAATTTCAATGGAAACCACAAAGCTTATCCTTCCTACTCCTACCGTTCGCGCTTGCATCAATGATCCTGTCGCCCAGCCTCGCGTCGACTTGGCATTTTGCACAGCGAACCGTTGTTTTGACCGTTCGTGTCGTCGATAGCAGCGACAACGCCGTCTCTGGAGCACACGTGGTCGTTTCTCAGGGCAATCAAAGGCTCGGCGAGCAAGTCACGGACGATCAAGGAATCGCCAGATTAAACATCGAGGTTCGGGACAATCAGGCGCTCAACCCGACGATCGAGGTTTCTCACGTGGGCATGGCGACTAAAAGGAATACGGTGGATTTTGGCACCGCATTTCCCGATCGGCTTCCGCTCCAAACCTTTACACTCAAGCCGGGCGGACCAGTGGGAACTGTTCTACTTACGGTGCGCGTCACCGATGCTGAGGGAAAGA
>JBGAVC010000060.1:0-24320 GCA_044228265.1 Pyrinomonadaceae bacterium
AGCGAATTGACGATCGAGCGTGTCGACGTGCCGACGGTCTTTCTGCTCGGAGACTCAACAGTCTGCGACCAGCCGAGCGAGCCGTATGCGAGTTGGGGCCAGATGTTCACCCGCTTTTTCAATGACAAGGTTGCCATCGCAAACAACGCCGAATCGGGGGAAAGCCTGAAGAGTTCATTTGGCGCGAAACGACTCGATAAGGTGCTGAGTGTAATGAAACCGGGCGACTACCTTCTCATTCAGTACGCCCACAACGACGAGAAAGAAAAGGGCGAAGGCGTCGGGGCGATGACGACATTCAAAGCAAGCCTGAAACAATTCATTGAGGCATTTCAACGAAAGGGCGGGACCGCGATCGTGATCACGCCGATGCATCGACGCACATTTGATAAGGACGGCAAGATCACAAACTCACACGGCGATTATCCCGAGGCTATGCGGCAAGCAGCAAAAGAAGAGGGCGTCGCTTTGATCGATCTGACGGCATTGAGTAAGGACCTCTACGAATCCCTGGGCCCGCAGGGCTCAGGCGCGCTGTTTAAGGAAGGCGATGGGACGCACCACAACAATTACGGAGCATACGAACTTGCCCGGGCGATCGTCCAGTCTATAGGTGACCAGAAACTGCCGCTGGCTAAATACCTTGTCGAGGGCGATCCGGCATTCGATCCGAAACGGCCGGATCCACTCGACAAATTTGCCGTCCCCGCAAGTCCGGCTGTGACCAATATCAAGCCGCTTGGCAACTGATCCAATATGAATACGAAGGTCAAATGCCTACTCTACTCCGTGATGTTCCTCGCCGTCTCGGTCAACGTTCTTTCGCAGGCGTCGGTCGGCCCGCGAGTCAAATACAATTTCAACCCCGACTGGCGTCTTTTCGTCGGTGACGTCGCGGGCGCCGAAAAGCCCGAATTCGAAGACTCAGCATGGAAGAGCATCTCGCTGCCGCATGCCTGGAATGAAGACGATGCGTTTCGCAAGGACATTCACGATCTTTCGACCGGCGTCGCATGGTATCGCAAGCATTTTCGCCTGCCCGCGTCGGCTGCGGGGCAAAAAGTATTTCTCGAATTCGAAGGTATTCGGCACGCCGGCGACTTTTATCTCAACGGCAAGTTCATCGGCCGGAACGAGAACGGCGTCATGGCTTTCGGTTTTGACGCGACAGACTATCTCGTGCCCGGCGAGAACGTGCTTGCCGCCCGCATCGACAACTCTTGGGACTACAAGGAACGCAGTACAGGCTCTACTTTCCAGTGGAACGACCGTAATTTTTACGCCAACTATGGCGGCATAAACAAAAACGTCTGGCTTCACGTGGCTGGCAAGCTTTACCAGACGCTGCCACTATATTCGAACCTCCAGACAACTGGTGTCTATGTTTATCCCTCCGAGATCGACACGCGGGGCCGGACCGCCAAGATCAACGTTGAGTCGCAGGTCAAAAATGAATTTCCGGTGGCAATAAGTTTCTCCTACGAGGTCGCGATCGCGGATCCCGCCCGAAAGACCGTCGCGGCTTTCGGCGGGCCGAAACAGCTCATCGCACCGGGCGAGACCATGACCTTGACCGCATCGGACAAGGTCTCGGGGCTGAATTTTTGGAGCTGGGGATACGGATACCTCTACGACGTGTACACAAGATTAAAGGTCGACGGCAAAGTCGTTGACGAGGTCCGCACACGTACCGGATTTCGCAAGACCGAGTTTGCGAACGGGATGTTCAAGCTCAACGGCCGCACGATCCAGGTGCATGGTTACGCACAGCGGACGACTAACGAATGGCCTTCACTTGGGTCAGCCGTGCCCGCCTGGCTGAGCGACCTCAGCAACCAAATGATCGTCGAGGGGAATGGCAATCTCGTTCGCTGGATGCATGTAACGCCGTGGAAACAGGACGTCGAGAGTTGCGACCGCGTCGGACTGATGCAGGCGATGCCCGCGGGTGACTCGGAAAAGGATGTCGAGGGCCGACGCTGGGAACAACGCCTGGAGCTGATGCGCGACGCCATTATTTACAACCGTAACAACCCGAGCATTATGTTTTACGAATCGGGCAACAAAGGCGTCTCCGACGCTCACATGCTGGAGATGAAGGCAATATGCGACAAATACGACCCGCACGGCGGCCGAGCGTCCGGTTCGCGTGAGATGCTTGACAGTCATACGGCCGAGTACGGCGGCGAGATGCTTTACATCAATAAAAGCGCGCGTATTCCCATGTGGGCGATGGAATATTCGCGTGACGAGGGCCTGAGGAAATATTGGGACGACTATTCGCCTCCATTTCACAAGGACGGCGACGGGCCGCCGTACAACAATCAGCCGGCCGCTGAATACAACCGCAACCAGGACAGTCACGCGATCGAGGACGTTGTACGCTGGTACGACTACTGGGAAGCGCGGCCCGGGACGGGAAAACGTGTCAGTTCAGGCGGGGTGAACATTATCTTTTCCGATTCGAACACGCACCATCGCGGGGCCGAGAACTACCGCCGAAGCGGCGAGGTCGATGCGATGCGCATTCCGAAGGACGGCTACTTCGCCGACCAGGTGATGTGGGATGGCTGGGTCGACGTCGAGAAGCCGAGGACGCACATCGTGGGACACTGGAATTACAAAGCCGGTGTAAAAAAGAATGTCTACGTGGTCTCGAGTGCAGAAAAGGTCGAACTACTTGTAAACGGAGTCTCCAAAGGGTTTGGCTCACGATCGAGCCGCTTTCTCTTTACCTTCAAAGACATAGATTGGCAACCCGGTGAGGTCAAAGCTGTCGGCTACGACGCGGCGGGCAAGGCGATCACACAGGATTCGAAAAAGACAGCGGGCGAGCCGGCTGCGATTCGTCTATCCTCCAAAACCGGACCGAACGGCCTGCAAGCGGACGGGGCTGACATCGCGCTTGTCGAGGTTGAGGTCGTCGATAAACACGGCAACAGGTGCCCGACGGCCATGAATATGATAGATCTTACCCTCACTGGCGAGGCCGAGTGGCGTGGCGGTATCGCTCAGGGGCCGGACAATTATGTACTGGCAAAAAGCCTGCCGGTCGAGGGCGGCGTTAACCGCATTTTGATCCGTTCTACACGGAAAGCGGGTGAGATACGACTGAAAGCAACCGTCAGGGACGCGGCGTTACGGTCTGCCGAGATCAGGATCGATTCGCGGCCTTTCTTAGTGACTTCGGGTTTGTCTAGAAGCTTTCCTGACAACGGTCTGAAGGCTTACCTCGGCCGAGGCGCGACGCCTGCAGGCGAGTCGTTTACGACGAAACGTAAGTTTATCGAGATCGCTGCTGTCACCGCAGGGTCTAATGGCGACAAGGCAAAGAACAGCTTCGATGACAATGAAACGACCGACTGGAGCAGCAACGGTAAGCCCGACACAGGTTGGATACGCTACGATCTCGCAAATACGGCCGACGTCGACCAGATCTGCTTGAAGCTGGTTGGTTGGCGAACTCAAAGCTACCCGATCAAGATATCGGTGGACGACAAGGTCGTCTTCACAGGCGTGACGCCACGTTCACTCGGCTACGTGACCTTTTCATTTCCCAACGTTCGAGGCAGAAGCATCACGATCGAGCTTACCGGAACGGCAAGTAACCGTGACGCCTTTGGCAACATAGTGGAGATCGCCGGTGCACCGGACCCGCAATCGGCGGCGAACAAAGGCGGCGGAGGCAAACTCGGGATCGTCGAGGCCGAGTTTTACTCGTCCGTTTTGAGATGAAAAAACCGAGGATCACACGTCGCGAATTCGTCGCCGGCCTGGCAGCGACGGGGGCCTTTGCCGGGTTTGCGAACAGTCGAATCATCCACTCCAACAAGATCGATCGTTTTGCACTTGTATCGAGGCACAACCCGATATTAAGACGATTCGAACCGTTCTCACCGCTATCGGTCGGCAACGGAGAATTTGCATTCACATGCGATGTCACCGGATTGCAGACCTTTCCTGAACTCTACAAAGACGCGATGCCGTTATGCACCATGTCGCAGTGGGGCTGGCATCCTAAGCCGTTGCCCGAACATCTCAAAGGCAAGCAGCTAACATTAACCGAATACGACACATACGGCCGCCAAGTTGGCTACATGACGGGGAAAACGGGCCAGGAGGAGTTGTTCGACTGGCTGCGGGAGAATCCTCACCGACTTCATCTGGGACAGATCGGACTAAAGCTGACAAAAACCAGCGGCGGCGAGGCAAGACCGGCCGACATCACCGATATCGAGCAAAAGCTCGACCTATGGAGCGGAATCATCATCAGCCGGTTCAATTTTGAAGGGAAAAGCGTTGTAGTCCGGACTGCCGTCCATCCTGATATGGACGTGCTGGCCGTAAGCATTGAATCCGAACATATTCGGGCTGGAAGACTAGCGCTCCGCATTGCCTTCCCTTATGGATCACAGACGATGCAGGCGGCCGACTGGAACTCGCCCGAAAAGCATGTTTCAGAAGTCTCGATGTCGCACCCTACAAACGTCTTTCTGCGTCGTTCGCTAGATCAAAATGAATATAGCGTCGGCGTCAGATGGGAGGAGTCGGGAAAGTTTGCGGTTGAGAAACCACATCATTTTTTGGTCAATCCTACCGCCGGAACCAAGTTGAATGTTACAGTGGCCTTCTCATCTATCTCATCGGTGACGATGCCCGATGCCGCCAAAACCCAAACCGCAAACGAACAGCATTGGAAGCATTTCTGGACCGATGGCGCCGCGGTCGATCTTTCCGGAAGCTATGACGCGCGGGCAAAGGAACTTGAACGTCGCGTTGTGCTTTCGCAATACCTCACGGCTATACAGTGTTCGGGGTCGTTACCGCCGCAGGAAACGGGTTTGACTTGTAATAGCTGGTACGGCAAATTTCACCTCGAGATGCATTGGTGGCACGCGGCGCATTTTGCACTGTGGAGCCGTTTCCCGATGCTCGAAAAGAGCCTGCATTTTTACAATGACATCCTGCCGAGTGCGCGTGAGCGTGCGAAACAACAAGGCTACGAAGGCGTTCGCTGGCCCAAAATGACGGCTCGGGACGGCCGCGACAGCCCCTCGCCGATCGGCCCGCTGCTGATCTGGCAGCAGCCGCATCCGATATTTTACGCCGAGTTGGCTTATCTAAACCGGCCGACCCCGGCGACGCTGAAAAAGTATGCCGAGATCGTCCATCAGACGGCACTTTTCATGGCCGACTACGCGCACTTTGACGTGAACACGGGCCGGTACATTCTCGGGCCTCCTGTCATTCCGGCTCAGGAAAATCATCCGCCGCGTGACACCTGGAACCCGACGTTTGAACTGGAATACTGGCATTTCGGACTAAAAACGGCCCAGAAGTGGCGCGAGCGAATGGGTATGAAGCGGATGGCAAAATGGGATGACGTGATCGAAAAGCTCTCGCCTTTGCCGACAAAGGACGGCGTATATCTCGCTCATGAGAATTGCCCACAGACCTTTACTGAGCGCAACAAAGATCATCCGTCGATGCTCGGTGCGCTTGGTGTTCTCACCGGGGAAAAGGTCGATCGCGAGACCATGCGGCGGACGTTGAAAAAAGTGATGAAAGAATGGGACTGGCCCGAAACGTGGGGTTGGGACTATCCGATGACGGCGATGACTGCCGCGAGGCTTGGCGAGCCGGAAATCGCGATAGACGCACTATTGCTAGACACGCCAAAGAACCATTACGCAATAAACGGGCACAACTACCAACGGACGAATCTGCCTTGCTACCTGCCTGGTAACGGCGGATTGCTTTACGCTGTCGCTTTGATGGCAAACGGCTGGCGTGGAGCCCCGAAAGTGAAGGCCCCGGGCTTTCCGTCCGATGGTTCATGGACGGTGCGCGCCGAGGGCTTTAGCCCGGCGATCTTCGGGGCAATCTGACAAAATCAAATACATTTTGGAGAACCTAGATGAGACGATCCCTAACCATTATTATCCTGATGATGAGCGGCTGTCTGGCGACCCTTTCGCAGACACCGACACCTACGCCTGATCCTTTGACCGCCGAAAAGCAGCGGGCCGACCGTCTGCAGGACCGGTATAACAATTATGCGAACTGGGGACGTTACCGGGAGGCCAACGCCAAACTTGCGCCGCCTGCAAAGGGCGAAGACCGCGTCGTCTTTATGGGCGATTCGATCACCGACGGCTGGAAGCTGGACCAGTATTTTCCGGGAATGGCCTTTGTTAATCGCGGCATCAGCGGCCAGACGACGTCGCAGATGCTGCTCCGTTTTCGTCCCGATGTGATCGACCTCAAGCCAAAGGTCGTTGTAATCCTTGCCGGAACCAACGATATCTCGTTTAACACCGGGCCGATCACTCTGGATCAGATCGAAAAGAACTATTCTTCGATGATCGACCTTGCCCGCTACAACGGGATCAACGTCGTTTTTGCCTCGGTGATGCCGGTCAGCGATTACAACAAGAACGCTCAGGGTGCCCCGATCGTCCGGACGGTCCAGCGTCAGCCCGCACAGATATTGGCCCTAAATGAGTGGATAAAGAAGACCTGTGCCGAGCGAAACCTGGTCTATCTGGACTATTTTTCCGCAATGGTTGACGACAAAGGATTCCTAAAACCGGAGATCGCAAACGACGGCCTGCATCCGAACGCCAAAGGTTATGAGCTGATCAAACCGCTGGCGTCTGAGGCGATCAAAAAGGCCCTAAAAATGAAACAGAAGTAGTCGGAACCGCCTGCGTCAGCGGGCGGCCAGTTTGTCAATGGCTAAGAATGCTTATTGGTCCCTATACAGCAAGGCCGCTTGTGCCCGGCCCTGGCTCGATATTCGGTATTGCTGACGAACGGGCCCCCGCTGACGTGGGCTGCGCCGGCTATTGCGATCGGTAGATCAACACACCAAACACGGGCCCGGCTGTGTTGCCGGGTTCGGGCTCGAAACGCACTGTTACTGTCGATCTTCCTTTCAACAATTCCTGCGGGATCGGGTAATCTCGCTCGACCCACTCGCCCATTTTTTCGTAACCGAGCGTTTCCGAAGCGATCCGTTTGCCGTCGATGAGAATGTAAAACAACCGTTTTCGCTCCTCGCCCCAATAGGTCGCCTTGAGAGTCAGCGGTTCGTCCGACACCTTCATCTTGAACTCAAAATAGCCACCGGTTCGGGCATCACGGCCGTTCTTGAAGCGGTAAGAGACCGGATACGATATTGAGGAGACAAGTCCATGGTCACGCTCGGGCTGCATTTCACCAAGCTGCATTACATCGACCGAGCGTTCCCGCAAGTCCTTCAATCGAGCCTGCTCCGCGGCGTAGGCGACCTGTTCCTTTGCCCATTCCGCGTCAGTGAACTTATGAAAATACACCGCTGTTCGGCGGTCCCACTGCGAGTAGAATGGTTTGATCGCCAGGTCTTTCGGACGGCCGCTACCGGTCGTCATATAAACGGCTGGCTCCGCCGTCGGCTTCAGTGAGCCAAGCAGATCGGCTCCAACAAGAGCGGGTGCAACTCCATCGAAAGGCTGCTTTGCATCGCCAAGGTCGGCGGCCATCACAAGAGGCCCGCGAAGCAGTGCGATGACGTTCGGGTTGTCCGAAGTAGCCTCGATACGCGGTTTCATTGGCAGCGTAAGCGAGACCTTATCGCCTGTCTTCCAATCCCGACGGACCACGGCATAGCCGTTTATGTTTTGGATCTTTGTATCTTTACCATTTATTTTCAAGGCCGCTGAATCGGCCCAGTACGGAATACGCATTGCTATCGCGAACTTCGATGCTTTTGCCACGCTCGTTACCGTTAAACCGATCTCGCCATCGATCGGGTATTTCGTCGCCAGCTCGAATTGGGCTTGTTTTTCTTTCCATTCGAGCGTCGAAGGGATAAATAGATTGACGATCAGATGGTCACCGTCGTGCCAATAGATCGAATCGCCGTGCTTTGAGTGGCTCTCCATACCCGATCCGACACAGCACCAGAAATCGTTAAACTCGGACGAGAACGACCGGTGCGTGCCCGACATGAGCGGCACCATGTAGGCGTACATGCCCGTACGCGGGTTCTCCTGGGCGAGTATGTGATTAAAATGGGCCCGTTCGTAGTAATCAAAATAAGACGCACGCGGGTCCCACTTGAAAAGGTGCCGCGTCAACTTGAGCATGTTGTATGTGTTGCACGACTCACATGTTTGCTCGGTGATGTGTGTCGAGATCGTGTTCGGCTGCTGGAAATACTCACGGTCCGAATTGCCGCCGATCACGTACGAGTAATTGGTTGTCACGTTCCGCCAGAAAAAGCGTGCGGCGGTTGCGTACTCGGGCTTTTGGGTCAGCTCGTAGATGCGGGCGAGGCCGATGACCTTAGGGATCTGCGTATTGGCATGGATATTCGGCAGGGCATCCCGTTCCTCGAACATCGGCCCGAGCGTGCGAGCGTGCCGAATGCGGATCGCGAGGTCGAGCCAGCGTTTTTCTCCCGTGCGTGCGTAGAGCTCTGCCATCGATTCGTTAATGCCGCCGTGCTCGCAATTGAGCATTTTCTGGACCTGCTCGTCCGTTAGCTTGTCGAAGACACCGGCGATAAACCCCGCCAGCTTGACGCCGATCTTGATCGCGTCATTATTGCCGCAGTGCATATCGGCGTCAAAGAGCCCCGCATACAGCTTGTGCCAGTTGTAGAATGGCACCCAGCAGCCGTTGAGATCGAAGCCTGCCGAGCGGATGTCGCCTGCCTTGATCTCGTCGAAGATCACGCGGCCGTTCTCGATCTTTTTGTCCATACGTCTGGTAAATCCGGCGACGTAACCGTCCGGCGCCTTGTTTTGACACTCGGCCAACTCCGCGATGATGTAATCGACACGTTTCTTCGACTCCGCGTCGCCCGTCTGTGAGTACATCAGTGAGCACGCGGTCAGATAGTGTCCCAGCGTGTGGCCCGCTATGGTGTCGCTTTCCCAACCGCCGTAGACTTTTCCTTTTGGTTCCAAACCTGCGTGAACGCGAAAATTGTGCAGCAAGCGATCTGGTTCGACCTTATGCAAATAGGCGAGATTCGCCGTTACTGCGTCGAGGAATGGCGAAGGGTTCAGCCTGACAGCCTCGAGCGGAAACTCCTTCGCAGATCCTGCAAACGGAGTTCTGTCGGCACCGAACGCCCACGCAGGCATCGCCATCCCCGCCGCGCCAACAGCGGTAAGCTGCAAGAATGTTCTACGGTCCAAATCGCTAAACGATCTCATCGCTGTTCCTCCACGAACACAACTCCATTGTCTACGTCGTCTGTTGGCACGATGTAAGCGTCCCTTTCCATTTTGAATTTCTTCAGAGGACGGAATCTTCCTATGCCGTTAATTTTTACCGGCTGTTCCATACGTAATCGAACGAAGCTGCCTTGAGGGCCTTCATTGAAATAGACGGCAACTTTCTTCGGTTTCTTAAATATCTCCACAGTTCCGAAAACCCCGCTGTCAAGAGTCAGCCACAAACCGAACGGGGCGATGTAGATCCGCCGGCGCATTGAATCACGAGGTTTGATGGACACGCTCCTGCTACTACTCCGGATGATATTTCCCCCGAACGTCTGCCAACCGAAGTCAGGACTGTCTATTACATAAGTCGCGGCGTTCATCGCGTGGCCGAAGAAATTCATTCCGTAATCACCGCTGTAGCCGTCCCATTTGAGCGTGTCAGGGTAGGTATGAAAAGCAGCCGATGCAAAGCCTTCCTGGTCAATATTAGTTAGCGCGGCGTTGCCGCCGGCGTAGCCGACACGAAGATAATAATCCTCTGACGGGTGCGAGCGGAAATAGTCGAGCATCGGGATCGCGTTCAGGCCCGAGCCGTAATGATGTATCTGCCGCTCTATGCGGCGAATCTTTGCCGCGTATAGAAAATCCCAGTAGCGACGAGCGTTTCCGTTGTAACCCCAATGCGGAAGGGTGGGCATATAGGCGACGATCGAATTTAGCGATTCGGCGGCTTTGTCGTTGTAGCCGAAGTATTTCGACCAATCGTAAACCTCTTCCTGCCCGGTCGAGTCCCACGCCATCTCGCTGCCGAACGGATAGGCCTCTTTGCTCCAAGCGTCGGCACGCTCCTTCATTAGCCGTTCAACCTCGGCAGCCTTGTCGGTCCAGCCTTCGCGTTTTAGATCATTAAGAAGTTCAAAGAAGATCGTGCCTTCCATTAACCCCAGTTCGACGTAGCCGACGCGGCGCTTTCCTTTATCATCGCGGCCGAACATGAATTTGGTGGTCTCGAAAGCCTGGTTCAGGTACCAGTCCCACGGATGATTTTTAACCAGTCCCTCGTAATTTCGAGCATTGCGATACATCGACCAATATGCCGCAACGACATGCGGATAGTTGTAGCCGCGGCCGATACTTTCTGCCTGGTCTCGTTTCCAGCTTGCCCACGTCGTCCAGTTAGCCGCCTTATCGTATTCAAATGCCGCCAGTTCTTGCGGCGCGTAATAGAACATGCTCTTGCGGACGCCGAATTTCAGCGGACCTTCCTTGTACTGGATGCCGCCCCAGAGCACACCGTCGATAAAGCGTTCGTACTTGGCGATCTCCCCTATGTCCGGCTGTACGAACTCCTTCATCGCCGCCGCGACCCACGATCCGGATCCGCCTTCGTCGCCAAGGCCGGCGATCCAGACACGATTATCCTGGACGACCGGCTTGTTCGTCTCGCGGTCATAGGTGATGACCGAAGGGCTTCGTTTGAATGGGTCCGATGGGTCCTCATACCACTGCTTTGTCATCAGAAAATGCCCGAGATCCGTGACCACCTGGGTCGATGGTTTGGTCACGTAATAATGTATCGTCTGACGAGTTCCGTCGGCGTAATTTACGGTTAGTCTTGCCCGTCCCCAGCCGGCGGCACGAAGGTTGAAAGCCTGCCACGCTTTCGATATCGCTTTTTCCGGTGTTGCGACTATCGAACCCTTAGGCTCTGCCGAAATGTCTTTGACCCTTGCTCCGTACTTAAGAAACAGCTTGCCCTCAATGTCCGTCGGCAACACATAACCGGGAATGCCGACTGTCACAGGGCGTTTGTTGTCTGCTAGGGCCTTTTCGATCGTCTGGATCCGGTCCGCGAGTAGGAATCGCACGCCGATCTCGCGCTTTCCTTTCGGCGGCAGCGTCTCACTCGTTGGCGGGTTCCATGGCACCGCTTTGCCCCAATCTTCTTCTGCCAGAGCCTTGCTGTGAACGATCCATTCGAACATACCCTCGGCCGTCTGCTGCGGCCGCGAAGGTTCGCGAAGCAGTTGGTAAGCCTCGAACGGCGTCTTGCCCTCGGGTACGACGACCATTGCCGGTCCCGAACCCTTCAGCCGAGTCACCTGAATATATCCCGCATCCATGCCGGTGTACGGATCTGAAAACGAGCATTTCTCGTTCGATTCGGCCAGACGCCGGTCGGTAAGGATGTTGTTAAAGACCATCGGGATTCCAAGCTCACCGATCTCAATCGGCTTGTCCGTTCGGTTGACCAATTCGAAATGCAGCGTCAAACGGCTATTACGGACAGTCCACGTGCGGATCACCTGTACCGGGCAGTAGTCGGGCAATGTCGGTGAGAGGTCGTGCTTTGCGAGATCTGGAAACCGCGATCTTAGGGTGATGACGGGTTTTCGCGCCGCAGCCGTTGAGAATTCTTGCCACGTGCCATCCTCCATTTTCAAGCGGAACTTGATGTCGCCAAGATGGTAAAAACCGTCTTTGGATCGCGACACTAGGCGGTCGGACGGCGTGAAATCGAAGCCGCCGCCGTCCTTCGGTTCAAGTGCGGCCAGCGTGCCCGAGGCGTTGACGATCTTTATTTTGAAATCCTGCGTTTCAAATTCTTTGACACCCTGCTCCAAGCCCAACGTCGGTGGCGGCTCCGGTGTCTTTACGGGCATCTGCGAAATGCCGTTTGAGGCAATAATGACCATTATTGCCGGCAGCCGAAACACGGCCGTTCGGACTGTGCACATCACGTTTTTGATTCTCATGAGAAAATCGCTTAACTTGCGGTAAAATGATGATATCCGTTTTCGTCAAAAAGTGAGAACACCTTGCCGCTTTGTGAAGCTTCTTTGTTTCTGCATATTCGCGGCCGGGTTACCACAGGGCTGTCAGCGGGCCGCGAAGGTCATCTCGCCTGACGGCATGGTCCTGATACGAGGCGGCACGTTCCGAATGGGAACCAATGACGGCATGCCGTACGAGGGCCCGGTCCACACGGTTGAACTGGAACCGTTCTTTATCGATGAGCATGAGGTGACGGTCGCCGAATTTGAGCGATTTGTAAACGCGACGTACTATCGAACCGAAGCCGAGAGGTTCGGTTGGGCCGGCGTTTTCAATTTCGACGAGGGAGAATGGCAGCGAGTGGTCGGTGCCGACTGGAGGCATCCGGACGGGCCTAATTCATCAGCTGATCCGAACGAGCCCGTTTGTCAGGTTGCCTGGAGTGATGCCAACGAATTTGCTAAATGGGCAGGAAAACGGCTTCCGACCGAGGCCGAGTTCGAGTTCGCGGCCCGCGGCGGTCTGGACGGAAAGAAGTATTCGTGGGGCGATGACCTGACCCCGGATGGGAAATATCTTGCCAATTGGTGGCAGGGAATGTTTCCCGACAATAATACGGGCAAAGACGGTTTCGTAGGCCGAGCACCTATAAAAAGTTTTCCACCGAATCGCTACGGCCTTTATGACATGACCGGAAATGTCTGGGAATGGTGCTTGGATAAATGGGGCGAGGACTATTACGAACATTCGCCGCACCATCGGCCGGTCGGGCCCGAAATAGGCGAAGATCGTGTCATCCGCGGCGGTTCCTTCCTCTGCGCCGAAAACTATTGTTCTAATTACCGCGTTGCCGGACGTAGCCATTCGGCCCCGGACTCGGGCCTGAATAACGTCGGTTTCCGCTGTGTGCGGAGCGCAAATTAGTTAAGAGCCGACTGGGCATTTAACCCTAAAGGTCACAAAATACTATGCAATACAGAAGATTCGGGCGAACCGGCTGGCAGGTCAGCGACGTCGGTTACGGAATGTGGGGAATGGCCGCGTGGTCGGGGTCTGATGATCGCGAGTCGCTGGAGTCACTCCAGCGTGCGGTCGATCTCGGCTGCAATTTCTTTGATACAGCGTGGGTCTACGGCAACGGACACAGCGAGCACCTTCTTGGTGAGCTTATCCGGGCGAATACGGGCAAAAAGCTGTATACCGCGACAAAAGTTCCGCCTAAGAACATGAAGTGGCCGGCTCCCGAAGAATGCACCCTCGATGAATCTTATCCACCGGACCACATTGAGGAATATCTGCACAAAAGTCTCGAGAATGCCGGCGTAGAAAGTTTCGACCTGCTGCAGCTCCACACCTGGCAGGACCACTGGACCGACGACGACCGCTGGGCGAAGAAATTTGAGGAGCTAAAACGTCAGGGATTGATCAATGCGTGCGGCATCTCGATCAATCGTTGGGAGCCATGGAACGGGGTACGGGCTATCCGCAGCGGACAGATCGATTCGGTGCAGGTCGTATACAATATCTTTGACCAGAACCCGGAAGACGAGCTTTTTCCCGCCTGCGCGGAAATGGGCGTTGCCGTGATCGCACGTGTTCCGTTCGACGAAGGAAGCCTCACAGGCAACCTCACGGCGGAAACGACATTTCCCGATGGCGATTTTCGCGCTATGTACTTTGCGCCCGACAAACTCGGCCCGATACTCGAACATGTCGATGCCCTTCGCCAGACGGTGCCGAACGATACGACTCTGCCGGAACTAGCTCTTCGATTCGTCCTCACCAACCCGAACGTTTCGACCGTAATACCGGGAATGAGAAAGCTCAAGCATGTCGATGCGAACATTTCCGCAAGCGACAAGGGACCGCTCCACCCCCAACTTGTCCGGGAATTACACACACACCGCTGGGTCCGAAAAGTACCCCCTTTGCCGGGTGAGGCATGGCATCAGACAAACTTATAATAATAATGAGAAAAACTTGACACAAAAGTAACGATTGATATAACTTAGCATTTTAAAAACTCGCAATACTTTATTGATCATTATTTGAAAAATTGGAGGGGTTTTTCGATGAAACTACTGCGTCTGTTTTCGCTATTGCTGCCAACGATCGCCGTCAATTTAGTGTTGCCATCGGCATTCGCGGCCGAAATTGGGCCGCTTGGTCCACAAGGGACCTCGATCCCCTTCTACGATCGTGCCGCTCAGACGCAGAGAATGTGGCTTTTAGACGGTTACGACCGGTTTGAGAGTTACTCGCCTTACACGCGTATGACGATCGTGAAGACTCCTACAGACGGCGGCATACGCGAAGACGTTCCAGCGAAGTACAAGGAACGATTCGAAAAATGGAAAGCGGAACTTTTGTCCACCGATTTTGGCAAAGAGCAATGGGACAAATATGCCAACAATAAACAGTTCGTCCTAACGATCGTGGTGCGGAGCGACCGGGATAAAGGTGCCGGCACAGATAACCTCTTGTGGGACGACAAAGGCGAACTTGTCGGAGCTACCATCACGCTCGGGGCCGATATCGAAAGAGGTTATCCGTCGCCCATCTACTATCCAGTCCTAAACTCGCTTTCACCGGAGTCGACCACCTATGCGATAAACGGCAAGATACTGGCAGCTACGAAGATCTCGCACGAGATCGGACACGTAAATCAGGCAGCCGCCGCTAACACTGAGAAACTGCAGCTTCAAAACAAACTGATGCCTGTGTACACTTCGATCTTTCTCAAGAACGGGTTGGACATGAAGGACAAAAAGCTCGTCGACCTCGCCGGTCAAATGGGAGGAACCCCGACCGAGATATGGGAAAGCCGCGAGTATTGGAGCGAGGTAAATGCCATGACCTACCTGAAACAGCGGATCAGCAAAGAGGAGTACTACTGTTACGTCTTTAACAGGATCAAGATGAACCTCGAGACATATGCAAAAGACTACGAATCCCGGTTCGACGCGCTTCCGGCCGCCGAAACGGTCTGCAGGCGATAGTCTGGAGATCGAGAGTTTTGCGCGTACGTTATCATGGCCCGCTGCCGATCCGGCATCCGGGCCATCCTTCTATTCGAGTGCCGCAGTTATTTAAGCAATGCCATCGCGCTCCACAATGCAGCAGCCTGTCCGTGAAGATCGCCGGTCTTTCGCTGACGATCCATGTAGTATTTGACCGTGAAACCTTTATTTGTTCCCTCGCAGACGTCGGTGACGTTCGCGTCACTGTCGATGTGTTTCACCAACCCGAGCCACGCCTTACGGGCGGCAGGGCCAAATGTCTTTTTATCGAGCCAGCCGCGTTTAACGCCGGTCACAAATGCAAAGGTGAACATGCCGCTGGCCGACGTTTCGACCCAGGACTCGGGATGATCCAGCAACTGGCGCCATAAGCCGTCGTCGCCCTGATACTTGAGCAGTGAATCCATCATAAGGTTGTAGCCTTTAATGATCCGAGGTCGAAGCGGGTGGTTCTTGGGCAGCGATAGCAGCAGTTCCGTCATCCCGGCCGCCTGCCAGCCGTTGCCGCGGCCCCAGTAGAACTGCGCGTCGGGTGCATGAAAAAAGAGGCCGTTCGGCTGCTGCAGCTTATCCAGATATGCGACAAGGGTTTTCGCTGCGTTTTCGAGATATCGCTTGTCCTTGGTCGCCCTGTAGGCCTGCGTCTGGACCGATGTGATCATGTACATATCGTCGATCCAATAACGGGCCTCGGCCGTTATCCCGTCCGGGGTCGTTTTTTCCCACTGCCTGTCGGCGAGCCCTTTGCCGATACCGAGATATTTTCGGTCCTTCGTCTGCAAAAAAAGCTCCAGCGGCACGATCCCGAACACGCGATAGTCGACGTGAGCCTGATCCGAAATATGCTTTGCTCCTTCGGGCGTCAGAAACCGGTCAAATTTTGCGATCAACTGCTTCTTAAGTTCCGCACCCTTTAGCGCTTTAGCGACGTTCAGAGCTCCATACCAGGCACAGGCCTCAGGATAAATGACGAATTCACGTTTGCCGCCCTGGTACTCGAAATCGCGTTTTGCAAAATTATCCGCGAGCCTCCGGCCGACCTCTTTAGGATCAGTCCCGGACGGCCAATCGCCGAACAAGCGAGATTGTCCGAAGAGGTTCACGTGCAGAAATGCGGCAAGCACGAACGCTGTAAAGATCGGAAAGTGGATGGTTCTGGTTGTATGCATAGGTCACATTGTCGGACTTCTGAATCCATTCCTTGCCTTCTCTAGCCTCTTTTGTTTCGAGGCGGAGCTGTCGAGTCGCGTTTTATCAAATATGTTGGAATACGAATTTCCACGCCTTGCTGGTGAGGTTTGTCCACTGTCAAGATCAACGCCTCGAACGCCCGGCGGCCGATCTCAACACGTGGGGAACAAACGGTGGTCAATGCAGGTTCGGCCAGGCTCGCGAACGAAATGTCGTCGAACCCGACGATCGAGATATCTTGCGGTATTCTCAAGCCCGCGGACTTAAATTCCTGCATCGCGCCGAGGGCCATCAGGTCGTTGGCAACGACAACGGCGGTCGGGATATTCTTCTCAGCGAGCATCCGGCTCGCCGCCAGCCGGCCGCCATCAAAACGAAAATCACCTTCGTAGATCTTAGGCGCGGCCGCTTTTGGAAGATGACGTTTGATAGATTCGACAAACGCCTCGCGGCGAACACGTGCCGAATGTATCTCGTGCGAACCAGCAATGTGAGCAATGTTCGTATGGCCCAGCGAAACCAGGTGCTTGACGGCTTCATCGATGCCGACAGCATAATCGAGAATGATGTTGCTCATCTTCTCGCCGACCTCGCCGAGGTCGTGAAAAACGAAGCTTGTCTTTTTTCGCTTTGCTTCCTGGACCAGCTTCTTATCATGTTCGGCTATCATCAAAATGATGCCGGCAACTTTCATCTGTATCAACCGATGAACAAATTCCACCGCGCGATCGACCTCGTAGTTGGTGTTTAACAGGATCAGATGATAGCCCGCCGCGAACACCGCGGCCTCGATACTCTTGATGATCTCAGGGAAGAACGGATTTGCAATGTCGGAGACCAATAGACCGATCATCTTGCTTCGTCCCAGAGCGAGCGACTGGGCGTGAGCATTCGGATGATAATTGAATTTAGCAATAGCTTCCTGCACCCGCTCACGAGTTGCGTCAGATACGTATTTCGTCTTGTTGATCACGTGGGAGACCGTCGCAGTCGATACACCTGCTTCACGTGCTATGTCTTTTATTCGCATCCTTTAGACGTTAGGTTATAACCTGCCAAAAATCAAAAAACAGTCGTTGGCCCGAGAACGTGTCGAGTTCAAAAGTCGAATTGGTCGATATTCGTTTTGTTGAAAATGAACGGCTTGCCTAGACGCACTTCGTCGCCGACAACCTCAATATCTTTCAGCCGCCCGGCCTGGACCTTATTGTCACCGTTTTTGAATGTTCCGTTGCTCAGTCCGTTGGCCGCATACACCGTGAGGTATCCAAGATCACCTGTGTTCCACAAGACGATGCTCTCGATAACGCCCTCCTTGATATAGGGCTTGCACATGTTGGGCAATGAAAGGCCGATGACCTTGACGTCCTTTCGATCAGACTGTTTCACCGCCTCGGCTATCCCGGGAACGGCTGGTGCAGCGATACCCATCACCAGTTTGACGTTCGGAAATACCTTGAGAACATTTTGCGTCTCCTGGAATGCACGGTCGCGGTCACCGTCGCTTGGACGGATCGTGACGAGCTTCATATCCGGATACTTCTCGGCCAGCCGGCCGTTGATGTACTTGATCCACTCGTTCTGGTTCGCGGCGCTGACCGACGCCGTAATGATCGCAAACTCGCCTTTGCCACCCATTATGCGAGCGGCTTCGTCGGTGAGGGTCTCGCCTATTCCCTGAGGAGTGGCTTGGTTGATAAAGAAATCACGTGCGTCCTTTTCAGAGTCAGCGTCCCACGTGAGGACCTTGATGCCTTTTGCTCGTGCCTTTCTTAGAACGGTCGAGATGCCCTCTTTGTTTTCGACGCTAACCGCTATCGAGTCGACGCCGCGGGTGATCCAGGCCTCGACGACCTCATTTTGTTTTGCGGGATCGAGGTCGGTCGGTCCATCCCAAAGCAATTCGGCGCCGAGCTCAGCGGCGGCTTCATCCGCTCCTTTCTTGCAGCTTATGAAATAAGGATCGCCTTTAGCCTTCGGCATCATTGCAATGACGTATTTCTTACCCTTCGCCGGCTGGGACTGAGCGTTACTCCCGGCCGCCGGCTCATTTCTCAACGAGCGGATAAGCAGCCAATTGCTCCCCGCGACGATCAATGCAGCCGCCAGAATGACAGCACTTAAGGTACCGATCTGCCAATTTTTCACCTCAAATTCCTCCTCTGAAACTACGGATGAAGCCTTACGCGTCATCCGCGAAAGCCTGTCGATCAAAATAGTGATGACAAGCAGAACGCCCGTCAGCACGCCGGCAAGCTCCGACGGTTGTCCGCTCAGGCGAAGACCATTTTGCAGTATTACGATGGCAAACAATCCGAGGACCGTCCCAAGTACCGTACCTCGGCCACCAAAGATCGATGCTCCACCCAGTACGACTGCGGCGATCGCCGTCAATTCGTAGCCGGTTCCAGCGTCCGATTTAGCCTGTCCAAGATGGGCGACATATATGACCGCGGCGAGGCTCGACATCACGCCCGACAAACAATACACAAAATTAAGCCGCCGCCGGACCTTAATACCAGCGTATCGGGACCCTTCCTGTGAAAATCCTATGGCGTAGTAGCTCCGCCCAAATGCCGTTTGATGAAGCCACCATGCGAACGCAGCGATGGCGACAAGGAGTATGGTCAACTGCGTCGGAAATATGCCGCCGATGTACCCCTGGCCGAGAAACAGGAAAGACGGCGAAAATCCCGAATAATTCTCAATACCGCGCGTCAATCCCTCGGCGATCCCGCGGAACAAGGAGAATGTGCCCAGAGTGACGATCAGCGGCGGAGCCTTCAGCTTGGTTATCACGGCCGCGTTCAGCGATCCACCCAGAAACCCGATAACGAGCGTTATCGCGATGGCAAGCGGCATTGGAACGCCCGCATCGCGCCACAATCCGCCCATAACGACGGCTGAGAGCCCCATCATCGAACCCACCGACAGGTCGATGCCGCCCGTAATGATGATCGGAGTCATCACCAGCGCAAGCAGCCCTATCTCCACACTGAGCCGCGTGATCTCGAACACGTTCCCGGACGTCAGGAAATTGCCGCCCGTAAAGCTGAATATCAGACATTCGGCCGCCAGAACGATCAGCAAGATCCACTCGTTGTTAGGGAACAGGCGTTTGGGCCAGGCTTGTTGTGTTTCAAGCGGCATGTTGGCCTGCGAGATCGAATTTTCCATTTTTTTCAAGGCGTCCGAGTGCGACATCCGAGACCAGTGCGGCTAAGATGATCGCTCCCTGAATGGCCTTTTCCCAAAAAGGGTTAATTCCGACGAACGTCAGTGCTGTGCCTATCGTTCCGAGAAGCGCGACACCGATAAGTGTTCCCACCAGCCGGCCTCGTCCGCCGGTGATCGCGGTACCTCCGACTACAACGGCCGCGATCGCTTTGAGTTCAAGGCCGACGCCGGCATTTCCCGGTATCGAGGAAAACCGGACCGCGTTAAGTAAAGCCGAAATGCCGACCAAGGCGCCCATGATCACGAATACCCAAAACGTGACCTTTCGCGAATCGATGCCGGCAAGCCGCGCGGCTTCAGCGTCGGAACCAACAGCATAGACCTTACGGCCGGGCACAAGATTTCGCATCGACCAGGCAAACCCGACGAAAATGAGCAGGGTCATTCCGACGATCAGCAGTTCCCCATATTGCTGCCCGAGGCCGAACCACTGGAAATTGAGCGGTAGGTCCTGCACCCACGAACCTTCGGTAGTCCAGCGCAAGGCGTCCCGCCACATCACCAGCATCGCAAGCGTAACGATGATCGACGGCAGGCCGAGCCGGCCGATCAGGGCCCCGTTGAGGGCACCCATCGCGGAACCGGTCATCAATACCGCGATAAATAATAGCGGCAGCGGCATTCCGGTCTTTGCAAAATAACCGGCCGCGATACTGCAAACTGCAAACTGTGAACCGACCGAGATGTCGATCTGTCCGACGAGTATCACCAACGTCATCCCGATCGCGACCAATAAAGTAGGTGCGTTATTTATCACAAGGTCACGAAGGTTACCGCCACTGAAGAACGAGGGCGTGATCAGACCGACGATCAAAAGCAAAACCGTCAAAGCGACCGCCGCCGAGATCTCTCGTTTGTATCTTTCGACCTTGAACATCTCCTAGTTACCTAACGCTACGGACAGTATCTTGTCCTGTGTCGCTTCTTCGCGGTCAAACACTCTTGCGATCGTTCCGCCGTTCATGACTGCGACCCGATCACTCATCCCGAGAATTTCAGGCAATTCTGACGAGATCATGAGTATCGCCACGCCCTGTTCGGCAAGTTCCATCATCAGCTCGTGGATCTCAGCCTTTGCCCCGACATCGATCCCCTGAGTTGGTTCGTCCAGGATGAGAACTGACGGCTGGGTCATAAGCCAACGGCTCAGCGCGACTTTTTGTTGGTTGCCGCCCGAGAGCGTCGATACGGCGTTGTAGATCGCGGGAGTTTTGACTCCTAAACGGCGCGTGTATTCAACCGCGACCTGCCGCTCCATTCCAAAATTCATTCCCAAAAGTCCGGACAGCCTTTTCAGCGACGCAAGCGTGATATTCGCACTTATCGGAAAGTCCAGAACCACGCCGTGCCTCCGTCGGTCCTCGGGCAGATATGCAATGCCGTAGTCGATCGCTTCACTCGGGTGTCCTATGCGGATAGGTTTGCCGCGGAGGAGTATTTCTCCTTGATCCGGTTCTTCGAGCCCGAAGATCGTCTTCGCCAACTCCGTCCGTCCGGCGCCGACGAGTCCCGCCACGCCGACGATCTCGCCGGCATGTACAGATAGGTTCACATTCCGGATACCCGCCGAACGCGAACCGAGACCTTGCAGTTCGAAGACGACTTCGCCCACACTCACCCTGCGTTTCGGGAACACCGACGACAGCTCACGGCCGACCATCAGACGAATGAGTTCTTCGCTGCTGACGCTCACCATATCCCGCGTCTCGATCGTCCTGCCGTCCCGCAGCACCGTCACGCGGTCGGCGATCGCCGGCAATTCCTCGAGGCGATGGGAGATATAGATCATCCCGACCGCGCGATCGCGCAATTCCCGGATCACGCGAAAAAGGTTCTGGGTATCATCTTCGGAAAGCGAAGCGGTTGGCTCATCAAAGATGAGCACCCTGGCATTGGCCCCGAGCGCACGTGCGATCTCGACCAGCTGCTGTTGAGGCATAGACAACTCGCCTGCCGTTGTTTCGACGTCAATGCGCGCGCCGACGCGGTCAAGCAGTTCCCTTGCGACCCGCCTTCGCGTCTTCCAATCGACTATCCCGAATGCGCCCGATCGTTCCTGACCGACGGCGATGTTTTCGGCGACAGTCAGTTCGGGAAACAACGCGGGCTGCTGGTAGATCGCCGCGATACCGAGCGATTTCGAGATCGACGGTGAATTTTCGGCGATAACGTTTCCTTCGAGCAGGATCGACCCTTGGTCCGGCTCGACGGCTCCGGTGATGACTTTGATCAGCGTCGACTTACCGGCTCCGTTCTCACCGACAAGAGCATGAACTTCGCCCGGCCGTAGCTCGAACGACGCGGACCGGAGCGCGTGAACGCCCGCGTAAGACTTAGAGATATCTTTTGCTTCGAGAAGCATGTTCTCAGTCATTTCTCTTGATCCGTAATGACGACGACGTGCAGCTGCTCGGGCCCGTGGACGCCAATTGCCAGTGTCAGCTCGATGTCCGATGTTCGCGAGGCACCAGTGATAAACGTAACCGTACGGCTTATGTCGCGGCTGACACGCTCGAGGATCTCGCCGAGCGTTTGCCGTATATTGCGTGCTTCTATCACGCAAATGTGCACAGGCGGCACGAGCGAGGCCAGACGATGCCGCTCGCGGTCCGATTCCAAGACCAATGTTCCGGTCTCGGCGATCGCCCATTGGGCCGATGTAACGCCAAGGTCGCAGCCGAATAACGTCGAGGCGTCTGCCATCACGACGATCTCCGTCCCGCTATACGATGGCACAGCGTCGCGGGCCAACTGCGAATCTGAAACGGCTATACGTACTGCCCCGATAGTGGTAGTGATCTCGCCGACACAACTCGCGGCTTCGGCCTTGTTCGAGACGACGTAACAATTTCCCGCGACCGACTCAAGGCTCTGTCGAAAATTGTTGACCAGGTCGCTTTCCGAATACGACCTTCCGGCATGATCCGCCGATCCCATTTCGGCGTCGGTCGAACGATGATGCTTTTGCCACTCATCATCAAACGGCCGGCTCTCGTTCAGGCTTTGCCTGATCGCAGCAAATATCGCTTCCCGTGCGCCGTTTGACGGCTGTGGAGTAGGTCCACTCATCTCTTGTCCTTCAATCCTGCATTCCACTCATCACGAAAAGCTCGAGGAGCGATCGGCGGTGCATCGCGCCATTCGGTCCAAGCTCGCAGAGGCGGCATCAACTTTGCCAAGAAGCCGGGCTGCCCGATCTTGCCGTTCCGGAGCACCAGTCTCTGGCCGATCCGAGCGGCCCTGGTCCCGAGTTTGTAGATCGCCGGACTCGACCATACGTAGCTGTAGATTCTAAAGGAAAGGCTTTCGAAGAATTTTCGTTTCGGCGGACTGTCGGCCATGGCCCCCGATGCCGTGCCGTCAGTCATCTCCGCCCTGAGGTGAAGCAGAAGTTCCGGTATATCGATCTTTACAGGGCAGACCTCGCGGCATGCTCCACACAGGCTGGATGCATACGGCAATTGCCGTGTCGTCGAAAAACCAAGAAGCTGAGGTGAGATGATCGCCCCGATCGGGCCTGCATAAACAGTGCCGTAGGCGTGACCTCCAACCTGTTGATAGACGGGACAGACATTCTGACAAGCACCGCAGCGAATGCACGCGAGGCTCTGTCGCGTCACGGGATGCGACAGCATTCGCGAGCGCCCGTTATCCAATAGAACTACATGAATGTCGTCCGGTCCCTCGTCCACCGGTCTTCGCTTGACGCCCGTGATCAGTGATTGATAAGCCGTCAATTTCTGTCCCGTGCCGGATCTCGGCAGCAGCTTAAGAAAAACATCCAAATCGGTAAACTTGGGGACGACCTTCTCGATACCCATCATCGCTATGTGGCGTTTGGGCAACCCCGTGGTCATCCGGATGTTCCCTTCGTTTTCAAGGATGAGAAAGGTGCCAGTTTCGGCGACGCCAAAGTTTACGCCGCTGATGCCCACCTTTGCCGCCGCGAATTTCTGTCGCAGAATACGTCTGGCCGTTTTGGTCAGGACGTCGACATCCTGAGTCTCCTCTATGCCGACCTTGTCGACAAAAAGATCGGCGATCTGAGCCTTTGTTTTGTGTATCGCGGGCACGACAATATGCGACGGCGTTTCGCCTGCGAGCTGGATGATCCATTCGCCAAGGTCGGTCTCGATCGGTTCGATCCCGGCCGACTCCAATGCATCGTTGAGGTGGATCTCTTCGGTCACCATGCTTTTGGATTTGACGACCATGTCGGCGTCCATTTCTTTGACTAGATCGATAACGATACGGCACGCCTCATGGCCGTCGCAGGCCCAGTGAACTTTCAATCCCAGCTTCTCGGCGTTCTCGACGAACTGAGCGAGATACTTGTCGAGGTTAAGCAGTGTTTCTTCCTTGATCGAACGCGCCCGTTCGCGCAGCCCTTCCCAGTCGTCGACCGAAGCCATAGCTACCCGACGGCGCTCGGCAAAATTATCCGCAAGAAATCGCATGGCGCCGTGCAACACTGGATCGTTGAGGGCGTCGCGGGCGTTCTGGTCAAAAGTTTCGGGGCGTAGCTGCACTGTTTGCTCTTACTCTTGTTTCGCGAGTATTTCAGCGATATGCATCGCCTTCACGTTCGAGCCGATACGCGACAATCGGCCGCCGATCTGCATCAAGCAGCTCGAATCACACGACACGACGGCGGACACGTTTGCATTTTCGATCGCTTCGATCTTGTTATCCGCGATACCGGCAGAGATCTCGGGATATTTCACCGAAAACGTGCCACCGAACCCGCAGCACTCGTCTGAGTTTGCCATTTCGACAAACTCCGCACCTTTTACATTCTTGAGCAATCGGCGTGGCTCGCTTCGAATGTTCAACTCTCGAAGGCCATGACACGCATCGTGCCATGTGATCCGACCGGGAAGAG
>JBGAVC010000061.1:0-23974 GCA_044228265.1 Pyrinomonadaceae bacterium
CCATCCTTCGACCTGCCGCCGCACATAGCCCAAGGGTTTTCCGAGACCGCCCAAGCCAGCGGCTTCGAAGTCAAGGGAATGGAGGTCAGCCAAATTGTTGATAAAGCCGGCGGCGACGGATCTCTGAAGACTGTTATCGTGAGTCAACTCGTCCGGAGCTCGTCCGCGAATGATCAGTCCGCGTCGGCGTTCCATCAAGTAAAACTCCGAACCGATCACACCCTCGTCGTCGCAATAAAGCAAAGGCCTCGGCGCAGGAGGATATACGGCGGAGAGTTTCGAAAGAACGTCGAATTCACGACGCATGTCGTGGGCGGTTTTGACGGTATTTCCGAACGGCGGCCGGCGGAGGACGTATTCATTGACTCCGGCGCGGATCAAATACGTCAGGTTAGAACTTCCGGCGGGAAATTGTTTGATATGAACGCTGCCATTGCCCAGGTCCATCGCGCTCGATAAAAACTCCGACAGTCGCCCGGCATCGATCTCCTCGCCCGTCCTTACAGGTCTCGTTTCCTGCATTTTGAGATATCTGTGCTAATCTGTGGCTGAATTTCCGCTATGAATTTTGATTATTCAGCAAAATCGCTCGAACTGCAAAAAAGTCTCTCGGCCTTTATGGACGAGCATGTTTATCCGAACGAAAAGCGGTACGTCGAAGAGATCAGCACGGGCGATCGCTGGCAGCCGCTCGAGCTGATCGATGACCTCAAACAAAAAGCAAGATCGGCCGGACTGTGGAACCTGTTTTTGTCCGATACTTCCGGGCTGACGAATCTCGAATACGCCCCGCTCGCCGAGATAATGGGCCGCGTGGTTTGGGCTTCCGAGGTATTTAACTGCTCGGCGCCGGACACGGGCAATATGGAAGTATTGCATCTCTACGGTACACCTGAGCAGAAACTGAAGTGGCTCGCCCCACTGCTCGAGGGCGAGATCCGCTCTTGTTTCTCGATGACAGAGCCTGACGTGGCTTCGTCCGATGCGACCAATATCCGGGCTTCGATCGTCAGCGACAACGATCATTACATTCTGAACGGGCAAAAATGGTGGTCGACCGGCGGTGGCGACCCCCGGTGCAAACTGTCGATCTTTATGGGTAAGACCGACGAGACGGCGCCGAAACATCTCCAACAGTCGATGGTCCTTGTACCGATGGACACGCCCGGTGTTATTGTCCAGCGTCAGGTCGACGTCTTCGGATATGACGATGCTCCGAACGGGCATTCGGAGATATCTTTCATCAACGTGCGGGTGCCGAAAGAGAATATCCTCCTCGGCGAAGGCCGCGGTTTCGAGATCGCCCAGGGACGACTCGGGCCCGGACGCGTGCACCATTGCATGAGACTCATCGGGATCGCCGAACGGTCGCTCGAGCTTATGGTCACGCGCGCAAAAGATCGCGTCGCATTTGGAAAACCCCTTTCTGAGCAGGGCGTCGTGCGAAATTGGATCGCCGAGGCGCGTCTGGCGATCGACCAGGCACGTCTTCTTGTGCTCAAAACGGCCTGGATGATGGACACGGTCGGGAACAAAGCCGCCCGCCGGGAGATCGCCATGATCAAGGCCGCAGTGCCGCGTGTCGTCCTTAAAGTGGTCGACCGTGCGATCCAGGCTCACGGCGGTGGCGGGGTGTCGGGCGACCTTCCCCTTGCTCAATTCTGGACGTATGCGCGCACCCTTAGGCTGGCCGATGGGCCCGACGAGGTACATCTCGAATCCATTGCGAAGATGGAGCTGAAAAAATGAAGGTCCGCCTTGCCGAGCCCGCCGACGCCGTTCAGATCGCCTACATTTTTAATCACTACATCGCGACGTCGCATGCCACGTTCGAGTTCGATCCGGTCGACGATACCGAAATACTGCGGCGGATCGCAGAGTGCCGGGCGGACAATTACCCCTATTTGGTCTGCACAGACGACACCGATCTCTTCGGATTTGCATTCGCAAAACGATTCCGGCCGCGGCCTGGCTACGCCCACACCGTAGAGACATCTGTTTACGTTAAGCCGGGAAGCGACCAGCAGGGTATTGGTTCGGCGTTGTACGGGGAACTTCTTGAACGACTCCGGAGTAGGGGACTAAATGCAGTCATTGCAGGCATCTCGCTGCCAAACGCCGCCAGCGTCAGGCTTCACGAAAAATTCGGCTTCGAAAAGGTCGCGCATTTTCGCGAAATAGGTCGAAAATTTGACCGCTGGATAGACGTAGGTTTTTGGGAGCTCATCTTGCGGGACGCAAATCGCGCCTGAGAAAAACCGACCCTCCACGAAACAATTTCTCTCTATTATTCCTCCAATTTACGAGCCATCCATTCAATTTGACCGAACCTGAAGGTCAATGTGAGTAAATGTCTGTCAAACTACGTTAAACTACGTAGAAAATTGTTGACACCTACAGGGCAATCCTGTAACTTTTATTTGTACCGACTACTTTAGGTCGTGCACCCTTCGCCACCAGATGCTGCAAGCAAGTCTTAAAAGCGTTGATTTCCGCGACGATGAGGCGCGGCGATCTACATCCGGAACGAATCGGGTCTTTGGCTCTGCAACTTAAACAAGTCCTGTCAAATGTTAGTCCATACTACGCGTTGATTCAGAAGGTGGCAAAACAATCTTCCGAATGCCAAGATCCCGCTTCCGGATATCTTTTTGAAGCAAAGAAACGAACATATCGGCGTGAAAGCTATTAAGGAGCAAGAAAAATAATGCTGTTCGGTAAAAAGAAAAGCGTTGCCGGGTTAGACATCGGTTCGAGTTCGATAAAGATGGTCGAACTCGATGGCAAGGCCAACAATCTGAGTTTGGTCAGCCTCGGGTTTGAGAACCTGCCGGGCGACACTATCATCGACGGCCAGATCATGGAGTTAAACGTGGTATCCGACGTCATACAGAGCGTTTGCGCTAATCATCAGGTGACCGCGACGCAGGTAGTGACGGGCGTCAGCGGCCATTCGGTGATCATCAAGAACATTGTGCTTCCGCCGATGAGCCGCGAAGAGCTTGAGGAGTCGATCGATTGGCACGCCGAAGAACACATCCCGTATGACCTCGCCGACGTCAGTCTCGACTACCAGGTCACCGCCGAAACCCCCGAATCCACCCACGTCCTCATAGCCGCCTGTAAGCGCGAGAGGATAGACAATATCAAGCAGGCGATACAGCTCGCGGGCAAGCAGCCTGTGGTCATAGACGTCGATACGTTCGCGCTTCAAAACTGTTATGAAGGCAACTATAACCCCGCCGAAGAAGACGTCGTGACTCTGCTCAACATCGGAGCCTCAACGATGAACGTCAATATCGTCAAGGGAACCCGTTCGCTGTTCACTCGGGACATTACTGTAGGCGGCAGCCAATTCACTGACGTGCTGCAGCGTAGCCTTGGACTCAATTTTCAACAGGCTGAAGCGGTGAAACGCGGCGTTCAGGACGCCACCGAGGGGATCGAGGAAAAAGCTATCGAACCTCTCATGAACAACGTGACCGAGATCGTCGCGATGGAGATCCAAAAGACATTCGACTTTTACCGGGCGACGACCGAGGACAATGAAACGCAGGTCCAGAAGATATTGATCTCCGGCGGAGGTTCCAAACTGACGGGTCTTGCACAGGAATTGTCTCAAAGGCTCGAGCTGCCTGTAGAGGTATTGAACCCGTTCCGCAACATAAAGGTCGACGCGAAGAAATTCGACTCTGATTATCTTAACGAGATCGTTCCGGAAATGGCCGTCGCAGTCGGATTGGCAATGAGGGGAGTTTAAACAAAATGATCAAGATCAATCTTCTTAATTCGGTAACAGAAAGGCAAAGCGGCACAGTCGTCGCCGTCGACCGCAAGATCGGCAGCCCCGTATCGAGGATGGTCCTGATGTCGATGGTAGTCGCGGTCCTGCTTGCGGCGGTCATCGGGTGGGACATTATCAGCACCCAAATGGCTAAGACCGAAGCCGGCCACAGGCTCGACGAACAGAAGCAGCTTGCATCTGAGCTTGAGACGGTCATGAACGAGCAAAAGGACCTCGAACAAAAGATCCAGAATATCGATGCACGGATCGATGCGATCAAAAAGCTGCGTGCCTCCCAGGCTGGCCCAAGTGCCGTTTTGGACGCCGTCCGTGAACGCGTCGCTATGGTGCCTGGCCTCTATTTGGAAAGCGTCGAACAATCAGGTGACGTATTGACCTTTAAGGGAAACTCGCCGGACGAATCGCAGGTGACCCAGTTCGGCCGAAGTCTCGAGTTTTCAAACGGGCTCTTTTCAAATCTAAACATCGAGACATCCAGAAATGAGGTCGCGGTCCAAAACGCCGTGCAGAAGCCTGGCACGACCGGCGAGCTCCCAAAGGTGCAGATCGTTAATTTCACGGTCAAGTGTGCGTATACGCCATCAAAGGCACCGGGTGCAAATAACGGAGCGACGACAGCGTCGGCGGAATCGCCTGCAACTCCTCAGGGTAAGCCCGCCCAACCGGTCCAGGTCGCCAAAAATTAACGCCGACATTCGATCGAACACTGACATTTGAGTCAACGACAGACAAGGAAATCAAGATGCTAGAAAAAATCAAGAATCTCAAATGGTACTATCAGCTCATCATGCTGGTAAGCGTGGCGGCGTTGATCTATTCGGGAGTTTGGTACTTTGTCACTAGCGAAACCCGCGAAGAAGTTGCCAAACTCAATAGTGAGATCGCGGAACTGCAGGCGAAGAACGAGACGGCAAGACTTGCCACGCAGCGGATCAACGAATTTCGCGCCCTTTTTGCCAGCAAAACTTCAGAATACGACGAGTTGAAGGTGCTGTTGCCCGAACAGCGTGAGATAACCAACGTGCTTCAGGGGCTGCAGGATACCGCCAATGGGAGCCGCATGATCGTCATGCGCTTTGTCCCGCGCGACGACACCCAACAGGACACGGTCATGTCCAAACCGGTTGAAGTCGAAGTGGACAGTAATTTCAATAATCTTCGGTCGTTTTTTGAAAGCATGGCGAAACTACCGCGAATCGTGTCGATAACGGATTTCAAGCTGAACCAGCTCGAAAAACAGACCGACGAAAAGACGCTTCATGCCCAATTTTTATTGACCGCTTACTATGCCGCTCCAACTGACCTCAACGCTGCGCAAAACGGCAAACCGGCTGCCGGCACCCCGCCAGGCTCGCCGCCCGCACCGGGCCAGCCCGCGGTAAAGCCGCCGCCCGGACCGGCCACCAAGTAACTGCCCGCCACATCACTTCAGAAGACAATACGAGTCAAGACGTCATGATGAACCTAACCAGAAAAGCACGAATGATCGGATACGGGCTCGCCGCGGGCATGATCTTAATGGTCGCAGGCCAGATCACGAAAGTGCACGCCCAGCGCGATCCCTTTACGAAAGCTCCTTACATGAGGCCGAAAAACCCTGTTCCCACCGGAACGGTCTCGGGCAAATCCGGCAAAGCCGGCTCCGCCGTGCCGCTGAGCTACGGACCGCCGCCTATCGAGGCGCGGATCGAGTATTACAAACGTCAACGCGAACTGGCCGCGACAAACGGCTCTCAGATCCCAAAGGTGACGAGCGTGCTTTTGCTCAGCGAAATGAACGTGACCGGAATTTTCAAAACGCCTCGCGGCTGGGCTGCGATGGTAGAAGCGGCGCCGATCAAGCTCTCATACACTATCTATCCCGGCGAGAAGTTCTTTGATGGACAGCTTGTTGCCGTCGAGGAGAACAAACTCGTCTTCCGCAGAGTGACAAAGACCGGCCCGGGCAAGTTCGTGGCTTCCGTGGAGAACAAACCGCTGCAGCAGTTCACGATGAAGGCCCAAATAGAAGGTACCGCACCGCAAGGCAGCGGCGAGAAGCCGGTCCAGACCGCCAGCGCGTCTGTTCCCGCAGCGCTTGGCCCGGTAGTACCGGCGGCAATTGTTTCACCACTCGATGAGATGAACAAACAACCTGCAAACGATTCAGGCAAGCCGAAAAAAGACACTAAAAAGCCCGCAAAGTCCACAAAATCCACCAAAGGATGACCTGCCGCGGCCTGTTCGCACTAATCTCGGCCCGCGCGGCGACACCCGCAGACGGCCAATATCTTCGGAGATTTCCGAGCGTCAATTTGTAACGGAGGAAACATGAATTCTCTTAACACGAAAAGCAGAACCGCCAGGCGGATGATTCTAGCTTTTTTGATGGTCGCGTCGATCACTTCGGCGGCGTTTACTCAAAAGGTCGAGCCTTCTTCTCAAGGCAAGATGTACGGGGAGCCGGGATTTCGCGGCGAACCGATCAATCTGAACGTCGTCAATGCCGACATTCGCGACATTCTCAGTTACATCACCGATCAGTACGGTATCAACTTTGTCATCGACAAATCCGTAGGCCAGGTACCTGTGACGGTAAAGGTCAACGAGGTACCGTGGAACATAGCTCTTGATTCGGTACTTCAATCGCAATCGCTCGGCATTCAGGTCAACGGTAATATTCTTCGGGTGGCTGATTCCAAAGCGCTGGCCGCGGAATACGAGATCCAGAAGACGGTCCAGAGTGGACAATTGGACAACTCGCCTCTTTATACTGAATTTCTGAGACTTAACTACGCACGCGCATCTGGAACCCTCAGCGGTGCCGCGGGCGGGGCAAACCAGATGTCGACAGGTACTACAACTGGCGGGCCCTCCAGTGGGGGCGGTGCGCCGAGCGTGGGCGGCGGCGGATCCGATCAGGGCATTCTGGGCATTATCCAGAAGCGCCTATCCCGTCGCGGAACGGTCGAGGTCGACGGACGAAGCAACACGCTGATAATCACAGACGTTAAGCAGAACATCGAAGCGATCCGTCAGCTTGTGGCATATCTTGATCAGCCTGAACCTCAGGTTGAGATCGAAGCACGTATAGTCGTAGCCACACGTAATTTCAGCCGCGACATTGGCTTCCAGCTCGCGGGACTGGTCACCGGCCCACGAGGGAGCGGTATTCAGGGCGGAACGCTGCCGACCACCGGAGCTCCCACGAACCTGCCCGGCGGCTCGCCTAACGGTGACCTGGCTTCTAAGATCGCAAACACGGTCTTCGGTTTGACCACCGGCCGATTCGGAACTGCCCAGTTAAGTGCATTGATCTCGCTTGGCGAACAAAAAGGACAGGCGAAAGTCATCGCGACGCCGCGTGTGACGACCCTTAACAACCGTGCCGCGGAGATCAAGAGTGGAACCAAGATCCCGATCACAACGGTGCAACCAGGCAGCGCGGCCGGTGGCGCTGTCATTGCGACCACTACCTACGTCGATGTCCCGCTGCGATTAGCCATAACGCCCCAGATCACCGACGTTGGGACCGTTATTCTCAACGTCGTCGCTGAGAACAGTTCGACGGCGACGATCGTCGGCGGTGCTTCGCCTGCGATAAACTCACAGAGCATGTCCACGCAGGTGACCGTGCCTGATGGCGGCACGACTGTAGTCGGCGGAGTGTTGTTCGACGACGAACGCGAGAGCCAGGACCGCACCCCGGGCCTGTCAAGCATCCCGCTGCTGGGACACCTGTTCAAGCGAAAAGGTGTTCAGCGGAATACTAACGAGATACTGTTCTTCATCACTCCCCGGATCACCAGGCCCGATTACACGGCCGCACAGCAGCCGGGAACGGCACCAAAGCCGGCGCCGCTGCTGCAGCCGGTGCCGCTCGGAAATCCGCCGTCTAACTCGCAGCCGCAGACTGAAACGCCTCAGCCTGTGGTCCTTCAGGGGCCGACACTCGTACGTCCGGACGGCACGCCTGTGGCATCGCCGACCCCGACGAAGCCCAACAACTAAGCTCCGCTCGGTTGCTTGTTTCTTCTATTACCCCCGCCGGATGCACTCCGGCGGGGTTTTTATTTGATTCAAGGCGCGGAGGTTTGGGGAATATAGGCTGCGGGCACCGGCACATCACCGCTCGTTCCGAATACTGCTGTCAAGAGAGATGAGTCCGAGCTTCGCAGGCCGTACCAGACTCCCTCGGACGGTCTAAAGACAGCAATATCGGTCTTGCCATCGCCGTCATAGTCCGCCGGCGTAAGAAGATCGGTAGAAAAGCCGAATTGCATCCCCGTGAAGCCTGCGGTCGATCTGAGCAGGTACCATGTGCCGCTCGACGGGCGAAAAACGGCGATATCGGTCTTGCCGTCGCCGTCGTAATCGCCCTGCACGGGCTTGTCCTCGGCCGCTCCGAATTGAGCCCCGGCGAAACCCGCCGAGCTTTGAAGCAGATACCAGATCCCTGTCGAGGGTCGAAAGACTGCGATATCGGCTTTGCCGTCGGCGTCGTAATCACCAGGTACGGGCCGGTCTTCGCTGATCCCGAACTGAGTTGCGGCGAATCCAGCCGAACTCTGCAGCAGATACCAAACACCATCGGATGGACGATAAACGGCGATATCGGTCTTGCCGTCGCCGTCATAATCCGCCGGCACCGGTATGTCATCGGCAGCCCCGAAACGGATGCCTGTAAAGCCGCTGGTGCTGTTAAGCAAATACCAGAGTCCTTCGGACGGTCTGTAAACTGCGTAGTCGGTCTTGCCGTCGCCGTCGTAATCGCCGGGAACGATCCGGTCTCCGCTTGATCCGAATTGCGTGGCTACGAAGCCCGCGTTCAAACTACTCAAGCTATACCAAACGCCGTTCGAGGGCCTAAAGACCGATATCTCGCTCTTGGTATCGCCGTCAAAATTCGCGATCGCGGTTCCCGATAATGACGCGGCGGACGTCGTGTAGATATAATCGCCGCTATTCGTGCCGTCCCCATTGGCGGCATTGCCCGAGGCGTAAAAGTCTATCTTGCCTACGCGCGCCGGAGGAGCCGTCCACGTGAATGTCCACGTGTTATGTCCGAACACGTTCGGCAGAAACAGTCCGTCGATCGTGTGTTCGACATAGTTACGTTGATGGCCGCCGACAAAACCGGTCACGACCTGCGACCGGGCTGGGTTTTGTGCAGGCAGCGTGAAGGAGCCTGCCGATCTTCCCTGGCGGTCAATTGCCGTCATTTGAAAGCCAAACTCAGTAGCGCTGGGCCCGGAGTCCGCAGTCGTAACTGTCAACGATACCTGCTGGTTTGGAAGGTAGTTGGCAGGGATGCCCGAGATGGAGACACTTCCTGCTCCGGAATTTACGTCAAACGAAACGTGACAAGCCGTGCAATTGTCCTCACCGGGAGCGTTCGTGTGAGACGGCGACGGGCCCGAGGCAGACGCATACACATGATCGCTGCCGCCGAAACGAACGATCACGCAATAAACTCCCCCAGCTATAGCCAGAGAAATAACCGCAAACTTCAGCAGAAAAGACCTCTTCTTAATACAGTTCATTTATTTGGATCCGGTTAGGACATTTCTGGAACCTTTGACAAGTCACCCGGCAGGAAAGTCTGCGAAAAGTATCTTCTAAAAAGGTATGCCGTCTACGAGCGCGTGTCAACAGATTTGTTGAATCTGTGCCGGCACAACTACGCAGACCAAAAAAGATACGCTCGGCCATTTATGCCCCGAGCGTATCAGTGTTTTCTAGCCAGTCTGCAGATTACGTAAATCTAATGCGTTGGCCGCAAGGCGGTCATAACATCAAATTTCCCGTTGCTACGGGTGATACGCTGCCGGAACCGGAGTATCAGTCCCGAGACCGAACTGCTGTGCCGAAAATCCGGAACTCGAGCGATTTTCGAACCACATGCCATTTCGGTACACGGCGACATCATCGATCCCGTCTCCGTCGTAGTCTCCGGGTACCGGGATGTCACCGTTCGCCCCAAATTGGGTATGCGCAAACCCGCCGTCCGAGCTTCTCAGTATGTACCAGGTGCCGTCGGTGGGCCGAAATACCGCGACGTCGTCTTTGCCGTCGCCGTCGTAGTCGGCCGGCACGAGGATGTCGTTCGCAAGGCCCCATTGAACGGCTTTGAAGTTCTGCGCCGGCGTCCCTGAAGCATTGCTCATGTACCACGTCTGGTTGCCGGGCCTAAAGACCGCGAGGTCCGTCTTGCCGTCCCCGTTAAAGTCCATGACCATCGGAATATCGCCTGTTGTCCCAAACTGGAACGATGCTACCGTTTGGCTCTGACTCAGAAACAGCCACCAGATATTCGTCGACGGCCGGAAAATGGCGAAATCGACCTTGCCGTCGCCGTCATAGTCACCCGTCAACGGTATGTCGCCGGGCAAGCCCCACGGAAATCCGCTGTACGTAAACCCGTTACTGTTCAGGATGTGAAAGTCTGCCACACCATCAACCGCCGAGGGCCGCCAGAGCGCCGTGTCCGCTTTGCCGTCACCGTCGAAGTCTCCGGGGATGATCGTATCGGTCGATAGTCCCCAATGGATCGCACTGAACCCGGACGTCGAACCATTGATGTACCAGTTGCCGTCGGAGGGGCGGAAGACCGAAACGTCAGTGCGCCCGTCACCGTCGAAATCGGACCTTGATCTGAAAGAGACCGGTGAACACGTGTAAGCGGTCGTAAATTGGATATCATCGAGGTTGACGCCGGTCGACGAGACAGAACTATCCGATGCCATCCGCCAACGCAACTGTATAGTCTGGCCGGGTGCTACAGCCGGGAGATTGACGATAGTGTCAATATAGCCTCCGCTCGAAGTGCCCGACCATGCCGGGCGGCCGGCGATCGGACTGCCGAAGTTGCCGCTGATCGTTGTATTATAACCGCCGGAAACGAACGAACCGCCGGCGGTGATGATGTCGGTATAGCTGCCACCGCCGATCTTGATCTCAAGGACCATGCCGTCGAATCCGGACTCGGTGACGTACTTGTTCTTGAATTTGACCTGTCCCGCAGGGGTATTCATTGTCAGCGGCGGCGATTCGAGCGATGAGATATTTACTCCGGCTGGGTCGTTTGCGAACGCCGAGTTGGGAGCGGAACCTGGGCCCGTCGTCGTCGTCACCCACGCTATGAGGGTTCCGTTGTCCTGGGTTGCGGTCCAGCCCGCCGGGAACGCCGGAACGGTGACGCCGTCAAAATTTTCACTGGTGATCACCGGAGCACCAACCGCGAAAGTGCGGTTCATTGGCGTTTGAGGCCCGGCATCGCTTACGACGTTGATCGTAACGGACTGTGTGCTTCCACAAGCGGCCGTCGCCGGAACCGTAAACGGTATCTGTTTTGTAACGGTGGCGTTGTTTGCCAAGCTGCCGTAGCTGACATCGGCACCCCCATTGACGTTTGCCGTTACATTACCGATCGTCGAACCCGTGTTCGGATTGACAACCGTGACGTTCAATAGGACGCTTTCACCCGGCTCTGCTACGCCGTTGTTATTACCGGTCGAGTCACTGACGGTGAACGGGTTCGTTATTTCCGCATTGGCGGTGTCAAATGCCTCGGTAGCTACGGTTCCCGTATCGGCGGCGCTGAACCCCATTCCTCGGATACGGAATCCTTCCTTTATGTCTGCAACGTCTGCCGCCGTGCCGCTCGCGATTGCCGCCGCGATCACCGAATTTCTGGACTGTATGAACGTCGGGCTCAACCCCGAGAGTTTCATGCCATCGGTATAGAATTGCAGCATTTTCTGAGTAGCAGCCGTGTTGCCGAGCCTGGCAGCCATCTTCGCCCAGACCTCGATCCCGGCCATCGCCCAGATCTCGCCCGCATTGTGGACCTCGGTCGCACCGCTGCACGATATTACCGTTAGAGTGGTGCATGGAAATGCGCCGTCTGTCGCGGTCACCGTGTTTAGGTCGCTGAAAGTAAGCGGGTTGTACGGGCGGTTACTTGGCCCGCCGGTGGCAGACATGATCGCATATGGAAAACGCCGAATGCCGTAATACGAGTTTTGTGTGAAGGTCGTAACCCCACAACACTTATACGTAACATAACCTCCGGTTGTGAAAACAGAGTTGACCGGCGTCGACGAGTCCATTAGCAACAAGAAAGCGTAGAGATCGGACCAGCCCTCACCGCTGCCGCTCGAGCGAGTCGACGTCAGACCGCTGCCGTTGCCGATCAGTCGGTTTGATAGTCCGTGTGCGTGTTCGTGAAACACCACCTCGGCATCGAGGCTGCCGTCACGTGCCGGTGCCGACCCGTTAGTGAACACGTACATCTGCATCCTGCCGCGCGTACCGTCAGCCGGCGTCGAAAAATTGGCATTGTTCGTGCCTGAAGAGTCCTGTGCCTGGGCCGTAACGCGGTCGCCTGCCACGCCCCCTCGGCCAAAGTTATCGTTTTGGAAGTTTCTAGCGGCTTCCGTGAATCCGAACTGATACATTGCGTCGTGGAAACGATTGTTCAGATAGAAGAGGTTTGTAACTACACCGTTTCGATAGGCCGTTCCGTTCAGCGCGTCGCCGGATTCGACTCCACCTGCCACGTTGCTCGGAGTGTAGCTGAAATTAAATACGCGACCGGTACCGTTAGCCTTTCCCGTGGGGTCGATGCCGTCGGTCCCATCGATATCCAGCCCGGCCTCTACGGCATTGCCATCGGTCCATCCGTCGGTTCCGTTCGTGCCGTCAGTCATCCAGCCAAGATTGTTGAACGAAAGTGGGCCTTCATTGCCGATAAGGGTCACTCCGGTGCGCGTGCCGAGCACGCCCTGAGCGTTTGAGGTCGGATCGGTCGGGCCCGGAAAAAAGGCAGCCGGGCTGTTCATAGCCTTGCCGAGGTTCGACGTGCTTGAGTAAACCCAATAGGTCGCCGCCTGCGTCTGATCGTTGGTCAGGTTCTTTCGCCATAGGACGGTGCCGTTTACGGCGTCCACGATGACGTAATATGCGTTGACCTTTTCCCATATCAGGGCCCTCCAGGCCGGGACCGCCACGCCGGGCTCGGTCGGAAAGTACATTTTCTCAGCCGTGTTGGAAAAGTCGCTGCCGTTGCCGAATTTGACCTTTAGCGACGTCGAAACCGCGTCGCTGGGCACTAATTCGTCGGCTTTGAGTTCCCAAGAGAGGTTATCCGCAGCCAACTTCATCGCGGTCACAGGATCGCCGAACTCGGCCGAGACGTTCGAATAATCCAACCCGGGAGCAAGGTTGTTGATCACCCGGATGATCTCGCCGCTTGATGTGAATCCCGCCTTGACCTCACCGCGAAATACCGGAATGCCGTTGATCTCCTGGTCGAGTTCGACGAACGAAAGGTTTCCGTCGGGGTTCGTGTAATCGGCGGCGACTTTGAGAGCGTCGATCTGACCGGTCGTAGCCCCAAGCAGGTTACTGTTCTGTTTTAAAAACTCAGTCAGGATCGCCGAGCGTTTGCCGCCTTTAGCAGCGATCGGGCCGGTCAGGAAAGTGCGGCCTTTCCACACGTCGGTGGAGATGACCTCTGGTATTTTTATGTCGGTGTTGTACTCGACCTTCAGGGTTGGGATTCGCGATCGCAGTTCCTCCTCGCCGTTTGCAAACCCCGAGCGAAGGCTGTCGACGAGCGAATCACTCTTGCCGGCCTGCTGGCGATATTCAGCCAGTTTCGATGCGGACCCTTTTTCAGGATTCTCGCGAATGTCGAAATTCTCCAGTACGGGAAACAATCCCGACGGCCCTTTTTGTGTTTCGGCCGAGATCTTTGATCGGTCCGGCGCAATGAGCAGCAGAACCATTGTTCCTGCGACGATGAGAACGGCGAAAATACTCCATCGAATGCGGGCCGATGAACTTCCTAACATTAATTGGTCCTCCAGAGACGCAAGAATCTAATAGACTTCTGTTTGCAGCGGCATTTACTACGATTTCGGGTTTGGCCGTTTCGGGAGCGGCCAAAGCAGACTATTAATATAATATACGCGGAATCACATCGCTAATTCCACGTATATTTTCCCTTCCGAAGGGGGCAGATCTGGATCATCAGGGTATGTATTTCTTTGGCACGGGCATATCCGAGGGAGCGCCGAACGAAACCGCCGAAAATCCCGAAGTTGAGTTGTTGATATACCAAACACCGGACCGGTACACGGCCTGATCATATTTGCCGTCGCCGTCGTAATCGCCGGGAACCGGAACGTCGCCATTCGCGCCGAATTGAACCGCCGCAAACTGGCCGCTGCTGCTGTTAAGCCGATACCAGACGCCGTCCGAGGGCCTGAAAACAGCAATGTCGGCCTTGCCGTCGCCGTCGTAATCGGCCGGCACGGGCATGTCGGTGCCTGCACCGAACGAAACGGCCGCGAATTGACCGTTACCGCTGTTCATGCGATACCAAGTGCCGCCCGCGGGCCTGAAAACCGCAATGTCGGATCTTCCGTCCCCGTCATAGTCCGCGGTAACCGGCAGGTCGCCATTCTGTCCAAACTGTGACCCGCTCACCTGGCCGTTAGAGCTGTTTATCCAGAACCATGTGCCCGACGAGGGGCGCCAAACGGCTATGTCGGCCTTGCCGTCGCCGTCGAAATCCGCGGCCTGCGGCACGTCGCCGCTCGTGCCGAACTGCGTTGCTGCGAACTGCCCGTTAGAGCTATTCAATCGATACCAGACTCCGCTCGAAGGCCTGAAAACAGCTATATCGACCTTGCCGTCGCCGTCGAAATCTCCCGGCGTCAGAATATCGTCCGAAGCGCCAAACTGCTGCCCCGTAAAGCCCGACGTCGAGCGGTTCAGATACCAATTGCCGTCGGACGGCCTAAACACCGAAACATCCGATCGCCTGTCTCCGTCAAAGTCCGCCCTTACCTTCGAAGCGGGAGCGGGGGCACAAGTATAGGTACCGGTGACTTGGACGGAGTCAATGTTCCATCCTCCATCCGCGGGAGCGCCGTTACTGTCGGCGCCGAATCGCCATCTCAATTGGACCAACTGGCCGGCAGCGGATGGCGGGAGCCGCACGGTCGTCAGAATATATCCGCCAGAGTCACCGGCGCCAGAGTCACCGGTCCAGGCATTGCGGCCGCCCAGCGGATTTGGGGGACTGACCCCCAAGCTGCCGTTATAGCCATTCTGCAAGAATGTTCCTCCGGCGTCCGTAATATCAATGAACGAACCGTTCCCGATGCTTATCTCCAGTACGCCGCCGTCCCAACCTGCCTCGGTCAGGTATTTATGCCGGAACGACACCTGCGCGGCAGCCGCTGTGATGAATACCGCCGGCATGGTCATGTCGGTATCTCCGCCGGCCGTCGGGCTGCAGCCAGACGTACAGTTGGGCAGGTCCGCGGCAAAGGCCGAATTGGTCCCCGAGAACGCGCCGCCCGCGACGGTCACGAACGTCATCGGAGCATACCGTGTAGTTGCAAACCAGCGGAATGGCAGATTTGGAGCAGTGACTCCGTCGAAATTCTCGGACGACGTAACGCTCAGGACCCCGATCGTGATAGCACGGGTAAACGTCGTCGGGCCGAGGCTGCTGTTGACGTTAAAGGTCACATTTACGGTCCCGCCGCATGTCGCGTTGAACGGAACCGTATACGAAGCGGTCTGCGTGGCGGTAGTGCCGCTGACTATCGTGCCGAAGTTGGCCGAACCGCCGCCGACAACTTGCAGAGTGACTCCTGTCGCGTTGATGCCCGTCCAGTTGGTGATCGGTATCGTCAATGTCACCGTTTCGCCGGGTTCGGGGAATCCATTGTTGTTCCCTGCTGGGTCGGTGACGGTGATCGAGGGCGTTTGATAGAGATTTGGAGAGTCGAATGCCTCAGTGACCCGGGCATCACCATTGCTGGATCCCACGTTTTGAATACTCGCGCTGTATCCCATTCCGCGGATCGCAAACCCGCTCCACACGTCCGCCACGTCCGCGGCGATACCGCCGGCCTGAGCTGCGGCAAGGATAGCGTCGCGCTCCGACAGGAACGTGGGCGCGAGCGGGGCAAGCTTCATACCGTCGGTCACGAGCTGAAGCGCCTTTCGGTTTCCGGCCGACCAACCCAAACGGGTGATCATCTTTGCTCGTACTTCCCACAGAGCCACCGCCCAGATCTCGCCGAGATTGTGGACCTCGTCAGCCGCGGCTGATCCGTACGGACCGCGGGCAAAGGCCCCGTCATTAAGGTTCAAGGTCGTCTGATCAACGTCGGCAAACGTTAGGGGGTTGTGCGGGCCTCCACCGTTGGGTGCGGTAAACGACTTGATCGCAAGCGGAAATCGCCTGATCCCGTAATAGTTGTTTGTGGTGAAACCCGCGAAGCTGAGGTAGGTATCGTATCCGCCGACGGCGTAGATACCGTTGAGATTGTCACCCGGTTCGGAGAGCATTGCCGCTGCATAAAAATCCGACCAACCTTCACCGAGTCCTTTGGACATATTTAAGGAGAGTCCGGTGCTGTTGCCGTGAAGCCGGTTCGAAAGCCCGTGAGTTAACTCATGGATCACGATCGAGGCGTCAAGATCGCCGTCTATCCTGGGGTTGGTGCCCGTCCACAGGTACATCTGCATTCGGCCGCGCGTACCGTCGGCCGGCGTCGAGAAATTGGCATTGTTCGTTCCTGAAGAATCCTGTCCTTCAGCACGGATACGGTCACCGGCCACGCCGCCGCGGCCAAAATTGTCATTCTGGAAATTTCGGAAGGCTTCCGTAAATCCCAGTCGATATGTCTCGTCGTGATACCAGTTACAGATATAGAAAAGTTGTGTGAGCGATCCCTGTTGGTAAAGACTGCCGGGATAGGTCTGGGTCGTCGGCACAGGCTCATCACCTGTGTTGCTGATGGGGCTGAAAGGGTTGTAAATGAAAGAGAAGTTACGCGTTGGGCTCTGTGCCTCGCCGTTCGTATCGATGCCGTCGGTTCCGTCGCGATCGAGTCCTGCCTGGACGGCATTGCCGTCAGTGCTCGTCCCGCCGTCCGTGATCCACCCTAGGTTATTAAATGTATATGGCATCTCGTTGCCGATCCGGGATATCGTTGCAGCACCCAAGGCCGGGCCCTGCTGGCCATTTAAGGTGGTCGGTCCCGGAGTTAGAGGAAACGGGCTGTCAGCGACGTTGATCATCGCGTTCGAGTTCGTGTAAACCCTGTACGTAGCCGACTGCGTTTGATCATCAGAGATGTTCTTCCGCCAGAGCATCGTGCCCGATTTGGCGTCAACGATCACATAGAACGCGTTCACCGGCTGCCAGATCAAGACTCGCCATGCAGGCACGGCGACACCGGGCTCGGTCGGAAAATACATCTTCTCGGCCGTCGTCGCCGAGTCTCCCTTTCCAAACGTCGTCCGAAGGTCGTTTGTGAGTGACGGGTCAGTTGCCAGATCAAGGTTCGACGTGTCCGCGTCGATATAGCCCGCTGCCGACTTTACCGCTGAGAGCGGATCGCCGAAATCGGTCGAGAGGTTCGCTTCTTCCAGCCCCGGCGCGAGGTTGTTGATCACACGGATAAGTTCGCCGTTCTTTGTAAAACCGGCCTTTACCTCGCCGCGAAAAACTGGAATACCGTTAAGTTCCTGATCGAGTTCGACGAACGAGAGATCGTCTTCGGGGTTGGAATAATCCGAAAAGACCTTTAACCCGCGCAACGCGACGTCATTGACACCGGTGAGCTGGGCGTTCTGCCTGAGAAAATCGACGAGGATCTCGGACCGTTTCTTGTCGGATCGACCGGTGAGAAATGCCGGGCCCTGCCTGACGTCGGGGCCGATCACCTCCGGCGTCACGATATCCATGTTGTAATCGACCTTTAGCGTAGGCACCAGTCCACGCAGGCGGTTCTCGCCCGCCGCAAATCCGTCACGGATATCCGCTACCTGTGACGCATTCTTGCCGCTGACCTGACGAAATGCCGAAAGGGTTTCGAGAGCGTTCTTGTCCGTGCGAATGTCGTAGTCCGGCAATTGAGCGTTTCGGCTTTCGGTCCGCGAGGCAAGGCTCTTAGCCGCGCTGGTGTGGAGCTCGTTCCGTATAAGGAAAAACGCTGAAATTACGGCGATGGCGATCACAATGATCGCCGGTCGTTCAAATGAAATTACTCGACGTTTTTGGTGCATTTAGATCTCGGCCCATTTTAGATAGAGCGATAACTTTCATAAACTCGAAATACGGGCCGAAAACCAGTAAAATCGTGCTCTTGCCCCGGACTATCAACCAATTTTCGATATTAGCCTCGAAAACGCAGGAGAAAGTTACTATGGGACTTCAATTGTTATACTTTTTCGCACGCCAAAGTCAATGATGTTCGACATCAGTTTTTCGTGATCGCGAGCTATGAATGACGACCAAAAAGACGGTATTTTCGGCCCCGGCGGCCTTATTTCGCAATTTCATGAAAAATATGAATTTCGCGAAGGACAGGTCGGCATGGCCAATGCGATCGCCGAGGCGTTCGAGTCGGGAAAACACCTGATTGTCGAAGCCGGCACCGGCACAGGCAAAACGCTCGCCTATCTTGTCCCGGCCATCGCGGCCTCGATAAAGCTCAAGAAACGAATAATAGTCTCGACCGGCACCAAAAACCTGCAGGAACAATTAATGGAAAAAGACATCCCGTTCCTGCAACGGATACTGCCCGTCAAGTTCACCGCTGCATATATGAAGGGCCGGTCAAATTACGCGTGTCTTTACCGCATGAATAAGTCCGACGACCAGCCGATACTGGACGGGATGGACCAGATCGATAATTTCAACACCGTTCGCAACTGGGTTAGAGAGACAGACACGGGCGATCGGGCCGAGCTGACCTACTTGCCCGAAAACCTCTCGTTCTGGAGCCGCGTAAATGCACGAAGCGATATCTGTATCGGCCAAAAATGTCCCGAATTCGAGCCGTGCTTTATTACGCGAATGCGTGCCCGGGCCGAGTCGGCGGATATCGTGATCGTCAATCATCATTTATTCTTCGCTGATCTAAACGTTCGAGGCAATCAATTCGGCAAGGTTATACCGGACTACGGCGCGGTCATCTTTGACGAAGCTCATTTGATCGAGGACATTGCCGCGGACTATTTCGGCGTCCAGGTCTCCAATTTTCAGATCGACGAGCTTGCCCGAGACGCCTCGGAACTCCCGATCCCTGACGCTATCGCGGCCGCGGGTCTGACGAAGACATCTGCCAAGGTCATCGGGTTGGCAGAACAGTTCTGGTCGCGGCTTACCATAGGCCGGGGGGCCGAAGGCCGATTTGCTCTGGATCCCGATACGTTCACCGTTCGGCATTCCGATGGCAATTCGCGGGCGACGCCGTTCGGCGAGGCGTATGAGGCAGTGGAAGGCGCCCTGGCAAAACTCGTGGCCGAAGTCGACATCTATTCCGAAAAGATACCCGAGGCAGAGAGCGTTGTACGCCGCGCTCGTCAGCTCCGATCCGACCTCGGATTCATCGCAGATCGATCCGACCGCAATTATGTCTACTGGTTCGAGCGCCGCGGCCGCGGAACGTACTTGCAAGCCACACCGGTGGACGTATCCGCACTGCTCCGGGACAAACTGTTCGACAAGGTGGGAACTTGTATTTTGACGTCGGCCACATTGTCGGCGAACGGCAGTTTCAGTTTTGTCCGAGACCGGCTCGGACTCAGCAAAGCGGACACCTTGACGCATGTCGCGAACTCGTCGTTTGACTACGAAGAGCAGTCGATCCTTTATCTTCCGCGAACGATGCCCGATCCGCGCGCTCCCGAATTTACCGCGATGGCTGCTTCAGAGATCGTAAAGATCCTGCGGGTCACAAGCGGCCGGGCTTTTGTCCTCTGCACGAGCGTATCGTCGATGACCGCTCTTTACGAGCTGGTTTCGTCGCGTGTCGGATTCACCTGTCTGCTGCAGGGAACGATGTCAAAGCCGGGCCTGATCGAGCAGTTTCGTCGGACGCCGAACGCGGTTTTGTTTGCGACGGCGAGTTTCTGGCAGGGTGTCGACGTTCAGGGCGAACAGCTCTCGTGCGTCATCATCGATAAGCTGCCCTTCGCCGTGCCGAGCGACCCGATCGTAGCTGCCAGGAGCAAATTCATCGATGACAACGGCGGCCGCTCATTCTTTGACTACAGCGTCCCGCAAGCCGTGATCTCGCTCAAACAGGGGATCGGCCGCCTCATACGCAGCCGCACCGACCGCGGCGTGATCGCCCTCCTCGACCCGCGTCTGAAATCGAAAGGCTACGGCCGCGATTTTCTTAACTCGCTCCCGCGAATGCGGATCTCAAGTGATCTTGACGAAATCGAGACCTTTCTGGAACCATCGATAGTCGAATAGAAGCCGCACCATCGCCCGCACAGACCTTATTTTCCATTCTCGGGGTAGATCTCGATCTTGACGCTGAAAGTGCCTGAGTTGTCATCGAGATTGCCTTCGTTTATCCCGAGGAAGAGCGCGCCGTCACGCGTCGCTGTAAATTCGCGCTCTGCGCCCACGTAGATAAAGTCGTTATTGTCATCACCGATCACGGCGATAAGCGCTCCGGTCGGAACGCTCTTAAGTAGCTTTTGTTCGTCCTGCAGATCGCCGAGGCCCGACGGCGGCGACATTTTCCCTTTGCCAAGCGAGACCTGTCCGTCACCCACGATGTGGATCCGCTGTCCTTTTTTGACCACCCAACCCGAATTCGTCCAGCCGTTCGACGTATTGTCCGCAGTGACCTTGACGGTCCAGGAAATTGGATCGGCCTTGCCACCGGAGTTGCTTGTGCCGGGAACGCTCGGCACTCCGACCGGCTGCTGCGAGTCGCTCGAAGTGTCTTTAATCTCCGGCTTCTTTTCGGTGCCGCCGGACTTGCGTGGGCCCGGGCTGGTCGATCCGATCGTGGCCTTGCCGTTGGTCCGGACCATCGGATCGGTGATCACGACCCGGGGCTGGTCTGACGTTGTGGAACTCGTGTTCACGATCTTGCCGCCGTCTTTGATCGGCTTGTCGGCCGCTGTGTTCTGAGGCTTGTCACCGGCGGAATCAAACACGATCGACTCGACCTCATTCGCGTAAAACGTGAGTTCTCGGAGCCGGGAGCCTTCCCCAATGGAGATAGTGAATTTGCCCCCCGAAAACCCGACGATCCTGCCCTTGATTATGCTTCCATCTTTAAGCCGGATAGTGTCGGCGAACGCTAAAACAGAGAGCGAAACGACCAATAAAAGAGAGAAGCCGACGCGGACAACGCTGGATCTGAGTGACATAAAGCCTCCAAAAAGAGAATTAATTCCTGTAAAACGGTCTTTCCGTGGGACGCCCTTCGCCCTCGCGACTGCGGCAAAAAACCTGGCCGGACAAGTGATGTAGAAAACGGGATCTGGGTTGCAACATTTGCAGACAAGGCAAATTCACCGACGATGATACTAAATACTCCTAATGTTGTAAATGAAGAGACCGGATGTACGCCGTTGAAAACGCATCACTTCAGCGGTCTGCTTACCCTGTGGAAAAACTGGAAATTTTGTCGTATTCGATCACGTCGATGAAGGCCTTATGGAGAAATATGCGAAATTACGCGGCAACGCGGATTATCACACGCTTTTTCTTCGGCAAGATCACGTTTCGCATACCCGATAGCTTGAAATCGCGGCATTTCGCGGGCGGATGCAGCGAGGTACGGTCGTTGCGTAATATCTGGACGGCACAAATGCGGAGCCACGCGTTTCGTTCGAGCGACGAAAGGGCTCCCGGGAGGCCGCAAATGAAACGGACCAGCATTGTTCTTTGGATGGCGATGGCCCTTGCGTCGCCCGTGTTGATCAGCGCTCAGGAAGCCACGCCGAGCCCTGCCTCTCTGACTCAGGCCGAGATGCTGTCACAGCAGAAAGATCTGATCACCAAACAGAAAGACCTGCTCGATGCACAACGAGCATATCTCGACGTGTTCAGACAGACGCCGGGCGGCGGCCTCAGCGATCGTGAACGTGCAGGCGGCAAGACCGAGTACAACACTGAACAGGGAACCGTCTTTGAGACCGTTATCCTGAGCTATGACGCACTCAGAGAGATCGCCCTGAAGATCGATGAGCGACTCGCGCCGGCATTGTCACGCTACGACCGCGTAGCTGTCTATTATGAACCCGATTTCAACGCACTCTCGCGTTACCGGCTTTATCGCGAACAGGCGCGGATCGCACTCGAGAACTACGAGGCATTTCTAAAGCAGTTGAACGAGGAGGCGGCGCGAGTTCGTCAGAACAAAGAAATAGGCATAAAATCGATCGGCGGCGACAACGGATCGGACTTTCTGACGGCATTGGCGGCCCCGTCGATAGCCACCGCGGCTGTTCGCTCAGTGGCCGAGCTCGCGTCGCTTTTCCGCACCGACCGTACGGTCACTACTTCTACGGTTTCGGTCAGGCCGGAAGTCCCCGGCGTCGTACTCACCGGTGTGCTGCTAAAGGCTCATCCCGGGATGTCGTTCTATAATTCCGAGTCTTTTGTCGCCGACTACGAATTAGGCGTCGGTAGTAGCGACTCGTTTTACAATGACATCGTTCGGCTGAACGCGGCCGAAGCCTATCTCACCTACCTTCTGGACGAATTCGCACGCCAACCCGAAAAAGTGCAGAATGCATCACCCTTTAACCGCCTTATTGCGAGGGCAAAGGCCGCAAAGACGCAGATCGCCGGTCTCTCGTTTTCGCTAAAGCCGGGACAGCTAAGCGCGGCCGAGACCACCGAGATGACCGAGTTTCGCCGCATGGTCCGGGCAGAGCGTCTCGACCGGTTTCTGTCCGCCGGCCGTGCTCCGAATGCGACATCAAAGGTGGGCGTCCTCAAGATCACCCTGCTCTCCGCCGGCGGGAGCCGACGCGAAAGCCGAAATCTGATCTTGGGCAACAAGACCGACTATAGCGGCAGCGCTGTCGTTGAGGTCGTCCTATACGATCTCGACGGGACCCTGCGGGCGTCAGAGGTCTATTCGCACCATACAGGCTTTCGTAAGTTCCGAACAGACAAGAGATAGCCGTCCGGCTCCTTCAGAGGTCGGACGCGGCGTCAGGAAGAATTTGTATTCTGGCGAACAGCGATCTGTCGCTTGGAGCGCGAGAGTAAATTCATATCGAAAAAGAGGTGAATTTACCCATGAAAGCTGGAATGAAAACAGACTCCGACAATAAGCCCAAGAGCCCGATGCCCGAGCAAAAACAGGAGCGGCCCGGCATCGAAAGCAAGATGGAGCCGCGTCCGTGGTTCGTAGGTAAAGACTATAAGCCGGCAAACAAGCTAGAGGGCAAGGTTGCGATCGTGACGGGCGGCGATTCAGGCATCGGTCGCTCGGTGGCGGTCCATTTTGCTCGCGAGGGTGCCGACGTTGCGATAGTTCATCTTGCCGAGGAACGTTCCGACGCCCGCGAGACGGCAGAGCATGTCGAAGCTGCCGGCCGACGGTGCGTCCTGATCGAGGGCGACGTCCGTTCCTCCGACTTTTGTACCGAAGCGGTCGAACGCTGTGCAGCCGAACTCGGCGGCCTTGATATCCTGGTCAACAACGCAGCTTATCAACACCACCAGAAGTCGATCGAGGACATAACTGACGCGCAGCTCGGGCGCACGTTCGCGACCAACATATTCGGTTACTTCTACATGGTCCGGGCGGCGTTGCCAAAACTCAAAAGAGGCAGTGCGATCATAAACACAGGGTCTATCACAGGTCTCGACGGGTCGGGTCAGCTTCTTGACTATTCGGCCACAAAGGGGGCGATCCACGCGTTTACGAAATCGCTTGCGCAGAACCTGATCGAGAAAGGGATCCGGGTGAATTGTATCGCCCCGGGCCCCGTTTGGACACCCCTGAACGTCGCGGACAAAGATCCCGAAGAGGTCGCGAAGCACGGTGCTGACACGCCCCTCAAACGGCCGGCGCAGCCGGAAGAGGTTGCACCGGCCTTTGTGTTCTTCGCATCAAACGCCGACTCGAGCTATATCACCGGCGAAGTACTGACTTTGCTGGGCGGCGAAACGACCGCTGCGTAGGAAGGTAATTTTTCTTGCGCAAATTCTTTTGACTATGTAATGGCGCAGACAAAAGGACCGGCCCGACGCTCTTAAGATCGTTGCTGGTTGCTTTCTCTAATACTCACGCGTAATTGCGTATTCGGTGCCTTTCGTCAAAAACGCAAGGCACTATTTTTTCGTCTGTAACACCAGTCCCGTCTAACTCGCAAAAAAGAAGG
>JBGAVC010000062.1:0-23775 GCA_044228265.1 Pyrinomonadaceae bacterium
CGTCGCGAACGGTGCTTTTCGAACCATTCGCGTGCCGCCGGGCGGCAGCCTGCAGGCGGCGATAAATACGGCCCAGAGCGGTGACACGATCGAGCTTACAGCCGGAGAGACATACAAGGGTGCCGTGAAGCTCCCCAATAAGCCAGGGAGCGACTTTATCACGATCCGCACATCCGCGTCCCACGCACAGCTTCCCGCCGAGAACGCGCGGCTCGACCCGGTGAAGTATGCCGCCGTGCTACCAAAGGTCGTTTCGAACCAAAAGGGCGAGCCCGCTGTCCTGACGCTGAGCGGCGCACATCATTATCGCTTTGTGGGAATCGACTTCGGTCCGACTGTCGAAGGCTTTTACAACATTGTCCAGATCGGGTCGAGCGAGGAAACGAGCGTCGACGAGCTGCCGCATCATATCGAGATCGATCATTGTTATCTTCACGGCAGTCCGACCGACGGCCAACGTCGCGGAATTGCCGCAAATGGGCGTTTTATCAAGATCGCGAACAGCTATTTTTGCGACTTCAAACGCCTTGGCGAAGAAAGCCAGGCGATCGCCGTCTGGGCGGCTGACGGCCCCATCGAGATCGTAAACAACTATCTCGAAGCCGCTGCAGAGAGCATCCTCTTTGGCGGTGCTGAGTCAAAGCTCGGCCTCGTTCCGGGTAACGCCGTTATTCGCGATAACTGGATGAACAAGCCGATCGAATGGAGAAACACCAAATGGGTGGTCAAGAACTTCCTGGAGATCAAGAGCGGCCGGAACATCAAGATCGAGAACAACCTGATGACCAATAATTGGACTTCCGCTCAGGAAGGCACCGGCCTCCTTTTCCGCACCGGAGCCGACAGCGGAAAGAGCACGGTTGTCGAGGATATCGAGTTCACGAACAACATCATGCGCGGCTCAGGCAGTGCGATCACCATTCAGGGCAACGAGGGTAACGGAGGCCGCCGGCTAACGATCCGCAACAACGTTTTCGAAGACATCAATGCCAAAAAATGGGAAGGCCGCGGTTATTTTCTCAAGCCCACCACTTGGGATGGACTCGTCATCGAGAACAACACTGTCATCCACGACGGTGCTATCACCATCGCCTGGGGCGATCCGATCCGGCGGATGATATTTCGAAACAATATCGTTTTTCAGAACGAATACGGATTCTTCGGCGACGGCGCGGGCGGTGGAAAGCCGGCCCTTGCAAAGTACTTCCCTCAGGCCACGATCACTAACAACGCGATCATCGGCGGAGACCCGCGCGAGTACGGGCCTGCGAATGTATATCCCGCGAGTCTTAATCTCGGATTCGCCGACCCGTCTAAAGGTGATTACCGTTTAACTGCGGAAAGTCCTCTGCGGACAAAGGGGTTTGGGGGAAAACAAATTGGCGCGGAACTCGATCCGCGAACGGTCGGCGGAAGATAGGTTATTTTCTTTCGTACACTTTGAACGCCGCGTTCTCGTATGAAACCTGATATTCCTCGTTCAGAAGTCGTGGGAAATAGTCGTAAAACGCCGGAAAGAATACTTTTGAATCCTGCCACGAGATCTCGACCGCACTGTCGTAAACAATATACTTTGGGCGTTTGCCGGTGTAGAAACCGAACCTGCCGTCTGAGATCAGGTTGTCCTTGAATCCGTAACCGAATGCGAGGTCGGCCCCGCCCATAACGATGTCAGACGGGCCCGCATTTTTCGCAAGATAGTCGACCGTGGGCATGTAGTAGCGGCCGTATGTGTTCTGACTGATCCGGTACGCCATCCCGGCTGCGGGCAGCAAAACGAGCAGGCACGTCGCTGCGAGCACAAGAGATCTGGGAAGCCATGGTCTCTCCCAAAGCCAGCCGAGAAATGCGGCCAGAAAGATCAGATAGAAAGGGATGATATGGATCAGGTACGGCGTCTCTTTTTGTCCGTCGATGAACGCCATGATCAGGAAGTACAACCCTGTCACGACCATCAATATCCGGTAGTTTGCGTTGCTGCGGAGTTCGTTGACTGCCATGACACCGAGAACTCCGACGGCATAACCGACGAGCATCAGCCCTTTTAGGTAGATCGGGCCAGAGTGGCCGCTCGAGTTGCCCAACATTCCGAAGGCATGTGGATAACGTTCGGTGAATTCTCGTAAGATGTTCGCGACGGGCGCGCTAAACGCGCTCATTCGGCCGCCCATCATCGCGTTCTCGATGAACTGCTCCCTAAATGCCTCCTGGTCCTGCAGGACCCATATACCGAAGCCTAGCCCGCCAACGACGTAAGGCAGCGTGGCCGCGCCGATCACCGACATGGAGAGCCGTTTGCGGTCGAAATAAAGGGTCAGTACCAGCAGCCCGACGAACGCCATTATGCTGTTCGGATGAGTCAAGCCGCCGAGCACGACCAGCGTCTGGCTCAGCATGACAGCGAGCAACAGGCGATGTTCTCGTAAAGCTAGATAGACGGCAATAGCGGCGAAGCCGAGCGAGGCGCTCATCATGTCCATCCGCCCGGAGGATGATGTCTCTAGCACCATGTAGTCGCAGCTTGCCAGGCAAATGGCGAAGACAGCCACGATGCGCTCGCGAGACAACTGCAGCGCGATCGTATAGATCGACATAAGCAGCACCAGTCCCCAAAAAATGGAGACGGCCCGCATTGTAAATAACGAAAACCCGAATGCCTTGAATGACGCCGCGACGTTCAGAAGGAACATCGGCATCACCCAATATGTCCGCTCGTCGATTCGGGTGAGTGACGCCTTTTCCCTCTCGAGGACCGTCGTCCCGAAGAAGCCGTTGTACGCCAGATTGTAAGCCGGGCTCGCGAACATCCCCTCGTCGATCTGCGGCCGGTTCGTCAGCGCGCTCGACACGGCGAGCACGACGAACAACGCGATCGCCGCCACTGGGATTATCTTCTGCCACGAAAACTTCATCTAGGGTTCTTGATCCACGAGCCGCGACGGGCCCGCAATCTGGTTATAAACGGCCAATACCTCGAGAATATTGCTTTTATCTTCCGTTTTTGGCGTTTTTGGCGCGGCGTTTGGCGTCCATCTTAGTACTTCGGCGACAAGGGCGTGAGCGTCTCCGACAGGTATGATGCTGACTCCGTCAGGTCGCATTGCGTTATCGGTGGCGATAACGGGCGTACCTAGAAAGAGCGCCTCACGGACCGAGATCGCGTCGCCATCATAGCGTGTGGTTCGAAGCAGTATGTCCGCATCGTTGATCACGTGCAGCGTCACGGCGTGCGTCACGTCGCCGGCCAGCAAGATGTTGGCAGCGTATGGTTTTGTTTTGATCGCCTCTCTTAGACTGGTTTCGAGTGAACCGGATCCAATTATCATCAGACCGGCACCGGGGAACACGTCGAGCACCTTTTCCAATTCGTCGATCTGCATGAACAGGTCATACTCGTCCTCCAACAGGCCGACGGTCAACAAAAATGGCGAGTGCCGGGCGGCAAAACTCGCAAGTTTATCCGGAACCGTGACATCCGGATCCGGGGTGCGATGAACGAAGGGATAGATCACCTTTATTCGGTCCTCTTCCACGCCGTATCGACGAAACACGTCCGCGATGAGCGGGTTTACGGCGATAATGCGGGCGAATCGCCGAAAGATCGCGCCGCGAATGGAATTTGGCTTTGCACTGCTGCCCGCTTCGGTCGAGGGGTAACCTCCGGAATGGAGCGAGAAGACGTTTTTTCCACGCCCGACAATCCCGCAGGCCGCGATCAACGACATGACCTTGGCCGTGACATCGCCGCCGATATGTAGGTGCAATATGTCGTAGTCGATCGAAAACAACAGCCGCAGGAGGGCGGCGGCGGACCGTGGATGATAGACGTCAGGCTCGTCCTTGACCGCGGTACTTTTCGACGTCGCGATGATCGAACAACGGTCTCCCCGGGCCCACAGCTCTTCGCGGATTGCGAGGATATTGCGGTTGATCCCGCCTTCAGGTGGCGGATATGGCCCTAGCTGCAGCACGTGCATTCACATCGCACCGTCCAGGTCGAATTTCTGAGGCGTTCCGGTAGCGATCGATTCCAGCATGAGCAGGCAGCCGAGTGTCGCACGTGTCCCGTCGCGGACAGTGACCTCGGTCTCGGAACCCGTTTTCAGGCTGCGAACGAACGATGCAAGTTGCTCGTCATAGCCTTTTGCGGCAAAAAGCTTGGATGCCGTTTTGCGCGACTTTTTCTTTACGACGAGCGACTTGAAATCCTCCGCCGATAGTGCGACGCCAGGAGCGAAGACCTCGACAAGCTCGCCGCCGGACGACTCGCTGCCGATGACGGTGTAGATAAAATTTCCGACCGAGCCATCGGCGAACTTGAACGACGCAGCGACGTTGTGGCCGTCGAATCCGTACGCCGACACGCTGACGGGCTCGCTTTCGAGCAGCCAGTACATGAGGTCAACGAAATGGCAGCCCTCGCCCAGGACGACGCCGCCTTGTTCCGGTTCCGCCGCCCAGCCGTTCTGGATGCCTGGCGAGTTCATTCGAACGGAGATCACGACCGGCGTTTTTCGTCCCGCAAGGTTCTTTTTCATCTCGACGTAATGCGGCGCGAACCGGCGGTTAAACCCGACCATCAGCCGCTTGCCGCTGGCGGCGACGGCGTCTGAGATCGCTCGGCATTCATCCATCGTGATCGCCATCGGCTTTTCGATAAAGACGTGTTTGCCGGCCTCGAGTGCGGCGACTGCCTGCCGTGCGTGGTCCTTGTGCCGGCTCGCGATCAGGACGGCATCGATGTCCGCGTCGGCAAGGATCTCGTCGTAATCCGAGCCCGAGTACGCGGCTCCAAACCGCATCGCGTACGATTTACCACGTGCTCCGTTATTCGAGTGCACGGCGTGTAGTTTTGCCCCGTCGATCTTTTTGAGGGCGGGCAGGTGGGCCCATTTCGCGAGGTTTCCCGCTCCAACGAGGGCGAACCTGATATCGTGTCTGTCGATCGGAGTGGCGTTGACAACGATCTTTCGCGTTGGCGTGAACTCGCCGACCACGTCGGCCTGATCGGCGGCATTATATTTGAGGACCACAGCGAGGCTTCCGCCGCCGTTGTCCATGATCGTCGAATAAGCCTTGGGAGCGTCGTCGATCCCAAACTCGTGACTGATGAGGGAACGGACATTGACCTGGCCTGCTGAGACGAGTCGCAGGAACTCCTCCATGTTGCGGTTCTCTGTCCAGCGGACGTACGGGAGCGGATAATCGACCCCCTGCTTTTCGTACTTCGGATCGTAGCTGCCCGGGCCATATGCCCGCGAGACCTGAAAACTAAGTTCCTTGATATACATCTCGGCACGTGGAATATCGATCGGGCATGCACCAACCATGATGACGCGGCCGCGGTCGCGGGCCATCTTGACTCCGTCCTGAAGCGGTTTGGGCGAAGACGATGCAGCGGCAACGATCACACAATCGGCACCGCGTCCCTCGGTCAGTGCGCGGACCTCTTCGACGGTCGTCTCGCCGGCGATGAGTCCATGCTCAGCGCCGTTCTCGCTCGCACGCAGAACACGGTTCTCGTCGAGGTCGATCGCGATCGCAACGCCTCCCTGGCACCTGACAAGCTGTGCGGTCAATTGCCCGACCAGTCCGAGGCCGACGACCGCAACGACCTCGCCGAGGTTGATCGAAGCCAGCCGGACAGCGTTCATCGCGATCGCACCGAGAGTGGTAAAACACGCTTCCTGGAACGAAACATTGTCGGGGACTCGAGCGATGAGATTTCGGCCAACGTTTATCGTCTCGCCGTGACCTGTCCCTTCGCCTCCGTACGCGACGCGCTGACCGATCGCCAGGTCCGTAACGCGCTCATCGCGCTCGACTATGACACCGGCGCCTGAATATCCGAGAACGGCATAATCGCTGAATTTCGCCCGGACCTCGTTGAATGTGCTGATCGGGTCGGTCTTTTTCATCACATTCCAAACCGTTTGTAGGTGAGACGGATTGTCGGCGACCTCTTTGACGATACTGTCAGTGTGAATGTCCGCGGTCTCGGTGCCGGAACTGATCAGCGAGTAAAAAGGGCGTACTAAAACGTGGTTAGCCGAGACCATCGGGTCGGCAACTTCGTCTACAATGATATCTCTCAGACCTCTGCGGATAACTTGTTTCATTTAGGGAATTAACGGACGGGATCGAACGAGGCGGGCGCACCCAAGGAGCGCATAACTATTGTAAGGGATGCCCGGCGATGTGAGCAACTTTAATTTCCTAGACATGAGTCATATAACTCGAGTGTTTTCTTTAATTGGGCCTTCGCTGAAAACTCACTCGCTGCCCGTGAACGCCCTTGTGCACCCATTACGGCCGCCTGTTCACCGTCGTTAAGCAGTTCGATAAGCCGTTTGGCCATCCCCTCGTCGTCGCCCGGATCAACGAGATAGCCGGTTTCGCCTTCGAGGATCGCCTCGGCCGCGCCGCCAACGCGGGTCGCAACTACGGGCTTACCAGCTGCCATGTACTCGATGATCGAATTGGAAAACCCCTCGGCTTTTGAGGTCAAAACACACGCACAGGATGCCGAGAGCAACGCCGGAACGTCGGCACAGCGACCAAGAAAATGTGTGCTTTTCGCGACACCAAGCTCGGACGCAAGGGCTTTTAGATCCGTTTCCAGTTCGCCCTCGCCGGCGATCGCAAAATTCACACTTACAGCAGCTTCTGACACCAGTTTCGCAGCCCGCAGGAACATCGGAACATCCTTAACAGGATGTCGCAGGTTAGCGACGAGGGTTATCAGGCGATCGCCGCCGTTCAGGCCGATCGAATCCTTAAAGGCTGAGACCCTCGACCCGCTCTCCTCAAATCGGCTCAGATCGACGCCGTTGTAGATGACGTCTATTTTCGTCGCGGGCACCGATCGCTCGATGAGATGGTCACGGACCGCGACAGAGTTAGCGACGACCGCATCTGCACGGCCAAATGCTAACCTCTCGACGATCTCCTGCGGACGCGACCGCATTGCGAGCGTCTCGCGCTTTGACGCGACTTTTGCATCGGTTCGAGCAAGCGAAGCCGCCGCCATCCCGAACACGTTAGTGTAAAAATCGTGCGTATGTATGAGATCGACCTTGCACGCTGTCAGATGCCGGGCGAACGCCCTTAACTGTCGGAGGAAGTCGAGATCGTAAAAAGAGGTGAGCGGAAATTCCGGAATTTCGTCGGGATCGAGATCGATCGACTCGCCAAGCAGCACGCCCCGTTTATTAAGCGTTGCCACCGATACATCGAAAGTAGCATCCGTTCTCAATGCGCGGGTCAACGCGACGGCCTGACGTTCGCTGCCGCCTTCGTGAAAACTTCCGATGAGTTGGAGGATCCTTTTTTTCAAGAGTGGAGCAATTGCGTGGTCACGGGAGTGAGACACGATAACGGCCTTTCGGCGTGCCGACATAAAGTTCGTCGCCGAGCTGCCGGATCACCGCATTATCGATCTTGCCGGTCTCGCCGAGGATGTCCAGCTCCCCGAGGACGAAGCGGCTGCCGCCGACCAGCACGTATTCGTCGGGCCGCGAGTTGCCGTCGCTCACGCGGGCCCAACTGATCTCAAAATCGGTGTCGAAAAGGTCCGTGCGGAGCAAGTTGCGAAATTCGTCGTTGTACACGACGAGGTCAGTGTAATTACGATATTCGACGGCAAAGGCCCTGGCTCCTTCGATGGGAACTTCTTTGACGGCGGGCATTCGGTGATCGGTTCTCTCGGGGATGATGAAAGTAAAAAATTCCTGAGTGCCGTGGCCTTCGGCCGCGACCCGCAGCGTGGGAGCGCTCGACCGGCTGCCGTATATCTTTGAGACGAACGCTTCGGTTCTTTCGATATTTGCATCGTCGCCGAAAAAGAACATCCGCCAGTTGTCGCCGTAAGCCGCGTTAGAGTCGAGTTCGACGCTCGAGCCGGCGGCAAAATGCATCTTTATTTCGACGTCGTGTCGCTTCTGGGCTCGAACGAGATCGCGGATCACGATGTAGTCGTTCTTGAGAAACAGGACGCTTCGCTCGTGTGTAACCGGGTCGTCAAGCCGGCGATACCCGTCGTGCTCTCCTGAAAAGAAATCGAATCGATCGTGGGTGATCCAGGACCTGACTCGCGCGGCAGCCTTCGTACGCCACGAGAATGTGTTTGCCGGCTCGGACGACGATCGACCGTCGACAGTGAGCGTATTGTGTGCGGCGGTCGAGCGGTAGTAATTGCGTGTCTCGGCAGACTCGTGGTAGCTGTACGTTCCCGAGTCGACGAGCAGCGTGCGGCCTTCGATCGCGACCTCGATCGAGAGCACATCGGCATGACCATGGCCCCCGGCTAGCGAGCCGACTGGGCCGCAGTCGATCAGCAGATAATTGTCGGTGTCGAGCCAACCGTCACGCATAACGCAATAGCCGCCGTCCGGAAAGATGGAGGATGCAATTCGCAACTCGCTCTCAGTGTTCGCCGTCGAGCGGCGCCGACGAGGCCCGAGCAGCCAGAACGACTCTTCGCTCTCACCGAGACCGAAAACGCGAAGGTCATTGCGGCCCAACATTTCGGCTCCGGTATCGAGCGTGCCATTAAAATCGTCCGGAGCCGCCGACGTCAGCGGTAGAGCTCGACCACCGTCGTCGTCACCGATGATCGGCACGGTACCATCCGGACGAGTAACGTGTTTCAGGAAATTGAGCGCCGATCCAAGGCGTATTTCCAATTCGTCAGCCGGCGCTCCTCCGGGTTCGTCATTTGCAAGTGACTTGAGGATGACGAAATGAATGTAGAAATCGACCGTGTATCGCTGATACCAGGTGCTCTGTTCAAAATAGACACCGTCGTCAAAGATCTGCCTATCTATCTCCTCGAAGAGGATACTCTCACCGAGCACACGCCAGGCTTCAGCCCGCTGCAGGATCGGCAGTTGTGTGCCGAGATAGTAAAGCCCCAGGGCCTCGCCCGTAAGATGGGTGTTTGGGCTGTAGTAGCTCGAGAGGTACTTTTCGATGTGGCGTCCGTGAAGATACAGATATTTGACCGCTTTTTGGAACAGTTCCGGCCTGAAAATATCCGCCAGCCTGAAAAATTGAAAGGCCCAGATCCACGACATTGCTCGAAACGAGACCTCGAGGCTGCTTGACCAGTTGATGCCCATTCCGGGCGGGTTCTGGTCTATCCAGCTTTCGAGATGCCCGACGAAGATCTCGGCAAATCGCTCGTCGCCCGTAACCCAAAATGCAAGACCGAGAGTAAAAAAATGCTGGTGACGATTGAGCTCCCAGATGACTTTGCGGTCACCTGCTTCTGCCGGGTCCAATTCGTCAAACTCTTTCCAGTGCTTTATCGGCGAGCGTGTTTTCGATAGCGGTTCGAGATGCCAGTCGACGGAATGTCCGATGTAGATATCTTTGTGGCCCAGCAGGTCGATTCGACCGTCGCCGATTCTCGCCGCTTTCTCGACAAAACGGGCGGCAGAATTTGGAAACAACTTTCGGAACCTCTCGGCCGAGCCAGCGTCGAACCTAAATGCAGGGAAAAACCGATCATCCGCATTCAGATAGAACTCTTGCATCACGGTCTCGGGCGTGATCGGTGTCCCGTTGAAACGGCCTTTATCGATCAGCCTCCCGAATTCTGCGTCGGTCGGGACTCTGCCTCCGATGCCGAACTTTTCGCCATAGGCGGAAACGACCTGGCCCCCGCGTGTGCGCAACTCGTTCCAGCTGCGAACCTTCTTCAGTTTATCCAGGGAACTTGTTGTCGTTCGTGTCGCCATTTCTTGTGGGTCATGCTTAACTCATGATCGACCGCAGCTTGTAGCCTCGATATTTGTTCGGGCTGCCCGAGTGACCATCTATCGCCGCCGTGATCATATTGAACGCCTCGCGGGCGCTGGCAAAATGGACGTCAAAATTACCACGAGTTGCTCCGAACTCGGCTATTTCGCCAAAGAAACGCCGGACGCCCTCGCCTATTGATGCCTGCATGTCGTGGTCGAAGAAACCGTGACAATACAGTTTCACAAAGATCCAGTCCGGCCGACCCTCGATCGTAATATTGGCCGAAAGCCAACGTTTCAACCGGGCCACATCCGCCGGCTGGTTTGCCGCAAGGCCTCCATCGTCGATCCTCGGCACCGGCAGCCCTCGGATCCGGCGGGTCCAATTAAGCACAAGTGGACCGGTAAATATAAGTGGCAATTGAGGTTGAGTTCCATTTACCGCGACCCGGCGGCCGGTCCGGTGTGGAACGGCCTCGTCGAGCCGCCCGCCGCACTCGTAGATCCGGCCGATCACGGGTACCTGCGTCTCGTCCGGCGCCGACGGCAGTGTCAGGTCCGCGTAGCAACCGGTTTCCTGCAGTATCTCCATCTCGTTATCCACGCCGCAAAATTTACCTCTGGCCGAATTTGCAAGGGCCAGATTGCCGTGGACGAAAGCGTACATGGGAGAACCCTTGCCGTCCATGCGCGAAAGACACCGATGTCGTTCGGCTAGCACATCGCGAAATTCGATAAGCGTTGATCTTAGATTCTCAGCGGTGTCCGGCTTGTCGACGCCGTGATGAAGATGGATCTCGGTCTCGCCGAGGCCTTCGGCCTGCATTTCGGCCATCAAATCGAGCAGCTCAGGATGATACTGTTCAGCGGGATAGAAGTTTGTATGTTTGAATTTTGTCCCGTCAGAATCGCGGACAGCTTCACCAGTTTCCCGGGCAAGTTCGATGTACTCCTTGAGCCTTGAGATCTGCGCGCTCAACGCGAGATTGCCATTTGAGCTCCACGCCGGCTCGAAATGGTTGGCGACGGTGAAGATCACATGCTTTTTCTCGAAAGCGGTCCGCTCCATCAGCGAGAAGAACCGAGCCGCCGGATAGCGGACGAGCCATGGCAGATTCCACCGTAATTTTTGGGCCAGCGAGGGGCCAGTCGTCTCCATCCGGTCAAATCCCGCCTTTGTCTATGTACCGCCGCTGCCAAAGTTCGAACATCCAAAGTGTCCAGAGCGCGTGCGAGTGATCGCGTCGCCCGGTCGCATGTTCGTCGAGCAGGACGTTTATATAATTAGTGTCAAAATACCCGCGTTCGCGTGTCCTCTGGTCACTCAGGTCGGCACGTATCCGATCCTTTAGCTGCATGTTGATCCACTCGTTGATCGGCATGCCAAAACCCTGTTTTTCACGGTAGAGTATCTCGCGCGGAACAAATCCCTCGACCGCCTTCTTAAAAATGTACTTTGCCCGTCCGCCGCGAAGTTTCAGGTTGGCAGGTATGCGTGTCACGTATTCGATGAGTTCTTGATCGAGAAGCGGGCTTCGAGCCTCGAGCGAGGACGCCATGCTCATCCGGTCCACCTTTGTCAGAATATCGGCGGGCAGGTAGGTCTTGCTGTCGAGATAGAGCAGCGTATCGGTCGGATTTCCTGTTGAGACGTTTCCCGCTAGCCGGCCGTAGACCTCTTCGCCTGCCCCGAAACCACCATTCATTTGCGAGCGGTAGCTGCCTGCATAGAGCCGCTTCTTCCTCGACGAATTGAACTGCGAAATGCTGTCGATGTACCGCGCGGCGGCGTCAAGCGAGATGTTGAAAAGGAAATTCTTGCCTGTCGCACGGTGAGGCATTGCTTCGCTAAGCGGCCTGATGATCCGCTCGCGGATCGAGCGCGGCAGCCGTCCGAGGCCGCTGCGTCTCTTGTCCGTCGCATATCGCGTGTATCCAGCGAAAAGCTCGTCGCCGCCATCACCGGAGAGGATCACGGTGACAAACTCGCGGGCCAGCTTCGACACCATGTAAGTGGGCAGCGTCGACGGGTCGGCAAACGGCTCATCATAGTGCCACACGAGGTCATCGACCGCCTCGACAAAATCAGGAGTCAGAATGAACTCGTGATGGTCGGTGCGGAACTCGCGTGCGGCGAGCCTCGCGTATTTCAGCTCGTCAAAACTGTCCTCGCGAAAGCCGATCGAGAACGTCTTGACGGGCTTGTCCATTATCTGCGACATCAGGCCGACGACGGCACTCGAGTCGACGCCTCCGGACAGGAAAGCTCCAAGCGGCACTTCTGAGATCAGCCGAACGGCGACGGCGTCTCGCAGCTTTTCGAGCAGTTCTCCGGCGATCTCTCCCTCGCGGGACGCAAGCGGTTCTTGCGAATAATCGAAATCCCAATATTTTTGGGTTCGAACTTCGTCGTTCGCAAAAGTCAAAAAGTGGCCCGGCTGTAGTTTGCGGACCGAACTGAAGATGCAGAATTCCTCGGGTACGTAGCCAAAGGTGAGATAGGCGTCAAGCGCCGCATGCTCGATATTCCGGGGAACTCCGCCATGCGTTAGAAGGACCTTTAATTCGGACCCGAACACGAACTCGCCCGAAGGAGTGACCGTGTAAAAAAGCGGTTTTTTTCCGACTCGGTCACGAGCAATAAAGAGGCTCTGGTTGACCGTGTCCCAGATCGCGAACACGAACATGCCGCGAAGCATTTTCAGACATCCCACGCCGTATTCGTCGTACGCCCTCAGGATGGTCTCGGTGTCGGAGTTAGTCCTGAATACATGACCGCGTGCTTCGAGGTCTTTTTTTAACTCGCGGTAGTTGTAGATCTCGCCGTTGAAAACTATTAGCTTCGTCCGGTCGGCGTTGTAGATGGGCTGCTGGCCGGTCTTGATATCTATGATCGAGAGTCGACGCATCCCAAGCGCCGCACGGCCCACGACGGCCATTCCCTGCTCATCAGGCCCGCGATGGGTGATGACACGGCACATCGCGTCGAGCAGTATTCGCCGCTCGTCCGCCCGTGAATCGTCGCGTGAGATAAATCCGGCAATGCCGCACATACTATCCTCTCGGTTCGGGTATCGGCGCATGTGCCCGCCACGGCCACGCCCTCCTAATAAAGTTCTTTACCGCCTGTATTTCGTCCTCCTCGATCAGTCCCCAAATATGCGAGCCGATCAAATACAATGGTGCGAAAACCACCCCTGAGAGAGCGAGAACAACGCAGCCACCCACAAAATTGACGATCGACGGCTTGCTCGTACCAAGCGTTTGAGCCGCAAGACGCACACCCGCGTCCAGAACTGTGTCGTGCAGGTTGGAATATACGATATAGGTCACGGCGCCCGCAGACAGGCTGACCACGGCCGTTTTCATCACGTTCTTAAGCAGAAGCAGGTCGCCCCATCCAAGTCCAAGCACGCGGACCACGATCGCCTGTGCGATGCATTTCTCGATGAGGATCGCACCGACCGCCGATGAGATCATCCCCGTCATCCCGAACGAACCGAGTCCGTAGTACAGAACTGCCACGAGTGACATCAATACGAGAATTCGCGTCATCAACAGTACGCGGCCGAGTTCCTTGTATGAGCGGACGACTGGGTCGTTAACGAGAATGCTGAACGGCAGGATCGTCAAGTTGATGACGAACACGGACGCGCTGGCCTCATATTTGGGCCCAAAAAGCGTGATGATGAACGTCTGCGACGTAATCAGTAAGAACACGTATGCGGGAAAATAAAAGAATGCCAGCTTTTGCATAGCACGCGCCGTCAATCGCACCATTTCGTCACGATTTCCCGCGAGTTGCAGCGCGTTCATCCTCGGGATCAGAACACTCGTGACCGACTCGGAGAGCATCGCGATCAGCGGGACCTCAAAGCATCCATAAGCGTAGATCGCAAAGTCCGCCGAGGAGAACTTGTATCCGGCGAAATAGTTGTGAATGTCGCTCTGTGCCATCCACAATATGCCGGCGAGACCGTACGGGATCGCGTACACCATCTGCTGCCGGAAAAACGCCAGATCGAATTGCCGCCAAAATCCGGGAAACCTCGAGCGGAGATAGTTAAGCAGGATGAACGTCTGTATCACGCCCTGGATCATCGCCGCGTAGATGAACGCATCGACGGTGGAGAACACTACGACGGCCGCACCCATCATCAGCGTTTTGGTGAACTGCGCGGCGATAATAAATGCGGTAGCGACGCGCATCTCCTGATTTGCGATCGCAACGGTCTCGAGAAACGTCGAGAATATCCAGATCCAAATTACGAGGCCGATCTTTGGAGCCAGACGTGTCAATTCGCCGCTCTGAAAGATATTGCCAATGAGCTGCGGATAGAGCCATAGCGTCAGGCAGGCGAGCCCGCCCGCGGTGAAGTTGAAGATAAGTATATTGAGTATCGCCGCACCGCGCCGCTCGGTCTCGCGTGCCAGAAAGTAGTACACGCTCATCGAAAACCCAAGCGGGAGGATGATGACCGCGTTGGTGATGACCTGGAACGCCTCGCGGTAATGACCGACCTCGTCGAGTGCCATAAAGCGCACGACCATCAGCGGCAACGCGAAACTCAACGCAAAGCCGATGATCTTCGCGACCAGCAGCCACGCGCCCTGCTCGCGAATCGATTGATTTTTGGGTGCTTTGTTATCCAACGTCTTTCGGCACTTCGACCTTGGCCCTACCTGCTCTGTTGCTCCGGCTATCGTTGCGGCAGCTTACATCGTAAAAACGGCCTTGAATGCCGTTTCTGCATTTTCCAACTCAACTAATGGAGAATTCGCCGGGGTTCCCGGCTCAGGACCGCTCTGCCAACATCGTCGCTGTGGACGATCGCGGCTATTCCATCATATCAAAAAACGGTCCATGCCTGTTCAACTAATTTGCCGCCCCGACGGTGAGTTTTACGTACGGCTTTGCCGTGCCGAAACTCTCGACTGACGCCCTAAGCTCGTCCGCCCATCTCCGTGCTATTTCCTGTTCGTGGACTCGCGCGGCGTCATCGAGAAATATCGTGCAGCCGCGCGCTAACCGCCCGTTCATCACGGGCACAAGGCCGTATCGCCCGCCCTTGGTCATGCCTGGCGGGCCATCACAGATCACGAACCCGAACTTATCGGGCATGGTGTCGAGCGGCGGATCGTACCAGGTAAACTCCCGATGATCCTTAAGCGGCTTCGAGCATACTACGACAGTGTCGATCCCGTATTTTTCGAGGCAACTGCGAACTTTTTCGGCCCAAGTACCTTGATGTTCAAGCGCCCAATAGCTCAATCCTCGCGATTTCGCGACCGCCCCTACGAGAACGGTCGAGAGGCCCGAGCCGCACTCGAGTATCGGGCCTTCCGTCGTCATCGCCTGCCTTATGCACCCTACGAGGTAGTCGTCGAGTGCGCTCCAGTCTTCGTTACCCCAACCGTAGATCAGGTTCGCAACGACGCGGCTACCCGGGCGGATCGCCCGTTCGGGATCATTTAAGAACTTCTTGATGGCACGCCGAAACACGAAGTCCCGATATGCTGCCTTGAGGTTGGCGCGCACCTTAGGCGGTACGAGAAGAGCGATGATCCGTCTGACAGAACTCATTTGGGCAAAGATGGCAACCTAACCGCCGATACTTTTCGCGGCAGAAGTCTCCGAAGAGACGATTTGGGGTCCGACGAAATAAACTCGCAATACGCCTGAGTTTTCACGTTTCCGCTCAATATTTTCAACGATTTGACCGTCGCTGTTGCACGAATAAATGTCTGGAATTCACCGGCTGAAATCGGTTATGCTCTTATTTGATACTCCCTCCTCACGCACCGCCCGCGCTCGTCTATGAATGATGCCGAAATAATTCGCCGCGATATTCGCCCGTCACTTGTCTTTTTGAGCGGCGAACTTATCGCGGTACCGATCCCCCTCGACCGCGAAGCCGTTATCCTGGGCCGAGCTCTCGAAGCCGAGATTCGCGTGAACGATACCCAGGTTTCGCGGCAACACGCCCGAATAACGACTGAGAAAGACGTAGAAACAGGCCGCGCCGAGTATGTGCTGACCGACCTAAGCTCGCGAAACGGCACTTTTTTAAACGGCCGGCGGATCGACAGGGAGCAACTTACAAACGGCGACAAGATAGCTATCGGCGACACGATCCTTCGATTTGACCTGCTCGACGAGATCGATCGCGAGTATCAGCGTCAGATCCACCGCCTTATCTCGCACGACGATCTTACTGGGCTGCTTTCGAGCCGGTCGTTCTTTTCGGAGCTTCGGCGTGAGGCAAGCCGGGCGAGGGCAGAAAACCGGCCCTTCTGCGTCCTAATGATGGACGGCGATTATTTCAAGCGGGTCAACGACACATATGGACACCTAACCGGAAGCAAAACAATCGAAGAGATCGGTGCGTGCATAATGGCAAATCTGCGAAGCGGCGACGCCGCCGCACGATTTGGCGGTGATGAATTTGCCGCGTTTCTCCTGGACGCTGAACTTCCGCAGGCTCTGGTCGCGGCCGAGCGAATGAGGGCAAGCATCCAGGAACTCGAGTTTACGGTTATCCGGCAAGGCAAAGCCCATGCGACCCACCATATAACCGTCAGTGTGGGTGTCGCTTCGTTTCCGGAAGACTCACGCGATCCGATCGAACTGGTCGAAATGGCCGATTCCGCGCTCTACCGCGCTAAACGCGAAGGACGCAATCGAGTTGCTGCGTACCGAGACCTCGATCCTGGTGAGCTGGATCGGCATCTGCCGCCAAGACGGGAATGAACTCTTGATCTCAAGGCGGATAGGTTCGATCGAATTCACAGTAGCCGGGTCCGTTCGTCGTGCAGTTCAGATATTTCTGGAAAAACGGTCCTATTAGGCGTATTCTGCCTAAAATTACGTTTTACGGAAGTATCCCATGAACGATGCCAACGGTGCGCGAACCGCTTGGGGAACGAACGCTGCACTGATTCGGACTATCCTCATTTTTCTCTTTCTCGCATCTCTATTTAGTGCTGCGTTTGTCAAGTTGCCGTGGGCGACGGCGGTGGCTGATACGTTTATTGGGTCGGTCCCGACCGGGTCCAATCCAGTTGCGGTAGCTGTAAATCCCGTAACCAACAAGATATATATAGCAAACAAGGCAAGCGGTGACGTTACCGTTGTCGACGGGACCAATAACACTACCACCACCGTTCCGCTGTCGACCGGGGCCGCGCCGACCGCCATTTCAGTAAACCCGTCGACCAACAAGATCTACGTTGCAAATTCCGGTACCAACAACGTAACTATGATCGACGGTGTAGATAATTTGACGACGACCATGGCCGTCGGTACGGCCCCGGCCGCGATAGCGATCAATTCTGCAACGAATCGCATCTACGTAGCGAATGAAGGAAGCAGTTCGGTCACCGTCATTGATGGCGGCGGAGGGCCTTCGGTGACTGTCAGCGTTGGTTCAGGGCCGCGGTCGATCGCGGTCGATCAGACCGCAAACAAGATCTACGTCGCAAATACCGCAGGTAACAGCGTTACCGCGATAGACGGGGTTTCCAATGCAGCGACCCCGATCGCTGTAGGAACCACACCTTCATCGATCGCCGTCAACAGGCTCACCGGCCGTGTTTACGTAACAAATCAGAACAGCAACAGCCTTTCGGTCATAGACGGCTCAAGTAACACGATCCTAGCCACACTCTCAGTTGGGACGGGCCCGGTGGGCGTTGCCGTGGACGAGGCCAGAAACAGTATCTATACTGCGAATTCGATTGGCAGCATAAGTGTAATAAACGGCGCAACCCACGCGGTCAATACCTTTGGTGCCGGCAGCAATCCCTCGGCCATCACGGTCAATTCACGAACGGGTAAAGTCTATTTATCGGACAAAGGCGGATTTGTTGATGTGTTCGATCCGAGTTCAGGCACCCTATCGTTGGTATCCTCAGGCCTCTCGTCTGTTGCGATCGCGGTCAATCCGATCACGAACAGAGTTTACGTGCCAAATTTCCAAAATTCGACGGCGACCGTTATTTCCGGTGATGACAACCGGGCCGCATTCATTCAGTCTCCTACGAACCCAAAGGCCGTGGCCGTCGATCCGGCGTCGAATAAGATATACGTTGCCAACTCGGACAGCGTCGGCAGTGTAACCGTGATCGACGGTTCAACGCGATCGAGGGTCACGGTTCCGGCAGGCTCTTTTCCGGCAGCGATCGCGGCCGACCCGATCACACATAAGGTCTACGTCGCCAACTCCGGCTCGAACAGCGTTACCGTAATCGACGGGGCGAGCAATTCGACCTCGGACGTCCCGACTGGCTCGTCGCCGTCGGCGATCGCGGTCGACCCGGTGACCAACCGAATATATGTTGCCAACAAAGGCAGCGGCAATGTGACCGTGATCAACGGCGTGGACCTATCGACTCAGACGGTGCCGTCTGGCAATACGCCTGTCGCATTGACAGTCAACTCGGCCACTAACAAACTATATGTCGCCAATCAGGACAGTAACAATGTCGCAGTCATCGATGGCACCAGCCTCTCGCTGACGACCGTACCAGTGGGCCTTAAACCGTCAGACATCGCCGTCAATCCGGCGACCAACGCGATCTATGTTGCAAATTCAGGCAGCTCGAATATTTCGATAATGAACGGCGCGGACCTTTCGACCGCGACCGTTCCGGTGGGCACGACACCGGTCGCCGTTGCCGTCAATGTAGAGACCAACAGGACCTATGTCGCAAATTCCGGCAGCGGGTCCGTGACGATCCTCGACGGCTCGACGAACACTTCATTTACGGTCGCGGTCGGGGCGGGCCCAAGTGCCGTCGCCGTTGACCCAGCGGTAAACAAGGCATATGTCTCGAATTCGCAGCAATCGACCGTTACGGTCATCGATGGGGCCAGCAACGCAACGACAGCTGTGACCACTGGTTCTTCTCCGTCGGGCATAACAGCAAATCCTATAACTAACGAGGTGTTTGTCGTTAGTTCCGGGGACGGCTCGGTAACCGCCATAACGCCGGCGCCCTTGAACCCGTCATTTCTCATGACGTCCGTTGCACCGTTAAACGGAAATATGTCGCCGTCGGCGTCTGTCGCCTTTACACTGACAGCTGCCACAAGCGCCTCGCCGTCGGCACCGCAGCCGCGAAACATCTATTACCAGATCGACACAGCAAATAGGGGATGGAAACGTGCGGCGAACCTCAGCGGTACCGCGACCACGCTGACGGCATCGGCTTCGACACCTACGCTCAGGAACGGATTGCACATCCTCTACTTCTTCGCCGTCGACGGTTCTGAAGCTAGCTCCGCAAGTCCGCTCGCGGGCGGTGATCCGCTTGCTGCCGGTGGAAGCTCGACCTTGTCTCCGGCGTCCGGCGGTGTAGGTGCATATCTGTTCATGGTCAACGGCCAGTGCAGTTACTCGATCTCACCCGATTCCGCAAGTTTCAGTTCGTCGGGCGGCAATGGCAGCTTCGGGGTGACGGCCGGTGCTGGGTGCAGTTGGACAGCTAACAGCGACCAGTCGTGGCTTTCAGTCACTGGAGGTAGTTCAGGTTCCGGTAACGGACAGGTCACTTTTGGCGTCGAAGCAAATCCATCGAACCCGCGGACCGGAACGATCACAGCCGGCGGCCGCACATTCACCGTCAGCCAGGGATCGGGCTGCCAATTCTCCCTCTCTTCGTCGAACACGGCCATTGGTGCAGGCGGCGGAGGCAGCGGATTTTCGATCAACACCTTGCCCACCTGCAGCTGGACGGCCGTGAGCAATGATCCATGGATAACTGTCACCGCCGGCAGCAGCGGATCGGGAAGCGGAAATATCACCTTCACCGTAGCCCCAAACGCAGGTCCGGCCCGAATGGGAACGATCACGGCCGGCGACAAGACTTACACAGTGAACCAGAGCAGCGGATGCACGTTTCTTTTCTCTACCAGCAATACGTCCTACGCTGCGAGCGGCGGCACGGGCAGTTTCAACGTCACGGCTGGCAGCGGATGCGGGTGGACAGCCGTTTCGGACTCGGCGTGGATCAACATCGATTCGGGGACGGGTATCGGTAACGGTACGATCGCCTTTACCGTCCAGGCCAATCGTGGTGCTTCAAGGACCGGGCGGATATCGGTCGGGACGACCCAATTCAGGATCGACCAACTCTCAGGCGGAGCAGTGGCGATCGACTTCGACGGTGACGGCAGGACGGACATCTCTTTGTTCCGACCGTCGGTCAATACCTGGTTCCTCGATCGCTCGCAAGCGGGATTTGCAGCGGTCCAGTTCGGAACTTCCGGCGACGTCCTAACGCCGGCAGACTTTACCGGTGACGGTAAAACTGACATCGCGGTGTTCCGGCCCTCGAGCGGCACATGGTTCATCTTGCGAAGCGAAGACAACACGTTTTTCGGCGTCACTTTCGGGTCAAACAGCGATATACCAACACCGGGCGATTTTGACGGAGACGGCAAGGCGGATGTCGCGGTCTACCGCCCGTCGGCGGGCACGTGGTACCTACTTCGCTCATCAGCCGGATTTGCGGCGGTCCAGTTCGGAATTGCCGAAGACCGGCCTGCGGTCGGAGATTTCGATGGAGACGGCAAGTCCGATGTTTCGTTATTCAGGCCTTCCTCGGGCGTCTGGTATCGCCTGAACAGCTCAAACGGATCATTCAGCGCGATTCAGTTCGGCGCCGCAGGCGATCGTATCGTTCCCTCAGACTACACCGGCGACGGTAAGACCGACATCGCCGTGTGGAGGCCATCGAACGGCACATGGTACGTACTGAGAAGCGAAGATCTTACATTCTACGGCGCTCAGTTCGGCACGTCAGGTGACGTGCCCGCACCCGGCGACTACGACGGCGACGGCAGGTCTGATACGGTAGTTTTCCGCCCCTCGGACGGCAACTGGTACCTGATGCAATCGACCGCCGGCTTTAAAGCATCTCATTTCGGCATAACGGGCGACAAACCAGCAGCAAACGCTTTCGTATACTGAATTTAGTGGTCTGCCGGTGACGCCATCAAAGGCAGCGATGAAGACGAACAAATTTATCGCGCTCGAGTGAGTACTCACCGATCAGGCCATCATCACTGGGTCGGGTTACCTTTAACGACATTTTTTCGCCCGAGATCGAGCCTTGGTAGCGCACCGCCAGCCTTTCCGGCGGCCTGTCCTCGCGAAGTGGGCCAGGCCCGCGACGTATAAACACTCCGTTAATGCTGAATTTGCCGTTCTCATCGGCCATCAGTGCTTCTGATATCTCACCGTCTGCACACTCAAAGCCGATCTGAACGCCCGTTTTTTCGATCGTCATGGCTACTCCCCGGCCGCCCCACGCGCCAGGCTCGACAGGTTTCAGCTTTGATCTCGGGCTAGTGTTGCTCATCGGATCTGGCTTATTGCCATTCTTCTTCCGCGGCGTTGAGGTAGGGAGCAAATTATTTTGATCATTCGAAAACGCAAAGCGGACATCCGCGCGGGCGGACGTTAACATCGTAATCGCGAAAACCGCGAACGCCAAAGCTGGCACTGTTAACAGGATGCCGATCTTCATAATTCTCATTAGCCCAACGCTTACCACCGGCATATCGTCAGCCTATTACAATTCGCTTCGGCCGGCACCTTTTTAGATGCCGGATCGAACCTGACCGGCATACTACAAAAGAGGGCTCGGTTTCTAGAATTTTCCGTTGTTTTCGTCTTTAACATGTTTTATCATACTCGATGTTTAGATCCTGTAAGACCAATCTCAACAATAAGGGATATCCGGTGCGGCGATCGAAGCCGGGTGAAAGTTTTTTGGGATTACCTATCCAGCGGTGTGTCCGAAATTAAATAGCCGGAGCTTTTAGATGAAACTCAAAGTACGTCTTGCGATAGTAACAGGCCTCGTATTAGCGGTGATCGCATTCATTTCATTTTCTAAGGGGCCCACGCAGAGCGAAGCGATCGCAAAATCGTCCGAAGAGGGCGTCATAGTTCCGAACACGAACGAAAAGGCGCGGATATACACGAACGGAGTCTATAAGATCGAGCCAGAGAACTTCGCGGTCTCGCCAGACATTCGCGATGTTCCCGTCGAAACAGGCTCAAGTGCTGCAAAAACGCTGCCGTTCGAGGCTGAACGCGAAAAACAACGAGAAGAGCGCCTCGAAAAGGAACGGATCGCCAAAGGGCTCCCGCCGCTGACCGAGGAACAGAAAGAAGACGCACAGATAAACGAGAGAAACGCCGAGCGCGTCAAGCGCGTGGTTCCGGGTGCGGGTCTTGCGGACAAAGACTTTGACGATCCGCTGATCGCCAAGGGTGCCCATAGGGATGCTCCGATGACCATGCCGACTCCTACCCTGACATTTAACGGAGCTACAGCAGCCGACAATTCCAGCGTTGGCATCGGTTCACTTACGCCTCCTGACACGAATGGCGATGTCGGACCGAACCATTACGTTAGTATCGTAAATTCAGTGCTCAAGATCTTTGACAAAAATGGAGCCGTCGTTTCGGGCCCAACCGCCGTAAACGCACTTTGGTCGACGCTGCCGGCGACTGACCCGTGTCGCACACGTAATGACGGAGATCCAGTCGTCGTGTACGACTCACTCGCGGACCGGTGGGTAATTACACAATTCGCGGTCCCGAGCAATCCGAACAACTATGAGTGTATCGCCGTCTCTAAGACCTCAGACCCCACCGGAGCATATTTTGTCTGGACCTATCTCTATCCGGGCGCAATATTTAACGACTATCCGAAGATCGCCGTCTGGCCCGACGCGTACCATTTGACCTTTAACCAATTTAACAACGCCGGAACGTCGTTTCTCGGGATGGGCTTTCTGAGTCAGGACCGGCCAAAGGCCCTGGCGGGTGACCCTACAGCATCGGTCGTTTATACCAATATCGCGACGATCGACGCCAACGCGGGCGGCGGCCTCCCGATGGACGTTGACGGATTTGTTCCTCCGCCGGCAGGAATGGCTGAGGTCATCGGTGAATTCCGCTCCGTCTCGCTCGGGAACAGTTTTGACGGCATTCGATTTTATAAGTGGGTTCCGAACTTCGTCACGCCCGCAAGCTCGACTGTTACGGTTCTGCCGGATGTTGCGATGACGACATTCGACGCGCGTTCACCTTCGTCGACATCGGCCGTGATCGAACAGCCTTCGCCCGGTGTAAATCTCGACGGGCTCAACGACCGCCTGATGCATCGCCTGGCCTATCGCAATCTTGGGACATATGCGTCCCCGGTCAACTCAATTGTCGGGACATTTACCGTAAACGTCAGCGGCTCAAATCCGACCACAGCGGCGACCTATCAGGCCGGCGTAAAGTGGTTCGAGATGCGAAGAACGAACGATGCGTTTACCGTCTTTGATCAGGGCACGCACAATCTGTCCCCGTCGAATGGCTCGACGGGCATCAACGACTGGATGCCAAGTATTGCCCAGGATAATCAAGGCAGCATCGCCATCGGTTTCAGCCAGGCGAGCACCACCCAGAACGCCAACATCATGCTCGCCGGCCGCACCAATAACGTCCAGAACAGCGGCATCCTCAACGAGGGCGAATCGCTTATGTTCGCCGCAGGCGGCGTTCAAACCAGTACTGGGAACCGTTGGGGAGACTACAGCGCCATGACGGTGGACCCTGCGGACGACTGTACTTTTTGGTTCACACAGGAGTATTACGCGTCGACCTCTTCGACCGGTTGGTCGACAAGGGTCGGCAAATTCAAATATCCCGGCTGTACCGCCGTTCAAAAAGGAACCATCTCAGGAACGATAACTTCATGTTCATCAGGCTTACCTGTGGACCAGGCGATCGTCACCGCTACGGGCGGGTTTAACAGGCTGACGATAGCAAACGGGACGTACTCGATGGTCGTCGCGCCCGGCTCATATACGGTAAATGCCGTCAAATCGGGGGGATTTATCGGCTCCTCCGCGAATGCGACCGTCACCGACGGCCAAACCGCGACAGCAAATATTTGTTTGGCGGGAGTTGCAGTGCTTGCGCCCGGTGCGACATCGATCGTTTCGGAAAGCTGCGGCATTTCA
>JBGAVC010000063.1:0-23568 GCA_044228265.1 Pyrinomonadaceae bacterium
GATCGGGCATTCAGCGATACAATAACCAGAGTGATCGAAGCGTATCAGCGACAAGCGAATCAAGTATGATCAATACGACAGGCCTGACCCCGTTCCCTTCAGACGCTAAATGGATCATGAGAATCGTAAAGAAAGTAGGCCTGACCCCGTTCTTCCCGCTGGAAACGAAATGAGCCCTTTGTTGGGATTTCCGATACTCGCCGTGGCGCTAATCGTCGGATGGTTCTGCATTGCTACGTTGTTGAGATATACAAGTTGCTGGAACCGGATAGAGCGTCTTTATCTTTCACGAAATCCGAGGTTGATTAAGAACCTGGGACTGCAACGAATTTGCATAGCCAGTCCGATCGATCCGGGAGGTTTTCTCAACAGGTTTGGATGGACCTTAAGGTTAGGAATTACGAGTTCAGGTGTTTATGTCTCGGCAATTTTTCCTCTTGATAGGGTAATTCGACCGGTAGTTATTCCATGGGAAGAATTATCAATCGTTGAACAGCAATACATCGGAAGTGACCGATACGAACTGATTCCTTCAAAGCTGCCAGAAATTCAGATAATCCTGCCGAGAAAAACGGCGGAAGAGCTGATTTCTATTCGAGGACAGGAAAAGCCTCGCGGAAGCCCAGGGCCAGGTCCGTCGTTTTGATCATACTCGGTCCCATTTCGCTGAGAGGGGTCGATCACCTTTAGAGAGAAAAGGGGCCGGGCCTGTCGATTTGATCATTCTCGAATTGCATCGTCAGATATCTTTAATTTCCTCGAAGCGACAACCGGCGTTGGAGATCAGTTCGGCGGAGAGCTCTGGGTCGACGCGAGACCGAACGCGAGCAGGATAATGAACAGCGCGATCTTCATCCTATGATCTCCTTTTCGGTTTAGGCGACTGGCCGAATTAGTCCGCGGTAGATGCCGTGGATCTCGACGCGGTCGGCTTGCATGCGGATGATGTCTTCAGGTTCGGCATCGGTTCGCGATGGGCGAAGCTCGATCTGGGCGCCGGAGCGGTAGTATTTGCGTAGAACGGCCCGTTCCTGGTCGAGTACGGCTACGATCCGGTCGCCGTCCCTTACGAAATGCCGTAGTTCGAGCAGGACGACGTCGTCCTCGCAGATGCCGTCACCGGACATTTCGTCGTCGGGAACGCGAAAAGCGCGGAGCCGTTCGGGAGTTTGGAAGCCGATCATGAATTCGGGCAGCACGAGCGGCGTGTCCTGCCAGGGCTCGCGGTATCCGTCGTCGGGGATCTCGATCCACTCGATCCGGACCATGTCGGGAGGGAGAGCCTCGACACCGTTCGAACTCGTCTCGAGGTAAAAATGGCCGTTCTCGCGGCGGCGGGTGAGCAGGCCTTGAGTTTCGAGGTCACGCACGATGCGTCCAATGCCGGCCCGCGAACTCAACCCCAACTGCCGGGCGATGACGGCGTACGACGGCCTGTATCCGTGCGAATCGATATGCCGGACGATCAGGTCGAGTACCTCGCGCTGCCTGCGTGTCTGGGCGTGCATTGGGGAGAATTGTAACTCAAAATGTGATCGAAATCGCTCCGTCGCCTGCGTTGTTTGTGTCTTAACGAGATCTTTTAACGCAAAGGGAGCAAAGGAAAGCCGCGGAGTTCGCAAAGGTCGCCGATCGAGCTCTCGAAGTCACATTGCGACGTCGCCTGGCGCTGATTTGTTATACTTGAACCGCCAACAGGAGGCTTCGGAGCTTTATCAGTACTGTTCATGGTTTTACACGCGGGCTGAAGCACAATCAGCTAAAACGGATCGAGCGATTGGGCACGCGGCGTGTCGCGGCCGACACGATCGTCTCTCCGGAATTAGCCCGCCAGATGGCCGAGGTCTCGCACGAGACGGGCCGTCAGGTCGGGGTCCTGCTCAACCGCAAGGGTCAGGTCGAATACGTCATGGTCGGAACGGCGAAGGGCATTGAACTGCCGGATTTTGGGCGTTCGCGTGTATCGGAAGACCGTTTTCGTGGCCTTCGATGTGTTCATACTCATCTCGCCGGCGAAAAGCTCACGCAGGACGACCTGACGGACCTCGCCCTGCTCCGGCTCGACCTGATGTCGGTGATACAGGTAGACCGCAAGGACGGCCTGCCGGGGCTTGTTTATTCCGCACATCTCGTGCCGACGTCCGCCGACAGCTTTGCCGAAGAGGCCCAATCGCTGCCTTACGCGTTCCTCGAACCCGCAATTCCGGCACATCTCGACACCGATTTTGCGTCGCTTATCAATTCGCTCGAAGAAGAAATGGCCCGGGTTCGGCTTACTGCCCGGTCGCGGCAGACCGGACGCGAGAGGGCGATACTCGTCGGCGTGACGACCGGCGATGCCGATGTGGCGGCCGAATCTCTGACGGAGCTCAAGGAACTCGCGCTCTCGGCGAACGTCGTGGTGCTTGACACCGTCCTCCAGAGACGTCCGCAGATCGACCCAAAGACCGTGCTTGGCAAGGGCAAGCTCGAGGAGCTTCTCATTCGCTCGATGCGGCTCGGCGCGGACATCCTGGTGTTCGACACCGAATTGACGCCCGCTCAGGTTCGCTCGCTGTCCGAGGCGACCGAGCTAAAGGTCATCGACCGTTCGCAGTTGATACTCGACATTTTTGCCCAGCGTGCAAGCTCACGCGAGGGCAAGCTCCAGGTCGAGCTTGCACAGTTGAAATACCTGCTCCCGAGGCTCATCGTCGGACAGGACTCGGCGTTCTCGCGACTCGCCGGCGGCATCGGCGGACGAGGGCCGGGCGAGACCAAGCTCGAGACCGATCGCCGCCGTGTTCGCGATCGCATCGCCCATCTCGAACGCCAGGTCGACGCTCTTGGAAGGCAGCGTCAGGAGCGACGCAAAACGCGCGTCCAGCGGCATCTGCCGATCATTTCGCTCGTCGGCTACACCAATGCGGGCAAATCGACGCTGCTCAACTCGCTGACGCAGAGCGAGGTGTATGCCGAGAAACAGATGTTCGCGACGTTGGACCCGACATCTCGCCGGCTGCGGCTTCCTTACGATCAGGAGGTCATCATTAACGATACGGTGGGGTTCATCCGCGACCTGCCCGAGGCTCTCGTGTCGGCGTTCAGGGCGACGCTCGAAGAGATCGCCGACAGCGACCTGCTCGTTCACGTCGCGGACGCTTCAAACCCTCGCGTGCTGCAGCAGATAGCGTCGGTCAGGAAGATCATTGGCGAATTGCACTTCGGCGAGATACCCGAGTTGATCGTACTTAACAAGTCGGACCTTGTAGCCCGGCACGCGATCGAGGACCTCGAACGGCAAATAACGCTTGACAGCGGCTCGCGATGCGTGTCAGTTTCAGCTATCAGGCGTGGATCGCTCAGGCCGATGGTCGAAACGATCGCCGATATCCTCGGCAGCTTTACGATCGGGCTGAGCGCCGTTGCCGCGGATGTTCCGGCTGAACTCGTCTGAACGCCGTATCGCGACCGCAGAATAGATGAGCAAGCGAATTCAGGACTTGAAATCGCCGTCGGCCCGGAGCCGCGAGCGGCTGGTCGCGGCCGTTTCGGCTCCGTTCAAGCGGCTCTCCTCGACCCAGCAATTCGCTCTGGGGTTTGCGTTCCTGTGTCTGCTGACGACGTTCATCGTTCACAATCCGTTCTGGCGCGGAGCGGGCGAACACCTTTATAAAGAAGGCGACATCGCCCGCGAAAGCATAATCGCGCCCGCCGACGTGACGGTCAACGATGCCGAAGAGACCGATCGGCTGCGGTCCGAGGCCAAACGCAGCGTCAAGCCGGTGTTTCGCTTCGAATCGAATAAGGCGGACCAGGCGGTTCAGCGTTTTCTCTCGTCGTGGGAAAAGCTCCAGCGTCGGCCTGAGCGAGCAGCCCAAAAGCCGGCGAACGCGGACGCGAAAAACGCGTCCAATTGGACTGGAGCGGGCGGCGTCGAGGTCGGCAAAACGCTCGCGGCACGCAGCTATAGCCGGAACGAGATCGAAGCCGTCCAGAGCGCATTAAAGGAGAGTGCCGAGGGATACATATTCGATGATTCGGACCGGCAGCATTTTCAGAACGAGGTCCTGCTCTTTGACCGGTCAAAACCGAACCTGCAGACCACCGTCCAGATGCCTGAGAGCAACTGGGTGCCGCTATCGGTCGCCCGCGAAAAGCTCAGGACGCGGATCGCGGCCGTTAAGAGTCTCGTGCCGAAAGAGGTCGAGGCGTTTTACACCGCGACCGAGATCCTGGTCGAACCGAGTGTGTCGTATGACAGCGTCGCGACCGAGAACGCCCGGGAAGCCGCCGCCGAAAGGATCGAACCGGTAGTCGTCTCGCTCAAGCGAGGGCAAAAGATCGTGAACGAGGGCGATATCGTTACGCAGCCGATGCTGCTGAAGATCGCAGCATTGAGAAGTTACGGATCGTCCACACGCCAGCTCAACCGCTTTGTCGGTATATTGATCCTGATCTCGGGATTGTTCTGGCTCGGCTGGAAGTTTATCGAACAGCGCGGCGTCGTCCCCCGGCTGGCGTTGTCGCCGAAGAAAACTTTCGCACTGCTGGGCTTTGTCATCGTCGTCCAGACGGTCCTGATGGCGGTGTTCTTCAGGCTCGCTGAGTTTACGGCCGCGCAGAACGTGAGGGCTCCGCTCAACGACCCGATGCTATGGTCATTAGCGGTACCATTTGCGACGGCGAGCCTGTTGATGACGCTGCTTGCGGACAGGCCGACCGCGTTGTTTTCGGGGATCTTTGCCTCATTCGTTGCCGGATTCCTCGCTCCGCGCGGGTTTGAATTCGCCGTCTTTTCCGCGCTCGTATCGGCGGTCGCGGTTTACGGCATCGGGCGTTACCGCTCGCGTCAGACGGTGACCATCGCCGGAGGATTGGTAGGTGCGGCCGCCGCCATACTCTCGATCGCCCTCATCTCGTTCTCTCAACAGCCGATAGTGTTGAACACCGTGCTGCTGGCCATCATGTGCGGGCTGATCAGCGGCATGATGACCGCCGCCGTGACTGCTGTTCTGCTGCCCATCTGCGAGAACGTTTTTGGTATCCTGACGGACGTCAAGCTGCTCGAATTATCCAATGCCGACCTTCCGATCCTTGGCCAGTTGGCGTTGCGGGCACCCGGCACCAACCAACACTCGCACGCCGTCGGGCAGCTTGCCGAAGAAGCCTGCCGCGTCGTCGGAGGCAACGGATTGCTCGCCCGGATCGGCGCCCTGTATCACGACATAGGTAAAACGGCCGCTCCCGAGCACTATGTCGAGAACCAGATGGGCAAGAACCCCCACGACAAGCTCAAGCCGACCCAAAGCGCTAAGATCATCATCAGCCACGTGACGTACGGGACCAAACTCGCCCGCGAAATGGGCCTTCCGCAGAGGATCATCGACTTTATCCCGCAGCACCACGGCACCCGCACGCTTCACTATTTCTTAAAACGCGCGCAAGCCGAGGCCTCGAGCGGCGTCGAGATCTCGGAGAACGATTTTCGCTATCCGGGCCCAAAGCCGCATTTCAAAGAGGCCGCGATCATGATGATAGCCGATTCGTGTGAAGCCGCGGCCCGCAGTTTGGCCGAGCCGTCGCCCGAGAACATACGTTTCATCGTAACTAAGATAATCGACGCGATCCTGGCGGACGATCAGTTGGACGAGTGCGATCTGACGCTGCGGGAATTGACGCAGATCCGCGAATCTATGATCAAATCGCTGATCGCGATCTATCATTCGCGAGTCGATTATCCGGGATATGTTCCGCCGCCGTCGGGACAACTGAATATCTCCCAGGAAGATGTGGACACCCATAACCAGGCGATAAAGTACAAGAATCCGGCGGACATTCCGATCAGCCGCGGCGGGGAGATCGAGGACGAGGCGATCGACCGTTCACGCGAACCGGACCGGGCTGACGCGAAGGGCGCGAAATAAGGTGTCCGGTATACCATGAAAATCGAATACGTCGGACCTAGGAATTAATATTTCATGCTGAAACGCTGGACATTCTGGCTGACCGCCGCGGTCCTTTTTCAATTTCTGACAGCGATCATTCATTCGCTAAGCTTTTTTGTCCAGCCCGGACCTGAGAACGAGACCGAGCGAAAGCTGCAAGATCTGATCACGACCTATCGTTCCGACATGGGCGCGGGATTTCACCCGACGTTCTTCGATCTTTTCACAGCACTGAGCGTTTGTTTTACACTACTTTGCCTGCTCGGCGGGCTGGTTCTGGGCTATCTGCTGCTCAAGCACCTGGAGCCCCAATTGATGCGCGGGATCATCGCCATAAACCTCGCGGTCTTTGGCGTTTGCTTTGTTGTGATGCTCTTTCTGACCTTTCTGCCCCCGATCGTTTTGACCGGACTGATCGTATTCAACCTGCTGCTGGCTTACATCTTCGTATCACGTACAGAGGGGCCGGCGTAGAATGACAGTCAGATCCTATCCTTGAGTTTTGAATAAGTGTCCGGAAGCGTTTCAGGCAGTGTGCGTGTCTGACCGATGGCGGTCATAAAGTTGACATCGCCGACCCATCGCGGCAAGACATGCATGTGATAGTGCCCGGCAACGCCTGCACCGGCGGCCTTGCCAATGTTCATGCCGATATTCGTGCCGTCCGGCCGATACACCTCGTTCAACGCCGACTGGGCTCGTTTCGTGAGTTCCATCATTTCGTTAGTCGCGTTTGTTTCCGCGTCTGCAAAGTCCGCTAGATGAGCGAACGGAACGATCATTAGGTGCCCGGAAGTGTAAGGATAAATATTGAGGATCACAAAATTAAACTCGGCACGGTGAAGAACGAAATTTTCCTCATCCGAAGCCGAGTTATTCAGTAACCCACAGAAAACACAGTCGCCCGATCTGACGGTGCCGCATCCCGTTATGTAGTCATATCGCCACGGACTCCAAAGTAGATCCACGCGCTACACCTGATCCTACGCTTTGTTGATAAGCTCTTTGAGTTCCTTGCCGGGCTTAAAGTACGCAACGCGTTTGGCAGGGATATCGACCGCGGCGCCAGTTTTGGGGTTGCGGCCCCGTCGGGGATTGCGCTCGCGGACGCGAAAGCTGCCAAACCCGCGCAGCTCGATCTTCTCACCCTTGTTAAGACTGCCGGTGATGCTGTCGAATATGATCTCGACCAATTGTTCGGCGTCTTTCTTGGTCATGTCCGCCTCTTTTGCAACTCGCTCTACAAGATCGGCTTTTGTCATTTCTGTCTAATTCTCCAATCACATGCCGGGTTTACCGGTCAAAAGTTCGGCAGACTTATTCGGACGCCTTTTCCGAACCTTTCTCTTCAGTGCTCTCTGCGGATCCCGGATCGTCCGCCGGCTCAGTGGATACGGCTTCTTCGGCAGGTTCTTCCAAAACTGTTTCGGTCAAGGCGGCAGTATCGGCCGGCTCCGGCGTCTCCTCCGCAGGGGCTTCATCCGAACCAGCGGTTTGAGCGTCAGGGCTTTCGGCCGTTTCAGGGGTTTCAGTCGACTCCGCGGCTTCGACAGGAGCAGTTTCTGCCGACTCGGCAGTCTCAGGATCAGCAACTTCGTCCGCCGGCTGTTCGTCAGCCGTCTGCTCAGCCAGAGATGCCGCTTCGGCGCTCTCTTTTTTGGCGTGGTCCTCGGCTTTTGCCTTCTTGGCCGCTTGCTTAGCGGCCTTTTTCTCTTCCGGGGTCTCCTCAGGCTGCGCCGGCTCGGACGATCCGCCAAGGTTCAGGTTGGCGAGTTCGGCCAATGAGGCCATTCCGCCTTTTGCCTCGGTCGAGTACATCTTTGTGTCGACTACAGGCTCATCTTCCTTGCCGACCGCACGTGCCGACAGGCCGATCTTCTGGTCGCCCGGTTCGATCCGGAGGATCTTAAAGTCCATTTCCTGGCCGAGTTCAGCCACCGACTCGGGACGGTCGACCCGTTCGTCCGAAAGCTCTGAGATGTGGCACAAACCTTCGAGACCTTCGCCAAGCTCGACAAAGATGCCGAAGTTGGTAAAGCGGGAGACCTTGCCGCGAACGACGTCGCCGGGACGGTGCGTAGCGACAAATCCTTCCCAGGCACTCGGTGTCAGGTCTTTCATCGACAGCGACAGCCGCTGGTTATGCTTGTCGATGTTCGTAACGATAGCATCGACTTCCTGGTCTTTCTTTAGAACATCTTTGGGATGCTTGATCTTTTTGGCCCAGGTTATGTCCGAGACGTGGACAAGCCCGTCGATGCCTTCTTCGAGCTCGACGAACGCGCCAAAATCGGTGATGTTGCGGACACGGCCGTGGATCTTGGTGCCCACGGGATAGCGTTCATCAACGCGCGCCCACGGATTTTCCTGAAACTGCTTCATCCCGAGGCTGATCCGGCGTTCAACGGTATCGACCCCGAGCACCTGTACCTCGACTTCGTCACCGCGGTTGAAGATGCGTTTGGGGCTTTGCGCCCGTCGCGACCACGAGATCTCTGAGACGTGCACGAGTCCTTCGACGCCCGGTTCCAATTCAACAAAGACGCCGTAGTCAGTGACAGACGAGACTTTGCCCTTTAGCTTGGAGTTGACGGGATACACCTCGATCACGGTCGACCATGGATCAGGCAGAAGCTGTTTGTAGCCCAGGGAGATCTTCTCGCGTTCACGGTCAAGCTTTAGGATCTTGACCTGGATATGGTCGCCAACCTTGAACATGTCGCCGGGGTGATGCAGCCGTCCCCAGGACATGTCGGTGACGTGCAGCAGGCCGTCGATACCGCCGATATCGACGAAGGCGCCGTATTCGGTAAGGTTTTTGATGGTGCCCTGAACGACGTAGCCCACGTCGATGTTGGCGAGGGTCTCGGCTTTTTGCTCCCCAACGATAGCGTCGGTCAATATCTTGCGCGAAAGGACAACGTTATTGCGGCGCCGGCTGAATTTGATGATCCGGGCTTCGATCTCCTGCCCTTTATAGGAATCAAGGCTGTGGATCGGCCGCGAGTCGATCTGCGAACCTGGCAGGAAGGCCTCGATGCCGTTGAGATCGACTCTCAGCCCGCCCTTGGTTTTGTCGACGACAATTCCTGTGACCGTCGCCTCATCATTGAAAGCTGTTTCGAGAACGTCCCATGCCTTTCGCCCGAGAGCATCGTGTCTCGACAGCATCGGAGGGCCGTCGCCCGAATGCATGCTTCTGAGAACGACCTCTACCGTGTCACCCACGTTAGCAGTGACCTGGCCGTCCGGGCCGGTGAACTCCTCGATCGGGGCCAACCCTTCGGACTTGTATCCGAAATCAATAAGTATGCCACGATCGTTGATGCCGACAATCGTACCCTCGACCAATTCGCCGGCGTGAAAAGTCGTCTGTTCCTGCTCGAACTGTTCGAGGATCGCCCCGAAATCGATGTCTGTGGGAGCCGGTTCTTCCGCCGCCGCGGCGGGCCGGCCCACTTCAGGAGACGATGCCTCCGCAGCCGGAGCAGGCGGTTCCGCGGCCGGAACAGGTGCATCCGCGGCCGACGTCGTTTCTTCCGCCGGGGCAGAAGGTATCTCCGTTGCCGGGGGTGCCTCTACAACAGCCGCTGGAGGGTCTTCCGTAGCCGGTGCGTTTTCAACGGGTGAAGCCGTAGTTTCTGCCTCGGGCCGGGTTTCATGGGTCGTTTCTGGTGCTGCTTTGTGTTCCGCGATCGATCCCTCGGCAGCGTCGGTTTGCTCGATCTCGTTTGTAACCTCGTTTGTCATTTACGCGTGTCTATACTTCCTATTTTGATAAATTCGCCAATTTGATACCGGCCAATTCTTTATCCCCTTGTCAAATACTCCCAGTCCAAATATTGCCCGGGAGCGGTTCGAATACGTGAGAGATCCTTATCATTTACCTTCGTGTTCGCAATCCGGGCTGCAAACCATACGGAGGGCGATGATAATGGCAACGATTTCCGGTCCTTCCGCTTGACTTGGTAAAACTACAATTTACACTTCAGCACGTTTTACTGTCAAGATGAAATCGCCGAAAATCCTTGCTATCGTTACATTTGGCGTTAAATCCAGTCGAAGATAAGTTGTCAATGCGGGCGGGTGGGATCAAGCAAGGAGGCGAGACGTCTAACGATCGCGGGACTGGCGGCTCAGGTGCGGGTGATCATGCTGCTGACCTTGCCCACTCCGCTGGAGCGTTCCATGTCCTCGGCGGCGAGCGATGTCGTGTTGTGGATACCTGCGAGACGCAGGCGAAATTCGTCCGGATTGGTCGATCCCCGCAGAGCTTCATCGAGCGATATTAGGCCGGATTGATACAAGTAGAAGAGCGACTGGTCAAACGTTTGCATCCCGTACTGCGAAGTCCCCGCGGCTATGGCGTCACGGATGCTCTGCGTCTTGTCCTCGTGTAGGATGTAGTCCCTGATCAGCGGCGTCGACATCAGTACCTCGACGGCCGGGATGCGGCTGTTGCCCTTTGCCGATTTCATCAGACGCTGCGAGACGACGGCCCGAAGGAGCCCGGCGATCTGGATCCTGATCGATTTTTGCTGATAAGGTGGAAATGCTGAGATGATTCGGCTTAGCGTTTCCGACGCGTCCATCGTATGAAGCGTCGAGAGCACGAGATGGCCCGTCTCGGCGGCGACCAGAGCAGTTTCAATGGTCTCGAGATCGCGCATCTCGCCGACCAGTATGACGTCAGGGTCCTGCCGCAGACTGCCGCGCAAAGCTTCGGCAAAGTTACGCGTATCGACATCGACCTCGCGCTGAGTGACGAACGATTCCTTGTTCTTGTGAAGAAATTCGATCGGGTCCTCGATCGTAACGATGTGGCAATTTCGCTTTTGGTTGATATGGTCGACGATGGCCGCAAGCGTCGTCGATTTGCCCGAGCCTGTCGTTCCCGTAACGAGGATCAACCCGCGGCGTTCGTCCGCGATATTGTTCAGGATCGGCGGCAATCCAAGCTCGGCAAAACCGCGGATCGAGTCCGATATGACTCGAGCGACTATACCGATAGAGTTTCGCTGCTGAAAGATATTTACGCGAAAGCGGCCAAGTCCCGACACACCGTACCCGATATCGACCTCGTAAGCCTCTTTGAAATGCTGCTTTTGACGATTGGACATCATCGAGAACGCCATCTCGAGCGTCTCGTCCTGCGACAGGCGGCTTACACCCGACAGAGGCTTTAGTTCGCCCGTCACGCGTATGACCGGGAACGAACCCGCACGCAGATGCAAGTCCGAAGCGCCAAAGCTCATCGCCATTCGCAGGAGATCGTCAATTCGGGTTGACATAAAGAGAAACTATCGGGAAATCGCGACTTAAGGGGCGGGTCGAAATGGAGCGAACGTGCCCGCTGAGCCATTAAGGACTCATATCAGTTTAACGGTTATCAAACATTGAGGTCAATCAATATTTTGGGACCATGCCGGTGCCTGCCAACCCCTAAGGATGGGTATCACGCTTGTAAAAATTGACCGACCGGTCTCAATCCGCTCGAAATGGCAGTGAACGGACGAGTGACCCGGACGTCTTTGCGGGCGGTCAGTAGGCCTGGATCAGAACTGCGTCGTATCGTATATCCTGGCGAACGACTGCCGCACGTGATCCGTCCGGTGACCACGAAAGGCTTCGAAGCCCATCACCGACGAATTCAGCCGCCTGCTTTTGCGATGATCGGGACAGATCGAACTGCCAAACGTTTCTCTGTTCATCGCCGGATCTTATGAAATAGATCGATCGCCCGTCATGTGACCAGCCGATCAGCATTTCGACATCCAGGCCAAGTTCAATTTCGGAACCATTGGTGCCGAGGCTGCGGATCAGTGTACGGTTTGCGTTGGTTGCGCTGTCGAGGTAGGAGTAAACGATACGTTTGCCGTCTGGAGCGAGAGCCCAATCGCGAACATCGGCGTCGATCACTTGCTTTGCTCCACTGCCGTCGATCCCGATCTCCCAGACCCGCCAACCCGCCTCTTTCCACGCAGAAAAGTACACACTCCGGCCGTCGGCAGAGTAACTTGGATCGTAAACATCAAACGGCAGATCGGTCAGTTGTGTTGGCGATCCGCCTCCGATATCGGTCCGCCATAGTTCGAACTTTCCAGATCTGGACGATACGAAGACAATTGTCCGTCCGTCGGGAGACGCGGCAGGCTGTATATTGTCGCCAACATCTTCGGTCAAATTTGCGCGGTCGCTGCCATCAGGGCGCATCCGCACGATATTTCGTTTTGAATAGCTGCCATCGGCGTCCTCGTCGAAGACGAGATAGTCACCTGTAGACCAATCGATCCGATCAAAGTGCCGATCGGAATTGTTCGCGGCGATCACCGATATCCGCCTGTCACGAGCAGAGATCACCTCTATCCGACGGTCATCGTCCGACCTTTCGGTCACGATCGAGCCGGCGTCCGCTGTCATCGTGAAACTCGCGTGGCCGTCGACGTCGTTGGTCAACCGGCGGACCCTGCCTCCGGGATATGAAAGATAGAAAAGCTGTGGCCGCTCACCTGGTGCCTCCGATGCGGCGACTATGAAACCGGTTTTGTCCTTTAGCCATCGGATGTTGAATAACCTGAGATCGCCCGGTTTGTTGACCGGTGTTTCGACCTTGCCGTCCAGCGAGAGTTCCGCGACGGTGTAAGTCTTAGAACTGCCGGGAGGCATGATCGCCGAGAAGATCAAACCATCGTTATCAGGCGACCAGTCGATCGAGTTTATCGACGTCTCTATATCAAACGACCTGAGGTATCTTTCCTCTGAACCGTCTATGTTCTCAACGATTATCGACATGGTCTGATCGCTCAGACTTCGCCTGATGATCGCGAGGCGTTTGCTATCGGGCGAGACCGCATAGCTTGCGACCAGATCAACGACCTTTTTCGGCTGGCCTCCGAAAAGCGGCACGCGAAAGAGGCTGCCGTCCTTTGAGTCCGCGTCGCGCGAGAGGTAATAAACAAAACCGTTATCGGGTGCGACCGTCGGGCCCCATCGATGAGAGTTGGGAGACGGCGGTACTAACTGCAGGACGCTGCCGGTTATTATCTGGCGGACGCATATCGCCTGTTGTTCGCCAAACAGGCCGACATAGGCGAGATATTGCCCGTCCCGCGAGATAGCCGGCGCGTAAACGTTGCCGTCCTGCGTTAACTTCGACTGATGAATGTTCCGGAGCAAAACATTCTCGAAAGCCTTACCCCGGGTCGGGCCGATCGAAGTGGTCAACGCTGCCAGACTGAAAAGCGAGATCACCGTCATAGCGGCCAGGATCGGTCGATCATGCCAGACATTAGAGATCCGACGCTTAAATGTCGGCCGCTCGGACCCGTAAGTCGATCCAGCGGCCGATCCGTTCGACGGCTGATAGCTGCGAATGTCGCCGACAAAGCGATAGCCATGCCCCGGAACCGTAGCAATATACTTATGCTCCGCTGCCGTATCATCGAGAGCCTTTCGGAGTGTTGACACACTGCGGGCGAGGTTGCCTTCTTCGACAAACTCGTTTTGCCAAACCTGCTCGATGATCTCCTGTTTCGCGAGCAAACGGCCGGGGTGCGTCGCCAGTGCCAGCAAGACGTCGAAAACCTTACCCCTCAGGGCTACCACCTGGCCGCTGCGCAGCAGTTCCCGATTGGCCGGATCGATCTCGAATTCATCGAATCTGTACCGGAAGCCTTTCGTAGATCGTTCGCTGTTACCGCCGTTCGTCATTTCCAAAATTTTTCAAGAAATTTTCCGAAAATTCGAAGGACTTCTCACCTGAAAGAGCCTTAAAGTCTTTTGATTAGCGATTACGTTTGATTATAGATGATTTGCAGGCTCCTTCCTAGGTTTTTTTGATGCGCCGCGGACGCGTCATCGAAGGATATCGCGGACCTTTTGTCCGGGCGATCCGCTGAGGTAAATATGAGAAAAATTCGGCACATTGTCGCTATTTCGTGGGTCTTCACGACTCTTGCATTTTGGTCGTCGGCCACCTTTGCCCAAACGACTGCGTTCACATACCAAGGAAGTCTTCAGATGAGCGGAGCGCCGGCGAATGGCAATTTCGATATCGAGTTCCTGTTGTTCGACTCACTTTCCGGCGGCACCCAGGTAGGGTCTACGATCACGAAGACAAATGTGTCCATATCAAGCGGCATCTTCTCGGTGTCGCTGGATTTTGGCTCGAGCTATCCCGGAGCGAACCGCTATTTGGAGATACATGTCCGGCAAAGCGGTGGTGGCGGATTCACCATACTCGGCCCACGCCAGCCTGTATCAAGTGCACCGTACTCGATAAAGAGCCTTAGCGCCGATACAGCTACCAATGCGACGAATGCGACGAATGCGACGAATGCGACGAACGCGACGAACGCGACGAACGCGACGAACGCGATCAGTGCAACGACTGCTACGAACGCAACCAATGCAAGCAACGCGACGTTAGCGAACAATGCATTGAATCTCGGCGGTATTGCGGCAAATCAGTACGTGGTGACGACCGACACTCGATTGACCGACGCAAGACCGCCGACGGCCGGAAGCTCGAATTACATCCAGAACCAGCTCGCCGGCCCGCAGTCGGCAAACTTCTACATCAGCGGCAATGGGATCGTGGGCGGACAGCTTGGTATTGGTACAGCGACACCATCAGAAAAATTCAACCTTGTAGGACGTGCCTTATTCCAGAACGGAGGAAACAATGGGGTCCGTATCACCCCTGCAAGTGACTCCGATGTTGGTGTATTTAACGTCACCAATTCAGCGAACACCGTAAATTGGCTAGCGGTGGGTAACAATGGCCAGGTGATCATGAACGGCAGCGGAAACGTTGGCATTGGAACGACAAATCCTCTAGTGAAGCTCGATGTAAGAGGCCCCGTCAAAATTGGCTCTCTTGATTCCGGCGGCAGCACTCCGCTTTGTCTTAATAGCCTCAGCAACGTCTCGGTTTGCGCTTCAAGCCTGCGATATAAGACCAAGGTCGAGAGTTTTCGACAAGGGCTCGACCTGATTAACCGTCTTTATCCGATCACGTTCAATTGGAAAGAGGGTGGCATGCGTGACATCGGTCTGGTGGCTGAGGAGGTCGACAGTGTCGAACCGCTGCTAGTTACGCACAAGGACGGCCAGGTCGAAGGCGTCAAATATGATCGCGTTGGCGTCGTCCTGATCAACGCCGTTAAGGAACAGCAGGCCCAAATAGAACGGCAGCAGAAGCAGATAGCGGACCTTATCGCGTCGAACGCGGCGCTGGCAAAGCGGGTAACCGCACTCGAGAAAAGGAAGAGAAGAAGTAGATAAGAGAGTTATCGACCGACCGTCACTGAACCGGAGGTAGACCAATGAAACAAACGTGCCTGGCCGTGACGCTGGCCATTATTTTACTTGCATGCACCGATCTGTGGGCCCAAACAACCGCATTTAACTATCAAGGCAGCCTGCAGACGAGCGGAACACCGGCAAACGGGAATTTCGATCTTCAATTCCTGCTTTTTGACGCCCTCACAAACGGAAGTCAGTTGGGGACCACCATATCGGCGAACAATGTGGTTGTCACGAACGGCATCTTTTCCGTCACGCTCGATTTCGGCAGCCAGTTTCAAGGAGCGAATCGTTATTTGGAGATACGTATCCGGCCGTCCGGATCACAGGGCATCACGATCCTGGCACCGCGTCAGCAGATCAACAGCACACCGTATGCAGTCAAGACTTTGACAGCAGACACAGCGACGACCGCGGTGAACGCGACTAACGCCAATAGTCTCGGAGGCATCGCCGCCGGTCAATATGTGCAGACGACCGATGCCCGCATGTCCGATTCACGGCCGCCTACGGCCGGAAGTATAAACTACATTCAAAACGGTACCGCGCTGCAGGCCGCGAGCTTTAACGTTTCCGGAAACGGCAGCATAGGTTTGAAATTACAGGTAGGACCGACGGCGGGAAACGCAAGAGTCTATGCCGACGGGGGATCAAGCTACATGGGTGTGGCCGGCATAAGTTCCGATACGGGCGTCTACGGCAAGGGAGATGTCTATGGGATCTACGGATTCAGTACGGGCCAGCGCGGCGTCTCAGGGCAGAGTTCGAGTGGTATTGGCGTGGAGGGCCGGTCAGCGACATACACCGCTGTCTATGGTGAGAGCTCTAACGGATATGGCGGCGTCTTTCGCAGTACGACAGGACCCGGACTCTATGCTCATAGTGAAGGGGGATATGCCTTGTGGTCCCGAAGCGAGACGAACAAAGCACTTTATGTCGAGGGGGCGTCACATTTCACGAGATGGCTCGAGCTGGAAGAACTGCTTACTGGCGGGGGCACGCCGCTGTGCCGCAATGCCAGTTTGCAGGTGAGTTCCTGCAGTTCCTCGTCCATTCGGTATAAGAAGAACCTCGGCTCATTCAACTATGGCCTCGATGTCGTACGAAAACTTCGCCCTATCACTTTTGATTGGACATCGGACGGTTCCCATGACATCGGCCTCACCGCAGAAGAGGTCGAAAGGGTTGCTCCTCTGCTTGCTGTATACCAAAAAGGTCAGATCGATGGCGTCAAGTACGAAAAACTCCCGCTGGTTTTGATCAATGCGATCAAAGAACAACAGGCCGGGATCGAGGCCGACAAGAAGCAGATCGCATCGCTGTCTGCTCAGGTTGAAAAACAACGTGCCGTCAATCAGAAACAGGAAGCCGAGATCGAGGTGTTGCGGATATTGGTCTGTAATAAGAATCGTTCCGCGGCGATCTGCCGGAAACACGCGAAATAGGTGACCGATATGAAGAGAAGTATTTATCTGCTGGTGCTTTTGACGCTGGTGCTGAGCCCCGTACTTCCGCAGAGCGGCGGGACATTTCAGATACAAAAGAGTGCGATCACGTCGGGCGGCGGCCGAGTTGCCGGCGGCATTTATACACTTGACTCCGCCATCGGGGAGAGTGTGGCCGGCACGGCTTCGACCGGGGGAGCGTTCAAACTCACGAGCGGCTTCTGGGGCAGCGGCGCGCCGGTCAGACGCGCCGTTTCGGACTTTAACGGGGACGGCCGCTCGGACCTCGCGGTCTACCGGCCAACCGGCGGCTATTGGTTTCAGACCTTTGGTTCAGATGGTTCATTCACGGGGACCCAGTTCGGGACCAGTTCGGACGTGATCGTGCCCGGTGACTATGATGGTGACGGAAAGACCGACCTGGCAGTGTGGAGGCCCTCGAGTGGCACATGGTTCGAACTCCAGTCCACAGGCGGTTTCACCGCTATGCAGTTCGGATCTCCGACGGACCTGCCGGCGCAGGGGGATTTCGACGGTGACGGCAAAACTGACATTGCGGTCTTCAGGCCATCAACGGGAACGTGGTACATGAATATGAGCACGAACGGATTCGCCGCCACTCAATTCGGCCAGACTGGCGATAAACCGGTCCCCGGAGACTATGACGGTGACGGCAGGACGGACATAGCTGTCTACCGGCCTTCTGTGGGTACCTGGTATCTGCTCCGTAGTTTTGCAGGGTTTACCGGCGTTCAGTTCGGCATATCTGCAGACAAGGTCGTTCCGGCAGACTATGATGGCGACGGCAAAACGGACATCGCCGTGTACCGTGATGGCGTCAATGCGGTATGGTACATTTTCTTGAGCACGGGCCCGGTTTCGAGTGTTTTGTTTGGTACGACCAATGATATTCCGGCTCCCGGCGACTTTGACGGCGACGGCAAGGCCGATATCTGCGTTTTCCGGCCCTCTATCGGTACGTGGTTCCAGCAGAGAAGCACATCCGGATTCTTCGGAGCTCAATTTGGCCTACAGGGAGACAAGCCAGTACCGTCTGGATACGTACCGGTACAGTGAGTGATCTGAAAACCTGACCTGAACCCGATTCTCAACCGGCTCCGTCCCACGAAAGGGCTTGGCGTCCCGCGTGTTCACCGATCTCTGCACATGTCGCGGCGATAACACGGTTGATGATCGGCGCTCCACCCGTTCACTTAGCCGCGAGCTATTCGACACCGCGACATGTTAATCGTAAAATCAAGAGCTATATCATGCGAAAATCCGGGAAGATATTGTCCGCGGACCCTCCGAATGCGATACCGGGCGGCGAGATCGCGATCGAGTGCAGCGGATTCGACGCCGGCGATAGTGAACGAGGCTGCTTTATCGGCGGAGAACCGTGCAGGATCGTAGCCGCCTCGTCCTCGAGGGTCCTCGCTATCGTGCCCGACGGACTGACGTCCGAGCACACTCACCTGCATCTCGAGAGCGGCGGCGGACAGACCGATCCATTTGCAGTGATAGTCGGCAAAAGACTGGTCGGCGACATGCACATCGTCGCAAATCCGGCGATCGATCCGACGGACGAAGCCCTGATACTCACACGATCGGGCTCTCGCGGCCAGCATTTGCCGGTAACTCTGTTCCGGTATGAAATGGACGGGTTTCTGGACGAGATCCAGGACGCGATCATGAATCCGACCGGACTCGCGTTCGACAAGGACGGGCACCTATTTGTCACTAACAGGGCCGAAGGAGAGGTATATCAGTTCGATCGGGACGGCACAAGCACCGTGTACGCGACCGGACTCGGCATCGCCACCGGTCTTGCGTTCGATGCCGAAGGCCTGATGTACGTCGGCGACCGTTCGGGAACGATCTACCGCGTACGCGATTTTGCCGAGGTCGAGACATTCACGGTGATGGAACCGTCGGTCGCGGCATATCACATGGCATTTGGCCCGGACGGGCGTTTGTACCTGACGTCTCCGGGGCTTGCGAGCCACGACGCAGTTCACGCGATCGATAAAGAAGGATTTGACGAAAAATACTTCAGCGGCCTGGGCCGCCCGCAGGGCCTGGCCTTTGACACCGACGGCAATCTCTACGTCGCCGGATGCTATCGAGGCCGCCACGGCATCGCCAAAATAACCCCCGCCGGCGAGGCAAGCCATTTCGTTGCCGGCAACAATGTCGTCGGGCTCTGCTTTACGCGAAAGGGCGATATGGTCGTCGCGACCAACGACAGCGTTTACAGCCTACCTCTGGGTATTCAGGGAACGCTTCTGAACTAGCGTATGACATAACATGAGAAAGGCGTCTGCTTACCTGGACAAATCACTTGTTTGGCTGAAAGGAGAAGTTAAGTCTCCGCCGTTGTGTCTTCGTTATATGAGCGAACGTTTAGTCATTCGTTTGGTCTTACTGGCTGTGTTCGGCTTAACCTGGGTTTCAGGTGTATTCGCTCAGGCGCCCGTGCCCAGTGCGACGATTCCCAAGCCCAATGAAGCGGATCTTTATTCTGAGTCTGTTCCATACGAGCCGCGTGATCCCGTCGGTAAGCGATCGATCAAAAGTAAACCGAAGAAGACCGTATCGAGAGAAGACGGGAAATCAATACCAGCTCCATTAACTAGTGAGTTCATAACCTTTCGCCTCTCGGTTTATACACAGCGGGGCGAGATGTTAAGGGATCTGAAAGCGTCTGAAGTTCACGTCTTAGTCGGAGACATTGAGCAGCCGTTGGAGTCCATAGAAATAGGAAAGCCGTTGGACGTTGTGATCGTCATGGACCTAAGTCCGTCGACTAAAACTTTGCTGAACGAAATTCGTGCGACAGCCGCTGAGATAATTTCCCGGCTTGAGCCCGACGACCGTGTCATGATAGTTGGGTTCGCTGGCAGAATGAAGATATTGACTGAGTTCACGACGGACCGAAAATCGATCACGAATGCACTTAAAATCGCGGACAAGATCGCGGATTCGAGCAACGGAACTTCACTTTATGATACGATCGCCGACCTCTTTTCGAACCACCTAAATTCGGCTGGCAATCCGCCGGCCGTGATCTTGTTTACTGATGCGATCGATAAGATTTCGTCTAGATACGACTTTTTGACATCTCTTCAAAAAGCTGAAGCCGGAAATGCGTCAGTCTTCCCCATCTTTTTTGACACGGTATCGATTCAAGCCAAATTTGCGCGTGACATTGCACAAGCTACAACCGACGTCTTTGTTCAAACTCTGATAATGGAAAAAGACAGAGAGAAAGGAATCAAATACTTGAACGAACTGATCAGCCTGTCAGGGGGACGCGGGATCCCATACATACCCCAGTCGATGAATCGTTTAGCAATCGCCACTCGACTCATTACATGGTTGAGAGGGGCGTACGCCATAACGATAAAACGACCCGAAATGCTCCCAAGTGGGCTTCGGAAACCGATCCGGGTGCGAATTGACCGTCCGAAAATGCTAGTGCTAGCTAAAGGAAGTTATCTTTTTTAGGATCAAAACAAATAGTTATGATGCCGTAGAGTAGTGGTAGTCGTTTAGATTCAGGCCGGAAGCGTTCATGATATCTTTTCCTAGTAAGAAGCTTAAGCCCGGCCAGATGGACCGGGCTGGTTCGAGACCTTTTGAGGAGTTCAGCGACAATATATCGTCAATTAGGAGCGGTATTGGTCAGAAAATGTTGAATTGGAGCTTGGAACGACTCGATCTATATATAGCTAAATATAAGGATATGGGTACTCGTGGATCAAAACATTTTGGGATTTTGTTCATACTTTTAGCTTTTGGCTGCTCGACATTACTGGCCCAGACCGCGTCCCCGAGTCCGGTTGGGACCACTCCGACCCAAGACACTGGATATTCCGTTTCCGGTCCTTACATACCTCGTTTTTTGACTGCTGAGCAAAAGCCCAATTCCAAAACAAATGTGTTCACGCCGTCGACACCGGGCACCGAAATTGTCGATGCAAAAGGGCCTTACGCGTTGCAAGTTCTTGTTTTCGACTCGTCTGACCGGCCGGTCGAAGGGCTCACAAAAGATAATTTCAGAGTATTTATTGGAAAGGATGAACAGGTAATTACACGCGTCGAGCCAAGTCCTCCACCCCTGAATGTCGTTTTTTTTATGGACAGAAGTCCTTCGACATCGGAGAGAGGTGTCGCTATACGTGAGGCGATGTACGAGATCGAACAAAGCTTAAGGCCGGATGACAAAGTAATGGTGGTTGAATTTGCCGAAAAGATGAAAGTTGTCAGTGAATTTACGACAGAACGCAAGAAAATCAAGGACGTGAACATCAGCGACGGAACCTCGCTTTATGACTCGATCGATGAATTGTATCGTACCAAACTTGCATCAGTGAGCGGACCAACAACCATCGTCCTGTTCACGGACGGCATGGATACAACATCGACAAGGACTAATTATCCATTGTCTCTCCTCGAGGCCGAGAAGAGTAATGCGACAGCGATTGTGGTTTATGTCGATCCAGGAGATCAGTTAGTGAATAAGGTGATCAGCAGCAACGGGGTGTCATCAGAGATCGAGGCGATACTCAAGGCAGCTATGCCGAAACCCACTCCAGCCGCAAAAGCACGGTACCAACAACAATATGTAGTAGGAAAGGCTTACTTGAACGATCTGGTGTCATTGTCCGGAGGGCGAGCTGTAATCTTCGAGGAGAAATCAAAAGGCAAACCGTCAATTGCAAATAAAATCTCATCATGGCTTTCCCACCAATATCTAGTGACGGTGGACCTTTCACTCAAGGTCAGATCAAATGATCGAATGCCGATCCAGGTACTTGTTGAGCGTCCGAGATTGATGGTCTTGGCAAAAGGGAGCTATTACAAAGGAAACTAACTATGCGGAGTCCTCTCAATCCATTTTTTTCCCGATTCGATGTCCATTCGGCATAATCGACAGACTCCATCGTTTCCCCATCCGGTTTCACGTGGGGTCCTGATCATGTTATCCGGTTCGCAGATCGTCGATCCTAAGTCTTATCTGAAATCTTCTGATTCACTCAGGGATTGGCCTTCATCTTATCCGCAGCTTTTGGCGACATAGGCATCGGCAAACGGCCGTCTGCGTCTTTTGTCAGGGCAAGGAAATCCTTGTCTTCACGCAGGGAATCGAAGACGGCATCCACGCGAGCTTCCATCATTTCTTTTGAACGTACTTCCTGATATCGCTCGTATTCGTAGAAATGACGTCGCAGCATTTCGAGGGCCTTGTCTTTTTGGCCATTCTGGGCGTAGATAGCTGCGAGATTATAAAAAGCTCCGGTAAGGTTCTTGTTCGCTTTGGCGATCGCGAGCGCCTCGTCCTTTTTGCCCGCCATAGCCTTGAAAACGGCGGCAAACACCTGGGTGTAAGCATCGTTGGGGTCCATCGCGAGGGCAAGATCGGTGTAGTAGTTGCCCTTAGCGAAGTCGTGTTCGGAATTCCAGTAAACGGCGAGATTGCGGTAGGCGAGAGCGATCGGGTACGTCGCCACCGAGTCTTCCATCAAGTGCAGGCCTTTCTTGAACTCGCCTTCATGGATCGTGATCTTGCCGAGGCCGTGCAGAGCGACCGCTCGCGAGAGCGGATCTGCGGGCATATCGAGAATCTGGTGAAATTCGACCTTGGCCTTTTCCCAATCGCCGATGTGATGTCGATGAAGTTCGGCGAGATAACGGAGCGGCGTCGGGTCGGCGGGGTCCATCTTAACGGCTTCGGAATACAATTTGTCCGCAAGCGGATATTTGGCCTTGTTTTCGGCTACCAGGCCGCGCTTCATCGTGCGGACGATGTTCGCTGACACTTTTGGATCAAAATTTGGCCCAGTTGGTAGTTCGCCGACGTTCTCGACGCCGAGTTTCTTGAGTTCCTTCGCTGCGTCTTTCGCCTGTCCAGGGAACATGCAGCGTTCCGCTACCACCGACTGGAACTCTTTGATCGCGTTCTCTTTGTCACCCGAGGCGGCTTTTGCGCGGGCGTCTTTGAGCGTTGTTTCAATGTTCGTTTTACGGGTTTTGACCTCGGTGCCGACCAGCTTTTCGACGTCAGCGACCTTTAGCTTGCCGTCGGTGTTTTCCAGCTTACCTATGGTCTTGCCGTCCGGAGTGGCAAGCACCGCGACCGGAAGTTTCGAGCCCCCAATTAGCTGCTCCCCGTTAGGCGTCGTCGAGTCGCCGAGTTGCATAGAAATGCACTGGCCCGCATAAAGCGACAGGTCTCGCGACTCTCGCAAACTCGACTTCTTGAGCTCATCCATCGTAGCCGGGAACCAATAAAGTATGATCCCGGCCGTCACTGGCGGCCGTTTTGGGTCGGGCAGCCTCCACGGGACGTGATAAACGGTCGGGTCCGAGCCTCCGCCGCTCCCACTCGAACCTGACATGCCGCCGCCTCCGCCTCCGCCGCCTCCGCCGCAGGTTGCCCAAACGGGGGCCCAAACGAGAACTATGACGAAGACAAACGATACGACGCGGTTGAGGGTAGTTTTCATGGCGGTGATATTAGCAAACCTGGAGCAAAAGCGTCCAGCGAAACTCCTTGCCCACGATGGGCGTATTTGAATAAGATGGTCGCGAGAACCGTAATGAAACTAAAGACTACTCTTGCATTGATGCTCTTGACCGTGTTCTCGTTTGCCTGCGGCAGATTTGGCGACGTTCCGAACATCGAGTTTCCTACGCCAGAACCGCCGCCCAGAGCGACGTCGCTGCCGAAATTAGAGCTAAAGCGCGATCCCGAGCTTGAAAAACTGATCGCGAAGATCGCCGAAGCTGCGAGGGGAAAGGTCGGCGTCGCTGCGGTCGTGTTGGAAACCGGCGAAGCGGCAACGCTCAATGCCGACGATCATTTCCCGATGCAGAGCGTCTATAAG